>DUTM01000102.1 GCA_012842085.1 Mycobacteriales bacterium | reverse complement strand
GGCTCAACCATCTTAATCTTGTAGGGTTCCGGTATATACTTTGACTCCACTTGCGCGTCCCTCCTTGATGAATTCACGTAATTGATTACCTTGACAAACTCTAAAAGACAAGTCCCTACACAATGTAGTTTTCGTCATGACCCCACTGGATTACCTTCTTTTTGCCTGATTTATAGAAAGATATTAAATCCCAGCAAAAACCGTGTTGATGAAAAGCCTCCTGACTCTTAGGATGTGTTGGTTTGACCTGGTGAACTGCAGTCTGTTGGTAAGTAGCACAGCTACTACTTCATGCTTAGGGTCTATCCAAATGACTGTACCCGTAAAGCCGGTATGTCCGAAGCAGCCCGGAGGCATAAGATCCCCCAGAGGGCCGCCGGGGGTCGCAAACTGCCATCCGAGGCCACGATTATCGTCCCCGGGAAGACCTGCTGTCCAGTCCTGTGTCGCAATGCGAATCGCTGAACTGCTCAGGATATGTCGTCCGCTATGAACTCCTTCATTTAGGTACATCTGTCCAAAATTCGCAAGGTCTTGGGCTGTCGAAAACAGACCGGCATTTCCAGCCACCCCGCCGAGCCATGCGGCATTTTCATCATGGACTACTCCACAAGGGATATCCCCTGCGATATGCCGTGCGCTCCATTGGCGTTGTAGTTTGCGCGGCATCCAGCTCTCCGGGCAACGCCTTCCATCGGGCACGGAAGATTCCATCTCGGGCCCGGCAAATGCCTCCATTATCTCCCTGCCTCGCAAAGTGGCAGACCTGGGTTCAGTGGGAACAAGCCTTTCACGAATCCTGTCAGGCACAGGCTTGTTAAGCGGTAAGAACATCGTGTCCTTCATTTCCAGGGGTTCGAATATCATCTCTCGAGTAAAATCGTCCAAAGTCATACCGCTGACTTTCTCTATTACCCACCCTAGAAGGATAAACCCGGGACATGAATACTGCACACGGGTTCCGGGAGGCCAACTAAGTTCTACAGCGCGCATGAAAGACGGGATATCATCGCGCGTCGCGCCTATCTTAAAAAGCGGTGTCCAACCTGTAAGCCCCAGGGTTTGGGTGAGCAGGTGCCGAATCTGCGCCTTTCCAAGGGGATGATCTGCAAGGCAAGGCGCAAAATACTCAATTGGATCGTCAAGCCCGATTTCCCCCTGATCAATGAGGACCAGCGCTGCAGTGGTGGTCGCAACTGCCTTTGTCAGTGATGCCAGATCAAATACTGAGTCTACCGACATTGGGACCGGATCCGGGCTAAGTCTCATGAAACCGAAGGCTTCATGCATGAGTGTTTTCCCTTGTTTAGTCACAAGAACCACGGCGCCTGGATATGCGTGTGCTTCCGGATTGGTGCCACACCATTTTCGGATAACCTTTGACGCCTTTGCCAACACAGACTGCGGATAAGATGCCCTACATTCTCCAGACATTTCTATAGTCAATGAAAAAGCCTCCTACACACCAATATAACAACTGACATACACAACTAAAATTCTTGCCCATGCCGAACTTTCCTGCTATAGTATGGGCAAAACACTGAATGAATGTTATGCAGGGATATGTCGCATTTGGAGCGCGTACGCAGTATCCCAAGAGAAATTAAAGGCTACTCATTATTACGTGGTGAATTCAATGAATAAGAAGACAATACCATTCTTATAGAAATTAATACAAAATCCGGGAATATAGGTTTAGAGATAAGAGGTACAGATGGTACCGTGTTTTACTCCGAAAATGATATCCCCACATCGTCCTTTCAGGTGCCGGTCAAAGGTAAAGTATTAATAAGCGTTAATGCCCGAAAGCACCGCGGAGGATTTGCAATAAAGTGGAACGACGATTACATCAACTGAAATTCGCACCCATGGAGGCGGTAGTATTGATAGTAGGCGTCCCAAGAGAAACCAAAGACAATGAGTACAGAGTAGCAATGGTGCCTGCCGGGGTGACAGCTCTTATTGACAGGGGCCACAAAGTCCTCGTGGAACAAGGCGCAGGCACAGGCAGCGGAGTATCTGATGAGGACTATGCCCGGGCAGGAGCGGAAATTCTGTCCGATCCTCGTGAAATATGGGCGAAAGCCGAACTAATCATGAAGATAAAAGAACCTCTGCCATCTGAGTATAAGCTCATGCAGTATGGCCAGACGGTCTTTGCCTATCACCACCAGCACGTCTGAACTGGTCGAGTAATTACGAATAACAAAGTCATTATCTAAGTTATAGCGAGAGTCGGCATGCAGCTCCGGCGCACCCTGATCGAGGTCGCCAATTTTTAAATTCTGTCCATACCACAAACCAAACAGCAGCGCGCAAACAGCAATAACCACCGAAATCGCAGCCACTTTAGGGTTGGCAAAGTTAGACGCTAAGCGCCACAGTGGGTTATCGCGGGCCGCATTATCGCGACTGACCTGTACTGCTTTTTTACTGATGCCAATATAGGATATCAGTACCGGTAAAAAGATCAGGTTTGTCAGAATAATAACCGCCACACCCACTGACGCGCCAATCGCCAGCTCGCGAATCACACCAATATCGATCAGCAATAAGGTAATAAAGCCAACCGCATCGGAGGATAGAGCCACTAAACCCGGCACAAACAATTGACGAAATGCCATCCGCGCGGCAGTCAATGCGTCCAGAGCAGTGCCCGACGCCATAGCAATGCCATTAATTTTTTGCACACCATGGGAAATACCAATGGCAAAAACTAAAAACGGTACCAGCATTGAATATGGATCAAGTCCAAACCCCATTAAGTGCAGCAAGCCAAGCTGCCAGCCCACGGCAACCAAGGTTGAAAACAGTACGGCTAAAGTACTTTTCATGCACTTGGTAAACCACAACAACAGCACAAAAGTAATAGCGATCGCTACAGCGAAAAACAGGGCCACCCCGATTAAGCCGTCAATCAGATCCCCCACTTTCTTGGCGAAACCAATGATATGGATTTTTACATTAGGGTTTTGCAGCTGATACTTTTCGCGTATTTGCTGTTCTAAATTATGAGAGAACTCTTGGTAGTCAAGCTTTAACAGTTTGCTTTGGTCGTTCGGGTCTGGAAACGCTTCAAGTAAGGGGATTTCTACGATACTTGATTTGAAGTTATTACCAACTAAACGCCCTACTTGGCCTGATTTAAGAATATTATCTCGCAGTTCATCGAGGCTTTCGGCTGAGCCATCGTAGGTCTGCGGAATCACTTCACCACCGGCAAAGCCCTGTTCAGTCACTTCTGTCCAGCGAACGTTAGGACTCCACAACGAACGTAAGCCTGAACGGTCAACACCTGGGATATAAAAAGCTTCATCACTGATTTGACGCAAAGTTTCCATATAGTCTTTGTTGAAAATGTCTCCATTTACGCTTTCAACAGAGATACGCACACTGTTGCCAAGGTTGGCAAGGTCATCGCGGTGCTCAAGCATTCTCTCAATATAGGGGTGCTTGAGCGGAATCATCTTTTCGAAGCTGGTTTCTGGGCGTACTTGTGCGGCATTCCAAAATAAGAACGCACTGATCAATACACAAATAAGGACAACCGCCGGACGGTTATTAAAAATTAAACGCTCAAGCACTGCTGCTGGATTGTTTCTAGCTTTAGATGTCATTCTGACAGTCTCCAGTCTTATTATTTAGCGGACAAATCATTGCCGTTCGCATCAGTTTGATGCACCCCATTTTGCCCTACAAGAATAAGGCTCCCTGCTGGCCCTTCTGTGATACCCGTCAGCGAGGTGCGATCAGCACGGTTCGTTACGGTAAAAGTGACACCTGCATCACTGCTGCGCAATAGTGTGCCGCCATGACCGACAATCAGCACATCACCGTTGCTCAGTCGAGTGCCACCGGCTAAACCAAACTGCAGATTGCCTGCATCTGTTTGCACAGAGACCGCTGACCAGCTTTCACCAAAATCATTGGAGCGGAAAATATGTCCACGTAAACCGTACACCAGCAAACTGTCTGGCTGCTGCCCTGCAACAATACCGAACAGTGAGCCTTGATAAGGACTTTCAAGTGTCTCCCAAGATTCGCCCCAATCGGTAGAGCGGAACATCACACCCATTTCGCCGACAATAAAAATGCCAGCATCACTGACTGCGCTAATCGCATTTAAGTGATAACCATCTTCATTATCTAGACGCTCATCAATACGCTGCCAATCCTTGCCACCATCTTTGGTTTCAAGCAGCATCCCGTAAGCACCCACTGCATAGCCGTGATTCTGATCTTTGAACCAAATATCCAGTAACGGCGACTCTTGCTCGATATCATCGTATTGACGGGCCCAAGTTGCACCGCCATCACGGGTGACTAAAATTAAAGCATCATGGCCTACAGCCCAGCCATTGCGATCATCTACAAAATACACTGCTGTCAATAACTGCTGGCTGGGCACACGCGCTTGCAGCCACTGCTTGCCTTCATCGTCTGAATACAGAATATGCCCACGATCACCAACGGCCACTAGACGTTGACCCGCGCGCGCAATGTCGAGCAACAAACCTTCGGTGGCTGCGGCGGACTCAATAGCATATACAGGGGCTGCCTCGCCTTCACTTGTAGCCATAACGGGCTGCGCGTAAGTCGCGGAAATCAGTAAAGTGGCGCACAGTGGCAGCCATGCAAACACACTCGCAGTCTTACGTAGCCATTGGCTTGGGCTGGTAACTGCTGTATTGCTCTTCCGTGCTTGCGAAAAGGAGTCACGCATATATATTCACCGTTATTTTGTAGATGTTTCTCTTAGCTGAGGCTTTAATCCTATGGGATAGAAAGTACCGCAGCAATCATTATCCAAGGTTGTTGAGTAAGAGCACCGCAGAGCAATTAAAAAGCCTCTGAGCGCTACGGCTTTTTAAGCAAGGCTTATTAACGAACGCCACGCCGACGCAAGGCTGCAGGCTTAAAGTAGCTGTCATCCGGTGCTTGTTTACTGAAGTCAATGGTGCCAGCCTCTTCATTGTCTAGGTTTTGCACATGATAGCGACGACCTTGTAAGTCATAAAAAACGTCAAGCGCGGTCCAGATAGCCGGCAACTCGTAATAGCTTTTCAAATAGGCCATCGATACTTTCCATAATTCGCCGCGGCTGTCGAACTCATCCGCTAAAACAATTTGCCAGCTGTCTTCATCCAGGTAAAAGCGACGCTTGGAGTATACGTGACGCGCACCACTGCGCAGTTTACCCTCTACAACCCAAACGCGATGCAATTCATTACGCGTGACTGCAGGGTTGATATGCCCGGGTTGCAGCAAGGCTTTATAGCTCAGACTGGGGTGCGTGATTTTGTAGTTATTGTAGGGAATGTAAATCTCTTTTTTACCTATAAGAGTCCACTGGTAACGATCTGGACTGCCGTTGTAGATATCAGTGCTATCGGCCGTACGAATGCCTTCAGAGGCTGCAATAGGTGCATCATAAGACAAGTTTGGCGCTCTACGCACGCGGCGCTGACCGGCGTTGTAGGCCCATGCTTGACGCATATTCTGAGTTTGATCGAGGGTTTCATGCACTAACACTGCACCGCCGGCTAGCCGCGCGGGGCTTTTAACAAATGACAAATAATAAAACAGCATATTGTCGGCATTCTGGGTTTGGCCTTGATTTTCATAAAATTTAAATAAAATCTCCTGCTGAGCGGAGACCAACGCATAAGAGCCGCCACGCTGTACAACGGCTTCGGCAGCATTACGTACGCCATAAACCCCTCTGTAGCGCGCAATATGATTCCAAAGCATCTCGACTGCATTGTCGGTTATTGGAAAAGGTATGCCACCTTTCGCGTTGGAAAAACTATTGCCGCTGTTATCCAGCTGAGCATTGAGCGCATTGTATTTGCTGTTATCGTACACCCACTGCGGCGCTGCTGCAGAACGGCGCGTCGGATACACTGGGATTTGATAAGTTTCTGGGTAGCTATTAAATAAAGCGATCTGACCATCCGATAGGTTGTTTTTATACTGATTTAGATTCGCGTTAGTAATAGTGAATAAAGGTTTGTCATCTGGATAGGGATCAATATGGTGCTGCCCTGCCTTATAACCGGCGGGGGCTGTTTTTAAACCGCCAGTCCATGCCGGAATAGTGCCTGCCGCATTACCCGCCATCTCTCCCCCTAGGGGCATTAACGTAGTACCTAACTGTGCCGCTGCACTTGCAGATACCGCAGCCATTGCTTGATTGATGCACAGTGTTAAAGCGAAAACACTGAGCCAGCTGTGCTTTTTAAGCATTTTATTATTCTCCGCGACAGATTCAGCAGGTATCAAAACAATACCTGTCAGAGCGTAAGCTGCATGCTGAAACAGCCTGCATCGTAAGGCGCAACAGCGCCCCTCCTCCCCACTTACACCATCTTTTAGAGAATATACAGCAACCATGATGCCAGCTTGCGACAAAAAGCCATTTAAAAGTCTTTTTAATACAGTGACTTAGGAGTCTCTTTTGAACTCAAAGGTCATATGTAAAAGCCGCACCATTTACTGCTTAAATCTATCGAAAACGGATTAAGTCTCATGTTTTTTTTGCTGACGGCTGCGCATTGATATGCAGGAAAAAACGCGCATGAGCGCGTTATCTCTGTCACACGCACTGCGCCGCACAGTGCAGTGTGACAAAAAGTAACAGTTACATATTTAAAAGCCGAGGGTAACACCCGCCTGCAGCCATATCTGAGTTAAACAGACAGACTTTTCTCTAGCACCTCAAATAGATCGGCAGATAAATCACCGCTATTTTTAATGCGCTGTAACTGGGCTTGCATCAACTCTTGCTGGTGCAAATCAAAGCGTTGCCAGCGGGTTAATGGCGAGAGCATGCGTGCTGCCATTTGTGGATTTAAAGCATCCAGCTTAATCACCATATCCGCCAAAAAAGCATAACCAGAACCATCCAGCGCGTGGAAGTTTGCTGTGTTTTGCGTACTGAACGCACCAATCACGGCACGTACTTTATTGGGGTTTTTAATGCTAAAGGCTGGGTGATGCAGTAAATGCTGCACACGCTCTAAGCCATTCGGTAGCACAGATGCGGCCTGCACAGTAAACCATTGATCCATTACCAGCGGATCATTTTCAAAGCGCTCAGCAAAGCTTTCTAAGGCTTTCTCTGCTTCATCACTAAACGGTGAATTGACTAAGCAGGCTAACGCAGCTAAACGCTCCGTCATATTGTCAGCAATGCCGAACTGATCAATACAGGCATCCATGATTTCTAAGTCTTCCGTGCGCATCAGATAAGCGAGCAGCATATTTTGTAAACGGCGGCGCGCAAAATCGCTGGCTTGGGCAACATAAGGTGTGTCGAGCGACACTTTACGCAAAGCCTGATAGCGCGCCAGCATTGGCTCTTTTAAAGCAAAGGCCAACTGATTGCTCACATACTCGCGTGCCTGATGAATCGCCAGCGGATCAGCCTGCACATATTGCTCAATAATATAGCCTGTGCTCGGCAGTGCTAAAAACTCAGCCAACATCGCCGGATCTAAATCTTCTTGCGCAAGCAATGCTTCGAACACTTCAATGAGGCGCATGTCCAGCATCGGCTCATCTGTTTCGTAGATCTGCCCTACCACTTCTTCGATCACTTGCAGGGCCAATTGCTGGCCTGCTTCCCAACGATTGAAACCGTCGGTGTCATGTTGCAGTAACGTTGGGAAGCAGGCCAGCAATTGGCCCTGCAAGTGATCGAAGAAGTGGTAGGGCAGATCTACGAAACAGATGAGCCGATGCTGGACATGCGCC
>DUTM01000050.1 GCA_012842085.1 Mycobacteriales bacterium | reverse complement strand
TAGATTATCTACTCGACTAATTCCATCCCATTTTGGCAGGGAGTCCAGATACTCCTTAACAGGATGGTAGGCTCGTTCAGCCGCTACCGCTAACACAGCGTCCTTGGTCTTGGTAGGTGAATAGACTCCGTATTTGCTACTTAAATACACTTTAAGAAGTGCATTATCTGAATCATTCCAACCCACCTTGATTTGTTCCCAAGGCAAGCCACCTTTGGCATCAATACCATCACGGTGGCAATTAAAAGCTATATGCTGTAATTCCTTATCATGCCGAATAATCAAGACGATGTTGTCTAGAGTGTCTTTTATTCGGCCTTGCTTATCCAATTCCAAAGCTGTCTGCCAATCCTCATCACTAAACTCCTCTTCAGCCTGTGCCTGTCTATCCTTAGCAAACTCAGCTTTTACTTTTTCATCTTTTATAGCAAATTCGCACATTGCCACAAAAGACGGCATCTTACCAGGAGCTGTAGTGGTAGAAGCTTTATCATCTAAAGAACCAAATTTATGAATACGAACGAGATCAAAAGCATTGAGGAGTAATCCACTTGCTGGGTCTGTAGCATGGTGGCTGTATGCGAATTTATCATCATAGATAATCACACCGGCACTACTATCAGCTGGAATATAATCGTATCGTCCTTCCATAGCAGATGGGGCATAAACTGCACCTAAGAATTTCTCAATTGCTTCTCGAACGGGATAGGCACGACAGAATGTTCCTACCACACCTTCCTTTAAAAGCGGATCTGCTTGTTCTTTAAGACTGCGATTTATAACTTCAGACTGCCTGCTTGATACTGGCCAAGTTGATGTATCCCGCCAGTTTTGATATTTTGAAAGATAAACATCAGGGTCAAGCAGTTCTCCATCCTGCTCTTCATAGACGAATTCACCATTAGAGGAAGTGGATGGCCAATACATAAGGCGATGGGCTTCATAAGTCGTATCATCGAAAAGATCTATGCCGATTTCTTTTGCCACCATACGTCCAACGGCTGCGTATTCTTCTTCGCTGATTTCACGAGCAAGAGGAACGATTAGCCTGAGTCTTGGATTTTCCGGTGTATGCTTATGGGTGGAATAAACACAGCATTTGAAATCAAAAAGCATACTGATTTGTTCCCAGATGTCTGGTCTACCGTAATCCATATCAAGGGTAAGCAAAGAACGGCATAAAACATTGCCCTTCTTTCGCCTTCCCCCTTTTAAATGCCCTCCGACAAAACCACCCACATCTTTGATATCATCTTGTTGGCCTCTTTTTAATTTCCGATATTCTTCTACTGTTTCCGTAGTACGTTGTGTTGTCTTTACACGGGCACAAAAATCCTCCCACGAGATATCTTTGTTTTTCCATTTCTTGTCCATCCGGCTGTTGCCCACAGCGATTTTCATAAGCTTTCGACCTCCTCATGCTCCGGACTAAAATACCTAACCGTTTGTCTGCGTTTCTTGGCTACTTCAATCTCCCTTGCCATCCCGCTTGAGATGGTATTGCCTAGCACCCAAACCTCGGAGCATTTGCCCATAAGCACGATGTCCATAAATATGGCAAGTTCCCGTTCCTCTGGATTTTCATCATCCATAAACTGTGGAAACATAAGGTGGGGAGCAATTGGGATGCAATTATTCTCCAAGGCAAATCTACAAAAGTTGCAAGCCTTTTTAACGTTTCCTTCTACATCACCGGAATAGGGAGAACAAATATATACAAGTGGCTTAAAGGCAGATTTTTTCTCTGCCTTTTTCTTTCTTATTATGTTGGTCAGTGCCTCATGGGGAGTTGGGTCATGGTATCCTTCATGATTGAATTTATCAATTCCCATTACACACCCTCCACTTCTATCTGCGGCAAAATACCATCTGCCTTCAACAGTTCGTAAATGAAGAGTCTGCCTTTTTGAGTCCAATATGTATGGACTTTTGTATGCAGTTCACCGTTACTACCGATGTAGCTATGTGTCTTGGTGCTGGTATAGCCTTTTTCTGCATACTTCTGATATAAAAGCCAGATACCACCTTGTTTAAATTGGATGCCCTTTTTATTAAGATAGCGGTTCATCCAAATAGCTGACTTGCCGTAATCTTTGGCAATTGCTGATGTAGAAATGAGGTCTTTGCAATTTAGAACTACATCATAATAGGAGACTTTCGGTTTCATTTCCGCAATTTGCTGATTCTGAACAGCAATCGTACCTTCAAGTGATTTATTTTGATTCCTTACTTGATTTAGTTGCTGATTGGCAAACTGTAATGCCCTTGCCATGATTGCTTCTGGAGAGTTCCATCGTCTTTCAATTTCAAGAAAGTACCCGCGGCATTGTTTTCCTTTTGGAGTACGCTGTATCATGCATAGCTCTTTTGCCATATCAATTGTTATTTGGTGGTCAACAGCTGGTCTTCCACCTGTACTTTCCGACAGAAATGTCGAAAAGTCCGTACCCTCCACAAATCCATACTCACACATTCTTGGAAACCATTTATCATAGGGTGTTTTCACTTCCAAAACTGCATGCAAATCACGGCCAAGTACTGTGGGGCGGTCTTTTTCATAGTTGATTCTTACTAATTCGTCCATACGAATTACCTCCTGTAATATAGTCAGAGAGGAAACCCCTCTACCTAATAGCCACAGGAGGTAATGAATGTTGAGGATTTTGAAAAAATATATTTAATCTTTTTGATAAAACTGACACTCATAGCCATCAGCACTAAGTAACAGACCATTTGCCCATGTTGGTGTTCTAGCCATTTGATCACAAATAGTAGAAAGTGACATACTCATATCCGCTTCGATTATAATTTCATCGTGCACATGAGCCACAATGGAACAATTCTTTAATGTCTGCATGGCATGGCACAAAATGTCACGACTGATTGCCTGGACAATATTCTCTACAAATTTTGGACCATAGCTTTCGATTCTTTCCCACTTTTTCATCCCACCAACCCCTTCATAAGTAACTGACTCACCACCAAATACATTCTCTCCCATACGAGGTTTTACATAGGAAAGCCGCCTGCCGGAAGGAAGGACAATAAAGAGCATCCCACTTTGATATATAAATTTAATACCGTGTGTTTCTGTAGGAGTTTTTTGCTTAACGCAGGTTTTTACAGCACGGTCAACATCCCACCATAGTTTTGTAATATTGGGATTGGATTGTCTCCAAGCCGTTACAAGAGGTTGAAGTTCCTCTTCTTCAATTCCCATCTCCAAAGCACCCATTGATTTCAGTGCACCAACAGCTCCACCGTAACCTAGGGCTAATTCAGCAATTTTTCCCTTCTGACGAAGATGTCCATTAACACCGTTTTTCTCCACAGGTACATTAAACATCTGAGATGCACTTGCACAGTAAATGTCACCGCCATTTTGGAATACATCTATTCTCCATTTTTCTCCCGCAAGCCAGGCGATAACGCGAGCTTCAATCGCTGAAAAATCTGCAACTATAAACTTCATGCCCTCCTGTGGTATAAAAGCAGTTCGGATAAGTTCCGACAGTACCTCCGGGATAGAATCATAAAGTAAGGTAAGAGCATCAAAGTTTCCGCTACGAACTAAAGCACGAGCCTGTTCCAAATCAGGCATATGGTTTTGAGGGAGATTTTGTAGTTGAATAAGCCTGCCCGAAAACCTACCAGTTCTGTTTGCTCCATAAAACTGAAACATTCCTCTTGCACGACCATCATTACATACTGCATTCTCCATTGCCGTGTATTTTTTTATCGATGATTTTGCAAGCTGCTGACGAAGTTCCAAAACGGTGCCTAGTGGTTCAGGTGCTGTCTTTAACATCTCAGCAACTGCTTTTTTACCAAGACTATCTGTTTCCAATCCGTTATCAGCAAGCCATTCTTTCATTTGTTGTACAGAGTTTGGATTCTCCAAATTAGTTATATCCTGCATTAAAGCCATTAGCTTTTCCCGCGACTTTTCATCCATCTTGACGGCTTGTTTTACAAAAGCCATGTCAATAGCGATACCACGATCATTGATTTTCTGGTCAAGATGATATTCTGACCATATATTCTCTGGAAGCGGGAATTTAGATAGTCTCTGCTGTATTGACATCTCGG
>DUTM01000065.1 GCA_012842085.1 Mycobacteriales bacterium | reverse complement strand
TTACCCTTTGCTTGTATCTGACCGAGTGCTTGTGAAATATTACTATATGACTCTGTCTTACCAGAGGCAGCTGTAGCGTCCGCTATGCTCCTCATTATCCTTTCCATGTTCTGCAGCTTAAATTCATATGCTAAAAGCATTCTAGCATTGTCAGCTGCCTGTTCATATGTGAATGGGGTATCTGCGGCTAAATCTTGTAGCATATTATTAAATCTCTTAGCTTTATCAGCATCCCTTATCAACCCAGTAAATGCTACCCTAGACTCTTCTACTGCTTGTGAAAAGCCGTAAAGTTTTTTAGTGGCACCTTGTATCGCGTGAACAAACTTATAGAATGCCTGCGAGACTATAATACCTTGCGTAATTCTTTTAACACTCTTATAACCTTTATCAGCTGCTTTTCCGAGTATCTTAAAACTATTACTAGCACTTGTAGCGCTTTTAGCGGTTGTCTTAAAATCTTTTGCTACTTGTTTCGAAAACCTAGTAGAGGCAGCAGATGCTGCCTTTAAACCTTTATTAAATTGTGAAATATCAATACCCAGTTTAGCCGTTAAATTAGCAAAAAATCCCATTAGCTACACCTCTTACCATCCAGGAATTTGATCGATGTGCCCAAACTCAGGTCCGGCCTTCCTTCCACTGGAACCATACAGCCTTTGCTTGAATTCTATAGCAGCATCTGCCAATGCTTTAAATTTCCTTGGTGTTGTATTCCAAAATTGTTCCTCCGTCATTCTTAATTCTACAGTCCCGAAGTATAACATAAAAGGCCAATTCCAACCATCATCTTCTGCTGTTGGCTGTATTAATTGGCCTTGTTTACCTTCGGGATTTATGAGTTTGGGCTAGCCACCTTACCCTGCGGCAAATCTCCCATCATTGCTTTATTCATTTTTTCTGCTAGCTCTTCTAAGTCAGCCAATTCTATTTGACTACCTACATAGTGCTCAGTTAGATTTTCGTCCTCATGTACAAGACCAGCCCATAATGCAAACCTAACAGCTGCTATACTACCTGCCTCCAGTACTTTCATAGCCTTATCAATAGTTCCATACTTCTCCTCAATTAGTGCGAAAGAGTTTAGAGTATATCTAAGCTTTCTTTCAACACCATCACCAATATCTATTACTACAGGCTCTCTTTTTAACTCTTTAATATCGGCCATTATCTACACCTCCATATTAATCTTATACAGTGCTAGGCAATTGAACTTCCTCGAACCATGTTTGCATCAATGTTTCATCAGCGTCATCATGCTCAGCATCTATTTCATACTTCCAAGGTTGTATTTCCTTATCTCCTATTTCATACTTCTTCTCAAGCTTAACAAATTGTCCTACAATAGTCTCAGACTGGAAATTGATACTATCGCCCTTAGTCTCACTATTGTCTTCTGGTTCTAAGAACTTTCCTTTATACAGCCAAACGTACCTGTATTTACCATTGGACTTAAGTGTCCTATAGCCTATGGCTACCCATGGCGGTACATCATTAGCGCCGTACACAATAGCACCTTTACTATCTATTGTATGTCCGAGTAGGTCTGCCTTCTGTTCTGTGGTAAGCTCATTCTTTTGTATCTCTACCTCTATGTTACCTAGAGTAGTAGCTGATTCTCCTGGTCCATCATCATAGAAAATAGTTTCTTGGGATGCATTAGGGTTTATATTCAAACTCATAACACCAGGTGCTTTTTTAACCTCGCCATATGATGGGTCAGTCGTGCCATCATCAGCTGTTAGCAATGCATATACTAGATTATCACAACCTATTCTAGTTGCCATTATATCACTCCTCCTTAATCTCTTTCAGTGGTTATACCAATATTAAACCCGTAGGTAGTCCTCCCTG
>DUTM01000051.1 GCA_012842085.1 Mycobacteriales bacterium | reverse complement strand
TACAGCGGAGCCCCGCCCCAGGTGACGGATTTTATGTTTGACAGGGTGACGGTGGTCAATGCGCTAATGCAAAAACTGCCGGGCGAGGGAAGTAAAGGCAAAGGGGCAGCCGATAGTATAAAAGGGGTGCCCTATACCCAGTTGGTAAAACGGCTGGAGTTGATTAAATGAGCGAGGAGGAAAAGATGATGGGTAAAATTATGGAGCTGCGGGAAAAACGAGCAAGGGTATGGGAGCAGGCAAAAACCTTCCTGGACGAAAGGCGCGGTGAGGACGATCTACTATCGGCAGAGGATGCCCTTACCTATGAGAAGATGGAAATTGAGGTTGTAAACCTGGGCAAAGAGATCGAACGTTTGGAGCGGCAAGCGGCACTCGATTTGGAACTTTCGCAGGCTACCAGCACCGTTTTAAAGTCAAGGCCCGGTGTAGAAAGGGAAAAAGAAGGGCGGGCCTCCAACGAATACAGGGAGGCCTTTTGGCGGCATATGCGTAACCGGAGCGATCTGGAGGTACGAAACTCTTTGACCGTGGGCACCGATTCGGAAGGGGGCTACTTAGTTCCGGACGAGTTTGAGCGGACTTTGATCGAGGCCTTAGAAGCAGAAAACATCATGCGCCAACTGGCTAAGGTGATCACAACTTCCAGCGGAGATAAAAAGATCCCCGTGGTAGCTTCCAAAGGGATGGCCACTTGGGTAGAGGAAGAGGGCCCCATTTTAGAGGATGATGATACTTTTACCCAGGTATCCATTGGCGCCTACAAAGTAGCCACCATGATCAAGGTTTCCGAGGAGCTATTAAACGACAGTGTCTTTGACTTAGAAGGCTATATCGCCAAGGAATTTGGCCGCCGTATTGGTGCCAAGGAGGAAGAAGCCTTCTTAGTCGGCAACGGGCAGGGTAAACCCACCGGTATTTTCGATGCTGATCATGGCGGGCAGATCGGTGTGACCACAGCCGCAGCCAGCATCAAGATGGATGAGATCTTCGATCTCTTCTACTCGTTAAAATCTCCTTACCGGAAGCGGGCCGTCTTCATCACCAACGATACCACGGTGAAGGAGATTAGAAAACTTAAGGACGGCCAGGGCCAGTACCTATGGCAGCCCTCCTTAAAGGTGGGGGAAGTGGACACTATTCTAAATTGTCCCGTGAAAACATCTGTTTACGTACCTAGTGTAGCGCCGGGGGAAAAAGTAATCGCCTTTGGTGATTTTAGTTACTATTGGATTGCCGATCGTCAAGATCGTTCCTTCCAGCGTTTGAGTGAACTCTATGCCGCTACCGGCCAGGTAGGCTTTCGCACTACCCAACGGGTGGATGGTAGGCTTATCTTACAAGAAGCCATCAAGATCTTGCAAATGAAAGGGTAGGTGAAGGATGATGAGCAATGTTAAAAACTACAGTGCCCAGGGCGGGGAGAAGTGGGTTGTAAAGGGGGAGTTGGAGCTAACTGAAGGAGGCCGGCTCCTTTTTTATGGTAAAGAATTAAAGCCGCTGGTGGGGCCGGCGGACAGTGAGGCGGATACAATCGCTAAGCTGAAAGCGGATTACAACCTCCTTTTGGCTAGGCTGTATGCCACAGGTATTGTGTGGGCCGATAAAGTAGATTTGGAGGATACTATCCTTGCAGCCCTGGAGCTATTGGAAGATGCGCTAGTGGGGGAAGAACCCGGCCAGTATCCGGAAGGGGTTTATAGTGCCTTTGTCGCCGCCGTTGAAACAGCCCAGGAGGTGGCCGCCGAAACTGGCATTACCCAAAGCCAGGTAGACGCGGCGGTGGCAGCATTGGCAGCGGCACTGGCGACCTTTAGCGAAGGTGTGGTCAGCGACTAGTAAAGGGAGATGGTGGGTGTATGGCGGTAACTTTAGCGGAAGTAAAATTGTATTTAAGGGTAGACGGTGATGAGGAGGATACACTCATCACTAGCCTTATTTTCACCGCCCAGGAGATCTGCGAAGAAATCTTGAGATACCCCTTGTCGGAATTTGACGAAATCCCGGCACTGGTCAGGCAAGCCCTGCTTTATTGTGTAGCTAACATGTATGAGAAAAGGGAAGGAACCCACAATAACCCCAAAACAGAAAGCGGCGGGATAAAAGAAACCATAAACGTGATGAAACTGATCCTGGGGAACCTACGCCGGGAAAGCTGGTGATACGGATGGAAATTGGCGCTTTGAGGCAGAGGATCACCTTGGAAAGACTTTCTACCTTTGTCAATGAAAGTGGTTTTGAAACTGAAAGTTGGGAGGAAGTGGGGACCGTATGGGCGGCGGTCACGAATCTGCATGGCCGGGAGTACTTTGCTGCCGCCGCAGTCCAGGCAGAAAATACGGTGAAGTTTACCATCCGCTATCTTAAAGGGATGGACTGTAGCATGCGCATTTCCTTCCGGGGTAAACACTATAACATCATCGCCATCGATAATATCAAATACCAGAAACGCTATCTGGAGATCAAGGCTATGGAGGTGGGTGCCGGTGGCTAAGTTGGAGTTAGAGGGGATGGAAGATTTAGTAACTGTAGTAGAGAAATTAGGCCTTCAGGGGAACCGAATTGAAAACAAAGCCCTGCGGGCAGCCGGCGAGCTAGTGCAGGCAGCAATTGCCGGGGAAACACCCCAAAGAAGCGGTACTTTAAAGGACAGTATCAAAACTTCCGGAGTGCGGACCCGGGGGGGGATGAAGCAGGTGGCCGTTGGTCCCGATGAAAAGGGCTGGTACGGCAAGTTTGTGGAATTTGGCACAGTCAAAAGAAAGGCCAACCCCTTTATGGCTCGGGGTTATGAAATCTCCAAAGAAGAAGCGGTAGAAAAAATAGCGGAGGAGCTAAAAAAGGGGTTGGGGCTATGAGTATTAATGAAAAGGTGATGGCTGCCTTGGCCGGGGTAGGGGTGCCGGTACGCTTCCAACATTACAGCGGGGATGCCCAAACTTACATCACCTTTTTCACTTATCTGGATCGGCCAGCAGGCTACGCCGATGATAGGGAGCTCGGCACCGGCAACTATGTGCAGGTGGATGTGTGGAGTAAAAAAGATTACGGCAAATTGGTGGAGGCCGTTCATAAGAAGATGCTGGCTGCCGGATTTGTTAAGCAAAGTTTTTACGACCTTTACGAAGAGGAATTAAAGATATATCACAAGGCGATGCGCTTTTTAAAGGAGGTTTAGGTTAATGGCACAGGTGGGTCTTAAGGATTTACATTTTGCTGTTTTAACCGTCGATACCAAGGATAATTTAGTTTACGAAGGACCCAAGCCCATGGTGGGAGCCATCAATGCCACCATTAACCCGGAGGTGGGCACCCAGGAACTTTACGCCGATGATCAGTTGTGGGAATCGGTATCAACTTTGGGCAAGGTCGATGTGGAGATCGAAACGGCGGATCTCCCCTTAAATATCCGGGCGGAGATTTTGGGCAATGAACTAAAAAAGGGGGTGCTCATTGAAAGGGCTACCGATGTGCCGCCCCATATTGCTTTAGGTTTTAGAAGCCTAAAATCCAATGGCAAATACCGCTATGTTTGGTTACTAAAAGGGGTGGCCCAACCGGTGGCTGAGGATTTTGCCACTAAGAAAGATAGTGTGGAGCATAAAACCCCCAAGGTGAGGTTTACCTTTATGGCTCGGGTGCATGATGGTCAGTGGAAGCATACGGCCGATGAAGACGGCGAGGATTTCAGCGGGGCCAGGACCTGGTTCAGGCAAGTCCCCGGTGATACCACCGTTATACCCGTAGACAAAACGGAACTTGGGGAGCTAATCGGATTCGCTCAGGATATTTTAGATGAAGCCGAGGAGGGCACGGAGCAGGGCCAATATCCGGAGGAGGCCCTGTCCGCTTTGGAAACGGCCATAGGGGTTGCCCAAGGGGTGTTAAATG
This sequence comes from Mycobacteriales bacterium, assembly GCA_012842085.1. Taxonomy (GTDB): domain Bacteria; phylum Actinomycetota; class Actinomycetes; order Mycobacteriales; family Mycobacteriaceae; genus Lawsonella. The sequence goes on along the minus strand of DUTM01000051.1, from coordinate 11,782 downwards.
ATGAAAGCGCCATCCAAACAGTTGTTGACGGGGCGGTGACCGCTTTGGAGCTGGCCCTATCAACCTTTGAGGCGGCAAAAATTACGGAGGGTTAGGTCATGGAGATTGTCCTCAAAATTAAAGGCAAGGATAAAGTTTATACCGCCGGGTTTATTAGCGCCCGCATGTTAAGGCGAACCATCGAAATAGCGAAGGAGGTCAATTTTGAAAACATAACCCCACAGGAGTTAGATAAACTGATCGACTATGTGGTGGAGCTGTTTGGAGGTCAATTTAGCCGGGATGATGTTTATGACGGGCTGGCCTCCAAAGACTTAATCCCCACCATCACCCGCTGCATCAATCAGGTGGTGGGGGAGATGGCCGAAGCTACGGCCGGTGAAGGAAAAAACGAGTAAAAGGGGAAGCCATGGATCCCCAGGAATTTATCGACCGGCTCTATCTGGCACTCCTAGAACAGGGCTGGACCTTAAACGAAATTGATTCCATGGATGTTATCTATTACCTACATCTTCTCAGGCGGAAGCGGGGAGATGAAAAGGTTTACATTGACAGCATTTTGTAGCACCTAAACGATGGGTGCTTTTTTTATGCCCGGGGAGGGGGTGAAACTTTGGCTAAAGAGATCGGCGAACTGAATGTAAAAATTGGGCTTGATTCCACCGGCTTTCAAAACGGCATCAGTTCTTTAAACCGGGAGATGCGCAAGGTGCAATCGGAATTCAAGCTGGCCAGCGCTGAGATGGGTAAACACGGCAAAGAACTGGACGGGCTTAAACTGAAATCCGAAAGCCTATCCAAACAAACGGAACTGCAAAGGCAAAAGGTGGAGGCTCTGGAAGCCGCCCACCAAAAATCGATTGAAACCAAAGGGGCTGACGCTAAGGCTACCGAGGATCTGGAAATAAAGCTTAACAAAGCCAAGACCCAGCTCGCTTACATGGAACGGGATCTGAAAACGATCAATAAAGAGATCGAGCTACAATCCTCCGTTTGGCATAAATTCAGCCAGAGCCTGGAAACTGCCGGGCAAAAGTTTAAGGATATCGGCAGCAAAATGCAGACAGTGGGTAAAAACCTCAGTCTCAAGTTAACGACACCCTTGGTAGGCCTTGGGGCGGCGGCAGTCAAGGTGGGTTCGGACTTTGAAGCGGGGATGAGCGAGGTGCAAGCCATCAGCGGCGCTACTGGCGCAGACCTAGAAAGGCTCAGGGAAAAAGCGGCGGAGATGGGTGCCAGCACCAAGTTCAGTGCGACCGAGGCCAGTGAGGGCTTAAAATATATGGCTATGGCCGGCTGGGAAACATCCCAGATGTTAGACGGGCTTGAAGGGGTGATGATGCTGGCCGCTGCCTCCGGAGAAGATTTAGGCCGGGTTTCGGATATCGTCACCGATGCCTTAACCGCCTTTGGCCTGGAAGCAAAACAGGCCGGCGAATTTGCCGATCTTTTGGCCAGTGCATCCTCCAACAGCAATACCAATGTTAGTCTGCTGGGCGAATCATTTAAGCATGTGGCGCCCCTTTTTGGCTCCCTGGGCTACAGTGCGGAGGACGCAGCGCTGGCCCTAGGTTTAATGGCCAATGCGGGGATTAAAGGGTCGCAAGCAGGCACTACCTTAAGGGGCGCTATCACCAACCTGGCCAATCCCACCGACAAGATGCAGGCGGCCATGAAGCGCCTAAGCCTATCCATCACTGATGCCCAAGGTGAGCTGCTTCCCTTCAAGGACGTCATGGATGAATTAAGGGAAAAGTTTGCCGGGCTTACGGAGGAGCAGCAGGCCCAGGAAGCGGCCACCATCTTTGGCAAACAGGCTATGGCCGGGATGCTTTCCATCATCAATGCCAGCGAGGAAGATTACAAGAAGCTGACCAGCGCCACTAGAAACTACAGCGGCACCGCTAAAGAGATGGCTGAAATCATGGAAGATAACCTGCAAGGGGGCCTAACCAAACTTAAGTCCGCCCTGGAAGGGGTAGGCATTCAGATCTTTGAACTGCTGATCCCCCATCTCCAAAGTCTGGTGGGGACGCTGCAAAAGGCGGTGGACTGGTTTGCCAATCTTAGCCCGGCTACCCAGGAAACCATCGTTAAGGTGGCTGCCCTGGCCGCCGCCATCGGACCGCTTCTTCTTATTGGGGGTAAGCTGTTTACTGTTATCGGCTCCGTGATGGGGGCCCTTTCCACCGTTTCCGGAGCGATTGCCGTAGTTACCACGGGAGCGGCGGCGGCTACTCCGGCGGTAGGAGCCTTGGCCACGGCCTTTACGGTCTTGACCGGGCCGGTAGGACTGGCGGTGGCGGCCATAGCCGGGCTGACGGCAGCGGGTGTAGCTTTATATAAACATCTGCAAAAAGACAGCATCCCGGCGGTTCAGCTTTTTGGAGGTGAAATTTCAGAGGCGACCGAAAAAGCGGTCGGTGGTTTCTTAGAATTAAACGATGAAGCCAGCTTGGCTTTAAAAGAACTCTCTTGGAGCGCCGGTGAAGTTACCGCGGAGATGGCCGAAACTATATCCGGCAATTTCTCCAAGATGGCCGAGCAGGTGCAAGCGGGCCTAGATAAACACCACCAGGAATCCCTAGCTAAAATTGAAAGCTTTGTTCATAGCAGCACCGGTTTGTCCAGAGAAGAACAAAATGAAATTTTAGGTAACATGCAAAAGGGCTATGAGGATAGAAAAAAGAGCATAGCCGATGGGGAAGCGCGGATTAAGGAGATACTGGACACGGCCTCCGCTGAGAAAAAGGCCTTGACCCGGGCTGAGCAAGAGGAAATAAACACCATCCAACAAGAGATGGTGGATACGGGGATCAGGGTGTTAAGCGAAAATGAAATCGAGGCCAAGGCCATCATGGAGCGCATGAAGGAGCATGCCGGGAGGATGTCCGCCTTGCAAGCAGCCGAGGTGGTTAAAAACAGTGTGGAGCAAAAGGACAAAGCCATAGAAGCCGCCGAGGAGCAATACAACGAGGTGATCAAGGAGATCATTCGCCAAAGGGACGAGGCGGGGACTATCTCCCAGGAACAGGCGGATAAATTGATTAAGGAGGCTACCCGGCAAAAAGATGAATCCATAAGTCGGGCCGAGGAGATGCACCAGCGGGTGATAGCAGAAGCCAAAGCTCAGGCCAAGGAACACGTCAGTCAGGTGGATTGGGAGACCGGAGAAATTAAGAGCAAATGGCAGGTAATGAAATCTGATATCGCCGCCAAGGCCCGGGCCATCAAAGAAGATGTAAAAAACCGTTGGGAAGAGATCAGGGTGATTAGCGCTGAAAAGTGGGGAGCCTTAAAGACCAATCTTATTAACATTTGGGAAGAAACGAAAACCAAGGCAGCAGAAACCTGGGAGAGCGTGAAAGAGTCGGTGGTGAACAGTCTGGGTAAGGTAAAAAGCGCCATCGGTGGGGCTATTGAAAAGATCAAGGAATGGAATGCCACCAGTGTGAAGGAAAAAGTCTTTAGTATCGTTCAAAACATCAGGGAATCCATCACCCGGGTAGTTTCCACCGTTAGCGGGGACGCACCGGCGGCTAATTTTAGCGGCACCTCCTTCTTCCCCGGCGGGCTGACCATGGTGGGGGAGCTGGGTCCGGAGCTGGTGGCCCTACCCCGGGGGGCTAGGATCTACAATGACCGGGAAACAAGCAAGATCCTTGGCTATAGCAAGGGGATTACCCAAAACATCACCATCATATCCCCCAAACCTCTTTCGGAAAGGGAACTGGCCCGGGAATTTCAAAACACATCCCGCAAATTGGCCTTAGGGGTGATTTAGTTGGAAGTTAAATATTTAAATGACAAAGAAGACAGTATTACCTTGGGGCAAGGGAGGCCTTTTTTTTTAACAGCAATCGATGGTACCAGTGCCGTCAAACATATTATTTCTACCTTCAAGGCCCCTAATCAGGATGGGGCTGTTTTTGTTTCCGGGAGCCTGGATATGCGAAACATCATCCTAGAAGGGAGAATTGTAGCTGATGCCATTGAGGAGGCCTATGATTTAAGAAAAAAACTCCTGAACATTTTTAATCCCAAGTATAAAGGGCGGCTCATTTTCAAAGATTTGAGCATCCCTTGTCTTGTGGAGGAGGCTCCGGTTTTTAAAGCCGATATTCATAGGGCACCGGCTTTTTTTATTAGTCTGATCTGCACCTCCCCCTACTTTGAAACAGTGGAGGAGATAAAAACACTCTTGGCAGGCTGGCATCCCAATTTTAGTTTTGAGCTGGAGATCCCAATGGAGACGGGAATTGAGCTGGGCTACCGGGAGGAGAGTTTAATCATAGCCGTTCGGAATACGGGAAATGTGCCCTGCGGGGCTACTTTTGAATTTATAGCCCAAGGGGTGGTGGAAGATCCCTTGCTCATAGATGTAGTGTCAGGCAAGTTTATTAAGCTCAAGCGGGCGATGCAACCGGGGGAGATCGTCACGGTCACTACCCATTTTGCTAACAAAAAAGTGGTATCCAGTCTGGGAGGTGGTACAAATGCCTTTGCCAGTCTTGACCAGGAATCAGACTTTTTACAGTTGGCCGTGGGTACCAACCTCTTGCGCTATGATGCAAAGACCAATCTTAACAATTTGGAGGTCAATGTCTATTTTAGACCGCTTTATTTGGGGGTGTAAGGGGTGCTGAATGTCTATAACAAGGACTATGAAAGGATCGGCTACATTGAAAGCTATTCTTATTTAAGCTGGACCAGAAGGTATTTTTCATCCGGGGAATTTGTCCTGAAATGTGCCCCCGAAAACTTGCCCCTTTTGTCCCTTGGTAATGTCATTGCAAAGGTTAATGATGCTGAAGGCGGGATCATAGAAACTATCCTGGTGGAGACTGTGGAAAAGGAGATCGTTACAGTTCAAGGCCGCTTTCTTCCGGCGCTTTTGGGAAAGAGGATCCTCTGGGAAAGGGAGGTGTTAGATGGGGACATTGGCTTATGTATCGGGCAATTGGTAAACAATCATGCCATAAACCCGGCAGACCCTAAAAGGAAAATACCCCACCTTCACTATCAGGAAATCAGCGTCGGGGAAAATGTGCAAAAACAGATCAGTTTTCAGAACCTACTTATGGCAGTAACCGATCTTTGCCGACTTGAAGCGGTGGGGTTTAAAGGGATCCTGAAAGATGGCGTTGTCTTGCTGTCTCTATATTTGGGCAAAGAACAACCCTTCGTTTTTTCCCGGGAGTTTGAAAACCTCCTTTCACAAAACTATGCTGATAGTCTCCTGAATTTCGCTAACGTGGCCAAAATTGGCGGCGAAGGCGAAGGTCTCGCCAGGAGGATTATTACAACGGGTGATTCTGCGGGTTTGGAGCGGAGTGAAATTTTTGTGGATGCCCGGGATCTGTCTTCTAGTGAGTATGAAACAGAGGAGGACTATTTTAAAGCCCTTGTGGAAAGGGGAAACGAAAGCCTGTTTGAAAGGCGTAGAAGGGTAAGCTTTGACGCCGTTGCAAATACCAACAGCAATTTAATTTACCGGGAGGATTTCGATCTGGGGGATGTTGTTACTGTAAAGTCCAACCTTTTAGGGTTTTCCCAAAGGCTCAGGATTACTGAGGTAATAGAAACCTATGACGAAAATGGGCTTCATGTTGATTTAGTTTTCGGTGACCCCTTGCCTACCCTTGGGGAGCGTCTGAAGGGAGTGATTTAATGGAGCGTAGCGCATTTTTTAATTCGGTGGCCGGGGACAGGAAATATAAAGCAGAGATTTTTGCCGGTTATTTTTCTAAATTTATTACCAATGGCGTATTTCCCTTACCGGCGGATAATTTAAGGATTGCCGCACACGACAGGATGAAGATCAAGGCTGACATTGGTACTGGCTATATCAACGGCTACTTATATGAAAACACCGACATCCTTATTTTAACTGTGCCTACTGCCCATGGTGTAAAGGCCCGGGTGGATAGGGTTGTCCTTCGTTGGAGCCAGATAGAGCGAAACATCAGGATTTATGTAAAGGAAGGAATACCGGATGCGGCCCCCTGTCCACCGAATTTAGAACGGACGGCAGATATTTATGAGCTGGGTTTGGCTAATGTTTATGTTGACCAAGGGGCCTATGAAATTAAAGAGGCGGACATCACGGACACCAGGCTTGATACGGAGTGTTGCGGCATAGTGAATTCACTACTGCAGGCCGATACTACTGCTATTTTTCATCAATACTTGGACTGGTTTAATACCAGGACCAATGAGTATGACGCCGGGCTCAATAGCTTTTTAGCAGAATATGAGGAGGCTAAGGCAGAGTGGCTAAACGATATGAATAGTTGGTTTCTATCAACCACAACTGCTTTTGAGGAAGGCCTTTTTGATAAGCAAGAAGAGTACAAGGCCTTGGCTGAAGGTTATTTGGCTGAAATAGAGAGCCTCATCGGTGATGTGGAAGCAGGGGAACTCTTAAACCGGGTCAGATGGCTGCAGGAAAATTTGGGGTTTATCCCCATTGATGCCGGGGACTTTTTTGAAGACTATGTTGACTTTTCTCCAGATGGCGGAAAATTTTAAAGGAGGGACGAGTTATGGCGACCATCAAACTTAAAAGAGGTCAAAGTGCTAATTTAGGTAGTTTAACTCTTGAGGCTGGTGAACCTGCTTTTACTTTAGATACAGGAAAACTCTATGTAGGGGATGGCACAGATAAGGTATTAATTAACCCCGGGGTAGGAGCAGCTGAAATAACAGATGTGGAAATAGGTAAAAGGACAATAGACCAGGGGATTGCAATAGCGGTTTCTAATACGGGGACCCTGACGCAGCTTTTCTCTTTTCTGGCCAAAGTAATTAAAGATATCACCGGTAAAAGCAACTGGTATGATGCTCCGATAAAAACCTTGGCCGGACTCAATACCGCCCTTGAAAATCATACGGGAAACATTGTCCTTCATGTTACAACTCAGGATAAAGAAAATTGGGCAGATAAATACACTAAGACGGAAATAGATAACAAGTTTTCCACCCTAGAAACAAACATTGATTGGAAGGAATCTGTAGATACATTTTCTGATATCGCCACGGTTTATCCTGATCCGGACGATGGTTGGACGGTCAACGTGAAGGATACAGATTACACCTATCGTTTTGATGGCACGGCATGGATTGCCATTTCAGCTAATGCAATTCCCAAGGTAACGGGGAATCTTGATGGCTTAATGGCCAAAGAGGATAAGTCTAAGCTTGATGGGATAGCGGCGGGGGCCAATAACTACACTCACCCGGCCAGCCATCCGGCGACCATAATTACCCAAAGTGCTACCCATCGCTTCGTCTCTGATACAGAAAAGGCTAGCTGGAACGGTAAGGCTGATATCAATAGCCCCAATTTTACAGGTACACCCAAGGCTCCAACACCGGGTGCCGAGGATAATTCCACTAGGATTGCTACCACGGCCTATGTGAGGTCTTTGGGGTATATCCCGGCCAGCGGCGCTATAGATGGTGGGACATTTTAAGGGGGTGATGATAAATGGCAAACAAGATTCAAATCAGGCGGGGGCTAAAAGCAAATCTTCCTTCCTTGGATGTGGGTGAACCGGCTCTTTGCACGGATACGAAGGAAGTTTTTGTGGGAAATTCCAATGGTAATGTCGCCCTAATTAACAAGGAGACGTTAGACGAACATTTAAAAGACTATACTTTGCAAATCCCCTTTGCTGTTACCACAGGCTCGGCCAACACTTATGCCGCTACCCTTAGCCCGGCACCGACAAATTATATTGAAGGCATGGCTGTGGCAGTAAAAATTAATGTCACCAATAGCGGGGCATCAACCATTAACATTAGCAACCTTGGGGCTAAATCCATTAGGGATCCCAGGGGCAATACCCTGCCAGCCGGTAAGCTAACAGCGGGTAGCATTTATACACTAAGGTACAACGGCGCAAATTTTATCTTACAGGGTGAAGGGGCATCGGGTAACGCCACTGCATCTGACCTTCTCTCTGGTAAAACGGCTTCTACGGATGCAGGTGAAATTAATGGCACTATGCCTAACAGAATCGGTCATGTAACCGCTCAAGGAGGGACCGTTAGCGGTACGACCCTAAGGCTAAGACCCCAACCCGGCTACTACAGCGGGGCAACCGGAAATAGTGTGCAGCTTAGCGATGCTAATTTCTTAGCAGAAAATATTAGACAGGGGGTGACCCTGTTTGGCATAACCGGCACTCTGGTTCCCGGCCCAGACGATCATTGGGGCACACCGGGGCCTGGCTACCTGGCTGCAGGCAGCATGAATGAGGGATATTTTGGTTTCGTTTCGGCCGGCCAATTGATTTCCGGCGCTAGCCTGGCACAGGCAATAGGTCTGTCTGCTGGTACAAGCCAGTTTTCCGACGCCGGATGGTTGAAATGGGTAAAAAATAACAAGATAATGTTTGTGGCTAAAAAAACATTGAGGCATTCCATCGCTTGGGATCAAATTGACGCTGTGGGGGCTGTATTTGGGGATAAGACAGTGGTAATAGGTGGGTTTACCTATAAGGTCAGGCTACTAACTGGCGGTAAACATCCTGGTGGTGGTGAATGGAATGTTTTAATGTATGGGGTTCATAAAGACCAATCGCCTAATTGGGATAGCTTTAATGATACAGATTTACATGTGGGAACAGGCAACGGTCATCGTTCCTGGTGCCAGGAGGTTCAGGGAGGCTTATACACCTTGCGGGGTGGAGAAGGTATCACGGGTTTTATCGGCAGCACCCCTGAGAATAAGACATCAATTAATGGTTGGCGGCCATGCTTGGAGCTAGTGGGGTAACAACAGTGGAAATTTGATTCCATGAACAGAGAAGTTGCCCTGGTTGGTTGTTTCCTAAATACCACATCTATGCACCCAAAAGAGGTGCTATTTTTTATGGAAAAGGAGGAGGGAGATTTGAAAGATTTTGTTACCACCTTTCAACTGATTTTTGCCGCCATAGGGGGTTATATCGGCTGGTTCTTAGGGGGCTTGGACGGGTTGCTTTATGCGCTGGTGACTTTCGTGGTTCTCGATTATATCACCGGGGTAATGCTGGCTGCCGTGGAAAAAAGGCTCTCCAGCGATATCGGTTTTAAAGGTATTTTTAGAAAACTGCTCATTTTTTCTCTGGTGGGCATCGGTCATATTATCGACTGCTACGTTATTGAAAAAGGTGGCGCTGTGCGGACAGCAGTTATTTTCTTCTATCTCTCCAATGAGGGCCTGAGTATTTTGGAGAACTCGGCGCTACTTGGCCTACCAGTCCCGGAAAAGCTAAAAGCCGTTTTTATGGAGTTAAAGGAGGAGAAGAAAGATGGCTAAAATATGCTTGGATTATGGCCACGGGGGGAATGATCCAGGGGCTGTGTATAAAGGAAGGAAGGAATCAGACGACAATCTTTCATTAGGTATGGCGGTGGCTACTGAGCTGCGTAGGCATGGGGTAGAAGTAAGTGAAACCAGAACTACCGATAGGGCCGTTAGCCTAGCAGAGAGGAGCAGCCTTGCCAATAAAGATGGCTGTGATTACTTCATCTCCTTTCATAGAAACGCTTTTCAGCCGGAACAGGCCAAGGGAGTGGAGACTTTTGTCTATACTGCCCCCAGCACAAAGTCTGTTCAATTGGCGGAGAAGATACAGAAGGCCTTGGTGGGGATCGGTTTTGTAAACCGGGGTGTTAAGAGGGCAAATTTTCATGTGCTACGCGAGACCAGATCCCCAGCGGTTTTGGTGGAGGCAGGATTTTTAGATAACAGCCTGGACAATCAATTATTCGACAGCAAAAGAAAAGAGATTGTTATAGCCTTGGCAAGAGCGATTCTATCCCAACTGGGTATCAGCTATACCACCCCACCTCCGACATCCCAAACAGCACCAGATAGCGGGCAGATCCTTTACCGGGTAATGGCTGGCTCCTATGCCATAAGAGATAATGCTCAAAAACAGGTGGCCAGATTAAAGGCCGCCGGGTTCGATGCTACCATTATGATCTATGAAAAGCCTTGAGTTAACTGCTCAGGGCTTCCCTTTTTTTGCCCACTATTTCTTATTTTCATAAGTCAGGGCTATAGCTAATAATTAGTGAGATATGCCTTGATATAAGGGCCGGTCTATTTTAATATGCCTACTACCAAAAGGGAAGGAGGAGCAGGATGCTGCTAAATCAAGCAATAAAGAGTTTTAGGGATTACATCACCATGATTGACCGTTCTAAATCAACCATTGCCTGTTACATCCAGGAGCTGGGGAAGTTTGATGAATATTTACAGACGAAACATAACGGGCTGGTCTATTTAGAGGACATTGTTTTACAGGATTTAGAGGACTTTATGATTTATGAAAAAGAAAGGGGGCGCTCCTCGGCCAGCAGAAGTTCAACCTTGTATATTCTGCGCAGCTTTTATAACTATGCCTGTAAAAAAGACCTTTGCAAGAAGAACCTGGCCGTGCTGCTGGAGCCAGTTAAGGTGCAGCAAAAGGAACGGGATTATCTTACGGAAGAGGAATTTGAAGAACTGGTCCGGGCCATCAGGCAGCCTGTGGTTAGAACAGTGGTTCAGGCCATGTTTTACACCGGGGGCCGGATTACAGAAATGGTCAGGCTAAAATTGGCGGATGTGGATCTTGAAAATAACGTGCTGCACATCATTAAGGGGAAAGGCAACAAGGACCGGGATATACCCATCAGCCTAAAACTGCATCAAATCTTGGTCCACTACTTAAAACACATCCGCCAGCCAGAAAAACCCACAGATCGTTTTTTCACCACCGTTACTACGGGGCAGGTATCCAACAATTATGTCAATGAGTGTATTCGCAATGCGGTAAGCGACCTTGGATGGGATAGAGATATCAGTGCGCATGTGCTGAGACATTCTTTCAGCAGTAATCTGCTGGCTAAAGGAGCCTCGGTGGTAAGTATTCAAAAACTGCTGGGCCATTCCAGTCTGGCGGTGACTACCAGGTATTTGCATCAGGACAAAAAAACGCTGTCTGAAGCGGTAAATCTTTTATAGGGGGAGAGGGAAATGACAAATAGAGAGCCCATTTATAGTGCCCGAGCAAGAAAGGCTATTGAGATGTTAAAATTTAAGAGCCGGGAGGAGGTGGCCAAGGAGTTTAATTATAAAAATTGGAAGAGCCTTGATACCTATATGCGGCGCAAAAACTTTGTTTACGACAGCAGACAAGGCCAATACATTCCGGCAGAAAATCGGTTTAAGAGGGATAAGGAAGCATTTAGAAATGCCGCACCCAATAAGGTGTTAAAAATCATCGATGCCTTCAATGTGGAAAACCCGGACCCCAAAGATATCGCCGAGAGGGAGGGTTTTGCAGATCACCGGGAGATGGCGGAGTTTATGAAGGCCAAGGGATATGAGTGGAATGTGTATAAAAACAACTATGTGAAGATTACCGGTTTTGTTGAGGAACCTGAACCCCTGGAAACGGTTGACAGAAGCGAAGGGGGAAGAAAAGTCACAGCCATAGAAGAATTTATGCCCTTTATTCGATTTCTATATGATAGGCGGGAAAAGGTGTATCAGCTTTTGGACGGTGTTAGGGAGGATGGTAAAATTCCCAGATATGCCATTCCGGGGCTGGCCAAGACCAAAGCGATTTACATGAGTGATAAGGTGGCCGATGTAATGGGGGAATTTAGTCGGGAGAAAAATGTGACCCAGCGCGAAATAGTAGAAACAGCCCTGGTTGAATATCTGCAGAAGTATGGATTTAAGCAGGAAATAGAGGCACTGTTACAGAATCGTCTATGGTAAATGGTGCTTTTTATGTTG
>DUTM01000059.1 GCA_012842085.1 Mycobacteriales bacterium | reverse complement strand
CTCACTAACACGTTCTTTATTTAAAAACTTGAATACCTGACCAAACTTCACTTTTTCCCATGCACCATCAAATCCAGCTAATCTTACTTTTCCAGTAAGTAACTTTTGCATCAGCCCCGTCTTTTGTTTTTTCTTTTCATCAATTAGCTTTTCTTTTAGTTCGATGGCTTTGTCCCACGTTGAAAGAATTTCAATAATTCTATTTTGCTCAAATATTGGAGGGAAGCTAAAACTATACTCCAAAAGCACACTATAATGAAGTCTCCTTTTTTCAATTAATGATCCTTCTGCATAATTGTTATAAAAGTGTAACATTCTAAATGACTGTAAAAAATATTCGATAAATCTGGGATTATAACCGTTTTTTATATAGAACGTATTATAATATGCTGAAACAGATACTGGATATCTTAACTTATGCAATGCTACAGCACCAAATCTAATATTCATTGGATTATAAACAAAATCATTTTCATATACTACTTTATAATTATCACCATCTTTAGTTACCAAATACTGTCTTTCGTATCTGTCAGTTTTTTCTACAACCCCTTTTTCAATTGTTAAACTAAATAATGGGTAAGTATCTTGATCCGTTGTATACTCTTTTCTTTCTTCCAAAATATCTTTCATCTTAGTTTTTTCCCAATCAGATGGTATAATCCAGAAATCATCTTTTATAAAACCTTTAGGAGTATCTCCACGTAATATCATTTGATAGTTTGTTAAATAATCTCTCACGCTATTTCCCCCTTAAAAACCAAGTTCGTGAAGATACTTAGCTAACTGTGCTTCCACTTCAGCTAATTCTTCCTTGATGTCTGCTATGCTCTTGGCAACCTTTTCTATATCCACTAATTCTTCTTCTTCAAAAGTATCAACATACCTTGGTATGTTAAGGTTATAATCGTTCTCTTTTACTTCATCTATTGATGCTACATATGCAAACTTTTCAATATTTTCATATTTTTCGTAAGCGTCAATAATACGCTGAATATCTTCTTCGCGTAGTTTGTTCTGATTTTTACCTTTATCATAGTACTCATCACCAGATGCATCTATAAATAAAATATCTTTTCTATCCCTGTTCTGCTTAAACACTAAGATACATGCAGGAATACCAGTACCGTAGAATAGATTTGCAGGAAGTCCAATCACAGCATCTAAAAGATTCATATCGATAATTTTCTTCCTAATCTTTCCTTCACTAGCTCCTCTAAATAATACACCATGTGGCAATACGACACCCATCCTTCCACCTTCCGCTAATGAATGAAGCATATGAAGAACGAACGCATAATCTCCTTTTGATTTTGGTGGTACTCCCCAAGAAAAGCGATTATATGGATCTAGTGATGCTTCCATATTGAAATTCTTATCATTACCCTCCCCTGCAAAGCCTGACGCCCATTTATCAAGGGAGAAGGGAGGATTTGCTACAACAACTTGAAATTTCATCAACTTATCGTTTTCTAAATGCTTCGGATTAGCTAATGTATCACCCCATTCGATTTTCGCATCATCAATATTATGCAAGAACATATTCATGCGACAAAGTGAATGCGTTTGGCCATTTCTTTCTTGTCCATAGATTTGAGCTTTCCCATTAGGAACTTTATTAAATGCT
>DUTM01000096.1 GCA_012842085.1 Mycobacteriales bacterium | reverse complement strand
TTCATCCTCCTTCTTAAGCTCCTTAAATACCGCCTTCAACTGCTCCGGTACAGGTAGGCCAATCCTGGTGGCATTTTCAACAATACTTAAACCTTCATTGGCAGTAAGGACTGCTGTGATTTTCTTCTATCTGTCCAACGAAGGTTTAAGTATTGTTGAAAATGCCACTAGGATTGGCCTACCTGTACCGGAGCAGTTGAAGGCGGTATTTAAGGAGCTTAGGAAGGAGGATGAAAAGAATGATTAAAATATGTTGTGACCCGGGCCATGGTGGGAATGATTCAGGGGCTGTGTATAAAGGAAGGAAAGAGAAAGATGATAATTTAGCCATAGGAAAAGCAGTGGCTAAAGAATTAAGAAGACATGGGGTAATCGTTGATGAAACCAGAACCGGGGATAAAACCGTAAGCCTAAAGGAAAGAAGCAACCTTGAAAACAAAGGCAGCTATGATTACTTCATTTCCTTCCACCGAAATGCCTTTAAGCCAGAACAGGCAAAGGGAGTAGAAACCTATACCTACCTAAATGCCGGGGTGAAGGCTAAAGGTTTAGCGGCAAAAATTCAGGCCGCACTTGTGGGTATTGGATTTACTAACCGGGGTGTGAAGGAAGCAAACTTTCATGTTCTGCGGGAAACAAAAGCTCCAGCGGTATTAGTGGAAATAGGGTTTATTGATAACACCGGCGATAACCAGCTATTCGATACCAAAAGGGAGGAGATTATAAAGGCAATTTCCAAAGCAATTCTATCCCAACTAGGGATTAAATATGTAGAAGCCCAGCCCCGGCCACCAACCGGCAAAACGCTCTACCAGGTAATGGCAGGCTCTTATGCAGTTAGGGAAAATGCCCAGAGGCAGGTGGAAAGGTTAAAGAAAGCAGGGTTTGATGCCACCATTATGATATTTAGGCCTTGAACTAAAACAGTTCAGGGCTAATTTTTTTACCCCTTAAATCTTGATTTCCCCATATAAATTAAAACCTAATTATAAGTGAGATATAACTTGATAAAGATTGAAAGTCATTTTAATATGCTACTACCAAGTTAAGAAGGAGGAGAAAGAAATGCTGTATAATCAAGCAGTTGATAGCTTTATCAACAGTATGAAGATCGCCGACAGATCCAAGGCAACCATTACTGGATATGAAAAGGAACTCAGATATTTTCACAACTTCCTAACAGTTAAACATAACTGCTTAGTCTATATGGAGGATATTACCTTGGAAGATATTGAGGATTACCTTATGGACAAAAAAGAAAAAGGTCATGCCTCCTCCAGCAGGAGCAGAGCCGTATATATTTTAAGAAGCTTTTACAACTATTGCTGCAAGAAGGACATTTGCCCTAAAAACCTGCCCAGCCTGTTGGAACCTGTGAAAGTAAAGCAAAAGGAGCGGGAGTTTATTACCGAGGAGGAATTCGAACAACTAGCAGAGGCTATTAAAAAGCCAGTCATGAGAACCGTGGTCCAAACCATGTTTTACACCGGAGGCAGGATTTCAGAAATACTAAACCTTAAGCTAGAAGATGTGGATTTAGAAAATAGGATACTCCACATTATTGAAGGCAAGGGCAATAAGGATAGGGATGTGCCTATCAACGATAAGCTGCATACCATCCTTGCAAACTATCTGGAAAACATTCGGGAAACAGAAGTGCCCTCGGACCGGTTCTTTGTTAACAAAACCACCGGCAAGGTTTCCGCCAGCTACCTTAACCGCTGCATCAAACAAGCAACATATGAACTAGGGTGGAAAAAAGATATCAGCTCCCATGTTTTAAGACATTCATTTGGCACTAACCTTTTAGAAAAGGGAGCCTCGGTGGTAAGTATTCAAAAGCTACTGGGTCACACAAGCCTTGCGGTAACCTCAAGGTATCTACACCAAGATATGAAAACCCTAACCGATGCGGTTAATCTTTTGTAGGAAGGAGGATTTAAAATGCGTCATTACGAAAAGCCTATTTATGATAAGAAGGTAGAGAAGATATTGGAGCTGTTAAAGTTTATGACCAGGGATGAAGCGGCAGAGGAACTGGGGTATAAGAATTATAGAGGCATGGATCAGTATATGCGAAGAAAGAATTTTGTCTTTGACCAGAAACAGATGCAATACATCCCTGCCATAAATAGAGTAAGCGAGCTAGACCGAGACCCTAAAAGCTATGCTCCCACCAAAGTAGTAAGAATCATCTCTGCCTTTGAAGAAGAAAATGCTGACCCTAAAGTTATTGCTAAACAAGCCGGGTTCAAAGACCATAGAGAAATGGCAGAATACATGAAGAACAAAGGCTATGAATGGAATGCCTACAAGAACAATTACCTAAAGGCAGTGGGCAGAGTTGATGAAAAAGAAGAACCGCCGGAAGTTAAACTAACCAGAGAAGACCTCCCAGATGATTTGGCAGAGTATGTGCCTTTTATAAGATTTTTGTATGAAAAGCGAGATGATATTTACCAGCTCCTAACTGGCGTTAAGGAAGATGGTAAAATTCCAAGATACGCAGTCCCCGGCCTTGTGAGAACGAAAGCCATCTACATGAGCGATATGATAGCAAGACTTGCAGCGGAATTTAGCAAGGAAAAGAATATAACCCAAAGAGAAATTATGGAAGCAGCCCTTATCGAATATCTGCAGAAGTATGGGTTTAAAAGAGAGATAGACAGCCTTTTAAAGAGCTAGTAAAAACTTGTTTTAGTGAGGAATATTTGTGGTATAATGAAAAGTGATCATACTCCAGTGACCTACGGGCCTGGGGTTTTACATAAAAATAAAACTATAATAATCAATTATTTATAAGGAAAACTTTATGAATAATAAGCTAGTAAAACCTATCAGTATGGATAATGGAACTCATCATATAAAAGGAACGTATATGGGGTATTAAGAAGCCGCTGAACCCTTTGATTTACGGGGCTTACGGCGGTTTTTTATATGCTCGATTTAGGTCGCTTTCCTTATATTAATGATGGTATCAATGAAGACGGAGTACTTGTGTTAGATGGAGTACCAAGTGATGCAGACAAAGTAAAAGTTATGTACAATAACACAGGAAACAAAGATGTATTGGTAGAAAAAGATTCTGTAACAGTACGTCTAGTAGATCTTGAAGATGGTACTGTTGTAAGAACTGCTAAGGCTGATAATGAATTCTTC
>DUTM01000049.1 GCA_012842085.1 Mycobacteriales bacterium | reverse complement strand
AGCCGAGGGTTGATATTTTAGAAGATGATGTAGTTTTGTTCAGATTCCTCTATGGACGATTGTAACGCTGCTCTGGGCGTATCAGAGTCAACGGTCTATTGGAGTTCAGATTCCTCTATGGACGATTGTAACCTCTATCCCGATGCTCTGACGGTTCCCGGTGCCATGTTCAGATTCCTCTATGGACGATTGTAACCCTCATCCACCTTCTTACCGCCAACGTAAACGCCAAGTTCAGATTCCTCTATGGACGATTGTAACTCCCGGCAGTGCTGGCTGTTTTCGTCATAAGAGCATTGTTCAGATTCCTCTATGGACGATTGTAACAGTCCCCCCCGACCTCCGGCAAGCCCAGCATCCGGGTTCAGATTCCTCTATGGACGATTGTAACTCGAGCAGGGCAGCACCCTTAACCCTTACGACCTCGTTCAGATTCCTCTATGGACGATTGTAACGAGCCTTTCGGTATCTTACCTGCCCCGGATGAACTTCGTTCAGATTCCTCTATGGACGATTGTAACGTCTCCGACATTGTAACCGATGCTTTGACCGCCTTGTTCAGATTCCTCTATGGACGATTGTAACAAGGCCGCGCCCCGGCCGGTGCCCGTGGGCAGGTGTTCAGATTCCTCTATGGACGATTGTAACAAAGACGGTGATGCGGAATTCCTTGCCTTCTTCATGTTCAGATTCCTCTATGGACGATTGTAACAAGGCCGCACCCGCTGACCCTAATCGCGGGTGGTATGGTTCAGATTCCTCTATGGACGATTGTAACTTCAACGGCTGCGTGCGAGCATCTACCCTGCCGATGTTCAGATTCCTCTATGGACGATTGTAACACGGCAACCGGAATTATTACTGCAGATACGATAATGTTCAGATTCCTCTATGGACGATTGTAACATGGACGAGTTCAAGGTCATCTTGAAAGAGATGGTGTTCAGATTCCTCTATGGACGATTGTAACAGAGTTCCTCCTGCAGCTTTTTCAGTTCCGCAAACCGTTCAGATTCCTCTATGGACGATTGTAACAAATACCCTTAAATAGTTGACAAACGATTACAATGGTTCAGATTCCTCTATGGACGATTGTAACTCTGGTATGCCCTCTGGGGGGCTAAGAAGGACCGGGATTGCGGTCTCGTTCAGATTCCTCTATGGACGATTGTAACAAAAAGCGTTCCATTCGTCCTCATCAAAATTATTCGTTCAGATTCCTCTATGGACGATTGTAACGGAACATCAGATGTTACAGCTATGTCATTTAACGGGGTTCAGATTCCTCTATGGACGATTGTAACTCGAGGGCCTTGATTGCAGCAGGGTCAGCTTTCGGGTTCAGATTCCTCTATGGACGATTGTAACACGCCGCCGGTGTCGCAGGCATTGCCCTAAACGGCGTTCAGATTCCTCTATGGACGATTGTAACACAACAAGACCAAAAAGTATGACATCGGCTTTATCGAGTTCAGATTCCTCTATGGACGATTGTAACCTAGGCCCTTGATTTTAGCCCGGTTCTCGATCCCCGGTTCAGATTCCTCTATGGACGATTGTAACTTAGAGATTGATCATATCCATCCGGTGATTAAGGGGTTCAGATTCCTCTATGGACGATTGTAACCTTGAACACCTGACCGGCCAGCAGCTGCAACTTTAGAAGTTCAGATTCCTCTATGGACGATTGTAACGGGCCATTGATCACGTATCCCCGGCGTTCGCCATCGGGGTTCAGATTCCTCTATGGACGATTGTAACATTCAACGGCTGCGCGCGAGCATCTACCCTGCCGATGTTCAGATTCCTCTATGGACGATTGTAACTGTCTGCGTCCAGATAACCTGGCTCTCTTCGAGGGTGTTCAGATTCCTCTATGGACGATTGTAACCTGCTTCGGCAATCCGGGCCTGCGTTTCGGCCGATGTTCAGATTCCTCTATGGACGATTGTAACACCGGCACCTACACCAAAGCCTGCGGCCATTAAGGTGTTCAGATTCCTCTATGGACGATTGTAACTGTTATTGAAAATTTTCTTAGCGTTATCGAATAGATTCGTTCAGATTCCTCTATGGACGATTGTAACTGCCCTCTCGAAAGATACGGGTGCTGATGCGGGTGCGTTCAGATTCCTCTATGGACGATTGTAACCCGGTTCCTTTACAACGAAGCACCGCACAACTGCCAGTTCAGATTCCTCTATGGACGATTGTAACGGGGACTTTCGCTGCCGGTACTGCTACCATTACCCCTTCGTTCAGATTCCTCTATGGACGATTGTAACGCGCAGCACACGCATGAATGCCCGATGAATTGATGGTTCAGATTCCTCTATGGACGATTGTAACTTGTCCTCGGCGATCACAGCGTTCAGTTTTATAAATGTTCAGATTCCTCTATGGACGATTGTAACCGATCTCCCGCTTGAGATGCCGGATCTGTTTGAGCTTCGTTCAGATTCCTCTATGGACGATTGTAACCCTCCTTTTTTCGATATTGTTTTCCGTAGCTTCTAGTT
>DUTM01000110.1 GCA_012842085.1 Mycobacteriales bacterium | reverse complement strand
TCGCTTGGGCCAGGACAATCTCGACACCCTTAATTCCCCCACCAAACCAAGCACTAGGGTTATCAATCTCTCTATGCCTCTTCTTCCGGGCTTCGGCCTGCTCTTGTCCATACTCAATTAGGGTCCTCGTAGTGACGCTCATGTAGACGCCCCCTTAAGAATGGAGACAATTCCCCTGTGTTACAGCGTAGCAGCAACTAGTCCAAAGGCGCTTCTGCCTGGCGCTGAATCCACTTTTCCAGAAGCTCAACAGGTATCATGATCCTTTTTTCCCCTACTCTCAAAGCAGGGAAGTCTGCACGTCTCGCAAGTCTGTATACGGTCTTGGGATTGCAGTTCAGCCAATTCGGCCCCGCCGCTTCCCGCACGCTCAACAACCGCTTTGTCACCTTACTCACCCCTGTTGACTTTGTTGGTCTCTAGGTGTATTATAGGACAGGGTTTTACACTTTAGGGGGTATCTAATATGACACACTATAGAACCGCTCAGAAGTGGAAGGCAGAAGTCGAAAAGGCATTAGAAAAGGACATAGAAGCCTTGGGAGAAGACTGGAATAAGATCTGGAAACGGATTGAATCTTCTAAAAAAGGCCATATAGACGTTGCTAATGAGGAAGAAGAGGAAGACCGTGAAAGGCCTGGAGTGGGACTTCGCTACCTTCTAGAAATCGTTGAACAGGAAATCGATAATTACTATTATTACGCAAGCCTAAAGCAGGGTCCCAGACTACCCGCACAACGGGGAAGCCCGAAGCTAACACCGGCAAGGGAAGCGCCTCCTGATAGACGTTTTCGGGCACTATCAGATATTATCGCTGTGTTAGCTGACAAAGAGGAAGAGATTCAAGCCTTCCGTCAGGAAGTCCTAAACGGCCAACTACTCAGGCCGGAAGAGGTCCCAGAATGGATTGAATCTACCCGAAAGAAGGAGGGTCTTTCCCTGAGTGTCACCTTCAAGGTAGTGCAGCACAAAGACTGGGAAGAAGAAGTGCTGAAGCAGGCTCAGGCCCTGGCTACTAAGGACGGGAAAAACAAGAGTATTCCCTGGGTAGGTTATGAACGCGAAGTGCTGTCTTACGTTGACCTTGACTCGGAATATCAGAAGAAAACCCCTATCAATGAGACTGGCATTCTTGGTCGGCTGAAAAGGCTCGCTAAGAAGTACGAATCCTTCTGGCCGGAAGCCTGGGCCGTTCATTTCATCCTAACAGGAGAAGCATACCCGGTCAGCCAGGCTAGGGTAGACATGGCCGTTGACGTCATGCATGGAATACATAGAGTAACGCTCAGGGTATCGCCACACCTGACAGGGGATAAGGTAAGGGATCTATATCTTGACGGAAGAAAACGGCTCTTCGATACCCTTAGGTCCCCCAGAAACAGCCGAAGGCTTACAGAAAAACATGCACGCCTGGCCGCATTCGCCGTAAAGACACCCGGTCCCTGGTCAAGGAAGCTGAAAAAGTGGAATGCGAAATATCCAAAGTGGAAATACAACCACCGTAGCACCTTCGCCAGAGATTGCCGGGTCTCCTATGAAAGAATAACCGGCTGGGAATGGAAGAATGATTAGTGTCTCAGACGCACATTTGTACACAGTAAGTACACAGTAGAGAACGGAATGAGACTCCACCAAAGGGAATATGTTAATGATTCCCAACAACAAAAGCCCTGATATTCTGCACTTTAAGGTATCAAACGGCACGTAGTGGAACACCACTCGTGTTCTTCGGGACTAAGAGGTCGGCGGTTCAAGTCCGCCTGCCCCGACCAGTTGTTCTACTGCCCGGCTTCACAAGAGGGATTCGTCCTTCTTTACACATAGGGCAATCAGCAGCGTCCCAAGATTTTATCTCCATGGACAACAATTGGCTCTGCTTGACTCCAAATCGAACCGCTCCGTTGCTGCGATCGACGAGGACACCGACACCTCTGACATCGGCGCCACACTCCTCCACCAGTTGCATGACCTCTCGCACAGACCCGCCTGTGGTAATCACATCTTCAACAACGAGCACACGCTGATTCGGATGAAGTTCAAACCCACGCCTTAGAGTCATCCGCTCATTTTCACGTTCCGCGAATATCGCAGGCACTTTAAGCTGCCTTCCTACTTCATACGAGACTATTATGCCTCCTATTGCAGGGCCAATCACAATTTCGATACCGTCATGTCTGAACTCATCTGCCAGGTGACGGGCTAATGCCTCCGTATGAGCCGGATGTTTCAAAACCTGAGCGCACTGCATATAATGATCGCTGTGTCTCCCTGAGGTAAGCACAAAGTGTCCGCTTAACAATGCGCCTGCATCCACAAAAATTCTCTGAGCCTCTTCTTTACTTAACACCGGGTTCACCTTCTGCTTGTTCAATCTCTTCTGCAATTCGCTTGGCTGCGGATACCGGATCATCCGCCTGGGTGATGGCACGTCCCACGACTATGTAGTCTGCGCCTCCGCTGACTGCTTCCCCAGGTGTAGTGACTCGCTTCTGATCATGTCTCGGAGTCCACTGCGGGCGGATACCCGGGGTGACGAGCTCAAACTCGGACCCGCACTCAGCCCGTATTGCTGCAGTCTCCAACGGAGAGCATATCATACCGCCTGCCCCGGCAGCCTTGGCAAGGCTTGCCCATCTTACCGATACGTCTCTTACAGACATTCCTCTAATGAGAACGTCATCTTCGAGAATTCGCTGATCTATACTTGTTAGCACAGCAACTGCTAACACCAGCGGAGGCTGTACACCCAAAGTATCGGCCTCTTCTCTGACCGCTTGAGTAAGAGCGGTAAGCATCCGGGTCCCGCCTGCAGCATGGGTAGTAAACATGGCGCATCCGAGCCTTGTCATGACCCGTCCTGCCGAAGCTACGGTGTTTGGTATGTCATGGAATTTCAGATCCACAAACACGGAACCTCCCAGGTCTTGAATGCGCCTTACGATTCCTGGACCGACTGCGGTATATAGTTCCATCCCAACCTTGAACAGGCCTACATGTCCCCGCAGTTTCTCCACTAAAGTCATGGCTTCATCTTCCGTATTGACGTCAAGCGCCAAAATGATCCTTTCCTTCGCTTGCACAGTTCAACCTCCCTTAGATATCCACTAAGATGGTATTCTACTTACTCAGGTTCTGTCGGATGAACGAAGATCACCGGGCAGTTCCCTGATAGCCGGCCACCTTCAGACAGCTAAGCTCTTCACGGAGTGCGCATTACAAAACTGCCGCCCCTATAATCTCATCCAAACCGGTATGGCCGTGTCGTTCCATGTAGTCTTCAATCCCTGCCTTCACTTCCATAGCCAGCCTGGGATTGACAAAAGTGCCTGTCCCGACAGAAACAGCGCTTGCCCCTACCAAGAAAAACTCAATCGCGTCCTTTGCGGACATTATGCCTCCTCCACCTAAGATAGGGATATCCACTGCCCGATATACTTGATAGACCATGCGAAGTGCTACAGGTTTTATGGCAGGGCCGGACAATCCACCAAAGATATTTCCCAACACCGGGCGCTTTGTCTCGATATCCACTGCCATCCCTTGCAAGGTGTTGATCATAGAAATGGCGTCTGCGCCTGCACACTCGGCAGCAGTTGCTATCCCAACGATATCAGTGACATTAGGCGATAGTTTCGGCATTACCGGAAGATTAGTCTCCTCTTTCACAGCCTTGACTATCTCAGAAACCATACGAGGCGCAGTCCCGAGCTGCATTCCTCCTAATTCTACGTTCGGACACGATATGTTAATCTCAATCCCTGCCACTCCCGTGGCTTTATCAATTATTGAAGCAAGCTCGACATACTCTTTTAGGGCTCTGCCTGCTATATTGACGATAACAACTGCGCCTGAGCTACGTAGTCTCGGAAGATACTTGCTTAAGAATACCTCGATGCCCGGGTTTTCCAAGCCGATTGCGTTCAGCATCCCACAGGGGGTCTCAGCAATTCTTGGCGGGGGATTGCCGGCCCAAGGCTCTCTTGTGGTTGCCTTGGTAATTACTGCCCCTACTTCATTAGGATTTAGCAATCCTTCATAGCCGAACCCGTATCCGAAAGTGCCTGATGCCATAACAACCGGATTGGCAAGCCTTATTCCACCGAGGTCGACTTCGAGATTCATTTGCGTCCCCCCTCCCCTGCTTCAAACTCCACCTGATCAATGGGGAAAACCGGGCCGTCACTGCATACCTTTGCATAGTCTCTGTCACCGGCTTTGAGTCTCACTGCGCATCCCAGGCATACCCCTACTCCGCAGGCCATATTGGATTCCAACGACACTTCCCCGGGGATACCTCGCTCCTTAGCAAACTGCGCTACATGTGCCATCATCTCCGAAGGACCACAGGAATAAATCATGTCAGCTGCTTTTTCAGCAGGCATGCGGGCTAAAAGATCGGTTACAAGACCTTTGTGCCCCCTACTGCCGTCCATGGTGGCAACATGACACCTCGCCCCGCTCTGCTCCAATTTCTCCAAAGCCACTAATTCGCGGGCTGTCTCAGCCCCGTACAGGACATTCACTCCACATCCTGACTCAAGAAGGCGATCCGCCAGATATGCAAGGGGAGCGATCCCCATCCCTCCCCCTACCAGTAAGACTGCACTTCCCGCACCAGAGAGTGTGAATCCCTTTCCAAGAGGGCCCAGCACACTCAAATACTCTCCGGGCCCTACCTCTGCCAATAGCGAAGTACCCACGCCTCGGATTCTATAAAGGATGGAAATCATCCCTCGTTCCGCATCTGTGCCGTAAAGGCTAAAAGGGCGCCTGAGCAGCGGAG
>DUTM01000014.1 GCA_012842085.1 Mycobacteriales bacterium | reverse complement strand
CTTTCAGGGTTTTCCTCATTGCCTTCAACATCGCATCTTGTGCATCGGCCGAAATGGTGGTGACGATGCGGAGTCCCTCTACCGAAATTTCCTGCTCATCAATGCCGTTATCAGAGAGCTCTTTAAGTACTTGTTGTTTGAGGAGACCGTTGGGGCCAGCAAGTTTATCGTCACCCGCTTTGCTGTCTTTCGGGTTCTTGGTCTTGGGGAAGCGCATGCTGTCGGCATCCTCGGGGCTTATCCAGCCTTGCCCTTTCATGCCGGCAACCACATAATTCCAGCGGCGCTTGGAGGCAGTTTCATTCACTGCCGGATCCAGGTTGGAGGGCTGTTGAATAATGGCGGCCAACAAAACAGCCTCATTGGGTTTGATGTTCTCCACACTCTTGCCGAAATAGGCTTGCGCAGCAGTCTCCACCCCGTAGGTGCCGCGGCCGAAGTAGATGGTGTTGAGGTAGGCCGTGAGAATATCGTCCTTGGACCACTGGTTGGCCATCTTCATGGCGAGGACTAGTTCTTTAAACTTGCGCCAGTAGCTGCGCTTATTGCCGACTAGTGCGTTCTTCACATATTGCTGGGTGATGGTGGATCCACCACCCGCGTCGTTACCGGTTACCTGCCCGATGGCGGCACGGCCGAAACCGCTGATGGAGAATCCTTTATTGGTTTCAAAGTCGCGGTCCTCCGCGGCCATGGTGGCGTATTTGAGGGAGCGCGGAATCTGCTCCGAGGAGACTTCTTTTCGGTTCCCCGCTTCCGGGATGATGGTTCCTAACACGGTTTTTTCGTCGTTGGCGAGGATCGTCACCCGCTGTGGTGTGGGAATATCACCGGGGGCGGGCACACGGGCGAAAACGTACATCATGACGAAAAGCAGGATCGACGCAACGATAATTCCCAGGATGAGAATACCTAGCCACTTAAAAATGGAGGCAGTGATAGCAGCGGGGCTACCTTTGGCAGCGGAACGGCGTTTCCCTCCCGAATTGCCACGAGCTTTTTTCAACACCCCAGAGCCCTTTTGCTGGACGTGCTGAATTACCGCACCCAGACTTGTTTCGGGCTCATCAGGACGACCGTGTTTCGCCATACGGTTAGTCTCCTTGTGAAGTGCACTTATGCGTCCGACAAATCATTCGCCGTAGTACCCTATCTTATCCATCAACTGGATTCTTGACGACCTGATCTAAAACACCGCGTCACAAACTGGAAAAATAGTGTGCCATTGTCTGGCGACAGATATATCGGCTCGATATACTGGGGTGTCAGTTCTGAATCTGCTGTGAACAGTCGGTAACCTCCACGTGACCAGGTTTCTACTAACCGGTTTAAGCGGGGACCATCTGGGAAAGGAGCCCTGTGCTGGAGATCGCAGTACTCGGTTTACTCTCCCAAGAACCTATGCACGGCTACTACATCCGCAAAGTCCTCACCGAAATGACTGGCGGGCTGTTTGGCATTTCGTATGGTTCCCTCTACCCCATCTTGAACCGGCTAGAAGAAGGCGGCTACATCAAATCATCGGAGGAGGATACTCCTTTCATCGGTCGCCGCAAAGCCAAAAAAGTTTACGAAGTCACCGACGCTGGCACACAGCACTTCCAGGACCTACTGGCAGATATCAACAAAAATGCTTTCAATGACGAAGATTTCGGCATTCGGTTAGCGTTCTTCGACAAAACACCTCCGACTGCGCGACTCCAGCTACTGGAAGGCCGCCGGCGGTTACTTGAGGAACGGCGCGACCGTTTGATGGGATCCGTTGAAGACCCCACTGCACCACTCACCGAGGTTGCCCTCAATACTTCGCCCTACAGCAAGGGCTTACACGAACTTACTTTGGACTCCACCAAACGTGAGATCGCATGGGTCAACAAACTCATTGAAAACGAATCCACCTAAACTCAGGGCTCCTGTACCGCGAGTGGATTAACAACTACACAACATCCGTATTAACTACAGCTAAGGAGTTATCGTGGCGGATAACAAAATTCGCGTCGCCATTGTAGGCCTCGGCAACTGTGCATCGTCTTTGGTGCAGGGCATCGAGTACTACAAGGACGCTAAGCCAGAAGACACCGTACCGGGCCTTATGCACGTCGTGTTCGGTGGCTACCACATCAACGATATTGAGTGGTCAGCTTGCTTCGACGTGGACAAGACCAAGGTTGGTCTGGACATCAACGAAGCAATGTGGAATGGCCTCAACTGCACCATCAAGTTCAGTGACGTTCCCGAAACTGGCGTCAAAGTACAGCGTGGACCCACCCTTGACGGCTTCGGCAAGTACTACAAGGAAGTTGCCGAAGAATCCACCGCAGACCCCGTCGACGTGGTGCAGGTTCTGAAAGACACCAAAACTGACGTCCTCGTCTCCTACCTCCCGGTGGGCTCTGAAGAAGCAGACAAATACTACGCCCAGTGCTGCATTGATGCCGGGGTAGCTTTCGTCAACGCGCTGCCGGTCTTCATTGCCTCTGACCCCGAGTGGGCGCAAAAATTCACCGACGCTGGTGTTCCGATCGTGGGTGACGACATTAAGTCCCAGGTGGGTGCCACCATTACCCACCGCGTCATGGCACGCCTCTTCGAAGAGCGCGGCGTGCGCCTGGACCGCACCTCCCAGCTGAACGTGGGCGGCAACATGGACTTCATGAATATGCTGGAACGCGACCGTTTGGAATCCAAGAAGATCTCCAAGACGCGTGCCGTCACCTCCATCGTGCCGCACCCCATGGCGGACCGTGACGTCCACATCGGACCCTCCGACCATGTCGAGTGGCTAGATGACCGCAAGTGGGCTTACGTCCGCTTGGAAGGCACCACCTTCGGCGACGTGCCCCTGAACCTCGAATACAAGCTGGAAGTGTGGGACTCCCCCAACTCGGCCGGCATCATCATTGACGCCATCCGTGCCGCCAAGCTGGCTTTGGATCGCGGCATTGGCGGACCGGTGTGGGCACCCTCCTCCTACTTCATGAAGTCTCCTCCGCGCCAGCTGCCGGATGACCGGGCTCGTCGCGCCGTCGAGGACTACATCGAGAAGGGCGAAGAATGGCCCACCGACCTCACTGAGGCTTCCGTGTGGAAGGCTGGCGAATCCCCCGAGGATTGGCGCGCCTAAGCATTCGCAGAGCGATGTACTGTAACGAGACACCGCCGCTATAAGTAAATAACGGATAGAGCAGTGGCGAGTAAGTTTGCGCTTACTCGCCACTGCTTTTTAGGATTTTGTTATTTATTGGAAGCTCATGGAAACGGAGCTTCTGGACAATGCTGCAAATGCATCAGTGGCCGCCTTTCCGAAGGCGGCCACTGATGCGGGAGTACTGATTATTGTGCGCAGTACTTTGTAAGTAACTTCCAGCTTAATGTAACTGCTTTACACTCGCATGTTCTCTTAGCTAATTCTTAGCCAAAACCAGAGTGTTTTTCATCACTTTTGCGACACAACGAACCACATAATATTGCCATTATTAAGCCGCAGCGCAGTCACTCCGAACTTCGAATGCTTCTCCCTAAATAGGGTGTCACCTGCGTTAATATTGCGGAAAACAGTGAATGGATCAATTAGTGTGGGTGTCACAAAAATATGCTGGACGAAAGGACTCCACTGATTTTGTGATTTATGCACATTCATCGTTAGTGGCAATTGCGCCATCTCAAAAGCCACCCTTTCGGGGGTAATATTGTCTCTTTCGAGGCGTGCCTGCACTGTTGCGGCAAGCGAATCAGACCACATCTGTGCACGTACCGACGGGGACACCCCAACAGGTACCCCATGGGCATTAAAGGCTTGTTGCAGCGACACTTGGTAGATCGGTAATAAAACCGCAGTCTTCACCACATCCAGGGCTGCATTGGCCGTTTGCTGCTCGGGATCCGAGCCATCTTCCTGCTGCCACTGTTGGGCAACATTCACCAGAATTCGGAGCAAGGCCGTATCCCAGGGCTTGTCGTTAACCCAACCGGCGCGCGGTTCCTCCGTCTTCAGCACCACGACGACCAGGTCGCGCATATTGCCGATGAGGGAGACGTTGCGGGGAGCTCCCGAAATACCCATGGACACTACTCGCTCCGAGAAGAGACGTTCGCCAAACGACACTCGATCCACCCAGTAGTCGAAGGGGCGAACTGGCGAGTTGCGAATAACAAAGGGACGGTAGCAGTACTCCTGCTTAAACAGTCCCCTAGTGGTACGGGTGCGTATCAGGCACTTCCCTTCTTGAGAGTGCGGGGCTTTGGTTTCCCACAGGTTGCGGCTTTGCCAGTCGCGGAACACTTCCGCAGACACGTGCGCCAACATTTCTGCAATGGGATCCGTGCCCACACGGTTCACACCAAAAATAGTGCGGCGGTTGTTGATGACGCGCAGCCGGGCGGCCTGCTGGTTCGCTTCGCGATTCCTGTTGGCTTGGTATTCCTCGGCGGTGACATCCTTGAATCCCGGCACGTTCTTTAATTGCCGGGCGGCTTGCGCAAGCGAGGAATTGCTCGAAAAGGCGCTTTCAAGAGATTTCGCAGAAGCTACCGGAGCACCTGCAACAGCGCCAGTTACTACCAGGGTGCCGGAGAGAAGAACGGCAGCCAATTTTTTACTAGCGGTTCGAATAATGCCGTGAGACATTACCATCCACTCCTTTCACCATCTCCGTCGGGGAGGGAGCATGATTGTGAATCGTTATGGTTAACACGCTAGCCCAAAATACGTCCAAAAAAGTGGCTGGCCGTGTGGAAAAACTCACACAGCCAGCTACTTCTCTAAAATATTTGCGGATTTTTAGCTAGCTCTCCAAAAGGCTCGCAGATATTTCTCAACCGAGCTTTCGCCATTTAATAGCCAAAATAATGAAAACTATGCCCGCAACAATAAAAATAATGACGCTGGGCAGAATCCCGCTTCCCCCGCTTTGGAATCCGCCCAACACCACCATGGCAAAAGCGAACAGGGCAATCGCCCCAAAGAGGCCCATCCCCATCTCCAGACGTTGACGGGTACCTTGTCGACGGCGACCAGGATCCTTCACCCGTTCCCGGCGACTAAATTTTTTGGCCATAGTGTTCCGTCAGCCCCTACTATTCTTTGACGCCGCCGGAGGTGAGGCCAGCGATAATCTTGCGCTGGAAAATAAGCACCATAATAACGAGCGGTACGGTCACTAGGGCACCGGCAGCCATCACGGTGGCGTAGGGATATTCAAAGGCGTTGCCACCCGTGAAGCGGGCGATAGCTACCGTCACCGGCTCTGTGCTGACTGTGGAGAGCTGCTGCGCCAACAGGAACTCGTTCCAGGACATGATGAAAGCCAGGATGGCGGTGGTGAAAACAGCGGGTGCGGCCAGCGGCAGCATGACCTTGCGGAAGGCCTGGCCGCGGGTGCAGCCATCCACTCGCGCTGCCTGCTCCAACTCCCACGGCAATTCATCCACGAAAGATGTGAGCGTGTAGATGGTGAGCGGCAGTGCGAACGAAATATTGGGGATGATCAGCGCCCAGTAGGAGCCGCGCAACCCAATATCGGTGAAGAGCTGGAAGAGTGGGGTCACCAGAGCAATGCTGGGGAACATGGAAGCGCCCATAATAACGCCCAACACCACATATTTGCCGCGGAATTCGTAGCGCGACAACGCATAGGCCGCAAACACACCCACCGCCACTGCAATCAGTGTGGTGGTGAGCGAAATGATCAGGCTGTTGCCGATGGCGCGCAGGAAGTTGTTCCCGAATTCGGTGGAGAGTGCTTCCCGGAAGTTGTCCAAAGTGAGGTGGGTCGGGAAGGGCACCGTGGAGAAGGTGAAGTCTTTCTTCCGGAAGGCCGTCACCAGCATCCAGTAGAAGGGCAGCAAACCCCACAGCATAATGAGCACAGCAGCCACATAGATGGCGATGCTGCCGGCCTTGGGCCGTTTATTCTTGGGGGGCTGGGTGGTTTTTGTGGAGTCACTCATGGTTACGCCTCCTCCGCTACTTCTTCATCGCGGGGAACTTGGCCCGCCCCGATCCTGGCGCCCAACACCTTCACAAAGAAGAGGGCAATGGCGAAGATCAGCAGGAAGATCATGGTGGAAAGCGCCGAAGCACTATTCACCTGGTCTTGGCGAATGGCCGCCACCACCAGCTGCGACACGGTGGCCGTCGGGGAATCCGGGTTGGGTCCCACCATGATGTAGGGCAGGTCGTACATGCGCAGTGCATCCAGCATGCGGAACAGCACCGCCACCACAATGGCTCCCTTGGCCAGCGGCAGGGTAATGCGGGTGAACCGCTGCCACGCATTGGCACCGTCCACACGCGCCGCCTCATAAAGTTCCTTGGGGATCATTTGCAGGCCGGCCAAAATAAGTAGCGCCATAAATGGCGTGGTTTTCCACACATCCGCCAAAACAATGGAGAAACGGGCTGCCCACGGATCTGTTGTCCAGGCAATATTCGTCCCCAGGATACTGTTGACGATGCCTTCCGGTGCGAAGAGGAAGGACCACAGTTTGGCGGTGATGGCAGTGGGGATGGCCCACGGAACCAGCACGGCGGCGCGCAGCAGGCCACGGCCGCGGAAGTTCTGCGCCATAACCAGCGCCATACCAATACCCAGCACGGTCTCCAGCGCTACCGTCACCACCGTAAAGAAGAGGGTGTTGCCGAGTGCAGGCCAGAAGTCGTTGGCGATGGTGCCCGGAGGGCAAGCCACCTCTTGGGTGCCGGTGGAGCAGGTTTGGGTGAGCCAGTAGGTGTAGTTGTCCAGCCCAATGAAGCCACCCGGGTAGAAGAAGCCATTGGATTTGTTGAGGACCGGATCGGAGTTGAAGGAGAGGGCCACGCCGCTGAGCAGCGGGTAGAGGATAATAACGCCGATCAGGATGAGTGCCGGCGCGAGCAGCAGCACTATTTTTCGCCGGGGGTTGGGCCGTTTGTGCTTCACCACCGGTTCGCGCTCTTTCACTGCAGTCGTCATTGCTAATTCTCCGCAACTTCAATCGCAGTGGTCATATCCTCGGTAGCTTCCACGACAGTCTTATTGCCTTGCAGAGCAGCGTAGACATTGTCTTGGATGGCTTTCGATATGGCCGGATAGTAGGGGCTGACGGGGCGTGGCACCGCATTCTCCAGCACGCGTTTCAGTGCGGGCAGGTAGGGGTGGTCCCGAATCAGATCACGGTCGTCGTAGATGCTGGTGAGCACCGGCGGGAAGGAGTTCTCGGCGAAACTCAACTGGTTTTCGCGCTTAGTAATGAACTCGATGAAATCCCGGGCGGTGGCTTTATGCTCCGAGTAGACGTTGATCGCATTGTTGTATCCACCGAGGGTGGAGGCACCTATGCGGTCCTTGCCGACCAGTGGGGCTACTGCGAACTTGCCCTTCACTTTGGAGTCTTCCGAGTTGGCCGCGTTTTCGTACATGTAGGGCCAGTTGATGGCGTAGAGGGCTTCGCCTCCCACGAATGCGAGGTTGGTTTGTTCCTCGGTGAAGGCGATGGTGCGTTTCGCAATGACCCCATTCTGGTAGGCGTCCACCATGGCGCGGAGTCCGTCACGGGAGGCGCTGGTGTTGACGGTGGGGGTGAAGCCGTCAGCCCCCACAATTTGGCCACCCCAGCCGTTAATAAAGATGGAGGCGTTGACGGTGAGCCCTTCGTACTGTTTCAGTTGGGTGACCAGGCAGTCGATTTTTTCGCGTTCGGCAATCTTGCAGGAGTCCACCAGTTCCGCCCAGGTGCTGGGTGGCTTTTTGATGAGGTCCTTGCGGTAGAAGAGGAGCTGCCCGTTGGTGTTTTGGGGGGTGGCGTAGACGGTGCCGGCGTAGGTGGCGGATTCCACAGTGGCGGGCAGCAGTTTCGTCATGTCCACTGCCATCTCCCCGGTGAGGGGTTGCAGCCAGTGGTGGGCAGCAAAACTGGCGGTGTCGATAACGTCCAGCGCCATCACATCGAATTCGGCGGAGCGGGCTTGCAGCGCCTGCACGAGGGTGTCGCGCTGCGAGTCGGCCTCACCGGCTAGTTCGTGGAGGGTGACCTGCTCGTTGGGTTTCTGGGCGTTCCAGCGCTGCACCACGGGGCGGAGTTTCGCAATGTCGTTTTTGCCCATCGCGAAAGTGATGGGGCCGCGATCATTCAGGTGCTGTTGGGCGGCGCGGGCGGCATCCTCATAAGCACTCTTGGAGCAGCCGGAAACTACGAGCACGGCAGCCATTGCGCCGGCTGCGAGGCTGAGTAGCGGTTTCTTCATGACGCAGCTCCTTCTTCCACAACAGTGTCCCAAAGGGCGCGGCCCTCGTCACCAGTGGAGAAGAAATGGAGGTTGTCTTCGGAAATAAGCACTTGCAGAATGTCACCCCGGGCAGGCGGGTCCTGCCACTCCACTTTGGTGGTGATGCGCTGTTCCCCAATGGGTTCGCCCTGTGCGGTCACGAAGTGGCCGTGGGCAAAAGCCTCCGACCCTAGTTCCTCCACCAGATCCACCAGCAGGTGCACAGGGTATTCGCGCAGCGCGCGGCTTTCTGTGCCATCTTCGGGAGTGAGGGCATGGTCGGCTTTGTCGGCGCGGGTGACGCGTTCCGGACGGAAGCCCACCTGCACGCTGCTGCCGTCCACCCCTGCGGGGAATTCGCCCGGCAGCGGTATTTGGGTGTCACCCAGTTGGGCCACCCCATCCACTACGGGGGCGGAAATAATGTTCATGGCGGGGGAACCGATGAATCCGGCAACGAAGGCGTTGGCGGGATGGTCGTAGAGGCGCCGCGGGGTGTCCACCTGCTGCAGGACACCGTCTTTCAGCACCGCCACCCGGTCGCCCATGGTCATGGCTTCCACCTGGTCGTGGGTGACGTAGACGGTGGTGACTCCCAGGTTGCGTTGCAGTTCGGCAATCTGGGCGCGGGTTTGCACACGCAGTCGGGCATCCAGGTTGGAGAGGGGTTCGTCCATCAAGAAGACACGCGGTTTGCGGACAATGGCGCGGCCCATGGCGACGCGTTGCCGTTGGCCACCGGAGAGTGCCTTCGGTTTGCGGTCCAGGTATTCGGTGAGGTCCAGAAGTGCGGCCGCTTCCTCCACCCGCTGGCGGATTTCCGCCTTGTCTTTCTTGGCGAGTTTGAGGGCGAAGCCCATGTTCTCAGCCACCGTCATGTGCGGGTAGAGGGCGTAGTTCTGGAACACCATGGCAATGTCCCGATCTTTGGGATCCATCATCGTGACGTCCTCATCACCGATGAAGATGCGTCCCGAATCAACAAATTCAAGGCCCGCCAACATGCGCAGGGTGGTTGATTTACCACAACCCGACGGCCCCACTAGAACCAGGAATTCTCCGTCCGCAATGTGCAGATCCAGGGAGTCAACACTCGGCTCAATGGCGTCCGGGTAAATGCACGTGGCGCAATCAAACGTCACAGATGCCATGAAATTAAATCCTCTCCCGGGCGGCGCGAGCGCCCGTGGCAGCCCCGGAGGGCATAGTCCCTTCTAGTCTAGAAAAGACTTTGGCCGTTCACACAGTAAATCGATGATTAAGAACCAATTCGTTATATACCGTATTCAGGTTGTTATCAGGATGCGAATAAGGCCATACAATGTTAAATCAACTGCCAGGGTTCCGCTGTTACCCTCCCAGCGGCAACTTTCCCCTGGGTGACAGTACTTTTAAGCCACAATACCAAGCGTTTCCAGCAGGTCAGTGGGGTTGTCAACCACAATCAAATTTTCGCGCAGTTGCCGATCCAGGGTGCCAACTTCCACAAACTCATCCAACGCTTGCAATAGGGTGTCCCAATAACCGTTGGTGTTGTAGAAAACAACAGGTTTGGCGTGCATCCCTAAATACTGCTGCGACCACACCTCAAAAATTTCTTCCAGGGTGCCCACCCCACCCGGCAGCGCAATGAAACAATCCGCCAGTTCCGCCATCCGCGCTTTGCGGGTGGCCATGGTGTCGACCCTTTCCAGCCGCGTGAGCTCCAGGTGCTCCACCTCATGCCCATCGAAATGCTCAGGAATAATGCCGTAAACACTCGCTCCGGTTTCCAGCGCGGCGTCCGCCACAATCCCCATCAGTCCACAGTTCCCGCCGCCATAAACAATGGAGTGTCCAGCCTGGCCCAGTGCCTCCCCTAATTCGTCAGCCGCTGCCGTATAAACCGGATTGTCGGGGGTGCGGGAGGCCGTGTAGCAGGCGAATGTCCAGTGCGGGCTGTGCGTGTAGATAACGCCAGCAGCCTCCAGTTTCTCCACCGCCTCTAGGCCTGACTCCACGGTGACCGGACGCGTAAGATCCCGGAACAACTTGACGATGAAGCCATTCTGAACCGCATCCAGGGAAGTGGCCGCAACACAATGCGAAAGCGCCAAACCCACCACATCCACTTGGGTGATCTCGTGGTTGCGCAGAATCTGCACCAGGCTCTCCCCCTCCTGGTTCACCCCATCGAAGCCGGAGTAGGAGGCTGCGTATTGGCCTTTGAGAAGTTTCTGATACGGCAGTCCCGGATGGTTTTCCTGCATCTGGGCGAGCGCCTCCACTATCCGGGGATGCAGTTCCGCGTTGGTGCTGCCCGCTACCCCATGGGCCGGCCAGGTGTCCACATAGTCGGGTTCGGTGGAGAAGTGGTCGCCCGGCGCAATATGCCAGTCTTGGGTGGTGACGATGAGGTCATAGTCGTCGGCGTGCGTGCGGAGGAGGTCGGCGATCCGGTCGGCAACGTCATGGCCTCCTGGCACACCGAGTTCGCCTCCCGAGCAGAAGGTGAGCTGTACATCGACGATAATGAGTGCCCGCATGCGGCTGTCCTTCCCTGGGCGTTGGTGCCCTGGCTATTCACGTATGGGGGTGACGGGGTTGTAGGTGAGGGGTAATGGGTAGGTGGGTTTTAAGGTGCGCGGTTTTAACTTGGTCTTTTAGCATAAAACACCCCGGAGCTTTAGTCGCCCCAGGGTGCCAATTGTCTACAACAAGAGTGCTGCAGGGAGGTTACTTCTTGGTGATTTTGTCTTTCACAGTGTCGACGGCTTCTTTGCCCTTCTTCTTCAGCTCTTCCTTCTTTTCGGGGTCGAGCTTGTTGTAGGCTTCGGTGGCTTTGTTTTTAATCTGGTTGAAGTCCATGGGGATTCCCTTCGGCTTACGTTTCTTTTTATGGACTGCCTGGGCAGTTTTATGGACTGCTTGCGCAGTTCAATTCTTTCAACCGCGGCATAGTTACCGGTATTCCGAAAACAACAATTTTGTGTATCGCTAAACTGTATTCATGCACAGGACGCTTCACATTCTTACGCTGTGGCATCCGACTTTTGCCCACGGCGCTTATACTGCTCCGGCTGAGACTCCCACCCTTCCCGAGGACGCCACCTTGGGGGATGCGATCTTGGGTGGGGAGGCCATCTATTTGGCGGCTGCGCTGAGCGCTTTGGGACGCACCTATGTGCAGGCGGTTGCTCCCCATTTTCCGGATGATACTGCCCACGGCTGGGCGAAAATCTGGACCCAGATTCGCAGCAAATTGGGGCAAGAACCGGAGCAGGCGGGTACCCCGAAGGATGTGCTGCGCTCATTGGGGCGGGCTGGTATTGGGGTCAACCATCTGGTGGATCCGGCAGTGTTGGCGGTGACGGCCACGTCCCCCCACCATGCTTTCCAGCAGGCCTTAGCTATGGACGAGTGCGTCACCCCCGACGTGTTGTGTGTTGGCCCCGGCAGCGGTGCCACCATGGTGCAGCGGGTTCTGCAGACGAATATTCCGGTTGCGGTTGCGCCGGCGGGCTACCCTGGCTCCCCTTCCGGTATTCGGCGCGTGACGTGCACCTATGATGGCTCACCTTACGCCCAGCAGGCTCTTCGGGTTGCTACCGAACTGGCGGAGGGGCTGGATGCGGAAGTGCGCGTCTCCACGACTACCCCGCCGCCGGTGGATGATGCGGACACTATTGTGCGCCCTGAATCCGCCACCACACCCGTATTGGATGCGGGTTGCGAGCTGGTGCAGGGATGGAGTGGGGGAACTGTTTTGGTGGCTCCTGACGGGGACTGGTCCATGCAGGATGAGGAATCCACTGCGGAGGCGCGCTGGTTGCCGGAGGAACTACTGGTGTTCGGGCATGCCCCCACCGGGGATGACGCCATCCAGTGGGAGACGGAAAGCCGTCGCTTCAGCATCCCCTATGTGTTGGTTCCTCAAGCCGACAACGACTAGCTGGCCCGCTCGCGGAAGTTCCCCTAACGAGGATTCGCCTGGCAGTAGCGAATAGCTTCTTCACTTACCACCGGCTGCGCGGGGATGGAACGAGTCCAGGCGAGGCGCTCATGCTGGATCAAGCACAGCACAACGTCGCGACCATACTCCTCTTCCAGTTCCTCCATGCCCTCGCGGAAAACCTCGTTTTTGCGCAGTTCATCGTATCTTTTGCGAGCTTCCCGGGCATCAATAGCGTTCTTCTTCATCGTGGCTATAGCTTTCTTCCGTTTCTGCTCGCGCAGCTTCCATGCTTTGGAGGCCGGGTCGGCGGCTTTACCGAGTTTCCGTTCCTCCCGCTTCATCACACTCAAAATACGTTTACGGGTGTTGATGAGTTCCCGGGCAGCATCCTCATACTGGTGGGAGCCGCGTCCCAAATAGTTCACGGTGACGGGCACATTTTTGCGTTTCGCCGCCGCCTCAAACATCTTCAGCAGAATAAAGGTTCCTGTCTCCCAGTATCCGTTCTCCAGGTCCCGGCGCAACTGGTTCAAGTCCGCACCTTTCCGGGGAAGCCCATTGGCGGAGGAAGCATACACATCAATGCCGCGCAGTTTCTCCACGTTCAAGGTGGGGTCCATCTGGTAGCGGGTGGGGTTCAGCATGCTCCCGAACGGGCTCAACATGCAAGGCCCCCAATCCTCCGTAAAGTTCAGCAACGGCTGCACCCCCGGCACCACCAACGTGTTGGTGCCGGAAAAACTCAGCGCCTGTTTGAACATGTCATGGTTGCGCCCCGACAGCATGAGGGCACTGGCACCGCCCATGGAGAAGCCCGCAACCGAATAGAGGCTGGGGTTGATGCCGCGCCGCGTACCCCAGGCGCGCAGCTCCTTCGTAATGAACGTTTCCCACATTTGTGGGTTGGCCTCGGGGTGCGCAGGGGAACAGTTCGGATACTGCCAATCCACATACCAGCTGGCTCCGCCACCAATCGGGGCGATGATGGCCATGTCGGTGTTTTTCATGGTGCTGGGTGCCAGGCCACGGGGAATCCAACGGTTGAACTCGTCCCGCGCGGATGCCCCATCCAGCAACAGCAGGGCCGAATGTCCGCCGCGTGCCGCCGGCTTGTAATGGATGGGGATATTCCTTTTCATGGCGTGGCTGTAGATTTCGCAGCGCTGAAAATTGGAGGCCAGCGGATCCCGCTCACAGCGTCCATTGGCGGAATTGTCGGGAGCTAAAGGTTTCGTGTTTTCGGGGCTCTTGACGCGGATCGGGGTGGGTGGTTTCTGGTCGAGCGGATCCCACTGCCACCACTTGGGTTGGTTGTCGCCATCTTCGCTGTGGGTTTCTGCCGCTGCGGTAGGTGTGACGCCCCCGCTGGGGCCCACCACTGCCGTCACCCCCAACACCATTCCCACACTTGCTAGCACGGCGGTGAACCTCCTTCCCCAGCGAGTCACAGCTGGGGGCAGGGGTTGGTGGGAGTTGTAAGGAGTGCGAGACATGGGACCTCCAAGGAGCGACTACCACTCCAGTTTGCCATTTATTTAGATTGCCTACCTCCCACAGCAGACCCCAAAAAATCCAACTATGGTGAGAGCATGCGCACGTTTACTAAATCCGACTCCACCCGACCGTATGCAATTTCTGTTGAGGCCAAGGGTCTAGCCTGGTTGGCTGAAGCCATGCCAGATGGGGGAACCCCGGTGGTGAAGGTGGTTAATGAACACGACACCTTCATGGATTTGGTGCACATTCCGCAAGGTCGCCCCACCCGCCATGCAGCGTACGAATTTGGGCAAACTTTAGCCGTCACCCACGCTGCCGGCGCGCCCTCCTTTGGGTGTCCACCTGCCGGCTGGGAAGGTAACGGCGTGATGGGACAAATGGAACTTATTCTGCGCGCCCCGGAGGAACAGCCCGCGAAAACCTGGGGAGAATTCTTCGCCACCGACCGGATTGGTGCGTGCCTCTCCCCCGCCCTCCACAACGGCTCCATCGACAACCGCGACATTCGGATCCTGGAAGAAGTAATGGAGAAGCTGCGGGCTGGAGTATGGGACGCCCCACAACCGTCAATGGTGGAGGGTGACGTGGCTCGAATCCATGGAGACTTATGGTCCGGCAACGTCATGTGGCCCAACCGTGCTGACATTCCGTGGGCGGAGCCGCTGCCGAAGAATCTGAAAGCAGACCAGGTGGCAGTGCTGATTGATCCCGCTGCACAGGGCGGCCATGCCGAAACCGACCTGGCGTTCCTGGAAGTGTTTGGCCAGCCCTATCTGCCAGAAATTTACGCCGGCTACAACAGTGTGTCGCGCCTGGCGGACGGGTGGGAAGACCGCCAAAAAGTGCATCAGCTGTACTTGTTGGCAGTCCATGCCGCGATCTTTGGTGGCTCCTACGGCCCGGAGACGATCATGGTGGCCAAACAGTGCTTAGCTCGCGTGTAAAACCGTCGCGCAGTCCGATTAACTAGCCTCTCCAGTTCTCCACTTCTATTGCGCCGCAGTGCAAATGCGGAGTTTGCAAAAATTTCCTGCAGAAACAAGGAATAATCCTGGCTTTCCTCTGGTTGTATGAGATTGAACACCCTTTCAAAGGGAACACTCTTTTAGAGGAAAGGACAGATAATGGCTCAGACCAAATTTGAAGGAAACGTTGTCAACACTGTAGGTGACCTCCCCTCCGTAGGCGAAAAGGCCCCCGAGTTCGCACTCACTGGCGTAGAACTCAACGAAGTGAAGCTCTCCGACTACGAAGGACAGAACCTCGTCCTCAATATCTTCCCATCCCTCGACACCGACGTTTGCGCCGCCTCCGTCCGCAAATTCAATAAGGCTGCCGGCGAACTAGATAACACCACTGTTCTCAGCGTCTCCGCAGACCTACCCTTCGCCATGGACCGCTTCTGCGTCAACAATGGCCTCGACAATGTTGTGAGCGGCTCCACCTTCCGTTCCAGCTTCCCCGAAGACTACGGTGTGAAGCTACTGGACGGTCCCCTAGCCGGACTCAACACCCGTTCCGTTGTAGTCATTGACCCCGAAGGCGTTGTGCAGTACGTCCAGCTGGTGCCGGAGATTACTACCGAGCCGGACTACGACGCAGCTCTCGAGGCCGTCAAAGCCCTCTAGTCCCCCCAAAAGAGGTTCTCAGCTGGGAAAATTTGTTTAACACACGCAATGTAGTTAAGCTCACTCTCAGCTAAACGCCGTTGGGGTAATCTTTTGGAGCTAATAGATTCCCCCAACTGATATAACTCCTTCCGAGTTTTCTCTAAACGCAAACAGTTAACCCCCAGGCCCACAAGGCACTGGGGGTTAATTGCATTTCTAGTCGTCTGCAGGTGCGTCTGTAGGTGCGGCTTCAGTCTCTTCCGCAGTCAAGCTGGTAATAAACTCGCGCAACTCTTCCTCACCCGTAAAAAAGTGCGTCCGAATACCGAGCTTCGCGGCCGCGTCCACGTTCTCCTGAGTGTCATCAATGAACGTCAGCTCCTCCAACTGGCAGCCCATCTCGTCGGCCGCATGCTGGAAGGCTTCCTTATCCGGTTTGGCGTGGCCAATATCGCACGACCAGGTCACCGAATCGAAATGCTTCAGCCACGGTTTCACACGGAAGATCTCCG
Organism: Mycobacteriales bacterium; assembly: GCA_012842085.1. Taxonomy (GTDB): domain Bacteria; phylum Actinomycetota; class Actinomycetes; order Mycobacteriales; family Mycobacteriaceae; genus Lawsonella. The sequence goes on along the minus strand of DUTM01000014.1, from coordinate 31,661 downwards.
CCAACTCAACCGGAATATTAGACAACAGCCCCATGGGGTAGCCGGCGGCATCCAGTTCGCCGAGGTAGTCCACCATGGATTCATCCACATAGTCCCAGGACTCCAGATCCATGGCAGTAAGGTTCACAATCTGGGTGTCGGAAAACTCCACCCCCAGTTCTTCGGCAACATGCTCCCAGTAGGTGGGGGCATCCCAAGTACCCGCATCATAGGGTTTCCGCAGGGCACGGTAAACTTTTCCGAAGCGCTGCAGCGTGAAAAGTTCCTCAATGGAGTCCGCTTCTGCCCCCTCTTCACCGAGAGCAATCCCATAGATACGCTGCTCATAGGCAGGGGTCTGCAGCTTGGCGATAACTCCGAAGCAGTCAAAAAGTAGTGGCGGCATGTTGTTCGTCGACATGCCCCCAGTGTACTAAGCGCAGCGAATGGGGTAGTCGTTGCCTCCCAATATGTTTTGCAGAAGCTGGAACATGACCGGGTGCCACACCAGGGTGCCATGCCCCACGTAGGTAAGGGGGCAGACGTCTTGCACCAAAATATTGGTGACATTGGGAGCTGCTGGAATGAACTGGCTGCGCACCGGGGTGACGGTGGTGTCGTAGCGGGTGGCTACCACGGTGTAGGTGACGTCCGGCAGAGCAGGTGTGGGGTTGCTGACCTCCTGTACGAAACTGGAGTGCGGCATAAGATCCCGACCAGCTGGTTTATCTTGGGCACTGTTTTCTATCATGCTGTCGATCAGCTCAGGGTTGGCGGTGGCGAGTCCACCTACATCGGTGCCGTGCGTGGCGGGTGCGATGGCCACAAATTGGCGCACATACTTATGTCCGCCCAGTTTCTTCAAATACCAATGCGGCATGAGACCGCCGGCGGAGTGCCCCACTAAATCCACTTCGGAAGCACCCGTTCTGGCACGCACCTTGTCCACAAAGTCGCGCAACTCCGCGGCTGCGTCCCGCAATGGCCCCACCCCGGTTTGCCCAGTTTCTGGCATTTCACCCCAGTTGAAGGCGTAGACACAGTAGCCGGCCGCGACCAGCAACGGACTAATGAGTGCCCAGCTGAAGCGCATGGAGCTGCTGTAGGCGTGCACTAATACTACGGGCGTGGGATGTGCTGGGCTGGGTGTGCAGTTCCAATTATTGGCACCCCAGGGCAGCGTTTCCCCTTTCTCGTTCGTGCGGTTGATGTCAGCCGGGTCGAGCCGATCCCGGTAGCTAAAGTCGAGGGCTGGAAAGAGTTCGACGGGAACTTCGTCAGCGTGTGTTGGCGCTGGTGCAGCCCCTAGCAGGAGGGCAAGCGCGGTAAGGATACTAACGAGACGAGTTCCCATAGGTGCTCCTGTAAGAGGGGAAAGAGGGCGCTACACGGAGCAGCGGATCGGATAATCAGCGTCACCTAGTACGTTTTCCAGCAGCTGGAAGACTACCGGGTGCATGGCCATGGTGCCGTGGGTGGCGAAAGCTTGCGGGCACATTTCCTGCAGTAGGTAGTTTTTAACATTCGGTCCCGCAGGCAGGAATTGGCTCTTTACTGGAGTCACCATTTCGTCGTAGCGGGTGGCGATGACGGTGTAGTTGACTCCCGGCATAACCGGGCTGGGGCTGTGCAGTTCCCGGATGAAGCTGGAGTTGGGCATCAGGTCCCGTGCGGCGGGTTGTTCCTTGCTCACATGGTCGAGGACTTTGTCGGTAAGGTTCGGAGCATTGTTCACAATTCCGAAGAGGTCCGTGCCGTTGGTGGCGGGAGTGATTGCGAAAAAGTTGCGAACCTTTTTGTGCCCGCCCAACTTGTGCAAATACCAGTGCGGCATGACGCCACCAGCGGAGTGGCCCACAATGTCCACTTGGGATGCGCCCGTCTCCCTCAACACCTTGTCAACGAAGGCACTCAGCTGCGCAGCACCTTCCCGCAGCGGACCATAGCCGGCTTTGTCTTGCCCCTCCACTATTCCCCAGTTGAGGGAGTAGGTGCAGTATCCGGCCGACACCAGCAGCGGGCTAACCAGTGCCCAGTTGAGTCCCATGGTGGTGTTGAATCCGTGCACCATGACAACGGGGTAGGGGTGTTTGGGGCTGGGGGTGCAGTCCCAGTTGTTGGCTCCCCACGGCTCGTAGCGGCCGGTGTCGTCCTTGCGGACAAGGTCGGCCAGTTCCAGTCGGTCCATGTAGGTGAAGTCCAGGGCGGGGAAAACCTTGGAACGGACTTCGCCATCTTTTTCGGTGAGTTCCAGACCCGTCAACTTGAGGAGACTTTCTTGCAACTCCTGGGTGGGGACAGTGGCACTGGCGGGGCCGGCGGCCGAGCCAAAAATGAGGGCGGCCGCGACCGCCAAGCTGAAAAGAGTACTTGGAGTTTTCATTTCGCAAATCACCAGTTGACGTTAGGTTTTTTAGATTTGTGGTCTGCTAAATAGCATAACCCCACTATTTCCCGGTGGTGGGAAAAGTGGGGTTACGCTCACTCAGATTTTCTATTTAATTAGGAGGTTAACAACCTTGCTTGTTCTTAGCCGACCAGCGGGTCGTCGTCCTCGTAGCGTGCACGCAGGGACACAGGGCCATCCTGGAGCTTAGCCGGGTTGAGGACACCCTTCGGGTCGTAGAACTTCTTGGCTGCACGGAGGAAGTCAGTCCACAGGTCGCCGTTTTCAACACGGAGGCCCGGTGCGTGGTCCTGTCCAACACCGTGGTGGTGAGTACAGGTTCCGCCGTGGTTCTCCATAGCCATGGTGGCCGCATCCTTGACGTCAGACCACTGCTGCATCTCTTCACCCAGCTTCTCGTTCATGAAGTAGGTGTAGTAGAGGGAGCAGCCGGACTGGTAGGTGTGGGACACGTGGCAGAACAGGAAGAGCGGAGTGCCGTGGGCGTTTCCAGCAGCTTCCATGTCGTGGATGATGTGCTTGTGCAGGTTGAGTGCGTTATCCCAAGTGGTGCAGGTTTCGAGGGTGTCGACTGCAATGTTCTTGGTCATCATAACGTCACGCAGGTACGGGCTGGTGAAGCGTTCCTTCACCCAGATGTTTCCGGCGGTGGGTCCAAGGCGGACACAGTTCTTGCCGATCATCTTAAGGTTGAAGGCTTCGCGCTCGGCGCGTGCTTCGACGTGGCCGCCACCGAATCCGAGTACCGCCATGCAGGGGGTGTCGATTCCGCGGAAGTTGAGGTACTTGGTGAGGACTTCACCGAGCTTGCCGCCACCGAGCTGCTCAATACCGAAGTAGGTTTCCTTCTCGTTGGAGAGGCGAGCGAGGTGGGGGAGCTGATCCTTCTGCTTCAGTTCACGGAAAACTTCGATGCCTTCTTCAAAGCTGTTGAAGAAGTAGGAGTCGAAGACCATGACGTCCGGCTTGTGGTGGATCTGGATGGTGGCTTCGGTGATAATACCGAGGACACCCTCAGAGCCGAGGAAGAATTCGCGCGGATCCGGGCCAGCTGCGGAGGACGGCATGTCGCGCAGGTCCAGAACACCCTTCGGGGTGACTACGCGGAGGCCGATGACGTTCTTGTCGATACGTCCATAACCGGAGGATTCCTGTCCCGAGGAGCGGCAGGAGACCCAGCCACCAACGGTGGAGAATTCGAAGGACTGCGGGAAGTGGCCGACGGTGACGCCGTGCTTGCCGAGTTCCTCTTCGAGGTCCGGACCGAAGACGCCGGGCTCGACGGTAACCGTCATGGCGTCCTTATTGATTTCCTTGATCTTGTTGAAGCGCAGGGTGGAGAGGCTGATGGCCTTCTTGAATCCACCGCGAACGGCTTCCACACCACCGGCGACGGAAGTACCGCCACCGAAGGGGATAATTGCGATTTCGCGCTCTTCACAGACCTTAATGACTTTGGCTACCTGGTCTTCGTTGCCAGGGTAGACAATGGCGTCCGGAGCAATTTCGAGTACGCCCAGGCGGAGACGCAGCAAGTCAGGGTAGCTGCGGCCGTAGGTGTGCATGACGCGGGTGTAGTGGTCGTCCTTGAAGAACTCGTCGCCGACGGCTTCCTTCAGGGCAGCAATGTCATCGGCATCAAGAGCGGACGGGTTGATCTTGACGTCTTCAACGTTCGGGGGAGGAGTGTTGGCATCGATGTCCATGCCACAAACGTCGGTGAGGATCTTGACTGCGGCAGGCTTGATCGGCTTGTCGAAGCCGTCAACGCCCCAGCCCCACCACCGCATGCGGGGCTTGATGTCTTCTTGAATACCCATAATTTTGGGTCCTTTCGATTGCGTAGTGAGAAGTTCTCGCCGTGCTTTACACTTTTCGTGTTTCTGTAACGATGGTTTTAGTTTAACCCTAAATAACGGAAAATGCACAAACTATCTAAAAATAGTCAAAAAAGTGATCAAACTCGCAGCTCAATGTCCTCAAAAAGGTTAAGCAACTTGTTTCCGTTAGGGCTAGTTCAACCCTTCAAACCCAATTGCCCGATAAAACTCATCCTCGGTGAGAATCCGCAAGGTGCTTCGCTTTTCCCGTTCCTCCAGACCTGCTCGCAGCTCTGTCGAAATACCTTCCAAAAACGGCGTCATCCCATCGAAAAAGTAGTTGGTAACCAGGATTGTGGTCCTTCCATCCACTGTATCTGAGACAACTCCACCTCTGCGTTGCACAAGGCAAGACATTTCAGCCTCACTCAGGCGGTGAAAACGACCGCTAAACACCACCATTTCGCCGCGCATAGCGTTGTTGAACTTCGGTCGTACCGGCATCTCTGTGACGGATGGCTGCTCCGCCACAAAAGCATGGAGGGGTGCGTCCTTCGGAACACCCTGCTGCAACACTTGAAAAAGTTCAGGAAGGCTCTTCGCCGGTTCCGGAGCGTGCAGCAATTCCGCAAAACGCAGCGCCACGTGGGCGTTGGCTACAGCCTTTACCTGCACGTTGCGGCTGGGAACCACGCGCTCCGGGAAAAGATAACGGTAAATACATTCCCCGGTGTAGTGCGGCAGCCGCAAAGAATATTTGGCGAGCCCCAGTGTGCAGTACCGGCTGTTCTTCACCATCGGGAGACCGTACGCACGGCTGAGGGAGTCAATGATCGCCCCCTGCACCGGCATATTGTGAGCAACCAGCGGGTAGTCCTCCACCAGCACGGCAAACCGCTCATAGTAGTGGCGCCACAGCGGCGCACCGGACACCTGCTCGGGCCGAATACGGCCGGCCTTTATATGTGTAGGTAACCACTCCTGTGGGGAGTACGGCGGATGGATAAGCTGCCGACCCGTCGCCACCACTTCCCCGTTCTCCACCTTTGCGTAGCCAAACGCGCAGGCCGAGTCACGGGAAAAATTCACGGTGTGAAAATCGATTGCAACAAAGTCCATCAACACCCACTTTAAGAATTACTGCACTGGGGCTATTTACCTACCAGCTGGCACACCCCCTCTTGCGGAGGCGAGTATTCAGCTGGTTTCGAATAACGTTACTGCTGTTCTAGCGCGTGCAGACGGGCCTGGTCGAAGAAAAGAACTTCGTAGAGGATAGCTGTCATGAAGCCGGCGGTCGCTGCTGCTACTTCCTCCAAGCTGGCTTCATTTAACGCTGCTTCCACCACATGGATGGCCTGTTGGGCGGCGGTGGTGAATTCTTCTCCGGTATACATGTTGATCCACTCGGAGAACGGGTGCTTCTCCCCTGGGTGATCTGCTTCCCAGGCTTCCTTCGCGGGCTTCAACCGGAACGCCACCTCCGGGTAGCTCCAGAAGCATGGCAGCATGGCGCCACATCCCACGGCGTAGCTTTGGTTCATTGTGGAGTCGGCCAAGAAGTTGCGGTAGGCCAAGCACGCGGGGGAAGGATCGTCTTCCTTTTCCGCAATCTGGGCGTCGTCAAGTTCCTTATTGTGGGAGTCCACTTCTGCTTCTGACACTTTTGCAGAGTGCTCCCAAAATTCGGCAATGTCTGCGGTGGGGGCTTTTTCGGCGAGTGCGCGCAGACTCCGAATATAGGTGTTGAGGTAGGCGTTGTCTTGTTTCAGGTAGTAGTTGTACTCGTCCGGGTCCATGCTGCCGTTGCCCATGTGGTGCACAAAGGGCGTGGCCATAATGTTGTCGAAGAACTCTGCAGCCTCGTCCCAGAGTTTCTGGGTGAGTGGCCCGGCTGCCGGAAGATAGGCTTCGCGGGTGTGTTCCGGGCGGTAGGTAACGTCAACTTCCGGAAACTCCATGATAAATCCCTCACTTCTGTCCGAACTGGACGGAAGAACTAATTGTTTCTTGTTCACCATTATGGCGAAAAAAGGGAAGTTGTGGGAGGGTATGCGGCGCAGAAGAAGCCGAAATCCTCCCTACCGTGCACCTACCCGTAGTTAAATTCGTGCGCCAACTCGGCAAACTTCTGGTCCCAGCCCGGCACATCGTAAACCATGCGGGTGCCGTCGTCGAGGATTTCGCGGGCACCGTCGGGACGGGCTTGCTGGAGACGGTAGCTCCCCACCTTGGCCTCCTGGAGCATGTCCACAATGTCGGGGAGGTCGTCGATGGCGATACTGTCGGGGTGCAAAGTGGTGCGCGCCTGCACTTCGATTCCGGCGTCAATCAGCATCGCGAGTGACATTTGGGCACGCTGGGCACCCACGATACCTTTCGGGTCGTCCACTCCGGTTCCCATGATGAGCCCGTAGTGCGGGTATGCAGCTTTAATGTCAAAGCCCACCCAATCGATGAGCGGCAGGAGTTTGTCGAGACGCTGTGGGAAGCTTCCCGAAGTGTGCAGACCAACCTTGAAACCCATGTCTTTTACTATGCGCATGGCATCAGCAAGGCCCCGTTGCCGGGTGGGTTCCCCGCCGGTGAACACCACACCGTCCAGTAGTCCGTGACGGCGCTCCAGCAGGTCGGTTACTTCCTGCCATTCCACTGTTCCGGCACCACGCGGATCGATGAGGTCCGGGTTGTGGCAATAGACGCAATTCCAGGGGCAGCCTTGTAGGAAAACAACCGCAGCCATGTGGCCGGGCCAGTCCACTGTGGAGAGCGGAACCAGCCCGGCAATCACCAGGTCGTCTGCGGTCTGCGGGCGGCGCATGTGCTGGCCGCGCATGTGCTGGTGTCGCATGTTACAGAACCATCAGTTTTTCGGAGTCGTGGGCGGTTTCCATCCGATCCCCGGAGAGACTCGGGACGGACCGCGGCCCCTCGACTGGGCTGTGCAGCGCGGTTTCTTCCTTGAAGGAGACGCGTTCTTTTTGTTCGGACTGTTTGCCCTTGTTGAAGCTCTTGACGGGGCGGAAGTAGCCCATCACACGGGTCCACACTTCGCACTCCACCGGCTCCCATTCGGCCTCCAGCTGGGCGGCCGTTTTCTTGACGGGTTTGCCGGCAGCTTCGGCGGCCTTCGCGGCAGCCACTTCGGCGTCGTGGTCGGCCTGGCACTTGGGGCAGTACTGGTGTTCGCCACTGAGGTAGCCGTACTTGGGGCTAATCGAGAAGGTGGGGGTGATGGTGATGTAGGGAACGCGGAAGGCGGTAAGCGACCGGCGTACCAGCTCGCGGCAGGTGGCGGCGTCGGAGACCCGCTCACCCATGTAGAGGTGCAGCACGGTGCCACCGGTGTACATGGACTGTAGGTCTTCCTGCATCTCCAGCGCTTCGAAGGGGTCTTCGGTGTAACCGACGGGCAGCATGGAGGAGTTGGTGTAGTAGGGGGCGTCCTCGAAGCCGGCCTGAATAATGTCCGGGAAGCGTTTCTTGTCTTCACGGGCGAAGCGGTAGCAGGCACCTTCCGCCGGGGTGGCTTCCAGGTTGTAGAGGTGGCCGGTTTCTTCCTGGAATTTCACCAGGTTGTCACGGACTCGCTCCAACAGTTGCATGGCCATTTCGTGGCCGGTGACGGAGCTGATGTCGTCTGTGTCTTCGGTGAAGTTGCGGATCATTTCGTTGATGCCGTTGACACCAATGGTGGAGAAGTGGTTGTCCAGGCTTTCCAGGTAGCGGCGCGTGTAGGGGTAGAGGCCAGCATCGTTCAGTTCGTCCACTTTGACGCGCTTGCGCTCGAGGGTGTCTTTACCCATTTCCATGAGTTCGTCGACGCGGTCCATGAGGCCTTTCCAGTCACCTTTGTACTGGTAACCGAGGCGGGCGCAGTTGAGGGTGACGACACCGATGGAGCCGGTTTGTTCGGCGGAACCGAACAGTCCGTTGCCGCGCTTCAACAGTTCCCGCAGGTCGAGTTGGAGGCGGCAGCACATGGAGCGAATCATGCCCGGGTCCAGGTCGGAGTTGATGAAGTTCTGGAAGTAGGGCAGTCCGTACTTGGCGGTCATTTCGAAGAGGGGCTCCACAATGGGGGCTTCCCAATCGAAGTCTTTGCCAATGTTGTAGGTGGGGATGGGGAAGGTGAAGACGCGGTCGTCGGCGTCGCCTTCCGTCATGACCTCAATGAACGCCCGGTTGATGAGCGTCATCTCCTCCTGCAGATCTCCGTAAGTGAAGTTGACGGGCTCGCCACCAATGAAGGGGTACTGTTTGGCAAGGTCTTCGGGGCACTGCAGGTCGAAGGTGAGGTTGGTGAAGGGGGTTTGGGTGCCCCAGCGGCTGGGGACGTTGAGGTTGAAGATGAGCTCCTGCATCTCCTGTTTGACCTCTTCGTAGGTGAGATTGTCAAGACGCACGAAGGGAGCCATGTAGGTGTCGAAGGAGCTGAAGGCTTGCGCACCGGCCCACTCGTTTTGGAGGGTGCCGAGGAAGTTGACGATCTGTCCGCAGGCAGTGGAGAAGTGGCGGGGCGGGTTGGAGGAGACGGTTCCCGGAACGCCGTTGAAGCCTTCTTCCAGCAGCTGCTTGAGCGACCATCCGGCGCAGTATCCGGCCAGCATGTCGAGGTCGTGGATGTGGATGGAGCCGTCGCGGTGGGCGGCACCAGCTTCCGGGCTGTAGACCTGGCTGAGCCAGTAGTTTGCGACCACTTTGCCGGAAGTATTAAGCATCATGCCACCCAGTGAATAGTCCTGGTTGGCATTGGCGTTGACGCGCCAATCGGACCGATCCAGGTATTCGTCGATGGTTTCCTGCACATCGACGAGGGGTTTGCGGGGGCTTCCGAGGGTCGCCATTGTTGTCTCCTTCACGTAACTTGGTGGTGCTCGTGGCGTGAGCGTAGGGGGAGGTAAATTTTCCTGCCGTGCATTTACAACCCTAGACCAGAAATTGTCACGTTTAAGCAATATGTAGGGTTTGTTTCAAATACCCACCACAATATGTAGTGCTAGTTATGACATTTTCTTTTGAATTCCCAGGAGAAGGAATTATTGGCATCCCCTTTTTGTGGTGACCAACTTCACAGAAATGCTTTGACAACCGCGTGTCGCAGCCACTCTTATTAACAATTTTCACATCCGTCACAAAAAATTGCTGCTAGCGATAAACCCTGAACAATTGTCCGGAAACATGACAAACTTACGACATGAGCATTATCGGAAAGAAAATTGTTGCTATCGGAGCCACCCTTACCCTCGCGGTGAGTGGTCTTGCCTCCGTGAATGTGCACAACGCCGCGCCCGCTCACGCGGCTCCCGACTACAACGCAGATGGCACCCTCTCAAACAAAAACTTGCCCATCTGGGATCACACCCCTCTCCCCTCCTTCTACCGCCTCTCTCCCCAGCAACAAGCCAAGCCCCATGGCACTCTCATTCGCTGGGATAAGCAATGGAGCCCCTATAAAACCCGCTCGGTGCATCGGCTAGTCTTCAGCTCCCGGGACAGCTTTAACCGGCCCATCACCGGCAGCGCGGCCCTTATTCTTCCCAAGCAGCCCACCAAAGTTAAGGGCTACGCCAAAACTGGTGCCTACACGCCCATTGTGGTCATCAACGACATGATCAACTCTTTAGGCACCCGGTGCCAACCCTCGTTTGCGCTCACCAGCAACGACAATGAGCACCGTAGCCAAAACAAACGTGTCTACGAAGAGGCCGAAGACTACATTGTCCGCGGCTGGGCCGTACTCATTCCGGATTTCCTTGGCATGTTCGGTGAATACGGCGCCAACATTATGAGTGGGCGCATCGTACTGGATGCCATCGCAGCGGCCACCAACACCAAGGCTTTCGGGCTGTACAACAGCCGCGCCATCGTCACCGGCTACTCCGGCGGTGGCATGGCCAGCATGTACGCAGCAGCCCAGCAACCCACATACGCACCCGGCAGCAACCTCTTGGCAGTAGCAGCCGGCGGTACCCCGGTAGACCTACCCTGGATGGTGGATTTCTTCTCCAAGCTGGGTCCCATCCCCAACCCGGTCTTCGGCTATGGCACCGGCGTGCTGATGGGTCTGCAGCGTGAATACGGTGAACGTATCCGCGTCTACGACCGCCTCACCGAAAACGGCAAGAAGGTGTTCCGCGCCTCGCGCAGCCTCTGCCACGATGAGATGCTGGAGGCCTCCTCCGGAGAATCCTTCCCCAGCATGTTCGCGGTGGATGACATTGCCTCCAGCCCAGATATTCTGGCGGCCGGCAAAGCCAACTCCTTGACCTACTACGCACCCATTCCGAAGGTGCCGCTCTACATCTACGGCGCCTACACCGACATTGCGGTGCCGTTGAGCCTCATGGAGAAAGTGGTGAACCGTTACCGCAGCAAGGCCCCCAGCCTGCCCATCTGGTTCCGTCCACAACTCGGCCCCAACCATATGGATGCCTTCAACCAGGCCCAACCTGAAATCCAGCAGTGGATGAAGAACCTGTTTGCCGGCAAGAAAGCGCCAAGTAACCCGTAGTCACAACACAATAAGTTCATAAAAAGCTAGGCGGTGTACCTGTTTGGTACACCGCCTAGTTCTATTACTCCCCCTCCACACTCACGTGTGAAGGTCTCTAATTAGCGCAGGAAACGCTGGGTAACGTACCAGCCTCCGCGCCAGTCTTGGGCCATCCCAATGCCCACACGCCGATAGTCTCCCACCATGTTGCGATAGTGACCCGGTGAGTCCCTCCATGCTTCAACAGCTAATTCGGGGTGATTATCACTGACCCAAAAAACATTCTCTGCGTGGTAGAAACCCATCATTTGGGTGGTATCGTGCTGCAGCTCCCCAATCCGAGCTTGGTAGGCCGACCATTTGGTGGAATCAGCCGCTAGTTGCTCATCCCAAGCCAGCGGCCTTTTGCCAGCCTGTTTTCTTACTTGGTTAGTTTGATGGAAAAGATTCTTAGCAACCGATGCCTGTTGTTCGGCAGTTAAGGTTTCTGCCGGTGCAGCTGTCGCGACTGGGGTCACTGCCGTTGGTGCCACCAAAGTGGCTGCCAACGCAATTCCAGCAATAAGCTTTTTCATGTGTCCCTCCAGTACGGACAACCAACCAACAGTTCCGCACCTAGTAGTCTTATCTATTGGGCAATAGATGCCTTAAGTGTATGCTTTTCACACCTAACTTGAGTTGTAGTTTTCTACAAATTCTTCATCTATATATGCTGGAAAACGTTGAAAGCACTACTAATTTGCGCCGCAATGCGACTAAGGTCACTTATTTACTTTGTGGGCTTCTCCACAAAATGAGCCAACTGCTCCATCCTTAGGTAAACTGTGGAACTTATTAGTACCTGTCGAAAAGCTCGTTAGGTGACACTACTTGCCGCAACGACCGCTGGAGTAAAGGACACTTTCGTGGTGAAGAAGATTCTCAGTATCGCCATGGCCACCGTCATGGCCTTCGGTTTAACAACAACTACTGACGTCACCAGCTGGGCTGCCCCTGCCAAACCAGACAGCGACACCACCGAAACTGGCAGCAGCAAAACTGGCAAAACCAGCACGGAAAACAAAGCAGACCAGCGCAGCGACCTCACCCGCGACCCAGATATCGACTTTGATGCCTTCTCGCGGCCAATCGAAGACCGCCCCCACTATGTCGCTATCGGGGACTCCTACTCGGTGGCCGGTTGGGGACCAGTCACTTTCTGGGAACCCTGCTTCCGCAACGCCGTGGACTACCCACACATGGTTTCTGTTGCTACCGCCCTCCCCTTGGTGGAGCCGGCCTGCATTGGTGGCTCCGGCACCGGCTACTGGTACTCCTCAAAAATCAAGGGCACAGATGTGGCCGTCAAGGTTCCATACCGGAAACTCATCAACAAAGACTCCACGCTGGTCACCATTAACCTGGGGCTCAACGACATCATGTTGGCCTACAACAAGCGACTGCTCCGCAAATGCCTAGCCGCCTCTTTCACCAACACGGATCGCCTCAACCACGGCGCCTGTGAGGAAGCCGTCGAGAAGGAAACCCGGCCGCTGCTCAATATTTTGCCGCGCGTGCTGGAAGGCATCTACAAGGACGCCAAGAAACGTGCCCACAAGGATGCACTCGTGGTGGCTGTTGGCTACGTGAACTTCTTCTACGGGGAGGCCCCTTGCTGGGATAACCTCACCATTGGGCCCGTCGACCGCGCCTACATCGGCAGCATTTTCGATAGCGTCAACGACGCCGTTAAGAAGGCTGCCCGCAAGGCCAAAATTCCTTTCTACGTTCCGGCCGACCACCAGATCTACCTCAACTCCACCTGTGGAGTTCCGGGACTGCGTTGGACCACCACCACCGGACTTCCCGAAATAACCTATCCGCTACATCCCACTCCAGCTGCGAACGCCGCAACCACCTACCACATCGCCAAGATGTACTGGAAGCACCAGCAGCGCCTCGCCGGCAAGCGCTAAAGAAGGTCACGCGCTAAGCGATAGAAAACCCTAAACCGCAGCGTAAGCGTGCGGCCGTAAGCGGCGCAAACGGAATAAGCGGAACCCATTGCGGGTTGGCATAAGTACAGAACAAAGCATTCATAACCGCACGTATGAGTGAGAAGATGTTATGCCCGCAGTTACCGCAGACACCCTTACCCTTCCACACATTCCCACGCCCAAATTAGAAGAAATAAACCAACAAACCTACCGCTCCGTCCACAAGGTTTACACCGCCCCTGTTGGTTTGGAGGGTGACGGCTTCCCCGTGCGCCGCGCCTTCGCCGGCGTACCCAAAGCCACCCTCGACCCCTTCGTCCACATGGACCAGATGGGCGAGGTGGATTACGGTCCCCGCGAAGCACGCGGCACCGACTGGCACCCCCACCGTGGTTTCGAAACCGTCACCTACATTATCGACGGGGAATTCCAGCACCAGGACTCCCACGGCGGAGGCGGCTCCATTAAAGACGGAGACACCCAGTGGATGACGGCCGGGTCCGGCATTCTGCACATCGAGAAGCCACCCAACGAAATGGTTGACAACGGCGGCCTCTTCCACGGGATCCAACTATGGGTGAACCTGCCCGCCGCAAATAAGTTTCTTTCCCCCAAATACCAGGGCATCGGGAAAGATGACTTGAAACTTGTAACCACTGCCGATGGCGGCACCCTTATCCGCATTATTGCCGGGGACATTGGCGGCCACACTGGGCCGGGCTCCACCCACAGTCCCATCACCATGGCTCACGCCACCCTCTATTCGGATGCCGAAATGGACATTCCGTGGAATCCCGACTTCAACGCCCTGGTATATGTACTGTCCGGCAAAGGCACCGTCGGTACCCCAGCGGCAGACAAAACCGCCCGCCCCATTCGGGAAAGCCAACTGGCTGTATTGGGGGAACGGATCCTCGCCCGCGCCGACAACAACCAAGACAGCCGCTCCCCCAACCTGGAACTGCTGCTCCTGGGCGGTAAACCGATTGGCGAACCGGTAGCACAGTGGGGTCCCTTCGTCATGAACACCCGCGCCGAACTGGCGGAAGCTATCGAAGACTACCAAGCTGGTCGGATGGGTCGCGTTCCGGAGGATGGGCTGCGCGTCTACCGCGGCAAACCGCAGAGCGACTAACGCGGCAATAGCTGCCCCCAGCTGCGGCCTATACCGATAAAGTAGTCGGTATGGGAAAGACTCGTTCCGCACTGCGCACCATAGCTGTTGCCGCCCTGGCAGCTGGCCTCACCCTCTCCGTCACCAGCTGCAGCACCCCCACGGATGCGGTACCGCCCGAGGTACTCACCGTAATGGGCAGCGAACCACAGCACCCGCTCGTCACCACCAACACCAACGAAACCGGTGGGGGCGACATTCTGCTGTACCTTTACCGGGGCCTCATCTCCTACGATATTGACGGCTCCATGCGGCTCGAGCACGCCAAGGAGATCACCCCCAACGCCAACTCCACCGAATTCGACATCACCCTGAAAGAGGACTGGGAGTTCAGCAACGGGGAAAACATTACCGCGCAGCACTATGTGGACGCTTGGAACTTCGGCGCCTGCATGGACAATGTGCAGATGAACCAGAGTTTCTTCCAACCCATCCAAGGCTACGAAGACATCTACAACACCGCGGGCACCAACTGTAAAATGAGTGGCCTCACCGTCACCGGCCCCTACAGTTTTAAAGTCACACTGCGCCAACCCGAATCCGGCTTCCCGCTGCGCCTGGGACACATTCCCTACATGCCGCTGCCCATGGTGGCCTACGAGGACATTGCGGCCTTCGGCGAACACCCCATCGGCAACGGCCCCTACAAACTGATCGACGGGAAAGCCTGGTACCACAACGATGTGCTGATGACGGAGCTGAACCCCAAGTACAAGGGCATCGACAAGCCACGCAACAAGGGACTCTGGTTCCGTTTCTACAACGACCCGGACACCGCCTACGCGGACCTGCTGGGTGGATTGTTGGACACCGTCGGAAGTGGAGTGGGACCCACCGCGCTGCCCAGCTTCGAAACCGACTTCCCCGACTCCAACAGCAACAAACCCACCGCCAGCTCCCAATCTTTCGTCATTCCCGAGTGGCTCCCCCACTTTAAAGGCGAAGAGGGCAGGCTGCGCCGCCGCGCCATCAGCTACGCCATCAACCGGCCCCTCATTACCGAAAAGATTTTCTTCGGTACCCGCACGCCTGCGAAAGAATTTAGCTCCCCCACATTGGGTGACGTAGTGCTGGATGTGCCCGGCAACGAGGTGCTCACCTACAAGCCCGAGAAGGCTCGCAAACTGTGGAAGCAAGCCAACGAGATTAGCCCCTGGACTGGCAGTTTCCAGATCGCCTACAACGCCGATGGCGGCCACCAACAATGGGTGGATGCGGTCTGCAACAATATTCACCAAGTGTTGGGCATTACCGCCCACGGCAAGGCCTACCCCACGTTTAAGCAGCTGCGCGACGAAATCACCCAAGAGACCATCACCGTCGCCTTCCGCACCGGCTGGCTGGCCGACTACCCCAGCGTCTACAACTTCCTGGAGCCCATGTTCATGACGGGTAGCTCCGCCAATGACGGAAACTACTCCTCCGCCACCTTCGACGAACTGCTTCACCAAGCAGCCGCCGCCTCCAGTGTGGAGGAATCCAAGAAAATCTATGTGAAGGCCCAAAGCATCCTCATGAAGGATCTGCCGGCCATTCCCCTCTGGTACCCCAACGGCTCCACTGCCTGGAACCCGGAGCTCAAAAACGTCCACATTATGTGGAACGGGTACCCCAACTACACCCTCATCGAAAAACCCGTACCCCAAGAGTGAGAGGACTGAACCTTGGGTTGGTACATAGTTAAGCGCGTGGGGCAGATGGTTCCCGTCTTCCTGGGAGCCACCTTCCTCATCTACGCCATGGTGTTCCTCACCCCCGGCGACCCGATCGCGGCGCTCGCGGGGGACAAACCGCTCACCCCCGAGCTGGTGGAGAACCTGCGCAGCCAATACAACCTGGATAAACCCTTCCTGGTGCAGTACGGCCTGTACCTGAAAGGCATCTTCACTGGCGACTTCGGCATGACGTTCTCCGGCCGACCAGTCATTGAGGAGATTTCCCGCGCCTTCCCCGTCACCGTCAAACTGGCGATTATGGCGCTGGTTATCGAAACCGTTTTCGGTATCGGCTTCGGCGTCTACGCGGGACTCAAGAAGGGCGGCTGGTTCGACAGCACCCTACTGGTGGTGTCCCTCGTCATTATCGCCATCCCCACCTTCGTGATGGGCTTCGTCGCCCGCTACCTCTTCGGCATCAAATGGGGGGTGGTGCCGCCCACGGTGGGTGGCAACCCGACTTTCGTGCGGCTACTACTCCCGGCCTTCGTGTTGGGGTTGGTGTCCTTCGCCTATGTGCTGCGGCTGACGCGCTCCTCCATTTCCGAAGTGATGGGGGCAGACCATGTGCGTACTGCCGCCGCCAAGGGGCTTACCCGCCCGCAGGTGGTTGTGCGCCACATTCTGCGCAACTCCCTCATCCCGGTGGTGACGTTCATTGGTACCGACCTGGCGGCGCTCATGGGTGGCGCCATTGTGACGGAAGGTATCTTCAACATTCCTGGCATCGGTGGCCTGGTGTATCGGGCCGTGATGCTGGGTGAAGCGCCCACTGTTGTTTCTGTCGTCACCATCATGGTGTTGATCTTCATGGTGGCGAACCTGCTTATTGACCTGCTGTACGCTGCTCTGGATCCGAGGATTCGCTATGCCTAAGCCCGACACTATTGCGCACGCAGACAATTCCGTGCCAGACAACACTGTGCCAGACAATAAAGTCCCCGACACTGCCCCAGCCGGCATGTGGCTGGAGGCCTGGCGGCGCCTCCGGCGGCGTCCCCTCTTCTGGATTTCCGTCTTCATTATTTTGCTGGTGCTGCTGGTGGCAGCCTTCCCCGGTTTGTTCACCGACCTGGACCCCAACCAGGGCGACCTGATGAACTCGCTGGAGGGCGGCCAACCCGGCCACATTTTTGGTTTCACGCAGCAAGGCTACGACGTGTACGCCCGCGTTATTTATGGTGCTCGCGCCTCCGTGGTGGTGGGCATTAGTGTTACTTTGCTGGTGACGTTGTTCGGCATCATTATGGGCGCTATTGCAGGCTACTTCGGTGGGGTGTGGGATGCGATACTCTCCCGCATCACCGACATGTTTTTCGCGATCCCGCTGCTGCTGGCCGGCATTGTGCTCATGCAGCTTTTCCCGGAGCGCACCATCGGCACCGTGATCCTGGTGCTGTCCGCGTTCGGCTGGCCACAGATGGCGCGCGTGGTGCGCGGCGCGGTAGTGAGCGCCAAAAACAATGACTATGTAATGGCCGCTCGTGCGATCGGCAAATCCCGCATGTCGATTCTTTTCACTCACGTGCTGCCCAACTGTTTGGCACCCATCATCGTGATGGCCACCACCAGCCTGGGTGTGTTTATTGTGGCGGAGGCGACGCTCTCCTTCCTGGGTATCGGTCTCCCCACCACCATGGTGAGCTGGGGTAACGATATTTCGGTGGCGCAGCAAACCCTGCGGCAAGCGCCGCTGACACTCTTCTGGCCGTCACTGGCCCTAGCGATCACTGTGCTTGGCTTCATTCTGCTGGGTGATGCCCTCAAGGATGCCCTGGACCCCAAAGAACAAATGAATGTGAGGGCCTAAGCGATGCAGAAACAGACTCCACTGCTGGAGGTTGAGAACCTCGACATTGCCTTCGGCTCCACCAAAGATCCGAAGCCCACAGTGCATGGCGCCAGCTTCCAGATCTATCCGGGCGAGACGGTCGCCATTGTGGGTGAGTCCGGTTCCGGAAAATCCACCACAGCCCACGCGATTATTGATCTGCTGCCGGGTACGGGGCACGTCACCGGCGGCTCAATAAAGTTTCACAACGTGAAACAAAACCCGGAGGAGTTTACTGAACTTGTGGGAGCCTCCTCCAAAACCATGCAGGATCTGCGCGGCAAAGAGATTGGCCTGGTCCCCCAAGACCCTATGACCAACCTCAACCCGGTGTGGACTATCGGCACCCAAATCTCGGAGGCCCTCAAAGCCAACAACGTCACCCACGGGCGTAAAGACACCCATACCCGCGCGTGCGAACTGCTCGCCGAAGCGGGTATGAAGAATCCGGAAAGCCACCTGAAGCAGTACCCGCACGAGTTTTCTGGGGGCATGTGCCAACGTGCCCTCATCGCCATTGGTCTGCATGCCCGGCCCAAACTCCTCATCGCGGATGAGCCCACCTCGGCTTTGGATGTGACCGTCCAGAAGCAGATTCTGGACCATCTGGAGGGGCTTATAGGGGAACTGGATACGGCAGTCCTGCTCATCACCCACGATTTGGGTTTGGCGGCCGAGCGGGCTGAGCGGATCATCGTTATGCAAAACGGCCGGATTGTGGAGCAGGGCCCCAGCCTGGAGATTCTCCGCAACCCCCAGCACCCCTATACGAAGCAACTTATTAAAGCGGCCCCCAGCCTGTCGGTGCGCCGCGCTGATCAACGCAACCCACACCACACCACGGGTCGCACCCTCCTTAAGGTGGAGAACCTAACGAAGCGGTTCCTCACCCCCGATTCTCGTCCCTGGAAGAAGAAGTACTTCACCGCTGTGGACGATGTGTCGCTGGAGATCAAACAACTGCAGACGACGGCGATTGTGGGCGAGTCCGGCTCCGGCAAATCCACTGTCGCCAATATGATGTTGGGGCTGTTGGACCCGACGGAGGGCGCGGTCTACTACGAGGATGAGCCCATTAAGGGGATGCGCCGCCGGGAGGAGTTGGAGTTTCGCCGGAAAGTTCAGCCCGTTTTCCAAAACCCCTACGGCACGTTGGATCCCATGTGGTCGGTCTTCAACCTGATTCAAGAGCCGTTGAAAGTTCACAAGATTGGGGACAAGCAGAGCCGGCGGGCGCGCGTCCTGGACATTATGGACCGGGTGGCGCTGCCGCGGAGTATGGCCCGGCGCTACCCCATGGAACTGTCGGGTGGACAGCGCCAACGTGTCGCGATTGCGCGGGCACTGGTGTTGGAGCCGGAGGTTGTGATCTGCGACGAGGCCGTCAGCGCCCTGGATGTTTTGGTGCAGGCCCAGATTCTGGATTTGTTGAATGAGCTGCAAGAAGAACTGGGACTCACGTATGTGTTTATCACCCACGATTTGGCGGTGGTGAAGCAGATCGCAGACGAGGTGGTCGTGATGCAAAACGGCCGGATTGTGGAGCGGGGCGAAACGGATGAGCTCTACGCAAATCCGCAAAGCGACTACACCGCGAAACTCTTGGACGCGATCCCCGGCGCAGACCTGCTGTAACTTTCTTTTTTTCAGCATTAAGGGAGGGTGACGCTTTTGAGCGTCACCCTCCCTTTCTGTAGCTGTATGAAATTATGTGTCTTTACCGAACTAGCGCGGGGCTAGTGCGCGACCATCTGCGGACCGCGCTTCTCGGCGATAGTGTTGGCGGCGGTGTGTCCGAAGACGAGTGCCGCGCCAATGGAGGTACCACCAGCGGTGTAGGTGTGGCCCACGATGGACTTGGTGGTGTTACCGGCGGCGTAGAGGCCTTCAATAACACTGCCGTCTTCGCGGGTTACCTCCGCCTTGGTGTTGATGACCAGGCCACCGGAAGTGCCGATGTCACCCGGGTAAACCTGGGTGGCGTAGAAGGGGCCTTCCTCAATGGTGCCGAGGGACGGGTTCGGCTTGTGGTAGCGGTCGCCGTAGAACCAGTCGTGCTCGTTTTCACCACGGTGGAAGTCTTCGTCCACACCGGTGCGGGCGTATTCGTTGAACTGCTTGGTGGTCTCTGCCAGCTGGTCGTACGGAACGTCGATCTTGGCGGCGAGTTCCTCCAGGGTGTCTGCCTTAATAAGAGCACCGGACTCGTAAAGCTCCTTCGGGAACGGTACATACGGAATGTAGGCGTAGGCGAAGGTGTACTTGCGGCGGAACTGCCTATCGAAGATCAACCAGGCGGGCATGTTTTCGGCGGGGCCGTCGCCCTTACCGAACTTGCCACCGTAAAGTCCTTGGCCGGCGGTGCAGTAGGGCAGTGCTTCGTTCATGAAGCGCTTGCCGTCGCCGTTCACAATCATGGTGTGCGGGACGGAACGGTCCGGCACAATGAACTGCTCCACGTCGTTGGTGACGACTGGCTTCCAGCGTTTGGTGATGGGCAGCTGGATGACGGGGCTCCAGATGGCGTCCGACATGTTGTCGATGGCGGCACCATACTTGAGGCCGATTTCGATACCGTCACCAGTGTTGCCTTCGGCGCCGACGGTCCATTCCCCGTTAATGGGGTGACGCTGGTACTTCTTGCGCATTTCGTCGTTGCGTTCGAAGCCACCGCAGCCGAGGATGACGCCGTGCTTGGCGTTGATCTCTTTCTGCTTTCCGTTCTGTTCAATAACTACGCCGGTGACGCGGTCGTCGGTGAAGACGAGGTCCACCAGTTTGGTTTCGAGTTCAACATCGACACCGAAGCGGAGGACGGAGTGCATCATGGCGGCGGTGAGGCCAGTGCCCATGGTGCGGGGGGAACGTCCGGCGATAATGGAGGCAATGTTGCGGAAGAGCAGGCGTGCCATACGCACGTAGGGCTTCCAGCTGGACATAAAGAGGAGGATGTCAGCCGAGTCGAAGGAGTTCATATCCATCGGTGCGAACGGCTTGAAGTAGGCGTCCATCTGGGTTTTCTTCCAGAGGCCTAGTTCGTTGGCATCGAAGGGGCCAGCCTCTACACCGCGGCCGGTGGGCTGAGCGCCGGGGGCATCCAACCAGTAGTCTGGGTAGCCGTCCATGCGACGCCAGATGAGGCCCGGGCAGTTGGAGGTAATAAAGTCCATGGCCTTTTCGCCATTTTCAAGGAAGGCGTCAATCATCTCATCTGAGGTGCAGTCGCCCACAGTGGCCTTCATGTATTGGCGGCCAAGTTCCTTGTTATCGTTGCCGCCGACATGCTGGAGCTGTTTGTTTCCAGGTACCCACACCATGCCCGCGGACTTTGCGGTGGAACCGCCCCAAACTTTGTCCTTCTCAATCAAGAGAACTTTGAATCCGTGTTTGGCGGCGGTGAGGGCGCCACTAAGACCTGCGGCACCGGAACCGACTACGACAACGTCATAATCTTTATCCATGCAAAATCACAACCTTTGATAAGAGCAGAGAAAGTCCACTCATTTAATAATCCACTGTTTGAACTATACGTCTGCTAATCAGCGTTTTTTCTGGATTTCCTAAGATTTTTGGTGTGAGCGGAGGGAGTTTTGCCACCACTCCCCCTTGCCTCCCACCGCAAGCATCAAAACCCCTGGTCTGGTTGTTTTTTGGGGCTTTATCTGGAGGGATCCTGCGGATTTAAATAAGTGATGAATTGCCTCACTTTTCCTCATAATGCACTCAGATATTTAGCATTTGTGAGCTGTGCCACTGCAGGTCACGGTGCCACATGGCGCGTCATATGGAACTCCCCCAAATAGCGATCGCCGCCCCCGATCCACCCACAGTTGGGGCGGTTGGAGGCGGCGATGTCGCTAAATTGTGGTGAGCTCGTTAATGAGCTCGCACCATCCTCTTAGATGCGGGCGTTGACCCAGTTGATGACGTAGTCAATAACTTGGTCACGGACCGGCTCGTTCATGGTCTCGTGGTAGAGGCCATTCCATACAACCATGCTCTTGTCCTTGGAGTGGAGAGCGGTGTACCAGTTGTAGTCCCAGTAAAGGGGAACGATGTAGTCGTCGGCGCCGTGCATAATGAGGGTCGGCTTGGTCCACTTGGGCGCATTGTAGGTTGCGTAAATGGTGGACACACCCATCTGCAGACCGGTGGACAGCGTGAAGCTGGTTCCATTCAGCGGGTCCTTGCCGTAGTCGTTACGGATGACCTCATCGGAGCAGACATCGTCACCGAGGGCGTTGTCCAGGGTGGCTTCCTGCAGAGGCTTCGGGCTGGTGAACTGAATCTTGTCGGTGTCAGCGCCAGCCTTGTCGAGGATAACCGGTGCAATGGCGTTGAATCCGGAAGCCTCAATGATGAAGGGAAGCTTTTCCTGAATGGTCTTTTCGTTGTTCAGGTTTTCCTTCGGCAGGTTCTTCGGGGTGATGTACTTCACCGGGGGAAGTTCGCCACCGTAGGGGTTGTAGGCAATGCCACCACCGTTGGAGACTGCGAGGTCAATTCCGTCGGGGTACTTGGTGGAGTAGTGCTGGACAGCAATGGCACCCATGGAGTGGCCCAACATAATAACTTTTTGTCCCTTGGCATCTGCAACCTTGCGAGCCATCTTGACGACGGTGTTCATGTCGTCAACCAGCTTGCCGAAGTCGTCAACGTTGCCCTTCTTGGTCTTGTTGTACGGTTCAGCAGACTTGCCGTGGCCGCGGTGGTCCATACGCCACACGTCGAAGCCAGCCATGTTGAGGCGGTAGGTGACGTAGTCGTAACGGCCGGAGTGTTCCATGATACCGTGCGCAACAACAACCTGTCCCTTTTCGTTCGGGATGTCGTTGAGCTTGTAGTTGATCTTGGTTCCGTCAGCGGAAGTGAAGGTGTTCTCAATGTATTTAGCCTGAGGTGCCTTCATTCCAGAGATCTGGTGAGGGTATTTGTTGTACGGTGCAGCGTTGGCAGTACTGAGTCCCACCCCAGCGGTGAGAGCTAATGCAGAAAGCGCAGCAACCGCACTCTTAAATACGCGATTTGTCATGTGGTATTCCAATCATGAGAGAGATTACCGCTCCCCCCAACACTTGGAGCAGGGGAGAGCCGCAGGCCTTATGCCTAGGTGAATTCGAGTGTAGTCGGATTAGCGTTACAAAATAGTTTGGTAGCAATAAGTTGCAATGATTTTGCCGCGACATTAAGCACATTTTAAAAAATCAAAAAATAGCTACTACCTAGGCTTTTGAACATTCAGCCAATTGTGTTAAATACTTCCCTTTCTCCCACATAAGAGGGTAGTGACGTAAAACCAACCCGTAATTTTGGTTACGAAGCTCACATCATGAGGAAGCAGATTTCGTCCACTGTCGCCCGCGCCGTCACCACCACCGGCGCCCCACGGTGGCCGCTCCTACTTTTCCCCCCTATCTGATCTAAACAAATGTCCACCTAGGTTTTATTCCGGTCCTAAGTTGACAGCGAATTTGCTTGAGATTTCATCCCAAAGCACTAACCATAGAATCATGACGAAAAAGAATTCTGCCTTTCACAAACTGCTAGTTGAACAACTCATCTACGAACTGCAATCCGCCAACCAGTACCTGGCGATGTTCGTTCACTACGACCAACTCGACATGCCGCAAATGGCGAAGGTTTTCAAAAACCACTTCGTGGAAGAGAACCAACACGCCCTCGCCATGATCGACTACCTGCTCGAATCGGATTTGCCGCTCGAGATTCCGGCCGTTCCGGAAGTCCAGAACGAGTTCGATGGCGTCGTCGAGCCGGTGAAGCTTGCTCTCGAACATGAGCAGATGATCACCGAGAAGATCCACAAACTGGCCCGTATCGCCCGCGACGACTACGACTTCGACGGCGAATCCTTCATCCAGCGTTTCGTCGATGAGCAGCGCGAGGAAGAGGACTACTTCAAGAGCCTTCTCGCCGTGGTCGAAGCTGAGGGTGCCACCCGCTTCGAGATCGAAAACTGGGTTGCTCGCGAAATCCAAACAACGGCCTCCATTAGCGCCGAAGACACGGGACAGCAGGAGATCTAAAGTCACTTTTCGGTGAGTTTTAGGTAGCATATGTTGCGTGCCTGAAGCTCCACAGAACCTGACCAAGGGCCGCCGACCGCGCCTCCCTTCCTTAACGGGTGCGCGCTGGTACGCGGCCCTTGCTGTATTTGTCCTGCACAGCGTCATCTTTTTGCCGGTGTACCCTTTCCAGCGCACGGAGACTTTCGTCAACATCCACAAAGCCATTCCCATGCAGCTGGGTTCGGCGGGGGTGACGTTCTTCTTCCTGCTATCGGGCTTCATCATCTATTGGTCATCGCGCCCCGATGACACGCCCCTCAAGTTTTATCGCCGCCGGGTGCTGAAAATTTTCCCCACCCACTGGATCACCACGCTTATGCTGCTGGCGGTGGTGTCGGTGCCGATGGCGAAACTTGTGACGTGGCTGCCGGAAGTGCTACTGGTGCACATCTACCACCCCCAGTGGACGTATCTGGGGGCACTCAACGTTCCTGCCTGGTCGCTAGTTGCGGAAATGCTCTTCTACTTCAGTTTTCCGCTCTTAAAACCAGTGGCTGACCTCGTCAAACGCAACCGCGACATCATCATCACCATTGTGGTGCTGCTGGGTTTCCTTTTCTTCCTGCACACCGCCTACTACCTGTGGACCCCGGGCCCGAAAGGAATCGAGAACGCTTTCTCGGTCCGCATCCTGGACACCGTCGATTCCCCCTACTACCCCGCGAACGCGGACCCCAGCTGGTTCAACCGCGACTACGCCCCCTACTACCCCAGCTACTGGCTCAGCTACTATTTCCCGCTGTCCCGCTTTTTCGAATTCTGGATCGGCGTCATGACCTGCAAACTGGTCATCAATGGCGGCTTCCGCAACACCAAAATCTGGTGGCCGTTCCTGTTGCTCGTCGGATCCTACGCCCTTACCTGGGTGGTGCCCATCAACTACAAAATGTCGGTGCTGTTTCTGCTGCCGACGGCGCTCTGCATCGCCACTCTCGCCATGCGTGACCTGCAAGGCAAAAGCGTGTTTCTGCATAAGCGGGCCAACGAGTGGCTGGGCGACATCAGCTATGCCTTCTACCTGGTGCAGTATCCGGTGATGGTGTGGGTGACGTACACGTTTATTGGCGGTGGCCGCTACGGACTGTGGGGATGGATTGGTTTCGCGCTGTTGTGTTTCGCTATCAGTGTGGTGCTCGCCGGCCTCATCTACACGTTCATCGATAAGCCGATCATGAAAAACTGGGCGCGGCCCAAGCCTAAGAAGAAATCTAAAAAGGCTGTGGCCACGCCCAGCGAAGCATCGTAACTAGTGCTTAGTTGCTAGTACGCAGTAGGTAAGTAGTTACCAGGTTTTAGTATCCGACAATCGGATCGTCGTTACCGGGAACCAGCACCGGTCCCTCTTCTTCAGTTTGGGTCGGCTTCGGTTTTGGTTTTGCGGTTTCTGTTACCGTCACCGGCTCCTCCTGGGGAGCTGCCGGAGCATCATTGTTGATGGTCTTTTCTTCGACCTTCTTCTCAACAGTGGTGCCGTCGTTGGACTTTTCCTTCTTCTTCACTGTGGCGGTAGCAGAGGGGCTCTCCACGGTTACTTCAGAGGTGGTGACGTCGCTGGCGTCAGTATCGTCGCCGCAGGCAGCGAGCCCAGTAAGAGCCAAACCACCAGCCATAACAGCCGCAATTACACGTTTATTCATGAACAACTCCTAGCGTTAGCCCACCCAGTTATCCGAATGGGGTACCGCCAATTTTAACCCTTCACGACCAAGTTGACCATGCGTCCGGGAACCACAATCACCTTGATTGGTGTGCGCCCATCCAGAACTTCCTGCACCTTCTCGTCGTCCAAAGCAATCTGTTCGGTCTCTTCCCGGGAAGCAGAAGTCGGAACCTGGATGCGGGCTTTCACCTTGCCGTTGAACTGCACCGGCACCTCAATAGTGTCGTCCACCAACCATTTCTCTTCGAAGGTGGGGAATTCGGCGTGCACCAAAGATTCACTGTGGCCGAGGCGCTCCCACATTTCTTCCGCGAGGTGCGGGGCGATCGGCGCCAACATCAACACCAACGGTTCGACAGCAGCCCGTGGGGTGCTGTCGGTGCCCTTGTTGCCACCGTATTTCTTAGTGAGGAAGTTGGTGTACTCAATGAGCTTGGCAATCGCGGTGTTGTCGTGCAGCTGCTCGTACTCTTCCCGCACGGCGGCGACGGTGCGGTGGAGGGCCTTGGTGGCTTCCTCATCCAGCGCATCCTCAGAGACGGTCAGCTCGTTGGTTTCTTCGCTGATCGCTAGGCGCCACACACGTTGCAGGAAGCGCTGTGCACCCACCACGTCCTTGGTTGCCCAGGGGCGGGACTGGTCCAGCGGACCCATGCTCATTTCGTAGACGCGCAGAGTGTCCGCACCGTAGGTGTCGCAGATTTCGTCGGGGTTGACGGCGTTGCGGAGAGACTTGCCCATCTTTCCGTATTCGCGGTTCACCTCGAGTTCTTCCCCAACAGCCACGCCGCAGTTCTCCGCCAGCATGGCGGATTCTTCAGTGGGGATCCACACGAATTTTCCGTCCGCGCGCTCCTCCACCTCCGCGGCCGGCACATAGGTGCCGCGAGAGTCCGTGTAGGCGAATGCCTGAATGTATCCCTGGTTGAAAAGCTTTCGGTAGGGCTCAGCAGAGGTCAGGTAGCCCAAGTCGAAGAGCACCTTGTGCCAGAAACGGGCGTACAGCAAGTGCAGCACCGCGTGTTCCACACCGCCGACATAGAGGTCAATGCCTCCCAGGTCCTGCTCGCCGTGCTCCTCCTTGCGGGGGCCCAGCCAGTATTCTTCGTTTTTGATGTCGCAGAAAATCTCGTCGTTGGTGGGGTCGATATAGCGCAGCTGGTACCAGCTGGAGCCGGCCCACTGCGGCATCACGTTCGTGTCGCGGGTGTACTTCTTCTTGCCGTCACCCAAATCGAGTTCCACATTCACCCAGTCGGTGGCTTTCGCCAGCGGCGGGTTGGGCTCAGAGTCAGCATCTTCCGGATCGAAGCTGACCGGCTTGTAGTCCTCCACCTCTGGCAGTTCCACCGGCAGCATGCTTTCAGGTAGGGCGTGGGCGTCGCCGTTCTCGTCGTAGACGATGGGGAACGGTTCACCCCAGTAGCGCTGGCGGGCGAAAAGCCAGTCGCGCAGCTTGTACTGGACAGCGCCTTCGCCAGCACCCTGCTCCTCCAGGTATGCGGTGGTTTTCACTTTCGCATCGGTGACGGTCAGGCCGTTAATGTCCAGGCCGCCTTCACAGTGCGAGTTTTGCAGCACTCCGTCACCCACATAGGCTTCCACCAGGTTGCCGTCCTCGTCGTATTCACCGCCGGAGATGACGTCAATGATGGGGAGTTCGAATTTGGTGGCAAACTCGAAGTCGCGGGCGTCGTGGGCGGGAACAGCCATAATGGCGCCAGTTCCATAACCGGTGAGGACATAGTCCGCAATGAAGACGGGGACGTGTTTCCCGTTCAACGGGTTCTGGGCGTAGGCGCCAGTGAAAACACCGGTTTTTTCCTTGTTTTCCTGCCGCTCCAGATCGGATTTGGCGGAGATGGCGTAGCGGTACTGCCGAATGGCCTCCAGCGGAGTGGCGCAGGGGTTCCCGTTGCCGTCATCCCCCTTCCAGGAATCTGGGATGTCTTTGCTGCTGGTTTGGGCAGCTGGCCAGGCGACGGCACTAATGGCGTCAACCAGCGGATGTTCCGGGGCGAGCACCATGTAAGTGGCGCCGAAGAGAGTGTCGGGGCGGGTGGTGTAGACCTTAATCTTGCTGCCTTCGCCGCGGCCGGTGGAGACAGTGAAGTCCACATAGGCGCCCTTCGAGCGGCCAATCCAGTTACGCTGCATGGACTTGACCTTCTCGGGCCAATCCAAAGCAACCAGGTCATCCAGGAGGCGGTCCGCGTAGGCGGTGATGCGCATCATCCACTGGCTGAGATTCTTGTGGAACACCGGGAAGTTACCGCGCTCGGATTTTCCATCCACAGTAACTTCCTCGTTGGCCAGCACCGTGCCCAAACCCGGGCACCAGTTGACGGCACTGTTGGAGCGGTAAACCAGCCGCTGCGCGTCGATAACCTCGTTGCGTTCAGTTTGGGTGAGATCGTCCCATGTCTTATCTGCGTACTTGCCATCGCAGACAGTGCTGAGGGAACGCTCGCCACGCTCGTAGAGAGAAACAAGTTCCTTAATGGGGCGAGCCTTGCCGAGTGAGCCCGTCGCATTCTTAGCGGATTCGTCGTACCAAGCGTTGTAGACCTGCAGGAAAATCCACTGGGTCCAGCGGTAGTAGTCCACGTCGGTGGTGGCGAAAGCACGGCGCTTGTCGTGTCCTAAACCAAGGCGACCGAGCTGACGCTCCATATTTTCGATATTGGCTTCCGTAGTGGTGCGGGGGTGGGTGCCCGTCTGCACCGCGTACTGCTCTGCGGGAAGACCGAAAGCGTCATAGCCCAAGGTGTGGAGCACATTGTTTCCCAGCATGCGCTGGTAGCGGGCGAAGACGTCGGTGGCAATGTATCCAAGTGGGTGTCCGACGTGCAGTCCCGCACCGGACGGGTACGGGAACATGTCTTGAACGAAAAGTTTATCTTCCGGAATTTTGCCATCGGCAGGAGCGAGATCCCCGACCGGGTTGGGGGCTTCGAAGACGCGGCGTTCTTGCCACTCTTTCTGCCATTTGGTTTCGAATGCGGAGGCAAGCTTCGCACCGTAACGAAACTCAGGGCCAATTTCTATTTTTTCGGACACTGTGGATTCTCCATTAAAGGTGGGGCAAGTACTGATTCCACTGTTTAGTGACAAGGCTGATTGTAATAAACCTAGGTCTTTATGACTTTATTGGGGAGAAAGCATAAGTACCAACTCGCTATATATGAAATGCATGACAACTAACAAGACAACTAAAAAAACAACAGTTTTCATTTGGTTGAACGTTCGATACACTCCGAGGTGTCTCCCGTCCAAACAACTGAAAAGCAGGACAATGTCTAATAATCTCCCGGTCGCGCCGTCGCGGCTATTTCGTGCATTTTCTGCACTGCTCGTTTCTCTCGCCATGGTTTTGGGAATTACTGCGACTCCCGCTGCCCGCGCAGAAAACGTTCTTTCCGACGGTGTTCCACAATTCGCAACTGCCCCAGATGGCTACCGTGTCTCCTACTTTGAGTACGGTAAAAAAGTCAACGAAGCCCCTACTATCGTCATTACCGGAACCTGGCCTTGGAGCTCTGAGGTCCTAGAGCCGCTCATCCGCATTCTCAGCAAGGACTACCACGTCGTTCGCTATGATCAGCGCGGCTACGGTGCCAGCTCCAAGCCGAACGAAACCTCGGCCTACACCCTCGAGAAGCTTGCTCGGGAATTTGGCGCCGTCATCGACAAGGTTGCCCCCAAGAAGAAGGTGCACGTCTTTGGCCTGGAGTGGGGTTCCTACATCTACTCCGAATACGCCTACCTGTTCCGCAAGGATCAGCGCATCTCCAGCTTCACCACGCTGGGACAGCCCTCCCTTGATATTTCCTCCCAGCGCACTCGCGATGCCTGGGAAAAGGGCGACAACCAAGAAAAGTTGGACTCCATTGTCTACAACATGCGCGCTTCCTTCGGCCATATCCTGGGATACACCCCGGTTCTGCCCGACCTGGCCATCCTTTCCGGCCTTCCGGAGGCAGTGATTAATAAGCTTCTGGTTGCTAAAGGTGACTGGGAAGCTGGCATCGATACGGAAGAGGCCTACTACGGTCGCAAGATGATGAAAGCCAACTTGGTGGATCGTCAGCTCAACCCCCGCTACGACTTCATCGACGTACCGCTCATGCAGCTGGTTGACCTTTCCTGGGACTACATGCCCTCCGAATTCGTCACCGACGCGATGGAGGAATACACCAACCGTGTTATTCGCCGCGAACTGCGGGCCATGCGCTACACCATCGTCACCTTCCCCATCACTATGGCGGAATGGACTCACCAGGCCGTTCAGGCTGCGGAAAAACTCAACCCCTCCGTCTAGCCGCTACCCACACCATCTTTTAAGGAAAAACCATGTCTATCTCACGACGTGTATTCAACGTTGCGGGTGCGCTAGTCGCTAGCGTCGCCCTTATTCTGGCTCCGGTGAATGCCTACGCCGATCCGGTGGAAGGCACTGCCATCACCAAGGAAGCCGAAACCACTCCGGATCTGTCCCAGATCCAAAAAATGTACCCCGATCCGGTACATAAGCTGTATCCGACCCGTGACGGACTTAAAGTCTCCGTGTTCGAATACGGCAGCAAAAAAGGCAAAGACACCATCATCATGACTGGTGGCTGGCCCTGGACCTCCAGCGGTATGGATGCCTTTGCTCGCGTACTTGCCAGCAAATACCATGTGATTCGCTACGACCAGCGCGGCTCCGGCGAATCCTCCCACCCCGATAATGAGCGCCTCTACACCATGGAAGCTCTTGCGGACGAAATGCTGGACGTCATTAACGCCACGGCCAAGGGCCAAAACATTCACGTGTTCGGCGAAGCCTGGTGCCCCTTCATCGCCAGCCAGCTGAACTACATGTACCCGGGCATTATTACCACCATTACCAGCCTGGGTGTTCCCTCCGTGGATATTGCCGTTATCCGTCACCAGCAGGGAGCTAAGAGCGCTGACGTGCGTGAGCGCTGGCGCGGCAAGAAGCAGCGCGCCGCATTGGAGTACATCTTCATCATGGAGCGCTCCCCCGAAAAATTCATTAAGTACGCGGTAGACACCAACATTCTTGTAAATGTTACGGATAAGGGTGTGCGTGCTCTTGGTGGCGACTTCCCTGGATACACCAACAACTACGACATCGTCCACGGCATGCACAAGTACCGCATTGGTTTCATTGAGCACTGGAACAACCCCCAGTACGACTACTTGGATATTCCGGTGCTGCATGTATTGCACATGGAGTACGACTTCATCGAGACCGACTACCTGTTGGACGATCTCGAGGCCAGCACTCCGCACTACATTCGCCACGATATTCCGTCGGATCACCTCACCTGGGTGACTTCCCTGACGACCATAGTTGAGTACATCAACGAGACCATCGAAACCTACTATGATCTGTACACATAGAGGTATCAGTTAACTAAAACTGAATATTTGGTAACTAAAACTGAATATTTGGGGGAATTCCCCGCACACCTAACCGGGTAGCGTACATAGCCTTGTCACGCTACCCGGTTTTTTGTGGAAATAGATGCTTAGCTGCGGCTATTACTGCACGTACTGTTCTGGCGAGAAATTAAATTTTTGTCGAAAACTACTAGTGAACCAGCAGTTGCTTACTCATAGAATTATTTTCGTAGTTCTCAGTGCCAGGTACTATTTCAGCCAGCACTCTATAATTTGCACAGCTCAAACCCGTAGCGGTGCGCTATTACTTCCATTTTGTCGACATCCCAAACGTAAAGTAGTTAACGTATGCATGCCAAAAGTAAAGCCGCCTCCAAACGGCTCCTTAGTGCCTTCTCCGCACTGCTCGTTTCGCTATCCCTCATCCTTGGAATAACTACCACTCCGGTGGCAAAGGCGGAAGCTGTTCTTCCCACCGGTGTTCCACAGTTCGCGCGCACTGCTGACGGATACCGAGTCAGCTACTTCGAATACGGCAAAAAAGTCAAGGAAGCTCCTACCGTCGTTATGACCGCCACGTGGCCCTGGAGTTCCGATGTGCTCGAACCGCTGGTTCGTCTCCTCTCGCAGCACTTCCACCTGATTCGCTACGACCAGCGCGGATACGGTGCCAGCTCCAAGCCCAATGAAACCTCCGCTTACACTCTCGACAAACTTGCGGATGAGTTCCATGCGGTCATCAACAAAGCTGCCCCCAAGAAGCGGGTTCACGTTCTCGGTATCGAATGGGGTTCCTACACCTTCTCCGAGTACGCCCACAAGTACCGCAAGCAGCAGCGCATTGCCAGCTTCACCAGCATTGGTGCACCCTCCATCGATATCTCCTCGCAACGCACCCGCGACGCCTGGACCGAGGGCGACAACCAAGAAAAAGTAGACTCCATTGTCTACAACATGCGTCTTGCTTGGGCTACCTCCATCGGATACGTCCCTCTTCTGCCTGACCTCGCCATTCTTACTGGCCTTCCGGCTGCCGTGGTGAGCAGACTTAGCGGTGTAGCAGAAGGTGACTGGCTTGCGGCCGTAGTAGGCCTCTTCAGTGGTGAAG
>DUTM01000140.1 GCA_012842085.1 Mycobacteriales bacterium | reverse complement strand
TAGTGAAGGATATCCCAGAGAAGTGCGTGGCTGTGGGAGTGCCGGCGAGGGTGGTCAAGACTGTCGCTTAGCCTCAGCAGTGGGCCGTGCGATGTTTGGTGTAACTACTACATATCCTTGGTGAGGAGAGGGCGTGGCACCGGAGGGATTATCTGCCTTGGCTCTGTGTGTGAAACTGAACTGAGGTTCGCAGCAGCATTGGGAAGCTCCTGCGGAATCGTTGATAGGCACATGATGACACGTGCAGTTTTCTTAAGTCAAGGCCATAGCGAACCGGAGTTTGCAGGAACCCTATATGTCATGAAGCCTGAACGTCTAGAGGCTTTAGAATATATGGTGCTGTTCGCTGCGCTTTTCATTCAGTGGCTGCAGACGAACCGCTTCCAATCCAAGGTAAGAGGACATCAATGTAGCCTGTAGCTTGCATGATCCTGGATTCCTTGGCAGATACCGGGTTGTTTCCTGATAGGATGTCTAAAGTCTTAGGCATATCTCCATCAATCTACGTCTGCTTTTCCCGCGAAAACTACGATCTGCAAGATTTGCAATATTGACGTTCTGAGGGTGGCGAAGATTAGCTCGATCATGCCATTGTTGTTGCTATCTCCGGATTATGTGGATTTGACACCAGCATCATGATCGCTTGGCCAACTAGAGTCAGCCCTGATATCATGAGCCTCAAGCTATTAGTTGGTCGCCTTGAGATATATGTCGCCTATGGTTCTCCGGGAAGTCCAATATGTGCCGCGCAATTCCATTGTATTGTCAAGCTCCAACCTGCAGGTACCATATTGAATTGGATTTCGTTCACTGTATTTGCTTTTGGGATTTGTGATATATGTATAGTAGAGAATGTAATGACCATTTTCGCACACGATTGTGCTTACAATAGAAGTACTTGCGTATTCCGATGAAATCGTCCACCCATTCCGGAGGAAAGCGTCCACTCGTTCCGGCTCAAATCGTCCGGCCGTTCCGGTTGAAATCGTCCGGCTGTTCCGAGTCAAATCGTCCACCTGTTCCGGATCAAAGAATCCAGTGGTTTCGGCAAGCCCGGTCGATCAGGTCGGAGCGAAGCGACGCGCGGCATGAAATCGCGACTCTTGGTTAGTGATTCGCTATGATCTTTCTTCTGCCTTCCTCATCGACTCCCCCTTCAGATGTATTCTATGTGAATTGTGAACCAGACGGTCGAGGACTGCGTCGGCCACAGATGGATCGATGATTGATGCGTGCCAGTCTTCAACAGGGAGTTGGCTGGCGATTATCGTGGATGACAACTGGCTGCGATCGTCGATGATCTCCAGGATGTCGCGGCTTTCCACAGGACTCAGCGGTGCCGTTCCCCAGTCGTCCAGGATAAGCAAACGTATCTTGGAGAGCCTGGCCAGCATTTTGGGATACGATCCGTCTCCACGGGCAATGGCCAGTTCAGATAGGAGGCGCGGCACTCTGTAGTACCGCGCGCTGAACCCGTGGCGACAGGCGGAGTGGGCCAGGGCGCAGGCTATGAATGTTTTCCCTACGCCCGTAGGCCCAGTGATCAAGACATTCTGCGAGTTTGTGATCCAATCGCATGCAGCAAGGTGAACCACGAGGTTTCGATCTAAGCCGCGTGGCTGCCGATAGTTGATGTCTTCTACGCATGCCGGAAGACGCAGCTTGGCAGCCTTGAGCAGGCGAGCCAGTCGCCTGTTCTGCCGGTATGTCCATTCTTGGTCAACCAGCAGGCTAAAGCGCTCGTCGAAGGAAAATTCATCTATGTTGGGTCTTTCCCTCTGGGACGAGTACGCTTCGCTCATCCCAGTCAGGCGCATGTCGTTCAGCCGGGTTATGGTGTGTTCAATCAACATCCTGTTAGGCCTCCTATCTAAAGTAGCCTGGGCCGCGGACGTTTCGATGGGCGGGCAACGCCTCAGGCGGCGCCTCATCCGACAATGGCACCTGATCCAGGCCGTTCTTGAGAATCGAGTTCATGCTCTTGTATGAGATGCCATCGCACGCCAATGCCCTGGCCGCCGCTGCCTCCACTCTTTCCGCTGAGTAGGCCTTCCCCAGCCTGATGATTCCCAGGCACGAGCGATATCCTTGTTCCGGGTGAGGCCTTCTCTCAAGTATCGTTTTCACAAGCTTCCCGGTGTCAGGTCCCACCGTTTCAGCCCAGCGGATCATTCGCTCAGGCGTCCATTCTAGATGTTTCTGGTGCGATGCAGGACGATGGCTTGGCTCTGTTGTGACCCGGCCTCGGCCAAATGCCCTCTGATGGATTGCCACTCTATGCCCGCGATTAAAGACCTCCACACTCCTTGCAGTCAGGCGAACATCGAGTTCGCGGCCTATGAGGCTATGGGGAACACTGTACAGGTTGTGGTCGACTGCAACGTGATAGTCTATGTTCACAGTCGCCTTCTTCCATTCAGCGAACACGTAACGTGTCTCGGGAAGAGGCTTGAGAGCCGGCCTATCTATCTGCTCGTACAGAGACCTGCGCGTTCCATCCATCTTCTGAAAGGGTTTGTTATTCAGCACATCCAGCTTTTCGCGGATAGCACCGTTCAGCTGG
>DUTM01000013.1 GCA_012842085.1 Mycobacteriales bacterium | reverse complement strand
TCCCCGGCTGGTATCGGCGAAGATAAAGCACTCATCTCCGGCACTATTGATGTTCCTTGCGCCTCTGAAGGCTCCGACATTCACTTCCAGATGCGCGCGCACGTCTTCTATTGGAAGGAAGGCAAACGGGTAGAAATCGACCCGGAAGACATTATTAGCTACCAGGACAACACCCCCAACAGGCCAGCCTCCATGAAATGTACTGTCCTGTCCGAGGAGATGCTGAATCAGGCGAAGGAGACTTTTAGTTTAAGTCTGCGAGTGCCGGCACTTCCCTTGGGTATTGACGCCCGTTTAGCTTTCGCACAATCAGGAAACCTGGTGATTGTGGGACCCACTCCACTGTCCCCCATTTCGGGTAAAAAACGGGCTCGCTTCCCCGACGGAACGTCCTCCAAAGCACGTTGGGAAAACCTCCAGAATTACATGGAGTTCGCTCCTCGGTAGACTGGGAAGGTAAACACTGAACACAGTGCTCACTCACACCGCGAAGGAAGGACCATGGTGACTTTTACCCAAATTGTCATTAGCCTGGTAGCTCTTGCCCAAGCTATCGGTGTGGGCGCAATCGTGTGGCACAACTACAAAAACGTGAAATCTGACGAAAAGGACGACGAATGAGTGACGCAAACAGCACTCCGTTAAGTGGCGACGAGGCGGTAGCCCGCGCAGAGAAGAAAGCTGCCGAAACCTCGGGACTCAACATTCCTGTACTTGAGGGCATTCCTATCGCTCAGGACACGGCTAACCTGCGCTACGGTCCCGATATTCATGAGGGTCTGCTGGCATTGCTGCCCCTGGTTGGGGTGTGGCGCGGCAATGGTGTCGCCAACTACCCCGAGTTGGAGAATGCAGAGGATAACCTGCTGCGTAATGAACAAGGCGACTTTGCTTTCGGCCAGCAGCTCACCATTTCCCATGATGGCGAAAACTACCTGACCTGGGAGTCACGCACCTGGCGTCTCGACAAAGACGACAACCCCCTCGGCCCTGATGTGCGGGAAAGTGGTTTCTGGCGCATTGATGCCAAAGACAATATTGAGTTCCTGTGCTGTAGCAGCACCGGAGTGACGGAACTCTACCTGGGCAAACCGCTGAATGAGCGCGCTTGGGAGCTGACCACCGACGTCACCATGAGCTCCCCCACCGGCCTCACCATGGGTCGTGGCAAGCGTCTATACGGTCTGGTCGAAGGCACCGACCTGGGGTGGGTTGAAGAGCGCGAACTCGACGACGAAACCTTCATGCCGCGCATGTCGGCACGGTTAAGCCGCGTTATTGGCTAACCCCTCCACACGACCAAAACTACATAACTAGAGCAGCATGAGCCGGCGGTCCTCCGTCGGCTCTAGCTCTACGACCCGCACTCCGGCCGGCAAGTTCTCCGGAACCACATGCGTCACCACCACTACCGCCTGGTTGGGGTCAAACAAGTCACCCGGTTCCAGGATCCGGTTCAGCATGACTTTCATGTCGGCTGCGTCCAGGTGCTCGGTGGGCTCATCCAGGAGGGTGACGGGGCGGGCGGCGATAACGGCGCGGGCTAACAATAGGCGGCGGCGTTCTCCACCCGATACGGCGTCGGCGCCACCCACGAGTTTGGTGTTCACTCCCCGATCAAGATTGTCGAGCCACTCTCCGAGTCCCACCTTCTGCAAGACTTCGGTAGCGCCCGCTTCATCCAGATCAGGTTTAATGACGTGCAAGTTTTCGAGCACTGTGGTGTCGAAAATGTGGGCATCTTCGGGGAACGCTGCCACCGCTCTCCGCAGGCTTTCTTCCTGCGCCTCACTGGTTTCTACCCCATTAATAGTGGCCACTCCCCCGGTGGGCGGAATAAGGCCAGCAAGTGTGGACAGGAGAGTGGTTTTACCGATTCCGGAGGGGCCCACCACAATGAGCCGCTCCCCTGGCTCCACTGCAAAATCAATAGGTTTAATGATCGGTTTCCCGTGCCACCCACACGTCAAGTTTTCGGCAGTGATAGCGGGAACACCCGGT
This sequence comes from Mycobacteriales bacterium, assembly GCA_012842085.1. Taxonomy (GTDB): domain Bacteria; phylum Actinomycetota; class Actinomycetes; order Mycobacteriales; family Mycobacteriaceae; genus Lawsonella. The sequence continues at coordinate 269,664 of DUTM01000013.1, read as the reverse complement.
GAGGCATAAGTAGGAACCGGGGTGCCGGACTTTTCCCGGGAGGGGGTAAGCAGTTCCCGAATACGCCGAAGCGAGGCACGGGAGCGCACATACTGGACTGCAGCAGCGGGAAGTTGGTCAGATGCCTCGAAAGCAGAAAGGGGCAGAAGTGCCATCACCAGCAAAGTGGTGGGCTGCATCATCGTGGTTTCAGTAACCGTCACGCCCATCCCGTTTTGGGCGTAGAGCACAATACCAATAAGCAAGCAGGCCAATACCGTCACCCCCGTGGCAACCGGTCCAATGGCAGAGGCTACAGCGTTCGGAATAGCGCTTTTATCCTCCTCCTGTAGGCTGCGCTCCCCTGCTTCTTCCGCAGATTCGAGCACCCCTTCGAGTCGTCCGCCCACTGCAAGTTCTGGTGCATGGTCCACAATGGTGACAGCATCGGAGTAGAGGTCGTGGTCGGCCTCGGACTTGCTTTCTTCCGCCGCGACTGCCGCCCGAGCGGACAGCCACGGGACGAGGACGCCCGCAATAAGCAGCGCAACAGCCATAATGACGCCTGCCCACGGGCTCAAAATAGCCATCCAGACAACGGCCACCACATCCAGGACAACCGCTACAAAAGCGGGAATAATGGCCCGCACAATAAGGTCTCCCACGTCATCCACATCGGAGCCTAAGCGAGCGAGGAAGTCCCCTTTGCGCATCTTCAGGACCACACTCGGGTCGCCGTCGGCCAAGTAGTTGTAGATGTTTTCGCGGGCGTTCACCAAACCACCCAGAGCAACATTATGGGAGGCGAGACGGTCAAAGTAGCGGAATGCGCCGCGCGATACACCCAGTCCGCGCACTGCCGTCACCGCCAGCGTGATGGAAGCAACCAAGGGTTTTTGCCAGGTCCGGGCAATCAGCCACGCCGATAGTCCGGCCAGCCCCAAGGCGGCGAGCAGGGTGAAGGAGCCCATGATGACGGCGAGCAAAATGCGCCACCGGTTCATCTGGAGGAGTCGGAAAGCCAGTTTGAGTTCTTTCACTGCAACAACCCCTCTTTCTCTTCAGCCCGTACCGGGATCACAATATCTGCCTCTGCTAGCAGCTTGTCGCGGTGCCCAATAATAAGAATGGTGTCGCCGTTATTGGCTCGTTCACGCAAGTGGGCAATTACTTTCTCTTCCGAGTCACCGTCCAGATGGGCAGTCGGTTCATCCAGGATGAGAGTGTGTTTGCTATCGTCTGCCAGGATGCGAGTGAGGGCAAGGCGTTGGCGTTGCCCCAAACTTATGCCCAAACCACCAGCACCCAGCCAGGTGTCGTAGCCTTGCGGCAGTTGCTCGACCACGTGGTTGAAACCCGTTTCCTGGGCCGCCCGGGCGAGGGCGTCTTCATCCAGTGCCGTGCGTCCGGCGGTGGTAGGAATGGCTAGGTTGTCGCGGACAGTTCCAGCGGTGATGGCGGGGCGCTGCGGCAGCCAGTTGATGCGCTCCCACAGGTGTGCGACTGGAATGGTTTCAACGGGGCGGCCATTGACAGTCGCGACCCCGTCTACCCCTAGCTCGCCGGGCAGCATGCCAGGCATACCCATCAAGGTAAGTAGGGTGGTGGACTTGCCGGCGCCGTTGGGCCCAGTAAGCACGGTGATTTTGCCGGGTTCGGCAGTGAAAGAAAGATTGTGTGGCGCGTAGTTGCCGCGCGATTCAATGGTGAGGCTGCCACTCGTGAAAGTGAGTGCGGCTGGTAGTTTGTTGTCTGACGGGGTGTCGCTGGTCTGCGCCATTTCTTCGGCCAGGTCAATGGCGGCGAAAGCCCGGCTGGAGGCGTGTTGGCCGTCTTCCGAATCATGAAATTTGCTGCCCACCTCGCGTAGCGGCCTGTACACATCCGCCACCAGGATCAGTACGAAGACCGCGTTAAAGAGGCCTACTTCACCGGTGTAGCCCATGAGTCGGAAACCCAGACTGACTGCCACGATAGCGACACAGAGGGTGGACAGCAGTTCGAGGACGGCACTGGAGAGGAAGGCGATCCGTAAAGAGGCCATAGTGGCTGCGAAATGCCGCTCGCCCACTTTGCGGACATTCACTCCGGGTTCTTTTTCACGGCCAACGGAGATGAGTGTGGGGAGCCCTGCAATGAGGTCCAGCAGCGTGCTGGAGAGCCGCGTCATGGACGCCAAGTAGCGGCGAGTGCGCTCCTCCGTCAACAGCCCCACAAGGATCATGAAAATCGGGATGAGGGGGATGGTGACGGCAATGATGATGCCGGAGGTGGGGTCGGCAATAGTGACGGCTAGCCAAGTGAGGGGGGTGACGGTGGCGGCCAGCATAAGTGAGGGCACATAGCTGATCAGGTATGGGGGTAAGCCATCCAGGCCACTTGTGGCGATGGTGCGAAGTTCGTCCCGGTGAGCAGCGAGGGTGCGGGGATTGGTGCGGGTGGCAGCGCGCAACAAGTGGAGGCGGATGTCGAGCACGACACGGCCAGCGGCCCGGTGCGCGTAGCGGTCTTGCACCCACCCGGTGATGGCGCGCGCCAGAATCATTGCAGCGAGTACACAGAGTTCAACTGTCCAGGAACTGATGTTGCGGGTGCTGGGGTCGGTGATGATGCCACTGGTGATGCTGGCTATTGCCCATGCCACCACAATGACTTGTACACCAATAAGAAAGCCGACAACCACCGAGAGAACCAGATATCGGCGGGCGCTTTGGGAGGCGCTCCACAACCGTGGATCAATCGGTGGTTGTCGACGTTTCTTAGTTTTCTTCACGGGTTCAGATTACCCGATTCCGCATTAATCGGCCTTAACCGCCAGTCCCAGGTTTGCGGGAATATCAGCGGTGGTGATTCGTTTGCGGAACACCCAGAAGGACCATGCCTGGTAGGCGATCACAATCGGCGTCATGACAGCTGCCGCAATAGTCATTATTGTCAGCGTGTACTGCGAGGACGACGAGTTGAAGATCGTCAGACCGTAGCCACCTTCCAAGGTGGTCGGCATGAGGTAGGGGTAGAGGGAACCGAACAGCAGTGCGACGACGCCGGTGACGGCGACCATGTTGAGCGAGAATGCCCAACCTTCACGGCCGATCCAGCCCATTGCTACCGCAGCGATGAGGGCGAGAGCAGCAACTGCAAGTGCAGCCCAAGTCCATCCCTTACCGTGGGCGATCTGAGTCCAGAGGCCGAAGGCAGCAGCTACCAGAATGGTCGGAATGGCCAGGTAGCGGATAGCCTTCATAGCTGATTCCCGTACCACACCAGCGGTCTTCAGTGCCACGAAGAATGCTCCGTGAAGGGTGAAGAGCAGCAGGGTGGCCAGGCCACCCAGGAGGGCGTAGGGGTTCAGCAGGCCCCAGAGCGGGGTGAGCACGTTCTTCTGAGCATCGATATCAACACCCTGCACGATGTTGGCGAATGCCACACCCCACAGAATTGCGGGGAGCAGCGAGCCCACGAAGAAGAAGACGTCCCAAGTCCGGCGCCATTTCTTGGTATGAATCTTGGAGCGGAACTCGATGGCGACGTTTCTCACAATCAGGGCTAGCAGAATGATGAAGAGTGCCAGATAGAAGCCACTGAACAAGGTGGCGTACCACTCGGGGAAGGATGCGAAGAGGGCACCACCAGCGGTGATGAGCCACACTTCGTTACCGTCCCAGAACGGTCCAATGGTATTCAGAACAACGCGGCGTTTCTTTTCGCTCACTTCCTCGTCATCGTCCTTGGAGAGGAAGGGTGAAAGAACACCCACTCCGAAGTCGAATCCTTCCAACAAAAAGTAACCGAGGAAGAGGACGGCTATGAGTACAAACCACAGAATCTGCAAGGTCATTGTCAATTACCTCCTCTTTTAATAGGCGAAGGAGAGGGAGGCGTCATCATCTGCCTCTTCTCCACTGTCGGCGGAATCGGAATCGGAGTCGGCACTATCGGCGACAGCGACTGGGCTCAGTCGGTCTGTCTCCAATGGGCCAGTAACCACGTAGCGGTGCATGAGGTAGTACCAGACCACGAAGAGGATCAGGTAGACAAGCGTGAAGCCAACTACCGAGATCCACACCTGATAAGGCTCAAGTGGTGATACTGCTTCCGCAACCGTGAGGTGGATACGCGGATCTCCGGCTGGGTTCGGGTGCACAATCCAAGGCTGGCGTCCCATCTCGGTCATAATCCAGCCAAACGCGTTGCCGAAGAAAAGACCGGGGATGCAGAGGATTGCGAGGCGACCGAATCCCTTGCTGGAGGGCATCTTGCCCTTGCGGGTGACCCACAGTCCAGCGAGTGCGAGGATCACTGCGAAGGCACCCGACAGCATCATCAGTCGGAACATCCAGTAGGTGACGAGGAGGTTGGGTCGGTAATCACCCGGACCATAGATGGTCTCGTAGTGTTTCTGTGCGTTCTCTACACCCTGGACGGTCACGCCTGAAGGCTTGAACTCGAGGAGCAGAGAAAGCACGGCCGGAACGCCAATAACCTCGTTGACGTCTTCACAGGAGTTGGTCTTGGTTGTACTGAGTACCGAGAAGTTGGGATCCTCTGTAGTTTCACAAACCATCTCGGCAGCAGCGCCCTTCATGGGCTGATCCTCAAAGACCCACTGCATCTGTACGTGACCAGAGGCCACGGTGAGGAGTCCGGCGATAATCATCACCAGCAGTCCCATGCGGAAGGTCGGGCGGAAGATAGTGCGCGCGTCTTCTTCCGTCAGAGTTCCAGTCGCTTCTTTACCGGTGTAGGCAGGAACGTTCTTGTTGCGAACGATGCGGGCCATCCACCAGCCAGCGATGCCTGCCACAAACACTGAGGAAAGTAGGAAGGCGGCGGCAATCACGTGGGCGAATGCGATCAGTGAGAAGGGGTTGGTGAGAAGTGCACCAAAGTCGACGAGTTCGGCACGACCAGTCCCCGGGTTGAATTCTGCGCCCACCGGATGCTGCATGAATCCGTTGGCGGTAATAATCCAAAACGCGGAAATGTTAGTCGCAATGGAGAACAGCCAGACTGTTGCGAGGTGTACTTTCTTGTTGAGGCGTCCCCAGCCGAACAACCAGAGACCCAAGAAAGTGGACTCTAGGAAGAAGGCCATGAGGCCCTCAAATGCGAGTGGGGCACCGAAGACGTCGCCGACATAACGCGAGTAGCCAGACCAGTTCATACCGAACTGGAATTCCTGGACAATACCCGTGACGACGCCAAGGATAAAGTTAATGGTCATCAACTTTCCGAAGAACTTGGTAGCGCGGTACCAGCCTTCTTTCTTTGTGCCCATCCACATAGATTGCATGATCGCAACCAGGACAGTGAGTCCCAAAGTGAGCGGCACAAAGATAAAGTGATAGACCGTGGTAATCCCGAATTGCCAACGGGATAGGTCTAAAACATCCATTGAAGCGACTCCATAGGCTAGGTGAAAAGCCGTTGAGGCGATCCCCGTCGTACTCGGGGCTCATCGCTAAACTTAACAGTTGAAAGAAGTGAAATGAGCCGGAATGAGACACCTTGTCTCGTTATTTCTCTCACAGCGTCTACACAGGAAAAATCTGTGTTAAATAAATATCTGGTTTCATACGCATGAGCGGCTGCGACAGTGGCATAAATCACATGTTTTGAATAAATAACCGTTTTTATTAGTTGCCCCGCGCTTTTCATAAAATTCACCCCCAGTTGGGGGTAAATGAGAATCCTGGGCGCAATTATGTGCCGGCCTGTAAACTCGACCGCATGAGCGATTTTCATGATTCCGCAGACAATTCGGAGGAGCAGTTAAACGCCTCCGAACTACCTGCTCTGGATCTTCCCCAAGCCGTCCCCACCCCCACTTCCCCACACACCATCTGGCACTGTGGAGACCCCTTCGCGGAACAACGAGCTGCCCAAACAGCCGGGTATCTCGACCTTCGCCATTTGGCGGTTCTGCACGTTGCTGGAGAAGACGCTCCTAGCTGGCTTAACTCTCTACTTACCCAAAAAGTTGACGACCTTTCCCCCACCAACGAGGACGCCCCTCTGGGGGTGTTGCGGCGCGCTTACGTGTTGGATGTCCAGGGTCGAATCGAATTCGAAATGTGGGTCACCCGCGGGCCCGATGGCTTCCTTTTAGCCATCCCTCGCTCCATGCGGGCAGCCTTGCGTGACTATCTCCACAGCATGGTTTTCTGGTCGAAGGTAACGGTTCGTGAAAGTGACCTTGCGGTGGTTGCCTTAACCGGAACCAAAACCACTTCATCGGAGTTCCAGCATCAACTAGCCGCGCTTCTTTCCTCTACCCCCGAGGAAGATTCAGATGCCGCTCTGCAACTTTTTGCAGTCGGAAAACCCCGCGGACTGGATCTTATTGTGGGCTTCTTGGAGCCGTCTCAAACTCAGCAAGTCCATAAGTTTCTCAGAGCGGAAAACTTTACCCCCAGCGGCCGCTGGACGTGGGACGCATTGCGGGTAGAGCACGGGCTCGCGGAGATGGCTACCGATGGGGATAGCCGCAGTCTCCCCCACGAATTCGATTCCGTGGGAACCCCCGAAGCTGGCGCCGGTGCCTCCACCACGAAAGGCTGCTATCGCGGCCAGGAGACCGTCGCAAAGATCCACAATGTGGGACTTCCACCCCGCCGCCAGGTGGTGCTCTTATTGGATGGCAGCTCCGAAGCTCGCCCGAGCAGCGGTACCGCATTGGTGAACGCTGCCGGGAAGGAAGTTGGCCGCTGCGGCACTGTGGTTGACCATTGGGAGTACGGCCCGATGGCGTCCGGTTTGGTGAAACGTACAACTAGCGATGCGGAGGAATTGACGTGGGAGACCGCTGAAGGCTCCGGTTCCGCTAAAATTTTGAGTGATCTTTCCTACCACCCAGAGGAAAGAAAAAATGCGCGGGAGACCGTCCAAAGCTTCCGAAAAGCAGCAAAGAAACGCCAGTTGTAACTTGAAAAAGAATTTTTACAAGAAAAACGGTATCCTATTACACACGAACATACTTATACACGATAGGTGACTCACCTCGCGTGAGAGCCAACCACATTCAAGGGGGTCAGGCCATGGGCCGCGGCCGTGCTAAGGCGAAGCAGCGTAAGGTTGCTCGCCAGCTCAAATATCACACTCCGGAAACTGATTTCGAAAGTCTACAGCAGGAGCTTTCTGGCGAAGCCGAGAAAGACGACCGCTACGTGGACCGGTGGGCGCATTTAGCGGAAGATGACCCTGAGGATGATCTCGAGGACAAGCTCGAGAAGTATAAAGACTGGAAATAGTTCCAGTAGCGTTGAAGCGGTCATGCCGCGCGCCACACAGTACGAAACAAAAGGAGCCTGGAGAAATCCAGGCTCCTTTTCTGTTGTCGGTATTTTCTTGCTGCTGTTTAGAAGCGCGGGTGGTTGCCTTCCAGGATCGCGCCAGGTGCCGCATCATCTTCGGCGACCTTAACTTCACCCAGCACCCAGGAATCAACATGACGGGTGGTGAGCACTGCCATCGCCCGATCCACATCTTCGGGATCCACAACGGCGACCATACCAACACCCATGTTGAAGGTCTGCTCCATGTCTTCCCGAGCCACGCGTCCTTCCTTCTGAATGACACGGAACACCGCACCCGGGTTCCAGGTGGCGCGGTCCAGTACCGCGGTAACGCCCTTCGGCATGACACGCGCCAGGTTATTGGCGAGTCCGCCGCCAGTGACGTGGCAGAAGGTGCGAACCTTGGCTTCCGCCATCACAGCCAAGCAGTCCTTGGCGTAAATGTGGGTGGGTTCGAGGAGTTCTTCCCCGAGTGTGCGGCCGAATTCTTCGACGTGCGCGTCTAGCGGCAGGCCAGCCATTTCTAGCAAAACTTTGCGGGCCAGGGAGTAGCCGTTGGAGTGCAGCCCCGAGGATGCCATCGCAATGCACACATCACCTGGTTGTACCCGCTCCGGCCCCAGCAGGTCAGCTGCTTCCACAACACCCACACCAGTGGCAGCCATATCGAATTCGTCTGGTGCCATGAGCCCAGGATGTTCTGCGGTTTCCCCGCCCAAGAGTGCGCAACCGGATTTGATGCAGCCTTCCGCCACACCTTCCACCAACTTCGCTACCTTCTCCGGAACAACGCGGCCAATAGAAATATAGTCCTGCAGGAAGAGTGGTTCCGCACCGCAGACCACAAGGTCGTCAACCACCATAGCTACCAGGTCCAGTCCGACCGTATTGTAGATCTCCATCTGGCGGGCGATATCAATTTTGGTGCCCACACCGTCGGAGGAGGCAGCCAGAAGTGGCTCCTTATATTTGGTGTCGAGTGCGAAGAGGCCAGCGAAACCTCCCAGTCCACCACGTACTTCTGGACGCGTGGCCTGCTTGGCCAGGGGCGCGAAAAGTTCTACTGCTTTATCTCCGGCCTCGATATCAACGCCTGCTTCGGCGTATGACATTCCTTGGGTGTCGGACATTTCTACACTCACTTCTATTGTTTTTTTGGGGTCGTGACGGACAGACCAGAATTGGTTAGTCGTCGTGCTGGAGGACAGTAGGTTCCGGATTGTCGACCAGATCCAGCAGATCCCCTTGGGGACTCTGGTCGGAATCCATGACTGCGTTCGTTCCTGGCATGCCGATAAGTGGCTGCACCAAAGGATTTTCGGCAGGAAGTTTAATGGGGTATTGGCCATCGAAGCAGGCACAGCAGAGCGTATTCGGCTCCTGTCCGGTAGCTTCAATCATGCCTTCCTTGGACACGAATCCTAGACTATCAGCGCCAATGGCGCGGCGGATACCGTCCAACATGGTGGCTTCATCGTCGTCACTATTGGCGATAAGTTCGGCGGGTGACGCGAAATCAATGCCGTAGAAGCACGGCCATTTAACGGGCGGGGAGGCAATCCGCACATGTACCTCTTTGGCGCCAGCCTCCCGCAGCATACTGATGAGGGCACGCTGCGTGTTACCGCGCACAATGGAGTCATCCACCACAATTAGGCGTTTGTCGCGAATAACTTCCCGCAGCGGATTGAGTTTCAACCGGATACCCAGCTGACGAATAGTCTGGGAGGGCTGAATAAAGGTGCGCCCCACATAGGAGTTCTTGGTGAGTCCCTGGGCGAAGGGAATACCGGAAGCTTGGGCGTAGCCCACCGCCGAGGGGGTGCCAGATTCTGGCACCGGAATCACAATATCGCCATCGGCAGGATGTTCTTTGGCTAGCGTGCGCCCAATGTTGACGCGGGCGGCGTTCACGGATTGGCCGTCAATAAAAGAGTCGGGGCGCGCCAGGTAGACGTGCTCGAAAACGCAACGGGCGGCCTTTTCGGGCGAGAATTTGCGGGAGTGCACACCAGTCTCATTGATGGTGACGAACTCCCCCGGCTTAATGTCCCGCACAAAGGAGGCACCCACAATGTCCAGGGCACAAGTTTCGGAGGCCACCACCCAGCCGCGCTGCAGACGCCCCAGGCTAAGGGGACGCACGCCATACGGGTCGCGGGCGGCATAAATCGTGTCGCTATCGCACATGACGAAGCAGTAGGCTCCCTGAATGCGGGGCAAAAGCTCCATTGCTGCGTCTTCAATGCTGGCTTCGTTGGCCAGCTTGGCGAGGAGGGCAGTAACCAGATCCGTGTCGGAAACGCAGGCATCGAGGGTTTCGTTGGTGGAGATACCCAGTTGGACGGCGCGTCGCTGCAGTTGGGCAGTGTTCACAATGTTGCCGTTGTGGGCGAGCGCAATACCGGTTCCATCCCCGATGGATTGGAACATCGGTTGGGCGTTTTCCCAGGTGGTGGCACCGCTGGTGGAGTAGCGGGTATGTCCGATGGCGACCTTGCCGCGCATCGATTGGAGTGCCTGCTCGTCGAAAACCTGGTTGACGAGTCCCAGATCTTTAAAAACGATGGTTTGACGGCCGTCACCCACTGCCATTCCGCAAGCTTCTTGGCCGCGGTGTTGGAGGGCGTAGAGACCGTAGAAAGTCAGTTTGGATACTTCTTCTTCTGGCGCCCAAACGGCAAATACGCCACATTCTTCACGGGGTTTTTGTTCTCCATGATCGTCCCAAGAGCTGGTCATGGTACCTATCGTACCCGTGGTTGGGGTTGTCGCAGAAGTCTTCATTAACTCTTTCGCCTCGGTGATGAATGATGGGCAGAAATGGGCACAAGGGGAAGCCAGTGCGACACTTCGGAGGAGCGGCTTCCGGATGCACTCAACAAATTCTGCTGTTGCGCGTCTTCCCAGCTAAGAAGGCCGGTGACGAGGCGCAACCAGCTGTGCGGATCGGTTTGCACAACATTGGGTGGGGTGCCCCGAGTGTGGCGGGGTCCGGCTACACATTGGACTGCCACAAATGGGGGGATGCGCACCTCCACACTGTGCCCCGGTGCCAGTTCCTCCAGCGTGAATGCTGCTCCCCGCACGGCGTCGGCGACGAGCTCGTGACGGGAGTCAGAACGGGTGGGTAGCACAGCACCGTCATCCTCCAACCATTCGGATAGCTGGAGGATGACGGAGCGTAGTTCCTGTGCGGAAGGTGCTTTATTGGCCACGGATTAAGCGTTGGCGAACAAGGCGGGCAGGGTTCCTTCCCATGCCTCGCGCAGGTCTTCCAGCTTCTCCGCGAATTGCCCCTGAACGGTGACGGTGGCGGATTCTTCCACCACGCCAATCCGGGTGTAGGGAACACCGTGTTTTTCGGCCATTTCGGTGAACTCTGCGTCCTTGTCACGCGGGACAGCTACGAGGATGCGTCCCGTGGATTCGGAGAAGAGCTGCACGAAGGGGTCTGAGTCTTCCGGCAGTGTAATCGTGACACCCACATTGCCTTGCAGTGCAGACTCGACGACGGCCTGTGCGAGGCCACCTTCGGAAAGGTCGTGGGCGGCAGAAACGGCGCCCTCCTGGGCGGCTTCCTGCATGAGTGCGCCCAGCTTCATCTCGTGCTCCAGATCGACCTCTGGCGGGTTGCCGCCGAGGTGGTTGTGGATGGTCTTGGACCAGATGGAGCCGTCGAGTTCATCCTTGGTTTCACCCAACAGGAAGATGTTTTCGAGCGGCTGGGATCCGAAGGCACTGCCAATGGCATTGTCTACGTTTTCCAGCACACCCAGCACACCAACCAGTGGGGTGGGCAGGATGGAGGTGTCTCCCGTCTTGTTGTAGAAGGAGACGTTACCGCCGGTGACCGGGATACCGAGGGTGGCACATCCGTCAGCCAGTCCTTGGACAGCTTCCTTGAACTGCCACATGATGGCTGGCTCTTCAGGGGAACCAAAGTTCAGGCAGTTGGTGACGGCGGCCGGTTTGGCACCGGTTGTGACGACGTTGCGGTAGGCCTCTGCAAGTGCCAGCTGGGCACCCCGACGGGGGTTCAGGTAGCTGTAGCGACCCGAGGTGTCGGTGGAGATGGCGATACCGCGACCGGTTTCTTCGTCAATACGGAGCACACCCGCGTCAGCCTGTTCGGACTGGATGGTGTTGCCGCGCACATAGCGGTCGTACTGCTCCACCACGAAGCGGCGGGAGCAGAGGTCTTCGCTGGCGAGCATCCGGTACAGGGTGTCACGGAGTTCCTCCGGAGTGGAGGGGCGTTCCAGCTTGTCGGTGGTGTCGGCGTTGAGTTCGTCTTGCCACTCGGGGTATTCGATGGGGCGGTTGTAGACGGGGCCATCGTTGGCGATGGTGTGGGCGACAGCGTCCACCACGGTTTCGCCGTGCCAGTCGATGACGAGACGGTCACCTTCGATGACTTCACCGATGACGGTAGCCTCAACATCCCACTTCTTACAGATCTCCATGAACTCGTCAACATTTTCAGGCTTGACGACGGCGCACATACGCTCCTGCGACTCGGAGGAGAGTACTTCTGCCGGGGTCATACCTTCGGCACGCATGGGGACCTTCTCCAGGTCAACATGCATACCGCCGTCACCGGATGCGGCGAGCTCGGAGGTGGCGCAGGATAGTCCAGCACCGCCCAGGTCTTGAATACCGTCCACAATGCCAGCTTCGTACAGGTCGAGACAGCACTCGATGAGTACCTTTTCTGCGAACGGGTCACCCACCTGCACGGAGGGTAGCTTCTTGCGGGATTTGCCGCCTTCGTCCTCTTCTTCCTCTTCGAAGGTTTCGGAGGCGAGCACCGAGACGCCACCAATGCCGTCGAGTCCGGTGGAGGAACCAAAGAGGATCACTTTGTTTCCAAGGCCGGAGGCGAAAGCCAGGTGGAGGTCGTCCTTCTTCATGGCGCCCACACAGAGGGCGTTGACGAGGGGGTTGCCGGCGTAGGTTTCGTCAAAGTCAGTTTCTCCACCAATGTTGGGGAGTCCCAGGCAGTTGGCGTAGCCACCGACACCCGCGACCACACCGGGGAGGACACGTTTGGTGTCTTCAGCGGTGGAGGGGCCGAAACGAAGTTGGTCCATGACGGCGACCGGGCGGGCACCCATGGCCATAATGTCACGCACAATGCCGCCTACACCGGTAGCTGCACCCTGGTAGGGCTCAACATAGGAGGGGTGGTTGTGGGACTCAACTTTGAAGGTGACAGCCCAGTCGTCTCCGATGTCGATAACACCGGCGTTTTCGCCGATGCCGGCCAGGAGATATTTCTTCATTTCCGGAGTGGTGGTTTCCCCGAAGTAGCGAAGGTGGACTTTGGAGGACTTGTAGGAGCAGTGCTCGGACCACATGATGGAGTACATGGCGAGTTCTGCTTCGGTGGGGCGACGCCCCAGGATGTCACGAATACGCTGGTATTCGTCTTCTTTGAGGCCTAGTTCACGCCAGGGCTGCTCCACATCGGGGGTGGCCGCTGCGTTCTCTACGGTATCTAGCTGCTGTTCAGACACTTGGCTTCTATTCCTTTCCGCTGGAGTCGAGCTAAGCGCCGAGGACGGCGTCGATTACGGACTTGAACATGATGAGGCCATCCTCGGTGGGGCCAGTCATCGTGTCGATGGCATGCTCGGGGTGCGGCATGAGGCCAACTACGCGGCCATTAGCTGAGCACACTCCGGCGATATCGTTGGCGGAGCCATTCAGGGCGGTGTCGGCATAGCGGAACACCACGCGACCGTCGTCCTCCAGCATTTTGAGAGTCTCTGGTTCGGCGACGTAGCGTCCCTCCCCAGATTTCAAAGGCACGGTCATAATGTCGCCCTGGTTGAAACGGTTGGTCCAGGCAGTTTCTGCGTTGGCCACCTCGAGGGGTTGGACGCGGCAGATGAAGCGACGGTCCTGGTTGCGGGTGAGGGCACCCGGGAGCAACCCGGTTTCGGTCAGAATTTGGAAGCCGTTGCAGATACCCAGCACGGGCATGCCTTCCTGGGCTGCTGCCACCACTTCCTGCATGACTGGGGCGTGGGAAGCAATAGCGCCACAACGGAGGTAGTCGCCGTAGGAGAAGCCTCCCGGGACAACTACTGCGTCCACATTTTGAAGATCAGAGTCGCCATGCCAAAGCTCTACGGCCTCAGCACCGGCATATTCCACAGCGCGGGCAGAGTCCCCTTCATCTAGGGTGCCCGGAAAAGTAATAACACCAATTCGAGCAGCCATAGGTTACTCCGCCTCGTTCTCCACGCGGCGCACCACGTAGTCTTCAATCACCGTGTTGGTGAGCAGACTCTCTGCAATTTCGTCGAGCTGTTCATCGGTGACATTGTCGTCAACTTCCAGCTCAAAGTGCTTACCTTGACGCACCTCTGTGAAGCCTTCGTATCCGAGGCGCTCAATAGCACCCAGAATGGCTTTTCCTTGGGGGTCTAGGATTACGGGTTTAATCGTTACATCGACTACTACGCGGGCCACGCTTTTCTCCTCGTATTGTGGGCGGCACGGTGGACAATGACAGCACAACTGCCGTCATCACATCGTTTTCCAGTGTACCCCGCTATGAGGTCGTTTCTCTAACTGCTAGAGAGCCGGTTTGAGATAGTATCCACGCAAGTTCGAAGGCGATTTGTTCCCAGCGCGCGTAGCGTCCCGATACGCCCCCGTGGCCTGCTTCCATTTCGGTTTTGAGAAGAATCTCGCGTTCTGTGACGTCACCTGCAACAGCTCGCAATTTGGCAACCCATTTCGCCGGTTCCACATAAAGTACGCGGGTGTCGTTGAGGCTAGTGGTCGCCAAAATGGCGGGATATTTTTGGGGCTTTATGTTCTCGTAGGGCGCATAACTTGCCATCACATCGTATATGTGAGGATCCTCCAGCGGGTTCCCCCATTCGTCCCATTCAATGACGGTAAGTGGTAGTTCCGGCATCAGCATGCTGGTGAGAGGATCCACGAAGGGCACGTCGGCTTCGATGGCGACGAATCGATCCGGAGCCATATTAGCCACCGCACCCATAAGCAACCCACCTGCGGAGCCGCCATTAGCAACCAGCTGGTCGGGGGTGGTGTAGCCTTCCGCAATCAAATAGTCGGCACAGTCAATGAAGTCGTAGAAAGTGTTGACCTTTTTGTCGAGTTTGCCTTCCTCGTACCAGAGCCGGCCCATTTCGCCACCGCCCCGCACATGGGCAACCGCAAGTGTCATACCGCGATCGAGATAGGACAGTCGGGAGATCGAAAAACCGGGATCTTGGGAGGACTCGTAGGAGCCATATCCGTAGAGCAAAACCGGGGAGGGCTGGTTGTCTGCGACATCGCGGCGGCGCACCAGAGAGATGGGAATTTTTGCCCCATCTCGGGCGGGTGCCCACAGCCGCAGTTGCTCATAGCGGTCGCGGTCGTATCCTCCCTGCACTTCGGATTGTTTGCGGATTATTATTTCCCCGTCCGACAGGCGATAGTCGGCAACTGTGGGTGGGGTGATGTAGGAGCCGTAGGAGATGCGCAGCAACGGGGTGGCGATCTCCGGGTTGGCGTGGAGGGCGATCGAAAAAAGCTCCTCCCCCACCTCAATTTCTTGCATCTCACCACACAGATCGGTGAGGCTCTCCCCTTCTCCCAGGGGTCGGTTCTCTACCGGGATGATACCTACCCGCGGCAGGGCAGCTGCCCGGAAAGACACACCAATGTGGTGTTGGAATGCGTCAACATCATCAATCCGCACATCTTCCCGGTGCTCGAGCACGTGGGGTAGCTCGTTGAACGACGCAATGTCGGATAGCTGCCACGTGTCGGCTAGTGCGACGCCGCTATTGGGGCCGCAGGCGTTGTGGATGATGAGGAACAGTTCCCGTTCCGGGGTGGTTTCGGTGGCGGGTAGTGTCACATGGTCGAGGCCATATTCCACGCCCACTTCGCGAGCGCGCACACATTCGAATTCGCCGGCTGGGTTGCTGGCCTCCAAAATCCACGATTCGGTGGTGATTTTGGAGGAGGTGACGATGCTTAAATACTTGTCGTCGCGGGTGGCACCCATGCCTACCCAGTAACGCTCGTCGGGTTCATAGAAGACACGCACGTCTTCTGCGGGATCGGTACCTACTTTGTGTCGCCACACGGAATCCGGCCGCCACGCAGCATCCACTTTCTGGTAGAAGAAGTAGTCTCCATCGGGACTCCACTGCATGCCCGGCGCAACTCCAGTGACACTGTCGGGCAGCATTTCTCCGGTGTGGAGATCTTGTACCTGCAGGGTGTATCGTTCGTCGCCGGTGGTGTCGGTCAGGAACCCTAGGTAGCGGCCGTCGGTGGTGACGGAGGCTCCGCCGAGTGCGAAGAATTTGTGGCCTTCTGCTAGTTTGTTGCAGTCCAGTAGTACTTCTTCGCCCGGGACTGGTTGTCCGGGCTCTAAGGTGGGTGGCTCCCATGCGTCGGGGTGGTCGAGGGGTTTGGCTGGTACCCGGCAGATGAGGGTGTAGGCTTTGCCCTCTTCGGTGCGAGCAAAATGCCACCACTTGTTTTGGCGTGTGGGTACCGACAGATCGGTTTCTTTAACGCGGCTTTTTATTTCCTGGAAGATCGTGTCCTGGAGGTCTTTCAGGTGCGCAGTTTGTTGCTTCGTGTAGGCGTTTTCGGCTTCCAAATAGGCGATGGTGTCGGGGTTGTTTTTGTCCCGCATCCATTCGTAGTCATCGACGAAGCGCCGTCCATGAAATTCCCGAACGTGGGGGTGTCGGGCTGCACGTGGGGGTGTTAAAGAGTCCACTGGTTGGTGCTTGTTTCTGCTTTAATAGGCGGTTTTAGTAGGCGGCTCCGGGCCAGTCTGCGAAGCTTTTGCCGGAGATCTTCTCGTAGGCTTCGATATAGCGAGCGCGGGTTGCGGCAATCACGTCTTCGGGGAGGGCAGGCGGCTGGGTGTCGCTGGCGCGGTCCCAATCGGATGCGGGACTGGTGAGCCAGTCGCGCACATACTGTTTGTCGAAGCTGGGCTGCACTTGGCCTTCCTGGTATTCATCCGCAGGCCAGTAGCGGGAGGAGTCCGGGGTGAGTACTTCGTCGGCCAGCACCAAGGTGCCGTCCTTGTCGTGTCCGAACTCGAATTTGGTGTCGGCCAGGATGATGCCGCGGTCTTCGGCTGCGTCGGCAGCAGTGGTGTAGATCTTGAGGGTGGCGTCGCGCAGCTCGTTTGCTACATCTTCGCCTACCATCTCCACTACTTTGTCGAAGCTGACGTTTTCGTCGTGCTCCCCTATTTCTGCTTTCGCAGCAGGAGTGAAGATGGCTTCCGGAATGCGGGAGGATTCCGTCAACCCCTCCGGTAGTTCCACGCCACACACTGCCCCGGTGGCACGGTAGTCGATGAGGCCAGAACCGGTCAGGTAGCCGCGGGCCACACACTCCACCGGCACCATGTCGAGTTTCTTGCACACCATGGAACGTCCCAGCACTTCTTCGGGAATGCGCTCGTCTTCGGGGCCGCCCACCAGGTGGTTGGGGAAATCGAGCAGGTCGAAGAAGTAGAAGCTCATGGCGGTCAGTACGCGGCCCTTGTCTGGTACGGGGGTGGAGAGAATCCAGTCGTAGGCGGAGATACGGTCAGTGGCCACCATGAGGAGGGTGTCGTCGTCAATCTCGTAAAGTTCGCGGACTTTACCGGCGGTGAGGTGCTTGTAGTCAGAAAGCTTCGGACGCATTGGTTTACCTATTCTTGCGAAACGGTTAAGGGTTGGGCGGAGTTGGGCGGAGTTGGGGTTAGAGAATCTCACCGGGGGTGTAAGCAGCAGCCTCGGGATATTTCTCAGCCCATTCGGCGGCGCGGGCAATCACTCGCTCCACCTGGGAGTGGGCGGCACCCACGAAAGCAGCCTTGTCGGAGAGTGCTTCATCCAGTTCGGCGCGGTCCAGCGGGATGCGGTCATCCGCTGCAAGACGGTCCAGCAGATCCTGTTCGCCGCCCTGTTCACGCATGTTGAGAGCAACAGCGACGGCGTTTTCTTTAATGGCCTCATGGGCGTGTTCGCGGCCGACACCTTTGCGGACGCAGGCCATCAGCACTTTGGTGGTGGCCAGGAACGGCAGGTAGCGATCGAGTTCGTTGGAGATGACGGCCGGGTAGGCACCGAACTCTTTCAGCACGGTAAGGAAAGTTTCGAACATTCCATCCAGCGCAAAGAATGCATCCGGGAGTGCCACACGGCGGATGACGGAGCAGGACACGTCGCCTTCGTTCCACTGGTTTCCGGCCATGTCGGCCACCATTACGCTGTAGCCGCGCAGAATAACTTGGAATCCGCAGACGCGTTCACAGGAGCGAGCATTCATTTTGTGCGGCATGGCGGAGGATCCCACCTGGCCGGGTTTGAAGCCCTCGGTGACCAGTTCTTGTCCGGCCATCAGGCGAATCGTGGTGGCAAGGCTACTGGGACCGGCACCCAATTGGACCAGCGCGCTCAGCACATCGTAGTCGATGGAGCGCGGGTAGATCTGGCCGACGGAATCCATCACGGAGGTGAATCCGAGGTGTTCGGCAATGCGGCCTTCCAGCTCGGCGAGTTTATCTTCATCCCCGTCGAGCAGATCCAGCATGTCTTGGGCGGTGCCCATGGGGCCTTTAATGCCGCGTAGGGGCAGGGCGGCAATCAGCTCATCCACGCGGCGCAGAGCGACCAGCATTTCGTCGGCGGCGGAGGCGAAGCGCTTACCGAGAGTGGTGGCTTGGGCTGCCACGTTGTGGCTGCGGCCCGTCATCACCGTGTCGTTGTATTGGGCAGCGAGTTCCGCCAAGCGGGTGACGACGGCGATGCCGCGGTCCCGCATAAGTTCGAGGGACTGCTTGAGCTGCAGCTGTTCCACATTTTCGGTGAGGTCACGGCTGGTCATGCCCTTATGGATTTGTTCGTGGCCGGCGAGGTCGCAGAACTCTTCAATGCGCGCTTTGACGTCGTGGCGGGTCACAGCTTCCCGGTGGGCGATGGAGGCCAAGTCCACATCTGTTTTGACCTTTTCGTAGGCCGCAAGTGCTTCCTTGGCTTCGGCCGGGTCCCCCACTCCCAGATCTGTTTGCGCCCGCAAGACAGCCATCCAGAGTTCGCGCTCCATGATGATCTTGTGTTCGGGGCTCCACAGTTTCCGAATCTCCGGGGAGGCGTACCGGGTGGCCAGTACATTCGGAATGCTGGGAATAGTGTCTTTATCGGTTTCTTTGGGGGTGCTAGTCAAGTTATCCACGTCCCCTATTATGCCTTTTGTGTGTCACAAATGGGAGTTGCGCGACGCCACAAGTGCGCCGCGCAACTTTCTCTTATTTAGCTATCCTGTTGTTTTCCGAAGCCAGGCCGCAGTTAGCGGATTTTCTTTTCCTGGCGCGCAACTTTCATACCCATGGTGGGGTAATCCGTAATGTAGCCGTCGTTACCAGCCCGGATGAGAGCCCGCATGGCGTCCTCATCGTTCACGGTGTAGGGCACAACCCGCAGGCCATGCTTGTGGGCACGGTCGCAGAACTCTTTGTCGGCGTAAAGGTCGTCTGCTCCGCCACCGTAGTGGGGGCTCACAATTTGCGCCTTGAGTTGCTTGGCGGCCAGAATCGGATCTCCCCCAGTAGCTGCATAGTCAACCGGTCCGATGCCGGGGTTGATCGGAATGAAGTTCAACTTCGCGGCATTCAGCAGCATGGAGGTGGGGATACTCTTGTTCAGTTTGCGAACTAGGGCAAGGGTGCGCCAGTCGAAAGACTGAATAGTTACGCGATCCAGCACTCCGGCTTTCTTGCATTCCCGCAGAATGGTGTAGACGTAATTGTCGGCGTCGTCATCACTGTGAATAAAGGGAAGCGTCTTCGTTTCAATATTGAAGTACATGCTCTTGGCCTTCATCTGTTTTGCCAGTTTGAAGACCTGTCCCAGGGTGATGAGTTTATTTCCGGGGGCAGCTTTCTGCTCCGGGTAATCCTCCAGTCGCTTGTCGCAGCGCACCGTTTGGGCTTGCTTCCAGGTGAGCATACCTAGCGGTTTGCCAGCGTAAGGGTAGAGGGGATCGTCGGCAGTGACGGGCTTGGTGTCGCGGCACTTGCTTTTCTGCAGAGTAATGTCGTGCCAAACGACGGGAACACCGTCTTTGGTGAGCACAATGTCCAGCTCCAGGGTGGTTACACCCAGTTTGATGGCGTGGCGGAAAGCCGGCAGAGAGGACTCCAGGTTTTCTCCGCGGCCACCGCGATGTGCCTGCATATCGAACCCGCTTGGCAGATTCTTGAATGCCGGATCTGAGGCGGGAGCAGCTGTGGCTGGTGCAAGTGAGGCGGGGAGCAGTGCCAAAACGCAAGCAGCAGCGACGAGTTTACTAATAATTTTCATGTCAACTCCGTCAAATAATCCGTGTTTTATTTTTTGTTCTCAGTTGTCACCACAGGGGTGTCGGTTTTGAGGACGTAGCTCTTGGGGAGCTCCATCCCTTTCTTCTCCATCACTTCCCGCAACTTCGTGGGGTAGTCAGTGATGATGCCGTCAGCACCTGCATCGATCTGGTCTTCCATGACTTCTTCGTCGTTGATAGTCCACGGCACGACGCGGAATCCGGCATCGTGGGCTTTCTTAACGAAGTCCTTATCGGCAACCAGTTTGTAGTCTTTCTGCCCCGGCACCATTCCGTAAGGGGTGCTGTAACCAGGGGAAAGCACATTCACATTGAGTTGTTTCGCGGCGGCAATAATATCGCCGTCAACTGCCGCATAGTCGACGTCACCAGTCCACGGGGAATTGGGGACCCAAGTGGTGTCATCCCACAGCATGATGGTGGGGATATACGGTGCCTCTTTCGCCATGATGGAAAAAGTACGCCAATCGAAGGATTGGATGGCGACACGGTCGGTGACACCGGCGTC
The DNA here is from genome assembly GCA_012842085.1 of Mycobacteriales bacterium. Taxonomy (GTDB): domain Bacteria; phylum Actinomycetota; class Actinomycetes; order Mycobacteriales; family Mycobacteriaceae; genus Lawsonella. The sequence goes on along the minus strand of DUTM01000013.1, from coordinate 249,504 downwards.
CCGCACTGCCTCCAGAATGGCCTTCACGAACTCTTCCGGTTCCGCAGACCAGTCCTTCTTTTCGGCCTCCACCTTGGTTTCAATGTTGTAGTAGACGTCGGCACCATATTCTTTGGCAATGCTGAAAACGTCTTTCAGCTGAATCATGGTGTTGTCTTTAACCGGTTTTTGCTCCGGGAAACCGTCCAGTTTCTTGTCGCAGCGCAGGGTTTGCAGCTGCGCCCAGTTCAGCTGGTGGATGAGTTTGCCGACGTAGGGGTACATGTGATCGCCGTGAGTGGCGGGTGCGGTATCGCGGCATTTCTCAGGCAGAACCTCGGGATCGTGCCAGACCACCGGAATTCCGTCCTTGGACATCACAATGTCGAATTCTAGGGTGGTGACACCGAGCTCCAATGCGTGCCGGAATGCGGCTGCCGATTCTTCGGTGTATTCACCCCGTCCGCCCCGGTGCGCTTGGAGGTCAAAACCGTCGGGAAGACCCGCAATGCTCTCCATTGCTGTCGTTGTTTCGTTAGTTCTGTCGTCTTGCTTATTCGCGCAAGCGGAAAGACCCACAACTAAAGCAAGTCCAGCACCTAGTGCCACTCCACGAAAAAGGGCAGATTTCTTCATTCCTGCAACCTAACATGCCGATTACTCCCACAGTCTGGGGAGTCCGTATGGCCATCATAAGCATGTAGCAGGAAGCAAATCTCTAACTTGAAGATGACGATTTGCGAACAATTAGTTAAGGAATACTAATCTCGCCGCGGACTGCCTTCAGCCCAATATCGCTTCGGCTTTGTCCGCCGCGCATCTCAATCTTGCCCAACAACGTGTAGGCCTGTTCACGGGCTTCAGCGAGGTCTTTACCCTTGCCGACCACACCCAGTACGCGTCCGCCGGCGGAAATATATTTGCCCTTCTCGTTGCGGGCAGTTCCGGCGTGCAGCACCGATCCAGGCACTTCTTTTTCGACCTTGTCGATTCCCCGGATGCGGTCCCCTTTAGTGGGTTCCGCTGGGTAGTTTTCGGCAGCCAGTACCACCACAATGGCGGCTCCGTCTTCCCATTCCAGGGGCGGCTGTTCGGCCAGTGTGCCGTTTGCAGTAGCAGACAACAGTTGACCCAGTGGGGTCTTGAGCAGTGCCAGGATGGCCTGAGTTTCGGGGTCTCCGAAGCGGCAGTTAAATTCGACCACCGCAGGTCCTTCTTTACCCCACGCAATACCGGCGTAGAGGAGGCCAGAGTAGGGGCAGCCCCGCTTCACCATTTCTTTCGCAACCGGTTTGCAGACTTCGTTGACGATGCGGTCAACACCATCTTCGGGAAGCCATGGTAGCGGTGCATATGCGCCCATTCCACCAGTGTTGGGACCTTCGTCATTATCGAAGATGCGTTTGTGGTCTTGGGCGGGGATAAGCGGAACTACAGTTTCACCATCCACCAGGCAGAAGAGGGAAACTTCGGGACCGTCTAGGAAGCTTTCCAGCAGCACCGGATGTCCAATGGCGAGTACTTCATTGACATGTTGCAGTGCTTTCTTCCGGTCGGTGGTGACAACCACACCTTTGCCCGCCGCAAGACCGTCATCTTTCACAACCCAGGTGGGGCCAAAGCGGTCGATAACTTCCTCAATGACGGCGTCGGAGGGACCGGAAACGCCTTCCTCATCCGAGGGGGGAATAATTTCGGCGTGCGCAGTGCGTACCCCGGCAGCTTTCATGACATCTTTGGCGAAGGCTTTAGATCCTTCAATAAGGGCAGCTCCCTTATTGGGGCCGAATACTGCAAAACCGGCGTCGCGGAGGGCATCTCCCACGCCTTTCACCAGTGGAGCTTCCGGTCCGATGACGACCAGATCGGGCTTGATCTCGTTCGCCAATGCCACACATCCACTGCGGGAGGTTTCGTTCACGCTGTGGCGGTGGACGGTGACCGAACTGTCGCGGGGCGGTTGTTCGGTACCGGCATTACCATTAGCAATGTGAATCTCGGTGACCTGCGGGTCGCGGGCTAGTCCGAGAAGTAGGGCATGTTCACGGGCTCCAGAGCCAATTATGAGTACTCGCATAAGTAATAGCCTAGATGTTTCTGGACTTACTTACCTATTCCTTATTTGGATTACTACCCCCCAATTTATCGTTACTATAGGAACCATGGCTTCTGTATTCACTAAAATCATCAACGGCGAACTGCCCGGACGCTTTGTTTACAAAGACGATAAGGTGGTCGCTTTCCTGTCGATTGAACCCATAAAAATGGGGCACACGCTGGTTGTTCCCCGCGAAGAAATAGACAAATGGACGGATCTTCCAAGCGACCTTTGGTTGCACGTTGCACGTGTCAGCCAACTTATTGGTCAGGCTGTATGCAAGGCTTGGGATGCTCCGCGTGCTGGGGAAATTATTGTCGGTTTTGACGTGCCCCACACTCATATTCACGTTTTCCCGGCCTGGAGCAAGGCAGATTACGACTTTTCCCAAGTCCAACAAAACGTCCCTGCCGAAGATATGGATGAGGCTGCCCAGAAGATTCGCGACACTCTCGCTGAAATGGGCGTCAACTGGGAGGATGGCTCTGCCGTCTAACTCTCTCCTCTAATACTTTCCGGCTGGCCAGCGACATGTGGATGTGCTGGCCAGCCGGTTTTTATGTGTTTTAAAGCGGGTGACGGTGCTAAGGGGTTGGCACACCTAGGAGTTGGCAGAACCGGTTTTAGCTGATGTATCTGTCTCAGTTGGTCCCGCTGCCTCTGCTGGGCCTTCCTGCGCCAGCGGCAAAGTAACCACAAACTGGCTGCCTTCACCCTCGTTGGAGGTGACGGTGACTGTTCCGTTGTGTGCTTCGGCCAGCGATTTCACAATCGCTAAGCCCAGTCCGGAGCCTCGTCCTTCGCTGCGTTCGCCTTTGTTGCGTGCCCGCGAATCATCGCCTCGGAAAAACCGGTCAAACACATGTTTGAGGGTGTGCTGATCCATCCCAATGCCGTTGTCTGCCACGGTAATAAAAGCATTGTCGCGGGCATCGTCAACCCGGAGTCCCACCAAGATATCGGCGTCTTCTCCCGCGTGGCGCAATGCGTTGGTGATGAGATTGTCAACGATTTGGCGGAGTCGCGTTTCGTCACCTGCCACCACCGCACTGTCGGTGAGTTTGAGGTCGATGGTGCGTTGCGGCCAACTAATGCTGGCGGCAGTAACAGCGCTTTCCAGCAAGCGCGACAGATCGACTTCTTGGATGTCTTTCAGCTCCATGGGTCGGTTGTTGTCAATGCGAGCCAGAAGCAGCAAATCTTCGACGAGCTGCTGCATCCGCACGCCCTCATCACCAATGTGCTGGAGGGCGGTTTCCGTATCGACAGCACCCATTTTCGCGGCGTCAGCAAAGCCCCTAATAGCGGTGAGCGGGGTGCGTAGTTCATGGGAGGCATCCCCTACGAAGCGACGCATATTCGCTTCGCTGGTACGTGCGGCTTGCTCGGATTCATACTGGTAGTAGAGGGTTTCTTGAACCTTTTGCGCCATCTGGTTGAACGCTAATCCAAGATTTTCTACCTCCGTGTCGTAGCCCTGGAGAGTCACCCGTCGGTTGTAGTCACCGCGGGTAATATCCTGCGCTGCATTCTCAACCTCCTGCAGCGGGTGGAGCGACTTGGAGACCAGCAGCCAGGTAATGCCGCCGGCCGCTATAAGTACCGCCACGCCAATAAATACTTGCAGCAAAATAAGGTTACGGGTGTCGGCAATTGCTTGATCCAACGGCAAAGCAACCGTCACGATCCCCTCTTCCATGCGCGGCCCAGTGCGGGCTTCCCAATCAAAAATGAAATCCGCGGGATAGGAAAGAATGCGCCATTTGCCGCCAACACCATCCGACTCCACCGTGCGGATGTTTCCATCGGGAACCACCGAAGTGAGATTCGGGACGGCGCGACTATCGTTCACCATTAAGGCGTCTCGGTGGCTGGGCTGCAAGAGGAGGAAAAAGTGGCTGGGCGGCCCCCACGGACCACGATTCTCCAGGCGGTTCATTGCCCTGCCCGGGTGGGAGGCCCAGCCTTTTTGGGCAGCATAAAGCTGGTTGTCCACGGTGTTAATGCTATTTCGCCATTGCAGGGTGGTGATGGCGACATTGGAGGCCACCAGACCACCAAAAAGCAAAAGAACTATACCGACCGTCAACAAGATACGCATCGGAATGCGTTCCAAGACGGAGTTGGGGAAACTCTGCGGCTGCTCTTGACTCATCGCGGCTCACGCAAGACGTAACCAACTCCACGCAAAGTGTGGAGGTATTTCTCCGGTCCGGTGTCCACCTTTTTCCGGAGATAGGAAATATAGGATTCAACTACGTTGGCATCCCCGTTGAAGTCGTAGTCCCACACATTGTCCAGAATGCGGGACTTGGAGAGTACCACCCCGGCATTAACCATGAAATACCGCAGTAGTGCGAATTCGGTGGGCGTGAGTTCCACAAGTTCACCGGCCTTCCACACTTCGTGGGTCTCATCGTCAAGTTCGATGTCTGCAAAAGTTAGACGGCTGGTGGGTGTTCCCAAATCGCGTTGGTCAGAACGGCGGAGAATGGTGCGCAGCCGGGCGATTACCTCTTCCAGGCTGAAGGGTTTGGTGACGTAGTCGTCGGCACCTAGGGTGAGCCCGTGGATGCGGTCTTCCACGTCATCTTTAGCGGTGAGGTACAGCACGGGTCCTTCGTGACCGTTTTCGCGCAGGCGCCGCAGCAGTCGGAAGCCGTCCATGCCGGGCATCATAATGTCCAAGATGAAAGCATCCGGGTGGAAAGTGCGAGCTACATCGAGTGCTTCTTCTCCAGTTTGAGCAGTCTCAACATCAAAGCCCTGGAACTTAAGACTCACCTTCAGCAGCTCCACAATTGAGGGCTCGTCATCCACTACCAGGATTTTTGTCCCGCTGTAGTCGGGGAAACCTTCACCGTCGTATTCTTCGGTGTCGTGTGCATTCGTGGTCATACTTCTATTGTTCCTGGGATTTTGGTTAATGGCTGGACGGTTCCTGGGAATTAGCTGAAAGACGCTAAGTTGGACGATTCTTACAACAAGTTGCAGTCCTGTTGGCAATATTTTCTCAACCTCAGGCGAAGGGCTTACTTAACCGTTAAAGTTAAATTCAAGAGCACTTAGTGTTTCTGTTTTCGCTGCCCACTTTTTACCTACCGGTGCTAGTGAGCAGCGTTTTGACGATCACGCTCTTGGGAAAATTACCGAGATTGGTTACTACCCCTGCGAAGGAACGACATGAAGCTCAACTCATTTGTGAAGAAGTTTGTAGCTGCTGCCGCTTCCGTAGCCATGCTGGCATCAGGCCTCGTGGCAGGAACCACCGCCGACGCCGCCTCCGTCAAACATCCTTGGGGCAAGTTCCGCTTCGGAACTGCCACTGCTGGATTCCAGGTTGAGGGAAGCAACTACGACAGCAACTGGAAACGCTACGTTGACCGCGAATCCCCGAAGGATCCAGAAAAGGTCAACCCTGTAAAGAACGCCACTGACTTCCGTCACCGTTACAAGGAAGACATCGGAAACGCGGCCTGGATGGGTCTCGATACTTTCCGCATCTCCATCGAATGGGCTCGCATTGAGCCCCAAAAGGGCAAGTGGAACTGGAAGGAAATCCACTACTACGACGATGTTTTCCGCACCATGCGGAAGCACGGCATTACGCCCCAGATCTCCACTGTTCACTACGTCTACCCGGGTTGGGTTGCTGACCAGGGCGGCTTCCTGAACGAACAGACCCTCAAGGACTACAACCGCTACGTAAAGTTCATTGCGAATCGTTGGGGTAAGAAGACTCCCGTTTCCTGGATCACCTTTAACGAGCCCCTCGTCTTCTTCGGCCACGAAGTCGAAGTTGGCATGGTGGAACGCGTGCAAATGGTGGACTTCATGAAGAAGATCGTGCAAGCCCACAAGAACGCTTACGACATCATTAAGGGTGTTAACAAGAAGAACCAGGTTGGCACTAACGAAGCCTTCCTACCACTCGTTACCCCGATTGCTGACCAGTTCCTCTTCGTCCCCGTGAAGAATCACTTGGACTTCGTGGGAATTGACTACTACTACGGTCTTTCCCTCGACAACCTGAGTGCCGCTTACGGTGCAACTTCCAGCTTCTCGAAGATTCGCCCCCAGCCGGATGGCATCTACCACGCCATTAAGTACTTCTCCGAAGCATTCCCCGGCATCCCGGTGTACATCATTGAGAACGGCCTACCGACCTACAACGGTAAGCGCGAAGACGGCTACAAGAAGAAGGACTGGGTCTACGACACCTTCTTCTGGATTCAGCGCGCAGTGGCTGACGGCTACCCCGTCATCGGCTACAACTACTGGTCCATCACCGACAACTACGAGTGGGGACAGTACAACTCCCGCTTCGGTCTCTACCAAGTGGATGTGCTGAAGGACGGCAGCCTCAAGCGCAAGCCCACCACTGGTGTCGCTGCCTACCGCTACGTTACCCACCACGGTGGCGTACCGAAGGGCTACAAGCCAGTTGCCGACCCAGCTTTCTGCTCCTTGACTCGCGGACTTGATTCCTGCATCAACCCGCCGAGCGTGGACGGACCGCTGGCTAACTTGAAGTAAATAACGACAAACGCCTTATGAAGGCGGGGAGCTCCGAGTGGCTCCCCGCCTTCATTTTATTTAGGGTAAAGATGTGTCCAAGTATCGTGCACTCCAAGAAACTCCACAGCCATCTCGGCTTTTCCGCTCCAAGTCGGTGCAGGAGGATCGCTCCCTGCTGCAAAAAGCAATCGCGCTGCTGTTGACGGTTCTGCTTTTCAACAGCATTACGGTGAGTGTCATTGTGCACTTGCGTGGAGTTTCCGACGACGAGCTTTACCAATGGTGGGACACCATTTGCAACGGCCACACCATGGTTTATTTCAACGCCCAAAGCGTGACTCCTCCCTATGAAGCGGATGACGTTAAAGCAGCGCTAGAGCGGCAACAGGAGCTTTTCAAAATCACCGCCGACACTTTGGAATCACTCCCCTTCCGTTACCCCACTCAGCGGCAGGAAGAGGGCTACAACATGGTGCTGGAAGCACTTTCTACCGCCCAGGAAGAACTCCGCGCACTGCCGATTTCGACACTCCGCAACCCCTCCCAAGAATCGTTAAAAACTGCTGCACAACAACTAAAACTTGTGTACGAAAATTACGTATCCCAACTCAGCCAGGGAATAGATAAAGTAGGTGCTGGAAGCACTAAAAATATTGCTGCTATTAGAAGACTGCCGCAGTGCGCAGCTTTTCTTTAAGCTGTTACCATTTATATAGTGCATTAGCCGTAGGAGAGCCCCTTTATTATGACCGATAACAAAGCCACTAAAGAGCCCGAAAAAGAGACCACCGAGCCGAAAGATCCGCAGGCTGCGCTGCGGAAGAAGAAAATTTTTACGGCCCTGGCGCTGGGGCTCGTCTTCGCTTTGATTTTGGCGCTAGCCACCTTTGTGGATAGCAACCAACGCAATAGCGATTCCAGTGAAGCTTTGCCTGCCAACAGTTTGGTGGGATGGTGGAGTAGTTTCTGCCCGGCTCACAACACCATTGCGGCTGACGCAGACGCCCTGAATATCCGCAAAAATGAGAGCCAAGAAGAATACTTGGACCGTCTCCCCAATGCTCTCGAACGGCAAGCATCGGATTTCCGGAGCACTGCCCTCACCATGCGCTCCAGCTCCGTCATGATGTCGGGAAGTGAGAAGCAGAAAGAGGCTCTACAAGAGCTTATCGACGTGCTATATGAGGGCGACAAAGTTTTCTCTGCAAAGTCGAAAGAACTGCGCGCCAACCCCATCAAGACTCAAGAACAGATGGATAAACTTTCCGAAACACTGCGTGCCGTTTTCGAAAAATACTCTGCCACTACCCAAAAGGTATTGAGCGCCATCGGGCAGGGAGACAAACAAACACAGAATCGCATTAGGAACCTGTCCGAATGCAAGCAACTGTTTGTGGAGATGGAAGAGCAGACTAAGCCTAAAAAGCAGTCATAACAGTCCCTATACAGTCCCCAACTACTATCTGCAAAGCTTTGCGCGAATCTAAAACGCACATTGAACTGCGGATCGTGGAGCTAGAGACGGGACTTGAACCCGCAACCTTCCGATTACAAGTCGGATGCTCTACCAATTGAGCCACTCTAGCGAACGCTTCGGGGATGAAGCCCCACCTATATTAATGGAAAAATGCGCCAGACCAGAATTAGCGCTGGAGAATATTTGATTATGGGCAATATTGCCCGCCGCACTGCTAATTCCCGTAAAATTTAGGGACGGACCAACTCCGGGAGTTCCCCCAGGTCAGAAGGCCTTTACTGGAAATTATGCCCAGACGTCCCTAACATATAGATAACTGATCAACGAAAAGGACATCTATTCATGCCACCAAAGACTAGCGATATTATCCGACAAAACCACGACACTTATGGCCCCCTAGAAGAAGAAACGGCTCGTCGTGCTCGTCGCGTTGTCGCTGGCTATGCGAAAAAGGACGACGAAGCCCTCGAGCTGATGAACATGCTGGGAGTAGGACTTTCAGAGGAGTAGATCATGACGGGTCAAGAGCCACTTAACAAAAAGGCCAAATTCCTTGTCGTTGCTAACCGCCTCCCCACCGACCTCGTCACCCACGAGGATGGCACCCAAGAATGGAAACGAAGCCCAGGCGGTCTAGTTACCGCTCTTGAGCCTATTTTGCGTTCCCACCACGGAGCCTGGATTGGCTGGCCCGGAGTTGCAGACGCCGAACCTGAACCTTTCGACCAGGATGGCGTCACCATCATTCCGGTAAAACTTAGCGCAGAAGAAGTAGAAAACTATTACGAAGGTTTTTCGAACGACACCCTGTGGCCCCTCTACCACAATGGAATCGTTGAGCCACAGTACCGCGAAGACTGGTGGGAGACCTATAAGGAAGTTAACCAACGCTTCGCGGAAGTAGCTGCCGAAACGGCCGCTGAAAATGGCGTCGTGTGGGTAAATGATTACCAGCTGCAGCTAGTGCCAGCACTTCTGCGGGAGATGCGTCCCGATGTCCGTATCGGCTTTTTCCTGCACATTCCGTTTCCACCACTGGAGCTGTTTGAGCAGCTCCCCTGGCGCGATGAGATTATCGATGGGCTCCTGGGCTCTGACCTTATTGGGTTCCACGTCCCCGGAAACGCTATCAACTTTCAGCGCCTCACCAATGTTCGTCGCAAGCACCGCGTTACCCGCGGCAAGATGAGCTGCGTCGGACATTGTGGCCACATTGAGGTGCCCCAAAAAGAGGGCTCACCCCGTTTCGTAAAAGTTGGTGCCTTCCCTATCTCCATCGACTCCGGTGCTTTCGACGAGCAGGCAAAAACCGACGAAATTAAGAAACATGGCGTCGAGTTACGCAAACGAGTTGGGGATCCCGCCACTCTCGCTCTTGGTGTCGACCGCATGGACTACACCAAAGGGATCGAAGTTCGCCTGGAGGCTATCTATCAGCTGCTGCAAGAGGGACGTCTCGACCCCGAAAAGTTCGTTTTCGTACAGCTTGCTACCCCCAGCCGCGAACGTGTGGACGCCTATAAGGAACTCCGCAAACGAGTGGAGGAGAAGGTGGCCCGTATCAATGGTGAGTACGCCAGTGTGGGACGGCCCGTTATCTCTTACCTCCACCAGTCTGCACCATTCGAGGATCTGCTCGGCTTCTACCGCAACGCCGATGTCATGCTGGTCACCCCGCTCAAAGACGGCATGAATTTGGTGTGCAAAGAGTTTGTTGCAGCCTCGACAGATGGCAACGGTTCCCTTGTTCTCTCAGAATTCGCTGGAGCAGCGCGTGAATTGCGCACAGCTTACCAATGCAACCCCTATGATATTGAGGGAGTCAAAGACGCTATCATGCACGCGATCGAGGATCCTGAAGAGGAGCGGCGCCGCCGCATGCGTGCACTTCGCCGCCAGGTGCTCACACACGACGTCAACCGCTGGGCGAAGAGCTTCCTTGATGCGCTTCCGGAACACTAACCCATCAATTCGGAAGACCCTTTTACAACTACACATGATCTAAAAAGAAAGAAAGCCTTCACACAATGGCAACCAATGGTTCTTACCCGTTGGGTGTCTTCGCCGCTCCCCCTAGCGAAGACGCCGAACGGCAGCTCCCTCCGCGCCGTGCACTAATTCTTGAAACAGTACGAAATGCCGGCGATTCTGTTTTACCCAAAGAAGTTGCAAGCCAGCTTAAACTCCATGTGAACACCGTCCGGGAGCACCTTGTAGCGCTAGCAGAAGAAGGGTATCTCACCCGCCGATCTCTCCAAAGTGGCGGAAGGGGACGTCCCTCCATCGCGTATGTGGCTACTCCCAGCACATTTATTAATCCGCAGTTCCGCATCGCCACCACTCTCATCAACTTGTTTACGGAACACCTGGATCGCATGTCCCCGATTCCAGAAACAGAAGCGCGCAGAATGGGGGAAGCACTGGGCCGCGACCTCGCCTCCCACTTCAACTACGACCAGCCTGTGTGCAAACAGCTTTTCCGCTTGGCCGAAGAATGGGGATACGAACCGCGTGTTCATAACCAGCCGGACGTGTTGTACCTGTACTCCTGTCCTGCCCAAGAACTGCAAGTAGACAACCTTGAACTGATTCACGAAATCAGCCGCGGGGTACTCAATGGGATTCTGGAAGAGTGCGGTTTAGACTCTCGCGACTGCCACACCAGCAAGTACAAAAAAGATCATCCGTGCATAGTCACGTTGCCACCGGAGGCAACCAGCTCACGGAGAATCTAGAAAGTCATATTACGGTCTTGTAAAAAGTTGTCGGAAGGCGACAAAACTCTTTCTAACCTCGTCCCCAACGGGTAGCATGCTGTTAGAAGAGTTAAAGGAGTTTCTGTTGTTTTCTACATTCCGCGCCAGCAAAAATAGCCGTCAAAGTACTTCTCAAAAAGATATGAAGAGGGTTAAAAAGCTGAGTGCACTAGGAATGTCATTGATATTGGCAACAGGCCTGGGGATCGGCGTCGGTGGCTGCTCCGACGCGACTGACGATGCCTCCCACACCACCACCGTCATCAGCACCACCGCTGCGGACTCCGCCGACCAAAATGTTGACGGGAAAGCTCCTCAACAACCATTGGCGCCTCTCGAAGTGGGCGACGCCAACTCCTCGGTGGATACAACCACCAGTGGTGGAGATGGTTATGTTGCTGATAGCACCGTGGGAACACTCCCCCAGACTCCGACGCCGGGACAGATTGGTCCCGAACAGCCGGCTGTCTTCACGCCCGGCGATCCCCTCCCCCAAGCCAATCTGGACAGCAAGTATGCACCGCTCGGTGTTCCTGTAATGGCGGGTCCAGACCAGGGCAAACCGTTTGTCTTCACCACAACCTTTACACGTGAACAGACCGTCGCCCTGCATGAAAAACAGGTGGGCGAAAAAATTCAGCAAGTGGGAGACGCAATGCCCGTCGCAGGGGAACCCATTAGCACCATGGGTTCGGCAATTGCACAGTCCTCCGCTTTCGCCAGCCAACATGAGGACACGTGTGTTCGTGCGTGGGTGGAAATTGCTCCCGGATACTGGGGAACCTACGCCACTTACGTGACTGGGGACGAGTGCCCCGAGGAAACCTCACATACTTATCAGCTTCCTTGGTAGGAATTCAGCTGACTTTGTAGTCGGTTTACCTAGATTTCATTATGCTGGAAGTTAGGTAAAAATCCCTGCTAAACACCTACCGGTCGTTAGCTATAGAAGCAGGAGCTATGAAGAACAAGATTGATCCTACGGAGCGCGCTATTGCTCGGGAAAGCAAGCGTGAAAATAAAGCTGCGCGCCGTATTGCTCGTAAAAATAAGGAAGAACACAGAAGACTATTTAGGCTCGGTAATCCGCACAAACTAACTGCGCAAGACTACTGGCTTTTTGTGGTTTCCTGTTTCGGTGTTGTGTTGGTTATGGCCACCATGGCCTCCCTTAACACAGTGCTCCCCGACATCGCTGTGGATGTTGGCGCCACCCAGTCTCAACTGACTTGGATTGTTGACGCCTACACGCTGGTGTTGGCGGCATTACTGTTGCCCGCTGGTGCAATCGGAGACCGCTTCGGGCGAAAAGGTGTCTTCATAGGTGGCCTGATAGTCTTCACGGCCGGTGCGTTGATTCCAATTTGGACCAACACCCCCGAGGCTCTGATTGCTTCTCGTGCCGTGTCGGGCCTGGGTGCAGCTTTTGTTATGCCCTCCACCCTGTCGATTCTGGCATCCCGTATCCCCACCCGTAAACGCCCACTCGCTATTGCAATCTGGGGTGCAAGTGCCGGTACTGGCGCGGTCATCGGTCTGCTCGGATCTGGTGCCATTTTGCTGAAGTTCAGCTGGCATGCCATCTTCGTCTCCCTCGCTATCTTTGCCGCAGTGCTGGCAGTAGCCTCCTTCACCATCGAAGAAAACAAAATGGAGGATCCACCGAAGTTCGACCCACTTGGTGCGCTGCTCTCCACCTTTGCTATCTTCCTACTGGTATTGGGACTCATTGAGGCCCCCGAACGTGGCTGGAGCAACGGCTGGATTATTGCTTGCTTCGTGATCGCAGTAGTCTTCACCATTGCTTTCATCATCTGGGAGCTCAAGAGTGATCACCCACTGCTTGACGTCCGCTTCTTCAAGTTCCGTGGTTTTGGTTCTGGCTCCCTCTCCCTGACCAGCCAGTTCCTTGCAACCTTCGGTTACTTCTACGCACTCATCCAATACATGCAGCTCGTGCAGGGCTACAGCGCAATCAAGTCGGCCTTCGCAATGGCACCCCTGGTACCGCCGATCGTTATCTTCGCGTTGCTATCCATTTGGGTAACCCGCAAGATTGGCCAAAAATGGCTTCTCTTCTCCGGACACCTCCTGTTGGCTGCCTCCCTGCTGATGTTCATCCCGGTGGATACCAATACTGAATACTGGTACATCACCGCCATCATGCTTGTCTTTGCAACTGGTCTTGGTCTCACTGCCGCCCCGGCAACCACCGCGATCATGCTGCAAACTCCCGAAAAGAAATACGGCGTTGCTTCTGCAGTTAACGACGCTGCCCGTGAGATCGGTGCCGCCCTCGGTATCGCCATCACCGGTTCGGTGCTCACCACGGTTTACTCCGACAAGATCTCGGATATTGCCAACCAGGTCAAGATGACTCTGATGGGTGCAGAACAGGCCGGTATGGCTCCCAGCGGAGCCAGTGTCGAAGCCTTTGACGCGGTAAAGGGCGGTCTCGCCGGAGCTAGCTCCGTCGGCGAGCAGCTCATGCAAAACCCGATGACGCGACAGCTTGGTGAACAAGTAGTGCAGATCGGGCAGCAAGCCTTCACCGACGGCCAGTTTGTAGCCGCCATGGTGCTGGCAGCACTGCAGATAGTGACCGCAATTATCCTCGCCTTCTGGACTCCTGGATACCGCGTGCTGAAGTCGCGCAAGGAACTGGAAGCCGCCAAGGATGCCCGCGACTCGCTGCCGTTACCGCTGCTGATCGCCATCGACAAGGCTATTGAGGAACGTCACCTGCTGGTCGCCTCCGACTTTGATGGAACGCTGGCACCCCTGGTGAAGGACCCCTCCAAGTCGATTCCCATTCCGGGTGGCGTAGAGGCCCTCTACAAGTTGGCGGAGGTGCCGCACACTCAAGCAGCGCTAGTGAGTGGACGCGAAATCTCCGAGCTGCGGACCATTTCTGCGGCCCCCAACCCGGTTACGCTAGTGGGCTGCCACGGAGCCGAAATTACTGGCACCGACACCAAACTGACCCGTCGCGAAAAGCAGCTCCTGGAAGAAATTACTGAACAGGTTGAAGCTACCTCTGCGAAGATTCCAGGCTCCAAGATGGAGTACAAGCCGGTAGCCGTCACCCTCCACATCCGCACTGCGCGCCGCAAAGACGCAGCGGAGAAGGAAGCTGACGCACTTGTTGAGCGGCTCCAGAAAATCGATGGGGTTTACATCACCCACGGCAAGATGGTTTACGAATTCGCCATTTCCAACGCAGATAAAGGCGACGCCATTTACGAGCTTGAGAAAAAGTGGGCTAATGGTGCGGAATCCATTATCTACTTCGGTGACGATGTAACTGATGAGAACGCATTCCGCTACATCGAAAACAGCCCCAGCCGTAAAGGTGCTCGCGACATCACTGTGAAGGTGGGCGAAGGGGACACCGCCGCCCGCTATCGCGTGGCTAACGAGCTACAGGTCGCAGCAGCCTTGGACTACATTGCAACCAAGCGCGACGAATACGGTGACGAACACTTCACCCGTTCGAAGCGCCGCAAGGAAAAGAAAAAGACTAAGAAAGTCCGCAAGTAAAACTACATAAAAAGAGCAGCGACGGCAGCCCTAAAATTTCCCAGCATGGGGAGGGGCTGCCGTTGCGCCTTCATGGAAGACAGTATCCAGCACCACCGACTCGGCAACGCCTTTTTCTGCGGCGAAAAGCAGCTCGCCAGCCACATAGCCTTTCTCTTCGCTGGGCTGGCGCACCGTGGTGAGGTTACGGTTGAGGGCATCCTCAATACCGTCAAAGCCCGTCACAGTAAGTTCCTCCGGAACCAAAATACCGCGCGAGCGAGCGAAATACATGGCACCCAAAGCCAGCATGTCGGACGTACAAATAAGTGCGGTGCACTCCGGGCACTTCTGGAAAACCAGCTCCGAAGCAGCCCGGCCGGCGGACTCCTTACTTTCGAAGCTCTCCACAATCATCACATCATTAGGGTCAATACCGTGCTCGGCAGCCGAATCCAATACCCCCAAAATACGGCTCCGCTGCACATGCATCTGCGCATTGCGGGCCTGCTCCACCGTCACCAAACCATCATGACGAATGGCGTTTTGGCGAATCGTCAGCAACGCAACCTTTTTATGCCCCAAACCGAAAACATGGTCAGCGACTTCCTTCATGGCCCCATAGTCATCAATCGACACGGTCGGCACATTCTGGACATCCCGGGGCTGATCCACCACCACGGTGGGGAGCTGACGGGACATGACAGCCTTCAAATAGGCATCGTCGGCGGCCACAGAATAAATAATGAAGCCATCCACACTAGCTTGGTGAACCACATGGGCAGCCCGGTTCGGATCGCCAATTTCGGAAGCCGGCAGAAGCAGCACTCCCCGTTCCCGCTTCCCACAAGATTCGGCTAAACCGGATAGAAAATCGGCTGCTGCCGCATCCTGAACCGCAAACGCGAGCTGCTCAGTAAGAAGGAGGCCCAAAGCCCCCGCTTTCCGGGTACGTAAAGAACGCGCAACAGGGTCCGGCCCTGGATAACCAAGCTTCTTGGCGGTCTCCAAAATACGATTCCGGAGATCCTCAGAAAGCTGATCCGGGCGGTTGTAGGCATTGGACACTGTGGTGCGGGAAACGTTAAGTTCCTCCGCCAGCGACGCAAGAGTCGCGCGTTTACGTTTCGGCTGAACAGACATACTATTAGTATCCCGTATTCTTTCGTTAATCTGAATCGATTTTGCCTAAGTTTCCACTGCTAAAACTGTTTTTTGCACAGCCCCTAAACATATTAGAAAGCTGCCATTAGTGCGTTCTTCAAAAGCTGTTTAGCATTATTGTTAAGGGGAGAGAGTAAAGGAGTTGGGTAATGTCCTGGAAGAGTGCGTCACACCATGGTAATAGTGCCGGCAAACTTATTCGAAGGATAGGCGCTGCCGCACTGGGCCTCGTCACTGCAGTTACGATGGCAGGCTGTGGATCCGGTGACCCAGAAACTACTGAAATAACTATTGTGAGCAGCACAAACGTTTATGGTTCAGTAGCGAAAGCCATCGCTGGGAACTATGCCAAAATCACTTCCATTATCGAAGACCCCAGCGCCGACCCTCACTCCTATGAAGCAAGCCCCCAGGATATTGCGAAACTGCGGGACGCCGACATCGCCATTGTTAATGGTGGCGGCTATGACCAGTTCGCGGTGAATGCCCTCGACAAAACTCCCAGCGACAAAATCATCAACGCCTACAACTTTCTGAGCGGCGACACCGATGTAGATGAGGTACCTCCCTCCCTGGACTCTGCCGGCAACCCTATTAAAGAACAACAGCA
This sequence comes from Mycobacteriales bacterium, assembly GCA_012842085.1. Taxonomy (GTDB): domain Bacteria; phylum Actinomycetota; class Actinomycetes; order Mycobacteriales; family Mycobacteriaceae; genus Lawsonella. Next base: position 233,383 of record DUTM01000013.1, on the reverse strand, counting down.
CGGCGGTGAAGACGACAAAGAAGCCGTTGAAGACGCTGCCTCCACTGCCGCTAGCATCAGCGCGGAAGCCGAAGCAGAAGATGAGGATCCCGGGCACCACCATCACCACGATCCTGCTGCACCCAATGAGCACGTGTTTTACAACGTGGATGTGGTTGAGGACGTAGCCGAATCTCTTGCCCAAAAACTCACCGCCCTAGACCCCACAAACGAAGTAACATACAAAGCCAACTTGGAGTCCTTCACCAGCGGGATCAACAAGATTCGCACCATTTTGGACAAGATCGCCGACCAAAAACCAGACTCCACCTTTGTGCAAACAGAACCGCTGGCCACGTTTTTAGCAGCCAGTGCCGATATGCAGGACGTCACCCCCAAAGGTTATGCGGAAGCTATTGAAGAAGGTGCCGACGTTCCCGCCATTTTGGTTGCCGAGATGGAAGACCTGCTCAAAGAGGACAAGCCAGATGTCTTTCTGTTCAATGTGCAAAACGCCAACAAAACCACCCAGGAAGCCCGCAAACTAGCGCAACAAAACGACGTTCCGGTGCTGAAACTGTCCGAAACCCTCCCTGAAGGGAAGGACTACATCACCTGGATGCAGGAGAATGCGACAGCCCTGGCAGAAGCTTTAGATGTCGATCTCTCATGAGCCACTGCTGGTAGTCAAAGACACCCAACTACGGTACGGAAGCCGCGTCCTATGGGATGAGCTCACCATGTCGGTGCAGCCTGGGGAACTCATCGCCATTTTGGGGCCGAACGGAGTTGGGAAAACTACCCTGCTCCGCGCTATTCAAGGCCTCACACCCCTTAGCAAAGGCCACATTAACGTTGCTGGGAAAGCCGCGCATCCCGGAAACAGTGCCATTGGCTATATTCCGCAGCTGAAGTCCATGCCAGATGATTTCCCCATTCGGGGCCGCGACCTGGTACACCTGGGGTTGACGGGACACCGCTGGGGTGTCGGTCTACCATGGCGCCGCAAACACGAGAACGCCCTGGTGGAGGAAGCCTTGGCGGAAGTGGACGCGACTGCTTTTGCGGACCAAATAGTGGGATCGCTATCCGGTGGAGAACAGCAACGCATTCAGGTAGCGCAAGCACTAGTAGCCAACCCCCAGCTCTTGCTCTGTGACGAGCCCCTTCTCAGCTTGGATCCCGCCCAGCAACAGCGCTTCATGGAACTGGTGGATAGGCTCCGCAAAACCCGTGGCGCCGCAGTGCTGCTGGTGACCCACGAGATTAACCCGGTGCTGCCCTACGCAGACCGAGTGCTTTACTTAACGGACTCCGGACACCGATGCGGAACAGTGGACGAAGTGATGACCTCGGACACGCTCACCGAACTGTACGGCTCCCCTATTACGGTCGCCGAAGTGGGCGGAAAATTGGTGATGGTGAAGGCTGAGGCGCACTCATGAACGCATTAGAGAACTTCACCCGCAACTTTTTCGACTGGAACACCACCAGCAAATTGCTGGGGTATGACTTTGTCCAGAACGCCCTCATCGCTGCCGCATTGTTGGGGCTTATTTCCGGGCTGATCGGTGTTTTTATTGTGATGCGGCAAATGTCTTTTTCGGTACATGGCGTATCCGAATTGGCGTTGACGGGTGCCGCTGCAGCTTTACTACTGGGGCTTTCGGTGGGGGCGGGAGCCATTATCGGATCCGTCATCGCCGCCTTGATTTTTGGACTCATGGGGAAAGATAGATCGGAACGCGACAGTACTATTGGGGTGCTGTTAAGTTTCGGTTTGGGTTTAGCAGTCCTCTTTTTGCATCTTTACCCCGGCCGCACTGGTAGCCAGTTCTCCCTGCTCACCGGCCAAATAGTGAGTGTGTCGGATAGCCATTTGGGAACCCTCATTGCGGTTACCGTGGTGGTCGCAGTGACGCTACTGGCCATTGGAAGACCACTGCTTTTCAGCTCAGTGGATGGTTTCGTGGCGGAAGCCCGCGGTGTACCGATGCGGTTGATCAACGGTATTTTCGCGGTCCTCGTCGGTTTGGTGGCAGCAGAGGGTGTGCAAATTGTGGGCGCACTGTTGGTACTTAATTTGTTGGTGACCCCGGCGGCTGCTGCTTTGCAGGTCACCACTCATCCGCGCAGCGCTATTGTGCTGTCGGTGGTGTTTGCGGAGATTTCAGCGGTGGGTGGGATTCTGCTGTCCCTTGCACCCGGTGTGCCCATGTCGGTTTTCGTCACCTTCGTGAGCTTCGCAATCTACCTGGTGTGCCGCATTATTGGAACGTTCCGAAGTCCCGGAAAACGGCCCAACTCTAGCCGCGTTTCTGTGCCCGGCGCTGCCGCGCAAACTCGCTAAGCACCACTCCGCAGGCGACAGAGGCGTTCAGGCTTTCCACGTCGCTCGCCATCGGGATGGACATTATGGTGTCGCAGTTTTCCGAGACCAGACGGGAAATCCCTTTACCTTCCGAGCCCACCACCACAACTAGGGGGCCGGTGCCATCATAGTTGTCGAGATCTGTGTCGCCGTCGGCATCCAGTCCCACAATTTGGCAGCCGGCTTTCGCATACATCTGCACTGTGCGGGTCAGGTTGGTGGCGCGTGCCACGGGCAGGCGGGCAGCAGTACCGGCGGAGGTGCGCCAGGCGACTGCCGTCATTGAGGCGCTGCGGCGTTCCTGAATAACAACGCCGTGTCCGCCGAAGGCCGCGGTGGAGCGTACCGCTGCCCCCAAGTTTCGGGGATCAGTAATATTGTCCAGCACCACAATGAGTGGATCTTCGCCCTTTTCCCGGGCGCGTTCCAGCAGCTCCTCTGGGGTGGCGTACTGGTAGGGCGGGATCTCCAAGGCAATCCCTTGGTGCATGTCGTTTTGCGCCAATTTGTCGAGTTCGCGGCGCGAAATTTCAGTGATGCGGACGCCAGCGGTTTTCGCCAGATTGATTGCTTCCCCGAGACGGTTGTCGTTATCGGTGCCGGTCGCCAAGAAGAGACCTGCAGCAGGTACACCTGCTCGTAGGCATTCCACCACCGGGTTGCGGCCCAGTACTAGCTCGGGGCCTTTACTCCGGGGGGCTCGTTTCTGCTGGCGACGGTGCTGGCGCTGGTCTTTGCGCTGGCGGCGCTGCTTGTCGTCGTACCAGTGTCGGTCTTTAGCTTTCGGGGTAGGGCCACGGCCTTTGCGGCGCGCACGGCCCTGTCCACCAGAGCCTTTTTGGGATTTTCCAGCCATCTACTTCTCCTCTTGCAAAGACCATTCAGGACCGGCGGCAGTGTCAGTGATAACAATGCCGGCGTCGTGCAAACGGTCACGTACTTCGTCTGCCACGTCCCAGTTCTTTTCGGCACGGGCCGTGGCACGCCGCTCAAGCTCCGCTTTCACCAGCACGTCCAACGCTTCCATGGCTTTCTGGGTGTCACCTTCAGCGGTGTCACGCCATTGTTCAGACAGCGGGTCAACACCCAAAATGTCGGCCATTGCGCGGACCTTACCGGCAATGTCGAGGGCAGCGGCATGGTCCTCATTTTCCAAAGCGGTGTTACCGGCGCGCACCTGATTGTGGACTTCAGCCAGAGCCGCCGGCACACCCAGGTCGTCGTTGAGAGCCTCCGCGAAGGTTTCCGTCCAGGTGGTCTTTTCTGGCTCTTGGCCAGTGCGCTGGGCGACGCGGTGAATAAATGCCTCAATGCGACGGTAGCCTGCAGCTGCTTCCTGCAGGGCGCCTTCGGAGTATTCCAGCATGCTGCGGTAGTTTGCAGAGCCCAAGTAGTAGCGCAGTTCCACCGGCCGCACCATTTCCAAAATATTCGGTATGGAGAGGGTGTTTCCGAGCGACTTGCTCATCTTCTCCCCCGACATGGTTACCCAGCCGTTGTGGAGCCAGTAGTTGGCGAAGCCGTCGCCCGCACCATGCGCTTGCGCAATTTCGTTTTCGTGGTGGGGGAACCGCAAATCCAGTCCACCACCGTGGATGTCGAAAGTTTCACCCAGGTAGGTGGTGGCCATGGTGGAGCACTCAATGTGCCAGCCCGGGCGGCCGCGTCCCCAGGGGGTGGGCCAGCTGGGTTCACCCGGTTTGGCTGCTTTCCAGAGAGCAAAATCGAGGCGGCTGCGTTTGCCGGTGCCGGCAGATTCGCCCTCCTCCATTTCGTCAATGTTTTGGTGGGTGAGGCAGCCGTAGTCGCCCTGCGGATCCTTCGACCATTTGTCGAGGTCGAAATAGACGTTGCCGTCGGATTCATAGGCGTAGCCGTTGTCCATAATCCGCTGGATATAGTCCACGATTTGGGTGATGTGGCCAGTGGCGCGGGGCTCCACACTGGGTGGCATTACCCCCAGCATGTCGTAGGCTTTGGTGAATTCGCGTTCGAATCGCGTCACCCACTCCCACCACGGCCGGTCGTTTTCGGCAGCTTTGGTAAGAATCTTGTCGTCAATGTCGGTGATGTTGCGCACGAAAATGACGTCGTTGCCTTGGGCGAGGAACCAGCGTCGCAAAATGTCGAACGCTACTCCGGAGCGCACATGCCCAATATGGGGGTAGGTTTGCGGGGTGGCTCCACATAGGTAAATGGTTACGCGCCCGGGGGTGACCGGTTCGAAGGTACGGATTTCGCGGGTGGCGGTATCAAAAAGTTGCAAGGTCATGCCTATGTTCCAAGAGGTGTGTTTACGAAGAATACTTTACCGAAAGTTTTGGGCTACTCGTCTAGACCACTGATGCTTTCGACATCCAGTTGGAGCCCCAAGTTGTCCACCTGCTGTTGCACAAGCAGTTGAGCTACCTGTACGGGGAGGACGGCAGCTGTGGCTACTGCGGCGATTCCTTCCCCGCGGCCGGTGTAGCCCATCTGGTCGGTGGAGGTGGCAGAGATCGCTACGGGGGCTCCCAAAAGGTCACTCAATACGGCTTCCGCCTCGCGGCGCCGCTTCCCCAATTTTGGCCGATTCCCGACCATCTGGACGGCAGCGTTAAGCACCACCCAGCCCTCATCTTCCAGAAGTTGGCGGGTTTCCTTGAGGAGACGCTCGCCGGTGACGTCATCATATTCGGCACGCCCCACCCCAAAGATCGCCCCCAGATCCCCTAAACCTGTTGCCGAAAGTACCGCATCAATAAGTGCGTGTACCACCACATCAGCATCGGAGTGCCCGGCGCAGCCATCTTCATCGGGGAAGAAAAGTCCCGCCATCCAACAGTCGCGTCCCGGCTCAATTTGGTGTGCGTCGGTGCTGATTCCGACGCGCGGGAAAAAGTCGCGCCAGTGGAGGTTGTCGAGGTCAGTCATTCTCATCCTGATTCATATAAATGTTGGCTAGCGCCAAATCTTCCGGATTGGTGATTTTGAAGGCCCGGCGATCCCCCTCCACCGTCATGACAGTTATTCCGAACCGTTCGAAAAGAGCAGCATCGTCAGTGGTGTTGATGTCTTCTGCGGCGGCCTGTTCGTGAATTTTGGAGAGCAGCTTGGCATCGAAAGCCTGGGGGGTTTGAATCGCCCGGAGGCGGCTGCGGTCCGGGGTTCCGATAACGTTGCCGACACTGTCCACCATTTTTATGGTGTCGGTGACGGGCAGAGCGGGAATGACGGCACCCGGGTTGTTTACGGTCATCAGGAGCCGGGTTTTCTCCACCACGTCCGCAAACAGTTTCGGCGGGGTGAGGCACCGTGCCGCATCATGCACGGCGATGATGGAGACAGGGTCGTTCTCATCGTTGGCCATGATTCGTTTGATGCCTTCGAAGACACTATCGGAGCGGAGCACTCCCCCGGGATACACCTTGACCGGAATATCTAGTTCTAACGCAGTGGACTGGTCAATGGCGAGGGAACACATTTCGAAGGAAGCCATCACAACTATCTCTTCGAAGACACCACTGGCCGCGATGTTGAGCAAGCAGTGCTGCAAAATAGTGTGTTCACCTAGCTCCACGAAGGCTTTGGGCTTGTCTGCCCCCAGCCTATGGCCAGCTCCAGCTGCTGCTACCAGCGCCACGGCTTTGCCGTAGTAGCGGGTAGCTGGTGCTTCCGGCTGGTCAGCTGCGGTGGTGTTCTCCTCAGGAGTGATATTGTCCGGGTCCATTAGAACCTACTTATTTTTTGGTGCGTTTCTTCCGTTTGGTCTTTTTCTTTTCTTCACGTTCTTTAGCTTCGGCCGCACGTTCCTCTTCCCGGATACGCTCCCCCTCTTCCAGGATGGCGGCGATTTTCTCGTCCAGGCTTTCATCTTCGCAGCCGTCGGCGAAAGCAAGTTCCCCGACCAGTACCTGCCGTGCCTTAGACAGCATGCGTTTTTCGCCTGCGGAAAGGCCGCGGTCCTGTTCCCGGCGCCACAAGTCGCGCACTACTTCAGAAACTTTGTTGACGTCACCGGAGGCCAGTTTTTCTTGGTTGGCCTTGTAGCGGCGAGACCAGTTCTTGGGCTCTTCGACATCGGTTTCTTGGAGAACTTCGAAAACCTTGTTGAGTCCGTCAGCGTCGACGACGTCGCGCACCCCTACGTCTTCCAAACTCTTCTTAGGTACTCGCACAACCAGATCTGATTGTTGGATCTGGAGAACTAGGTACTCAGTGGCTTCGCCTTTCAGAGTCCGTTCTTCAATTTCAGCGATTTTAGCGGCACCATGATGTGGGTAGACGACAACGTCTCCAACGTTAAATTCCATGTGGTAATTTCCCCTTTCAATCGCCCCATTCTACCACGTCGTTGACCAGGGGATTTAATGAGGGTTTTTATCCACGTGGGGCAGGCGGCTGCGACTCCTTCGGGGAGGGTTTTGCTTTGGGGACAACCTGGAAAGTAACCGGTTCTCCCACTTGTGCATTCAGCACTGTGTAGAGCTCGTATTCACCCGGTTCTGCCCGCGGTGCGCTGTCCGTACAGTTGCCGTCAGCGTTCTTGCGAGTCCCTTCCCAGTTGACGGTGTAGCGGCGGGATTCACCCGGTTGCAACACTTCTTCCTTGTTTTGGTCGGAGGTGTAGCAAATCTCGGATTTCCACACGGCCTTGTTGTCCGCCTTGGTGTAAATCTCATAGCGCTGGTGCGCTGCTCCCAGCTGTGCGGTGCAAGCTTTGTCTGAGCTGTTGGTGACCTTCATGATGAGCGGCAGGTTTTTACCCTGTTCCACGACATCTTGGTCAAGTTGAGCGAGAACAGTCAGATCGCCTTTTTCACAGGCTGGTTCACTGGGAGAGTCAGTATTAGTGATGGTGGAGGTGGAGGCGACGGTAACAGTGGAGCGGCCTGTGTTCGTCTCCTCTTCATTGCCGCCCACTAGGGCGACGATTCCCCATATGAGCAGCGCGATAACAACCACCGCAATAACGATGGCGCCGATGCGTCGGCGACGATAAATTTCCGGGGGCAGTGGCCCCTTTGATTCCATGCTCACACCTTTACGTTATCGAGAATTTCACTTCTCTGCCGCCCCATACCGAAGCGTGTCGCTACACTAAGCACGTGTCGGACAACTTTTTAGCAACTCAGCACGCCCAGGAAACACTCCTCGACTGGTTTGAAACTGCCCGGCGGCCTTTTCCGTGGCGGGATCCAGAGGTAACTGGGTGGGGAGTGTTGGTGTCGGAGGTTATGAGCCAACAAACCCCCATGTCACGGGTGGAACCAGTGTGGCGCGAGTGGCTAGAAAAGTGGCCCCTTCCTTCGGATTTAGCGGCCGAACCAGCCGCCGAAGTGGTGCGTGCCTGGGGGAAACTGGGCTACCCTCGGCGGGCTTTGCGGCTCCACGAATGCGCCCAGATTATTGCCCAAGATTTTCATGACACCGTCCCCTCCGATGTGGAAACACTGCTGTCTTTGCCCGGTATCGGCGCCTATACCGCCCGTGCCGTAGCCTGTTTCGCTTATGGCGAAAATGTGCCAGTTGTGGACACTAATGTCCGCCGGGTGGTGGCACGTGTGCACCGGGGTCATCCCGAACAGGGCAAGCCGCGGGAGAAGAAAGATCTCGCCGAAGTTGCCGAAATTTTGCCAACCGACGCAGAAACTGGCGTCCGCTTCTCCGCCGCCCTTATGGAGTTCGGCGCGCTGGTGTGCACATCCCGCAATCCCCGCTGTGAGGACTGCCCCATTGCGGACGACTGTGCATGGCTGGCGCTGGGGAAGCCCGAATGGGATAAAGAAACCCATGGGGAAAAGCCGACTCCCCAAAAATTCACTGGTACCGATCGACAAGTGCGGGGACTCCTGATGGACGTGGTGCGGGAAACAGTTGGCGGGGTGGAGAAGGCTGCGCTGGATGTGGTGTGGCCGGATCCTGTGCAGCGGGAGCGTGCTCTCCAGTCGCTGCTAGACGATGGTTTAATGAGCCGCTCCGACAGTGGTTTGTACGGTCTCGCGGGCGAATTTTAGTCCGTCAACTGCCCCAAAAATGCCCCTACGTGGTGACGGTAAAAATCGGTGTCAATGTCGTGAATGATGTGTCCCGGCTGGCGGGCGTAATGCACCTTACTGGCGTGGGGATTGCGCGCTGCCATCTGCTCCATGGTGTCCCCCTGCGTCACCCCATCCCGGGCCTTCAGCAGCAGTGCAGGGCAGGTGACGGCATCCCAGGCCGCCCACGTGTCGTGTTCGCCCCAATAGTTCGCAATGTCGGTGAACGTTTCCATATAGCCATGCAGGGTCCATAACGGAGTGCCGCCGGTGTGGTCCTCGTGTTTGTCGAAACTGCGGCGGAAATAACTGCCGGCAACATCACCAAACAGCTGCGAAAAATCCGCTTCCGTAAAAGTGACGGGCCAGGCGTCAAAATAGTCGTCGAACAGCACGGTGGTGAGGCCGCGGAAATCTGGTGACATGTCCTCCACCACTATTCCCCGCACCAGTTCCGGATGGGCGGCAGCCACACACCAGGCGTGCATACTGCCCATGGAGTGCCCCACCAGAATAATGTTCTCCGCCGCGGTGGCGGCCAGTATGCGGGTGACGGCGCTAGTGAGTTCCTGGGTAAAAAACTCGGTGGACACATCCGGGTGGGCGATGGCAGGGTTGGGGTCGTCGGTGCGCCAGCGGCGCGGCTGTCCCGCCACTTGGGCAGCAGAAAGTGTCTCCGGGAAGGGCCCACCTGTGTGGTAGGGCTGGTCGTAAACATATATGCCAGCGCCGGCGGGCAGAGTTTGGGCGATCCAGGAGAGGTGCGGTTCCCAGGTGGCGCCCCGCCCCATCAACCCATGCACCAGTAGCACCGGAGGAGTATCGGCACTGCCCGCACGGAAGCAGTGCAGGTGATGGGTTGGTGCGGACATTACGCCTCCAATATGGCGTCCACCCGCTCCACCAGGTCCACAACAGTCCATCCCGGGTAGCCCTGAAGAACAACTTTCCATTCTTCGGGGATCGCATCCGCGCCCCAGCAGGCGCCCAGCAGGCCACCGGCGATACAGGCCACAGTGTCGGTGTCGTAGCCGATGCGGATGGCTTTCACCATGGCGTCCCGGAAGTGCTGTTCACCTTTCCCGGAGGTGGTGGAAATGGCGTGCCAGGCGCACACCAAAGCGTTCACCACCCAGCCGTTGGTGGGGGCGTAGTCGGCGACGGTGGCGCTTTCGGCGGCCTGGAATTTTTCGACCCAGAACCGCTGCTCCTCCACTTCCGCAAAGTTTTGCAGATAGCTGGGAAGTCCCTGCACGGTGCCCAGCAGGATGGCGTGGCGAATCGCATTGGTCCACATTTGGCAGGCTTCGCGGGCACGCTGATCGTAATGGGTGAGGTCGGAGATTTTGCCGGCTGCTTTCATTGCCAGCACTGCTTCCCCCTCCCCCAGGAAGGGCAGCGCGACGGGGGTGGTACGCATGAGGGAACCGTTGCCGCCCTTGCGATTCCCGGGGAGTTTCTTGGAGTCTCGGAGCAGTTCATCCGAGTCGTCGGTGCCGCTGGTGCCCAACACCGCATTTATTTGACGGCCGATGGCTCGCGGATTGCTGTTGCGCCATTCTTGGAAGGCACGCGTAATAGCGTCCAGTCCCTCTTTGGAATTAAGGTCGAGTCCCTTGGCTGCGACTTCCAGAATGCAGTTCGACATGGCGGTGTCGTCTGTCCACTGTCCGGCGGGACGAGGGTACGGGCCGTCGGGAAGCATTTCAATATCGCCCTTTTTGGCGATGTCAGCTGGGTCGCAGAATTCATAGTGCGCACCCAGGGCATCCCCCACTGCCGCACCGATAACGGCACCTAGTGCGCGGTCTCGAACGTCTTTCGCAACCATTCATTTCTCCTCGGAAAACTAAAATTGTTCTTCTTCTATGCTGTCATGAATTGCGCCACATTGACCAGTATTTTTATTTCTGCTCTTCGCTCCGACGTCTTTTCCGCTGGGTAAGCTGGGGATTATGACCACCTCACATAAAGTTTTCCCCCACCTCCCCCGTCTTGCCCGCACCACCCTGGCGCTCGTTACAGCTGTGGGGTTGACGGCAAGCGGCATCGTCACCGCCTCCCCTGCCGCAGCCGAACCCGAGCCTGGGGTGAAGCAGCACTTACCGGCCAACCCCTGGTATGTGAATGACTACCCCGGCATGCCCACCCCTTTTAAAGGGCCGCTGAAGATCGATGTGTCCCGCAGTAATGCCCAAAAAATCCGTGCCAAGAATCCTGATGCGGATCCTCCGGGCGCCAACGATTGGAACTGCAAGCCCAGTAAGAAACACCCCCTACCGGTGGTGTTGGTGCATGGCACAACAGACCGCCCCTCTGCCGCCTGGAATGCCGGTGCGCCGCTGTTCAAGAATGCGGGGTACTGTGTGTTTGCCTTGACCTACGGCATGCTGCCCGGCTCCACCGATGGCGCCCTGGACAAGATTGAAAACTCGGCCCAGCAGCTCAGTGATTTTGTGCAGAAAGTGTTGCGAGCAACCGGCGCCAAGAAAGTTAACTTGGTGGGGCACTCCCAGGGCGGCATGATGCCGTTCTACTACATGAACTTTTTGGGTGGCGCCAAATATGTAAAAAATATGGCCGCCATTAGTCCCTCTTTGCGGGGTGTTGACGGTTTTGGTTTGTTTAACATTGATCCCATTCACCAGCTTGCGCTGAACCCAGGACCAATTAACATTCCACCCGCACAGGCAGCGCAGATTAAAGACTCTGCTTTCCTCCAGAAGCTGCATAGCCGCCCACTGCTCAACCCGAATGTCAACTACATCGTCATCGCCACCAAATACGATGATGTGGTGACGCCCTACACGTCGCAGCTGTTGCCTAAGGCACCGAATGCACGCAACGTCATCATCCAAGACAAGTGCGCGACTAACTTCACCGACCACTACGCGAATGTGTATGATCCGGCGACCCTTAACGTGGCGCTACAAATGTTTGATTCCACCTACCGGCAGGAAGTGCCTTGTGGGGTGAGCTTGCCGTTTATTGGTGGCTACATTCCACCCGTCGCCACTGTCTCCCCAAAATAGTCGCTGTAGTATCTGCCGGAACCGCTGGTAAGGGAACAGTCCTGTAGGAAGCTTGGAAAGCGGCAGTTAACTAAATGAAAGGTGGACCCGCGTAACGCGGGTCCACCTTTATGTTTTATGTTTTGTTTTCTGTTAGTTCCTACTCGACTGGTGCCGGGCTGGCCGGGTCGACGGAGGTGCTGATGGGATCGATGCTGCCATCGTCCTCCTCGGCTTTATCCTCAGCTTCGTCGGCGGCGGATTTTTCACCGGGGACGCTTTCGAAAGTGAAGTTAGCCTCCTCATGGGAGCCTTCGCCATCCCAGCCCTCAACATCAACCTTAATAAGGTCGCCAGCGTTGTATTCACCGAAGATGATGCGCTCGGAGAGCTCATCGTCGATGTAGCGCTGAATGGTGCGGCGGAGCGGACGGGCACCCAACACCGGATCGAATCCACGCTTGGCGAGGAGACGTTCGGCCTTGTCGGAAACCTCCAGGTGCAGATCCTGGCCCTTGAGCTGTTCCCGAACTCCGTCCAGCATGAGCTCAACCATCTGAAGAATGTCCTCTTCGGTGAGCTGGCGGAAGACGATGACGTCATCAATGCGGTTCAGGAACTCGGGACGGAAGTGCTTCTTCATGCCGTCGCGAACCTTGTTCTGCATGCGCTGGTAGTTGTCTTCATCAGCGTTGCTGGAATCCTGGAATCCCATGCCAACGGCCTTGGAAATATCCTGGGTACCAATGTTTGAGGTGAAAATGATGACGGTGTTGCGGAAGTCCACTTCGCGGCCTTGACCGTCCGTCATGCGGCCTTCATCGAGCACCTGCATGAGGGAGTCGTAGACGCGGTTGTGGGCTTTCTCGATCTCGTCGAAGAGCACCACGGAGAACGGCTTGCGGCGTACCTTTTCGGTAAGCTGGCCGCCCTCTTCATAACCCACATAACCAGGGGAAGTACCGAACAGTCGGGACACCGTGTACTGGTCGTGGAATTCACCCATGTCGATGGAGATGAGCGCATCTTCGTCACCGAAGAGGAACTCTGCCAACGCCTTGGAAAGCTCTGTCTTACCGACACCGGACGGGCCGGCAAAGATGAAGGTACCGGCCGGGCGCTTCGGGTCTTTCAGACCGGCGCGGGTGCGGCGAATAGCCTTCGACACGGCCCTAACTGCTTCATCCTGTCCGATGATCCGCTTGTGGATCTCGTCTTCCATATTGAGCAGACGCTTGGACTCGGATTCGGTGAGTTTGGCCACCGGAATACCAGTCCAGTTGGCAAGCACTTCGGCGATCTTCTCATCGTCCACGATGGCATCGGAAGCGGACTCGTCGTCGCGCCACTCTTGTTCGCGTTCTTTTCGCTGTGCGATGAGTTTCTTTTCATCGTCGCGGAGTGCAGCAGCCTTCTCGAAGTCCTGGTTGTCAATAGCGGACTCTTTCTGGCCGCGCACTTCGGCGATCTTGTCGTCGAATTCGCGCAGATCTGGTGGGGCCGTCATGCGCTTAATGCGGAGCCGGGCGCCCGACTCATCAATCAAGTCGATGGCCTTATCCGGCAAGTAACGGTCCGTGATGTAGCGGGAGGAAAGATCCACAGCAGCGCGAATAGCATCATCGGTAATCGTCACCTTGTGATGCTGTTCGTAGCGGTCGCGCAGACCTTTCAGAATGTCGATAGCCATTTCCTGGGTCGGCTCCGGCACCTGAATGGGCTGGAAGCGACGCTCCAGGGCGGCATCTTTTTCGATGTGTTGACGATACTCATCCAAAGTGGTGGCACCAATCGTTTGGATCTCGCCACGGGAGAGTTTCGGCTTCAAGATATTGGCGGCGTCAATGGAGCCCTCGGCAGCACCTGCACCCACCAGGGTGTGAATCTCATCGATGAAGATGATGATGTCGCCACGCTGGGTGATCTCTTTGAGGACTTTCTTCATGCGCTCTTCGAAGTCACCGCGGTAGCGCGAACCGGCCACCATGGAGCTGAGGTCCAGGCTGTAGAGCTGTTTGCCGGCCAAAATGTCTGGAACATCGTCATTGGCAATGGCAATAGCAAGACCTTCCACCACCGCAGTTTTACCAACTCCCGGCTCACCAATAAGGCAGGGGTTGTTCTTGGTGCGGCGGCTCAGCACCTGCATAATGCGTTCGATTTCTTTTTCACGGCCAATGACGGGGTCCAGTTTTCCTTCCCGTGCCATGGCGGTGAGGTTCTGACCGAACTGGTCCAACACCAAGGAAGTGGATGGTGTGCGTCCACCGCGTCCCCGGGAGGGGCCACCAGTGGGAACAGATGCAGCGGCCGGCTCCGGACCGTCGGATCCTGCGGCACCTTCATATCCGTTCAAAAGCTGAATAACTGTCTGGCGCACTCGCGGCAGGTCGGCACCTAAGTTGGTGAGCACCTGGGCAGCCACACCCTCTCCTTCACGGATGAGGCCGAGCAGAATGTGCTCGGTGCCAATGTAGTTGTGGCCAAGCTGCAGTGCTTCCCTAAGGGAGTACTCCAGAACCTTTTTCGCACGCGGGGTGAAGGGGATGTGCCCTGACGGCGGCTGCGAATCACGGCCGATAATCTGCTCGACCTGTTCACGCACCGATTCCAGGGCAATATCCATGGATTCGAGTGCCTTCGCTGCGACACCCTCCCCCTCGTGGATGAGGCCCAATAAAATATGCTCCGTACCGATGAAATTATGGTTGAGCATGCGGGCTTCTTCTTGAGCCAGCACAACCACTCGGCGGGCGCGATCGGTAAACCGTTCGAACATCGTTCTCCTTGCGTTTTTACGTTCTCACTTATATGAACGTATGAGCGCGTCGATTTGTTGCATTTTTCTCAACTTTTCTGTCAGCTGAGAGCAAATCGTCAACTCTCAGAGTACGGGGGACTCTGAATAGCCTCAAACTAGCAGGTGGCTCAAGTTTTCACGAAACTGATGCGACACCTATTGGATTCCTAAATATCCATGAGAATAAAAAGAGACGCGCGTCACTTTCCGCTGGCAATGTATCGCAGAACTTGGATTCCTCAGCCCATTCTCAACGCACCCCAATGTGCCAGGTTATAGCGTGAAATGTGGAGCTTTATTGAGAAAACATGGACGTTGTAGGAGCGCACAATGACCAAGATCCACACCGACCCCCTGATCCAAGAACTAGTCGATAGCTACGAGGACTGGTTCCTCCCCGGGAAATGGCCCTATAAGGGCGAAATGACGAAGAAGTTATGGCCGTACACCAAACTCTTCTCCCCCATCAAAGTCAACAAGATGACCATCAAAAACCGCATCGTGATGGCCCCCATGGGCAACATCACCATGTGTGAGGAAACCGGTCGTCCCAATGAACAAATGATCCAGTACCTGGTGGAGCGCGCCAAGGGTGGTGTTGGCCTCATCACCACTGGCCTCATACCAGTCTCTTTCGGCGTCGACCCTTCCATTATTGAACCCGGCGACCGGACCTACTTCCCCCGCATCGACACCGGTCGAAGTTGTTTCTCCGGCTGGCGGCAACTAGCACAAGGAGTACACGCCCACGGGGCAAAAATCTTCATCCAGCTGACCCCTGGCCTCGGCCGCGTTGGCAACCCGCAGTGCCTGGTGAACGACCTGAAACTGCCGGTCTCGGCCTCCTGGAACCCCAACTTCTATATGGGTGAAGTTCCCTGCCGTCCACTCTGCGACCGGGAAATCAAAAAGATCGTGAAGATGGCTGGCCAGGCCGCTGCCGACGCGAAGGAGTGCGGACTGGATGGCGTCTACCTGCACGGCCACGAAGGCTACCTGCTGGACCAACTCACCAACAGCGCCTTCAACCGGCGCAAGCTGGGTCGCTACGCCGACACCCAACAGTTCGGCATCGACCTTATTGAGGAGATCCGGGAGCGGGTTGGCCCCGACTACCCCATCATGTACCGCATCGACCTCACCACCGCGTTGAACGAAACCTACGGGGACAAGATGCTGGAGACGGACATGAAGAAGTTCGTCAACGGCCGCACCATCCACGACACTGTCGACTTCATGAAGAACCTGGTGAAAGCCGGCGTGGACATGTTCGACGTGGATCTGGGCTGCTACGACAACTGGTGGCTGGCACACATGCCGAACATGATGCCGCCCGCCTGCTTCGCCGCCGTCTCCCGCTTCGTGAAGGAAGAATTCGCCAAAGACGGGGTCGTCTCCAACGCCGGACTGCCGGTACCGATTGTGGAGGTCGGCAAACTTAACTACCCGGATGTGGCCGAACAGGTGCTGCGCGACGGCAGCGCCGACATGGTGATGTTGGGTCGCCCGCTGCTGGCGGACGAAGACTGGGCCAATAAAGCCTATGCCGGCGATGTGGCCGACATTCGCCCCTGTATTGGCTGCCAGGAAGGCTGCGTCTCGGAATTCGTGAAGGGTGGACACCCCACCTGTGCCGTCAACCCCCGCACCGCCTACGAATGCCAGATGCCGAAAGAACTACCCACCCCGAAAGTGAAGAAACGGGTGTGTGTCATCGGCGGCGGCCCGGCCGGTACCCTCACCGCAATGACCGCAGCAGAGCGCGGCCACGATGTCACCTTGGTGGAGAAGACCGGCCAGTTGGGTGGACAGATCGTGCCCGGCTGCAAACCGGGAATCAAGTTCGACATTGAGCTCTACCTGGATTGGCTGCAACTGCAGGCTCGCAAACTGGAGGGCAAGAGCAAGAACTTCCGGGTCTTGTACAACACCGAAGCCAACGCCCAATGGGTGGCCGACCAGGACTTCGACTCCGTGGTGGTGGCGATTGGTGCCGATCCCATTAAGTTCCCGCTACCCGGTTCCGAAACCAACCGCACCGTCACCGCCACCCAGCTACTGCTGAACCCCAGCCTGTTGGAGGGCGTGGAGAAGGTCGCGATTATTGGAGGCGGCGACGTGGGCTGCGAATGCGCCTACTGGCTGCGCAAGGAGCACAACAAGGACGTGAGTGTGGTGGAGATGCTTCCCGCGTTCATGGAAAGCACCGTCACCGCCAACCGCGGCAACCTGATCCACTACCTGGGTCGCGCTGGGGTACCGCTGCTGAACTGCACTCGCGCCGTCGGGATCCGGCCTGAGGGCTTGGATGTGGTGCGGAATGTGCACAAGTCGGTTCCCGACCCGTACATGACGTGGCATCCGGTGCTTCCCGAAAACGTGCCCAACCCGCTGGAAAAGAAAATCAAGGTGGAGGAGCAGGAGGAGACGATCCCAGCGGATCTGATCGTCTTTGCGGCTGGCCTGAAACCTCGCGATGAGTTGTTCTTCCAGCTGCAGGCGATGAATGCAGCACCGGAAGTGCAAATGATTGGCGATGTGGTGAAACCGGGACGCGTGTTGGAGGCCACCCAGGCCGCTAACCGCGTGGGTCGGGCGCTGTAAAATGTCGAAAACCCTCTTGCCGATGGCAACAATTCAATAAGTTTCCAAAAAGAGGGGGCGGGCTGCAACTTTTCGCAGCCCGCCCCCTAATGTTTTACTGAACTAAATTAAGGAAGTTTTCAGTTTCGATTTTTGGTGCCGGTTAGTTCCGCTGTTCCGGTTTCACAATCGGGAAAAGAACCGTTTCGCGAATACCCAGACCGGTAAGAGCCATCAACAAGCGGTCAATACCCATGCCGATACCGGCGGTGGGTGGCATGCCCTGCTCCATGGCTTCCAGGAAGTCCTCATCCAGTTCCATGGCTTCCTCATCGCCGGCCGCAGCCAGCCGTGCCTGGTCCACAAAACGCTCCCGCTGGATAACCGGATCCACCAACTCGGAGTAGGCGGTCGCCAATTCGAAGCCGCGCACGTAGAGATCCCACTTTTCGGTGATCCCACGCTCAGAGCGGTGATCGCGGGTCAGTGGAGAGGTTTCTACCGGGAAGTTCCGCACAAAGATGGGACCTTCCAACTGGTCTTCGCACAGGTGCTCCCAGAGTTCTTCCACCAGTTTGCCGTGCAGCCAGCCAGCACCCTCCGGCACCTCCAGACCCACCAGTTCGGCAATGTCTTCCAGCTCGCCCACAGAAGTATCGACGGTAATATCCATGTCGAGGGTTTCGGGGAATTTGCGATGCAGCGCCTCATTCAGTGAGGGGTACATTTCGATGCTTTCCCACTTGTCGCCACCGAAATCGTATTCAGTGCCATCTGCCAGCGTGACAGTAGTGGAGCCGAAAACTTCCTCCGCCACCTCTTGGATAACCTCCCGCATCATGCGAGCAGCATCATCGTAGGTGCCGTAGGCCTGGTAGGTCTCCAGCATGGCGAATTCCGGGCTGTGGGAGGAATCGACGCCCTCATTGCGGAAGTTGCGGTTGATCTCAAAGACGCGCTCCAAGCCGCCCACCACACAGCGCTTCAGGTAAAGCTCCGGCGCAATACGCAGGTAAAGATCCATGTCGAGGGCATTGGAGTGGGTGACGAAGGGGCGTGCGGCAGCACCACCGTGCAGGGTTTGCAGCATCGGGGTTTCGACTTCCAGGAAACCACGGCGCTCCAGGGCATGCCGGAGAGCGCGCACCACCTTAATGCGGATGACGGCATTGCGACGAGCCTCCTCCCGCATGATGAGGTCAGTGTAGCGGTGGCGGATGCGCGTATCTTCGCTGAGGTCCTTGTGGGCCACCGGAAGCGGACGGATGGACTTGGATGCCATGGCCCATTCGGTGGCCATGACGGATAGTTCGCCACGCTTGGAGCGCACCACCCGGCCACTCACATAGACGAAGTCACCCAGGTCGACGTCAGTCTTCCACTCGCCCAGTTCTTCCTTACCGACCTCCCGCTCAGACAGCATGACCTGCAGTTGGGCAACCTCGCCCAACTTGGTGATGTCTGCAGTGTCATTCGTGATGCCTTCTTGTAGTCGGGCGAAGCACAGGCGGCCGGTGTTGCGCACAAACAGGACGCGGCCAGCAATAGTCACGAAATCTTCGGACTCGTCACCGGGCTCCAACTTGTCGTAGTCGGGGTTGTCGATAATCTCGCGCAAAGTGTGGGTGCGCGGAACAACCACCGGATAGGGTTCGCGGCGGCTGTTTCCAGCTGCCTTCTCCAGCAGGCGTTCCCGCTTATCCTTGCGGATGCGGATCTGCTCGGGGGACTTATCGTCCTCTGCTGCGGGATTATCAGGATCTTGGGAAGTCTTATTGAGATCAGTCACGCCTACTAGAATAGTGCCTTTCGCGCGGTATCCGAATCTGGGGATGTTTTAGCGGCAAAAATCCCACAAATTGGCGTATTTAAAACATTTTTATATCAATTTAAGGCATCAACAGTTACTGTGACCATAAGGAAACAAATAGGCGTTCGAGTAGAGTGCACCCCTAAAGTGCGATAGGAATAATTCGTGACTACTCCAAAAGAGAACCAACAAAAAGTTGAGAAAGGCTCCGAGCCGAAATCCCGCCTCCCGCGGTGGCTCCGCGCACCCGGCCCCCAACCGCTGCTTCCCAAAGAAGAGATTGACCAGAAATATCCGCGTCTGCGGCTGCAGGTCTTCTTGGGTATTTTTATCGGCTACGCCTCCTACTACCTCATTCGCAACAACGTATCCTTAGTCGCCGCCATTCTTCAGGAAAATGGTCTCTCCAAGACCGACATTGGCATCATCGCCAACTGTCTCCTCCTGGCCTATGGCTTTAGTAAATTCTTTTCGGCCACAATTAGTGATCGCTCTAATGCGCGCTACTTCATGCCACTCGACCTCATCCTCTCGGGTCTGACAAATATTCTGATCGCCTTCTCCATTGGAGCCACCATTTCGGTCAGTATTTTTGCAGTACTGATGACATTCAATGGCATCTTCCAGGGAATGGGTTGGCCACCTTCCGGTCGCGTCATGGTGCATTGGTTTTCCACCTCGGAGCGCGGCTCCAAGATGGCGTTATGGAATATTGCCCACAACGTGGGTGCAGCACTAGCAGGTGTGCTGGTGGCGGCCGCCCTCGAAATGTTCGGGAAAGAAAACTGGTCCTCCGCTTTTTGGTTCCCGGCTCTAGTGTGTTTCGTCATGGCGATTGTGGCGTTCCTGCTGATTCGGGACAATCCCCGCTCCCAGGGACTGCCGTCCATTGAGGAATACCGCAACGACCCGGCCCCGGTCGAGGTGAGCGACACGGATCGGAAAGAATCCGCCTGGTCCACCATTAAACGCCATGTGCTCACCAACCCCACCATGATCTTCCTGGCCTTGGCAAACGTCTTCGTCTACACCCTCCGCTACGGCATTGTGAGCTGGGCTCCGGTCTACATCACCCAAGTTCGTGGCGGCTCGCTGGGCGCAGGTATCGCTGGTTTCTCCATCTTCGAGATTGCGGGCATTGCCGGCACCCTCCTGTGCGGTTGGGCGTCCGACCACATTTTCAAGGGACGTCGCTCCATCACCGGCATTGTGTTCATGGTTGGCGTCATCCTGGCGGTTCTCCTGTATTGGTTGCCCAGCGATGAAGCCCCACTGTGGATCCCCTACCTCGCACTGGCCATTGCTGGTGGCCTCATCTACGGCCCCGTTATGCTGATTGGCTTGCAGGCCCTGGACCTCTCCCCCACGCATGTGGCCGGAACCGCTGCTGGTTTCACTGGCCTGTTCGGTTACGCCCTGGGCGCCACTTTGGCTTCCACCGGAGTTGGTGCCATTGCTGACAACTTGGGTTGGAAGTCCGCCTTCCTCTTCCTCATCATCTGTGCAATAGCTGCCATCGTGCTACTGGCACTAGTTGATAGGAAAGAGAAACACATTGTGCAAGAGGCGCGCGCTAAACGTGACCTCAAACAGGAGATTGTTGCGCAGGAGGAAACTCCCCAACCTCCCATGTAGAAAGTGATGCGGCAGGCTTCTTAACGAAGTCCCAAGCTACGCAGCAAAAAGCGGAGCCCACCTTTGCGGTAAAGGTCGTCGGACCAGAAAGCCCAATTGTGGGCTCCCTTTTCAGCTATACGGAAAGTGAATCGCTTGGAGTTCTGCGAGCGGTTGACACGCCGCTGGAATTTCTTGGTCTGGTAATTGGAGGCCCGTTCCGCGATCACCTCAAATTCGGGGAGGTCTTCGCTCCCGTTCATGGAGGTGCCGTTGCCGCACGATACACGCACCGGCATGGTGTAGCTGTCGATGTTGAGGGACGGGTCATGGTCGCGCCATTTGCCGCCCGGCCACTGGCCCCACAGCGTTTTAGGATCCATACCCACAGCCCGCGCCCCAATCCGCATTGCTGTCGATTCGATGGGGCTGGACAGCGTGTAGTACCCGCTCATGGCGTTCACGGCTGAGTATTTGTGGGGGTGACGTTGCGCCAGGTTCATAATGCCCACGCTGCCCATAGACAACCCCACCAAAGCAGTGGAATGTTTGCGACGCGGCACCTGGAAGTTGCGTGCCAGGTAGGAGGGCAATTCCCGGGTCAAGAACGTTTCCCACTTATAGTTTTTGCCACCCGAGGGGGACTCATAGTCGGTGTAGTAGGAGCCGGCGGCATAGTCGCCCGAAATGGGGGCAACCAGGGTGACATTCCGACGCACCAGGTGTTTCTGAAGGTTACCGTTGGCAATAAAACCGGAATGGTCGTTGCGAGTTCCGTAGCCATCCAACGCCAAAACAACCTTCGGGTTGTGGGGAGTGATGGAGGGAAGGATCTCCACCGGGATGCGTTTACCCATGGCCGGTGAATACACTTTGCACAATTGCAGGCCCCGTCCGAACTTGTTCCACTTGCAACCGGGACGCAGGTAGCTGCGATGCGAACTGGCATATTTGGCGGGCAGCGGTGCCCAAAGCGGAGATACGGGAAGCTTGTCGGCGGCGTGTGCGGCCGGGGCTGCAACAACCCCTGTTGCAACCATGCTGAGAGCCACTGCGGTGGCAGCTAGCGCGGTCATCCCCCGGCGGGTGGATATGGTCTCCATGGCGTGTGGTTATCCTTCCGCGGGGACAATCAGTAGCCCCACATTGTCATGGCAGTAGGTGTCATCGGCTAATTGTGCCGTAACAAGCAGCCTGGTGTCACCCTCTTCCGGGGCAACATTCAAGTCATAATCCACCAACACCGCAGAGACGTTTTTTAATCCCGGTTCTGCTTCCAACACGCCACGAGCAGCCTCAATGACTGCCTCTTTGCCGAACCGGACATTATGTGCCCCGGCCACCAGGGCGGCGGAGAGCGCAAGGGCAGGCGCATAATGTTCATCCTGGTTGTGCTGGCTTAATGCCATCCCGTTACTGTCCCTTAACGTGTTGACCGCAGTGATGCTGGCCGGGATAGACAGGTCGCGGAAAGCATGGCGCAGCGCCACCAGCTGATGAAAATCCCGTTCCCCCACAAACACCCGATCCGGACGGGTGATCTGGGTGAGCGCCACCAGCCGGGTAATGGATTCCTCCAACCCTGGGGGTGGAACGAGTTCCTTGTTGGGAAAGTCGGTGCTGATGAGGGTGCGCATCCCCTGTGGGAAAAGATCAGCATAGTCGGGGGAAAAGTAGAGAGACACCGTCGGGTGCTGCATTTCTTTTAAGAAAGCAATGTCGGTGTCGCGGTGTTCCAGATGGCTATTGTCGGGGCTGACGGCAGCCACAACAACTACGCTTCCCGGTACCCGCGCCGCCATTTCAATGACTCCCCGGTGCCCCGCGTGCAAGTGTCCGCGGGTGGGAACAAGTATTACGGTGCGGGCTGTTTTGTGGAGTGCACGCACCACCTGGGCGATGGTGTCGGGTTGGGTATGGCAGGTGACAGTGCCTGGATGGTATCCAGGATTTGGGGGCTGCATAGGCGGTGAGGCTTTCTTCGGTTTAGCTGTTTTCTAGCCGTTTCATAATTTCAGCAAGGCTAAGTCCACTGGTGTGGGCGCCTTGGTTCGTGCTCTCGGAATCCGCCTCTGGTGCAGCCCGACGTCCTTCCGCGCTGCGGCGCGGTTGGTAGCCGGTGTCCGTGTCGCTGTCGGCACTGCGGTGGCGCCGTCCCACATATTCGGTGCTAGCGCTACTGTCGCTGCGGGGAGTGGTCTCCTTAGTGGGGCTGCTAATATCCGCCAAACCAGGGGAACTATAGGAGCTGGGGCTAAAGGGACTGTCGTCTCCCATGTCGGACCAGTCAATTTTTGGCGCGGAGGGAGCTTCAAAGTTGGTGGAGAAGTCCGGCCAGCCGTCTTTCTTGCGTTTGGCGGCGCGGCTGGAGCTCTCTTCCTTCTTACGGGGTGGTGCGGGAGCCTGAGCGGCCGGCGCGGCCGGTTCTTCTTCCCTCACGCGGCGTGGCTTGTAGCTGGTTTCGGTAGCGCTGCTGTCCCCGAAACTAAAGGTGGGTGTGTCCTCGGTGGAGCGGCGCACCCGACGCGGCACATAGTCATCATCCGCTGAGGACGAGGAAGCTGCACTGTCGGCGTAGCGGCGGCTGGTTGCGGCGGCAGCTCGGTAGGCTGCGGCCCGGCGTTCTTCTTCCGCCAAACGTTCCTCTTCGGCTTTCCGGCGAGCTGCTTCCTCTTCTTCTGCGCGGCGGGCGGCGTCAGCGGCAGCCTTGCGGCGTTGCTCTTCCTGACGTTTCTTCTCTTCGGCTTTCCGACGTTCCTCTGCTTTGCGGCGCTCTTCTTCAGCGCGGCGTTCCTGCTCGGCGCGGCGCTCGGCAGCAGCTTGCCGTTCTGCACGTTCGCGCTCGCGTTCTGCGGCAATCCGTTCTTGCTCCTTGCGGCGCTCCTCAGCTGCCCGTTCGCGTTCGCGGCGTTCCTCTTCGGCCTTACGGCGCTCCTCCGCGGCACGTTCTTCCGCAGCGCGCTCCTCTGCCGCTCGCTTTTCAGCCATTTCGCGGGCTTCCCGCTCGGCGGCTTCGCGTGCCTTAGCCAGGCGTTCCTGCTCAGCTTTCTCTTCTTGGAAGCGAGCCATTTCTTGCTGCGCGGTGCGCTGCTCACGTTCCTGCTCGAAACGTCGCACAGCTTCGGCATCTTCGTCCTGGGTTTCGTGCACAACCTCGGCTTCGGCGACATTGTCATCCATGCCGTAGCCATCCGGGTAGTCGCCCGGTGCCCCGTAGCCGTCACCGTACTGGCCGTAATCGCCATACGAATAGTCGCCGTAATCCCCGTAGCCGTCATAGTTGTCGTACGGGTAGAAGAAGTCGCCAGTGCCATCCCCAATGGCTAACTGTTCATCAAATTCGGGGCCAAACATTTGGCTGAGCTGGATACGCATAGCTGTAAGCTCGGTGCGCAACTGTTCCATCTCCAGGCGGGCGGCCTCTTCGATCTCGGCCCGGCGCTGGGATTCTTGCTCATCGTATTTGTCGATTTCGCGCTGCAATTGGCGTTGATAATCTTCCGCCATGAGTCCCGCACGAACATTTACTTGGTTGGCGCGACGCTGGTAATACATCATCACGAAAGCGCCCAAAACTGCAGCCCAGAGTGCAACCACAACAGCAATTCGGGCCCACATAGCGGAGGACGTCACCAGCATGGTGACGGTGGCGACAAGCGCCAAAACGACTAGCAGCACCACCGCCATGGTGGGCCACGTCGAATGTGAAGCAGAACGGCTATTGCGGGGTGCCGTCCTTTTTTCCGCATCGTTTGTATTTGGTGCACTCATAGTTTTGAGGATACCTGGTTGAATAGCTCAATTCATGACGCCGTGGCTGCGCCGTTAACTTTCTCGCCTTCGATTCCGGAGGGAGGGACGCGACACGACCGTTCTAATACTAATCCGCCAATCGCCAAAAGGAGTCCTGTTACGGCAAACGCAATGACTCCCGGGGTGTCTGACTTGGCCGCCATCAACACATCTGCACGGGGCCACACGTACAGTCCCGAGCCGACCCCGACTCCCACAAACACTGCTCCCGCCCAGGCGGAGGCACGCCCCATGGCGAGGGCACGGGCGGCGTGCAGCGGGTGCAGTTGGTGACGGTCCTGCCCCAGCTTGTTGTCTTTAATGCTGCGGCGGATATACCAGGCCAGGACGAAGTCCACTACCGCCAAAATGAGGATCGGGAGGCTCACCGTAATGCTGAAGTCGGCCAGGCTGCTATAGAAAAATCGCACCAAAAGCCAGGTCAGCAGGGTGGCGACGGCGGCGCACACTACCAGACTGCTGATCGAGGTGAGGTGCATTCGGTTGTCGTCTTCGGGAGGCAGCTCAGGCTGTTCCTGGGGATCGGTCACGGTGCACCTCCTAAAGGTTCATCTGGATTATCTAGTCTAACCCCTGCTCGCTGTGTCGCTGGCAGATCCTCGAGAGCTTGCTGAAACTCGGGGATGAGGGGGCTAGTGGGGGCGGCGTCGGTGAGCACCTGGAGGGCAGGAATCAGGACGAATGCGCGCTCCCGTGCCCGTGGGTGAGGGAGAGTGAGGTGCGGATCGTCCTGCACATAGGGGGTGCCGCTGTCGGTGTCCCAACAGGCGATAATGTCCACGTCGAGGGTGCGGGGACCCCATTTCTGGGTGCGTTCCCGGTGGGCTTTAGTTTCCGCGGTGTGGGCGCGTTGCAGCCAGGTGTCGGGGGTGGCTTCCGGATCCGTCACCAGCAGTGCAGTGTTGCGGAAATCCGGCTGGTTGGTGACTCCCCAGGGTGCGGTGCGGTAGATGGGTGAGGCAGCCACCGTCCAGGGCGCGAAAAACTGGTGGGCGGCTTGCAGTTGCGCATACGGATCCCCCAGGTTGCTGCCGAGGGAGAGAAGCGCGGTGGTCATGCGGTTAGAGGTCTTCCCGGGTGCGACGGACGGTGACGGCGACGTCGTCGAAGGGGACTGGGATGGGGGCGTGGGGTTTATGTACCGTCACCTCCACCTCTTGCATAAGCATGTGGGTTTCCAGCAGCTCCAGGGCAATGCGGTGGGCGACGGTTTCCAGGAGGTCAACGGAACGGCCTGTGAGGAAATTGTAGGCTTGGCGGCTGATCTCGGCGTAGTTGATGGTGTGGCGGAGGTCGTCGCTAGCCCCTGCCTCTCGGGTGTCCAGCCAGCAGCGCAGATCAATGGAGAACGCTTGGCCGTCCTTCTTTTCGAAATCTTCCACCCCGTGGTAGGCGTGGGCGGCAATGCCAGTTATCTGGATGCAGTCCAGGTGGCGGGGTGTGGGGGCAGTGGTGGACGACATGGCGGTCACTCCTGACGGTAAGGGTTGCGCCCCAGTGTCCAGGCGCGGGCAACAGCAAGGGCGGAAACGGTGGAGGGGACGTCGTGGACCCGCACACACCAAGCATCGTTGAGGGCGGAAAGCAGGGAGATGGCGGCGGTGGCACTGTCGCGCATGGTGGGGGCGGGTGGTTCATCCTGGTGTGCGGGGACCGCGTCGGCAAGCAGCTCCCCTAGGAAACGCTTGCGGCTGGCACCCACCAGAACTGGGTATCCGAGCTGGTTGAGGAGCGGGAGGTCACGCAGCAGCTCCCAATCCTGGTCGCGGGTTTTGGCGAAACCCAGGCCGGGGTCCAACACAATATTGTCTTCGTGGATGCCGGCGGTGAGGGCGTCGTCCACAAGGTTAGCCAGTTCGAAGCGCACCACTTTGGCGATATTGTCGCCCTGGTAGGTGGCGCCAGCAGCATCCCCGAAACGGTTGGTTTCCCAGTGCATAATGCAGTAGGGAAGCTCGGCGTCGGCCACCACTTTCCGCATATCCGGGTCGGCTTGCCCACCGGAAACATCGTTGATGAGGTCAGCGCCGGCGGCCGCAGCAGCAGCGGCAACGTTGGCACGCATGGTGTCAACACTGACCGAAATACCGGCTGCGTGCAGCTCTTTAACGATCGGAACAACCCGCTGCAGTTCCTCCTCCGCCGTCACCCGCTGCGCTCCGGGACGCGTGGATTCGCCACCAATGTCGATAATGTCCGCACCTTGAGCCACCATGTCGTGGGCGTGCTGCAGGGCAGCGTCCATATTGTTCCAGCGGCCACCGTCGGAGAAAGAATCGGGCGTGATGTTGAGGATGCCCATCACTTGGCATTGTGAGGTGTCCAACTGAATGCGGGTGGTGGATGTCGTCATAGCTGGCACTTCCTAAGGTCTCTACATGCGAGGATCACGAATAAGAGAGATAGCTTCGGCACGGGCTTTCGCGTTGGAACGCAGATAGCCACGAATAGCGGAGGTGGTGGTGATGGAGCCGGGTTTGCGGATGCCGCGCATCGACATGCACAGGTGCTCACATTCAATAACCACAATGGCACCGCGCGCGTTGAGGCGCTCCATGATGGAGTCGGCGACCTGGCCGGTGAGGCGCTCCTGCACCTGCGGGCGTTTTGCGTAAAGGTCCACTAGCCGGGCAAGTTTGGACAGCCCCGTGATGCGGCCATCCTCGTTGGGGATATATCCGATGTGGGCGACCCCGTGAAAAGGCAGCAAGTGGTGTTCGCACATGCTGTAGACCGGAATGTCGCGCACCAAAACCAGCTCATCGTAGCCTTCGGTGAAACTGGTGGCGAGCACTTCAGAGGGATCTTCGTGGAGGCCACCAAAAATTTCGGTGTAGGCGCGGGCCACCCGGGTGGGAGTATCTTTCAAACCCTCCCGGTCGGGGTCTTCCCCAAGTCCGATGAGGAGTTCCCGGATCGCAGCCGTTACTCGATCGAAGTCGTATTCTCCGTATGCCATTTTGTTGCTACTTGTCCTCTGTGGTGGAGCTGTCGTCATCACTGTTGGGTGCGGCAGCGGGTTCATCCGCCGGGTCCTCGGCGGGGGTTTCTTTAGGCGGCCACTCTTCGCCCTGTTCGCGGGCCAACTCGCCCGGGGTTTTCACTGGCGGGATGGTGGATGGGATGCGCTCCCCAAAGTCATCAAATTCGGTGATGCGGGGGCGCTTGGCGACGCCTGCCAGGATCTTTTCCAGGTCGGGACGACGCAGCGTTTCCTTCTCCAAGAGTTCGAAAGCCAGCTTGTCTAAATACTCGCGGTACTGGTTGAGAGTGGCCCAAGCTTCAGTGTGGCACACGTCAATAATGCGGTGGACTTCCTCATCAATGTCGCGGGCGACCTCGTGGGAGTAGTCCGCTTTGGAGCCGAGGGCACGTCCCAGGAACGGGTCGCCTTCCTCTTCCCCATATTTGACGGGACCGATCTTCTCGCTCATGCCCCATTCGCACACCATGGCGCGGGCAATCTTGGTGGCCTGCTCAATATCGTTGGAGGCACCAGTGGTGGGTTCCGCGAACACTAGTTCTTCGGCGGTACGACCACCCATGGCGAACACAATCTGGCCGAGCAGCTGGGTGCGGGTGCGCAGTCCAGAGTCGTCCTCCCCTGCCACCATGGAGAAACCGCCGGTGCGGCCACGGGGCAGGATGGTGACCTTGTAGACCGGATCCATTTGGGGCATTGCCCAGGCGCAGATGGTGTGGCCCGCCTCGTGGTAGGCCGTCACCTTCTTTTCCTTCTCGGAAATAATCTTGCCTTTGCGGCGTGGACCGCCGATCACGCGGTCGGTGGCTTCCTCCAAGTTTTCGGGAGTGATGGCCTTCTGGTTTTGGCGGGCAGTAAGCAAGGCGGCCTCATTGAGCACGTTGGCGAGGTCCGCACCAGAGAAACCAACGGTACGTTTGGCCAGTGCTTTCAGGTCGCAGTCCTTGGTGAAGGGTTTGCCTTTGGCGTGCACTTTCAGAATTTCGGCGCGTCCCTTGAGGTCGGGGTTGACGACCGGAACCTGCCGGTCGAAGCGGCCCGGGCGCAGCAAGGCCGGGTCGAGCACGTCAACCCGGTTGGTGGCGGCCATCAAAATGACGTCTTGGCGATCGTCGAAACCATCCATCTCCACCAGCAGCTGGTTGAGGGTCTGTTCGCGTTCGTCGTGTCCGCCACCGATACCAGCGCCACGCTGGCGGCCGACGGCATCAATCTCGTCGATGAAAATGATGGCGGGGCTGTTTTTCTTAGCCTGTTCAAACAGATCGCGCACGCGGGAGGCACCCACACCGGCGAACATTTCCACAAAGTCCGAACCGGAGATGGTGAAGAACGGTACTTCTGCTTCGCCTGCCACAGCACGCGCCAACAGGGTTTTACCGGTTCCGGGTGGCCCGTAGAGGAGGACACCGCGGGGGATCTTGGCGCCCAGTTTTTCGTAGCGCTCCGGATGCTGCAGGAAGTCTTTAATTTCGCGGAGTTCCTCCACCGCCTCATCCTCACCGGCAACATCATCGAAGGTGGTCTTGGGGCGGTCCTTATTGATGCCGCTGGCAGTAGATTTGCCGAACGACATGGGTCCGCCTTTTTGCATGCGGGCAAAGAACCAGAAGAGGAGAGCAAGGAGCAGTAGGGTGGGCCCGATGTAGATGAGGGCCTGCATGAACCAGCTGGATTCGTGGACTTCGGTGTTGTAGTCCGCGTCTTTGGTGTCTTCCAGGAGGGCGAAGAGGTCGCGCGCAACACCCATCGGGTACTGGGCGGTGATGTGGACGGTCTTGTCGATGTCCTTTTCGTCGAGTCCCAGTTCTTTCAGGTTGGAGGGCGGTTCTTTAATGCCCTTCTTGAGGTCGAGTTTGAGAACCTGTTCGCGATCCTCGATCACTACCTTCTTGACGTTGCCTTTCTTTATTTGGGCAATCGCGACGGAGGTATTGACGTTGCGGTAGTCTGTCTCTCCTTGTTTGCCGAAAAAGGACATGCCGACGAGCAACAATACGAGGAAGGCAATAATGCCTATATTGCGAAATAGTTTCTTACGGTCCATGCTGTACGGGCGCTTTAGGGGGTGCGGCCCATCCCTTCTACGTACATAATACAGAGTGCTGAAACTCTAGCATTACCACTGCTTAACGGGTTCTTTTTTAGTTTTTATTTTCGTAAATTGCGGGTTTCAGAAGACCAATATAGGGCAGGGTGCGGTAGGCCTCCGCATAGTCCAACCCGTAGCCCACGACAAACTCGTCGGGAATGTCGAAACCAACATCGGCGCATTCAATGTCGGCATTCATGGCTTTCGGTTTCCGCAGCAAGGTCACAACTTCCAGGCTGCGGGGGTTGCGGGCAGCCAGGTTGCGGATCAGCCAAGACAGGGTGAGTCCGGAGTCAATAATGTCCTCGACGATCACCACATCGCGGCCAGCAATGTCCCGGTCCAGGTCTTTCAAGATACGAACCACACCCGAGGAGGTGGTGCCGGAGCCGTAGGAAGCCACCGCCATGAATTCCATCTCGCAGGGGATATTGAGATGGCGGCAGAAGTCCGTCAGGAAAATGACGGCACCTTTCAGCACACACACCAAAATGAGGTCTTGGGGATCATCTTTGTGCCGCTCGGAGGTAGCTTCGGCCAGTTCACGGACGCGACTGCTGAGAGTCTCTTCGTCGATCAGAACACGGGCGATATCGGCGGCGCAGAAAGCGGGGGTAGTGGGCTGCACAGTAGTCATCAGCTTCCTGGAAAAGAGAGGTTATCCGCGGGTGCGAGTACACATTTGAGAGTAGTCAACCACAAGTTATTTCCCCAACTTTTCGTCATTTTTCGGTAGGAACAGCAACTTGTTGTGGCGGCGTGCGACCCGGTTGTCTGCGGGGAGAGCCACCGGCCCTTGTCCCGACCAGTCGGTGACGAGCCGTTGGAGTTCTTGCAGCTGCACATAGTTCAGCTCTGCCATATCCGCTCCCCCGCAGCTATGAACCCAGCTGCGTAGCACCCGGCTGAGCAGCGGAAGTGGCAGTTCTGACAAGTCTTGGGTGGGAAGCGAAGTAGGCAGGTCGGCGGCGGGCTGGGCAAGCGCAGCGGCAGCAGTCTCCGTCACCGGCTTCTCTGCCAGCTGCTCCAGCAAGGTAGCCGCCATCGCATCCAAATGGTCCGTGTCTTGGGCAACAAGTTCCGCGGTGCGGGCAATAGCTGCTGTTACGTCCGCGTTGGCAATGTCGCGCAGCAGGGGAAGCAGTTCGTGGCGGATCCGCACCCGCGCGAAACGGGGATCCTCGTTATGGGGATCATCCCAGTAGTCAATGCCGTGCTCGGCGCAGGCGGCGCGGGTGACGGCACGGGGCACCCCCAACAGTGGACGTCCCCAGGGGGCATCCCACTCCCGCATACCGGCAATGGCGCGCGGACCCGAGCCCCGCACCAGCCCCAGCAGCAGGGTTTCCGCCTGGTCGTCCTGAGTGTGGCCCAAAAGCACCGGTTGGCCTGCTCGGTGTTGCTCCAAAGCCTGATATCGCACTGCCCGGGCAGCGGCCTCCATCCCCTGCTTCGCCGAATCCGTGACCGTAACGGTAATGACACGGGCATCGACACAACCCAGTTGGCGGGCCTGCTGTGCCGCATGGGCAGCAACATCAGCGGAGCCCTCCTGCAGTTGATGGTCCACAATAAGTGCCGTCACCTGCGCCCCCGTGCGAATCGCCCCGGCAGTGAGAGCCAAAGAGTCCGCTCCACCGGAAAGCGCCACACACAGTGCCTCCGGCTGGCCATGGTTTTCCCACCAGGTGCGGACCGCGCGCGTCACCTCCCACATGTGGGGATCTCCAGAGCCTCCAAAAGTGGTGGCGTGGGGTAGCGGATGGCGGGTCTCTTCACTGCACATTACTAGCACCCATGCAGGTAAACAGCGGTAGAAAGCTGGTCAATCGTGGAGTTGGGGCCCCACCCGTAGCTGTTGTTCGCCAGGAAGGAGAAATAGAGTGGGGTGCCGCTGCGGCGCGTGTAAACGACTCCCGCGAGCGTACTGACCCCGGTGAGGGAGCCAGTTTTGGCGCGCACATGTCCCCGCCCAGCTGCGGCCGGCCCGCCGAAACGGTACCGGAGAGTGCCGGTTTGTCCGGCAATCGGCAAGTAGCGGTAAATAATGTCAGTGACGGTGCGTTTTTCGACTGCGGAGCGGGGTCGCAGAGTTTCGGTGACGGTGCGCGCGGACAGCCGGTTCAGGTTGCTCAGGCCGGAAGTGTCGTAGAGTTTGGCACCCTTAGTGGAGATACCGTGGGCACGGACCTCCTCCAGTACGGCGTTAGCCGCACCGCGGAAACTCGCCGGTTGGCCCTTCGCCGCAGCCACTTCCCTACCGATGGATTCAGCCAGCACATTGTCGGAGTAGAGCAGCATATCCGCCACCCGGTCCTCCAGAGTGGCCGATTGGATACTACCCAAGGTGAAGGGCGCGAGTCTCGGGGTACCCACCTCGATTTTCACGTCCTTGAGCCCCAAGTATTGCAGCAGCGTCGCCCCCAGTTGGAGACTCGGATTGGGGGTGCGGGAGTTGTACCAGCCAGTGTCGTAGACACGTCCGCCGTCCAGCATGGCGGGCACCATGGGGGTGATGCTGCCGCCCCCAATATCTTCCCGGTACCAGCCCGGCGCCATGGTGGGGCCACTGTAGAAACTGTTGTCGATGATGAGCCGTTTGGGGCGGAGGGCAGGCGGCACCCGGTCGAGTTTGCGTTTCACCTGGTTGGCAAGGTCGTTCAGGCGGGGCGCATTCCGGTAGAAGGTGCGACCGTTTTTGCGGCGGGAGATGGTGACGTCGCCGGTGCCGTGCAGCACCAGGCTGCCATCGATGGCGAGGCTGACGGTGGTTTTTTGGCGGGCGTTGCGATCCAAGACGTGCAGCGCACTATAGGCCGTGAGGAGTTTGGTGACGGAGGCTGGTGCCAGGAGCCGGTCAGCAGATTTGTCCCAGTAGGTTTTGCCCAGTGAGTTGGTGACGATACCCCCGAAGCTGGAGAGTCCCCCCTGGTTGAGGATGCTGTTGAGATGCTGCTGCAGCGCGGCAGTGTTGCAGCCGATGGTGGGGGCGGGTGCGGGCGCGGCGGTTGCCGGCGCCACCGTGGAGAGAGGGTTCGCGGGCGCGACAAGAAAGCTGGCGCTAAGTGCGAGGGCGATACCTAGGCTGAGATGTTTGCGCATAACAGACATGGTACCCAGGTTGTGTTAGTCCTCGCACCCACAGGTGTAGAGGGTGGCGGCCAGCGTGTCGAGTCCCGGGCGAGCCACATGCGGTGGTTCGCCGTTCATAATGAAGGCGAAAAGAAGCACCCGTCCGTCGCGGTTGACCACAAACCCGGCCAGGCTGCTGGCGGTGGAAAGGGTGCCGGTTTTGGCGCGGATCCACCCGCGGGCGTCCTTGTCGCTTCCTTGGAACCGGTAGGACAAGGTACCGGAGCCACCAGAAACGGGTAGGTCATCCAGCAGATTGCGGGAGACGTCGTTCTTGGTGGAAAGTTGCAACACTTCCACCAGGGTGGCGGAGCTCAAACGGTTATCGAGGGAGAGTCCGGAGGCGTCGTACATGTCGAGATTGTCGACATCCACTTTGTGCTTTTTGAGAATGTTTTTGATGGCGGTGGTGGCGCCGTCGAAGGTGGCGGGCTGGTTTTCGTGGTGTGCGATTTCCCGGCCGACTGCTTCAGCCAGCACATTATCGGAGTGGATGAGCAGGTCGTGCAGGCGGGTGATGAGGGGCGCTGACCACACAGTGCCCAGAACGGTGCCGGCGGTGGAGGATTGGTTGGTGACGGACACTTTGCTGATGCCGAGGTACTGTGCCAAGGCTTTGCCGGCTTGGGTGGCGGGGCTCATGACGCGTGCCGAGTTTTCCATCCGGTTATTTTTGCGGCCCCCATCCACCATGACGGGACTCATGGGTGCGACGGAACCACCATCAATGTCGGCCGTGTGCCAGGCGCGAGCCATGGTGGAGCCCCGGTAGAAGGAGGTGTCCACAAGGATCCGTTTGGGGGTGACACCATGTTTGGCGAGAGCTTTTTTGGTGCGGGCCGCCAGTGTCGACAGATGGGCAGCGTCTTGGTAGAAGCTGGGCTCGCCCAGTTCCGCATTGGAGAGGGTGACGTCCCCGTATCCTTTCAGGATGAGGGTGCCGTCGGAGGCCAAGAGGGTCTCTGTTTTGACACGATGGTCGGTGGGAAGAACGAGCAGTGCCGCCTGCGCCGTCAACAGCTTCATGACGGAGGCGGACTGAAGGGCTGAATTGGGGTTGTATTCCCACAGGGTTTTCCCGCTGGCGGCATCCACGACAGTGCCGGTGAAGTCGTGGAACATGGGGTCGGCCACAATCGGGTCGAGGGCCGCGGCAATGGCCTCGGCGGATGGCCGCGGGGCGTCGTCACCTGCTTTGACGAAAACATTATCCACTTGGGCGGTTTCTGGAGGGAACGGAACGCCTTTAACCCAGCTAGAAGCGTCAATAGAGTTCACGCCGCGGGCGCGCGGGACGAGGTAGACGGATAATGCAACGCCAACACCCAACACCACCACAACGAGGATGGATAGGGCAGCAATAAAGCGTTTGCGGTTCTTCAACACCGTTCTCCTAGCGAGTTTCAAGTGGGAGTGCAGGGTGGTCCCTGAAGGGAGAGTCGACAGCTATTCTTTCATGAAATGGGCACCGAGTGTGAAGTGTGTGCCAGTCCTCGACTATTCTTAATAGAAATAATATCTATTCGATAGTGAAAGCAGGTCTTGCCATGAGCTTGGAAGTCATCGTCGAGATCCCGAAGGGTTCCCGTAACAAGTACGAGATCGACCATGAAACTGGTCGCGTCCACCTGGACCGCTACCTGTTCACCCCGATGGCCTACCCCACCGACTATGGATTCATCGACAACACTCTAGGCGAAGATGGAGATCCGCTGGATGCTCTCGTTATTCTTCCCGAGTCGGTAGTGCCCGGCTGTGTCGTTCCGGCACGCCTGGTGGGAGTCTTCAACATGACCGACGAAGCCGGTGGCGACGACAAGCTCATCACCGTGCTGGATGATCCCCGCTGGAACCACATCCAGGACATCAACGATGTGCCGGAAGACCTCCGCAACGAAATTGAGCACTTCTTCGTCCACTACAAGGACCTGGAGCCCAATAAGGAAGTTTCCGGAACTGGCTGGGGAGATAAGGCTGAAGCAGATCGCATTCTGCAGGAAGCCATCGAGCGTTTCCAGGACTAGTTTTTAAACATCAACCCAAACGGGACGAATGGGGTCAGCCGGATGTGGCTGACCCCATTTTGTTGCGCCCATTTTGTGTCCAGAGTATCCCGCCTAATCGGGTGGGTTCTCGGTTGCGCGATCAGCGGTGTCTGGCGTTACGCCACTCGGGTGCTGTCCGCTGAATCTTTTCCCGACGGAAGCCGTCCCGCCTCTTTAAGTTTTTCGCGAAGCAGCATTTCGATCTGGGCGTTAATGGACCGCAGATCATCGGCCGCCCACTTCGCCACCCCCTCATAGGTTTGGGGGGTGAGACGCAGGGACAGTGTTTTCCGCTTAGTTTGGGATACTTTGCGGTTTGCCATGGGATTTCATTCTCCTTACCAAGCCGGTGGGTTGCGGCCAGCCTGGTGACCTACTAGTTATACAAACTTCCAGTGTTGACGACGGGACTTACGTGGTTATCGGAGCACAGCACCACCAAAAGGTTCGACACCATGGAGGCACGCCGTTCGTCATCCAATTCGACAATGTCCTGTGCTTCCAAACGGTCCAGGGCTTCTTCCACCATGGAGACGGCGCCTTCCACGATTCGCTCCCGCGCTGCCACTACCGCTGCGGCCTGCTGGCGTTGCAGCATGGCTTGCGCAATTTCGGGCGCATAGGCGAGGGAGCTGATGCGGGCCTCAATAACTTGGATGCCGGCGGCCGCGACACGAGCAGACACTTCGTCGGCAAGCTCCTGGCTCACCTCGTCGGTGGAGCCGCGCAGACTGACCACATCTTGGCGATTGCCCTCGTCATAGGGGTGGCCGGAAATGACGTGGCGAAGTGCGGACTCCGACTGGGCGTAAATGAACTCTTCATAATTTTCCACGGCGAAGGATGCCCGTGCAGTGTCGGCAACCGTCCACACCACAATGGCGGCGGTGGTGACGGGATTTCCATCCAGGTCGTTTATTTTAAGTTCGTTGGTTTCGAAGTTGCGCACACGCACCGACATCTTCGTTCCTTTGGCAAAAGGATTAGCGAAAATAAAACCGGTGTCGCGAATGGTGCCCACATATTTGCCAAAGAAAACCAGCACTTTGGTGTGTCCGGGCTGCACAATATGGAAACCGGAGGTGGGAAGCAGCGCCAACACCAACAAAATCACTGGAAAAGCAACTGATGAGTCGGTCTCCACCGATACCGTCAACAGCCATATTGCTATGCCAAATACGGCCACTAGGGCGAGGACCAGCAAGAAGGATGCCCACGTGGGGAGATGCCAGGCTTTGCGTTCCTGGATGGTGTGTTCCACGGTGGGCGGTTGACGGTGGGATGTGTTGCTCGCCAGGGGTTGCACCGGGGCGGCTGGCTGTTCTGCGGATTGTGGGGAAGGGTGTTGCGGGATATCAGGATTGTGGGGCGGTACTATGTGGGGCCCGTTAGCGTGGGGTTTAAATCCGTCTTTTCCAGAGGGGCCGAAGGGGTTTTCTGGCATGAGGTACCTTTCGAGATGATGGGACACTAGTTAACGGATGTTATACCAATATGGTATCACTTTGGTTTATTTGTGACTAGGGGTAACGGCCCCACGCTGTGTTACCTGTTGCCACGTTCCTTGAAGCACTGAATCGTTTTATAGACGATAGGGGTAAGAAAAATTACAGAAAAGGTTAACCATGCGTGCCCCTAAACTCCTCTCCACAACTCTTAGCGCTGCGGCAGCTCTCGGACTCGTGTTGAGCCTGGCCCCCGCCGCCCACGCCACCCCCCAACTCACGCCTTACGACGTTGCCTCCCAGGATTTCAATAGTTCTATTTCCCTGGGCGAACCGAGTGTCCCGGTGAAGCAGGCAAAACCTGGTGTTGACACCACCATGGAGCAAGCCCGCAAAGCAGCCGGCGTCACCACCGGCACCGCTTACCCCTTCGACAACCCACGCAACTTTGAAATCCCGGATCCCGTAGCGCCTACAAGCACGTACCCGAGATACGCACCCCGGGCTGCAAACTCACTAAAAAGAACCCCTACCCAGTGATCATGGTGCACGGCACGTGGGCCAACGCCCAGAAGTGGGAGGTTATGGCTCCTGCACTCCAAAAAGCCGGCTACTGTGTCTACGGCATGAACTACGGCTTCGATGCTCGCAACCCCATCTACAACAATCCCGAGAATGGGATTTTTGCGACCTCCGGCAGCTACGCCTCCGCCATCGAACTCAACAACTACGTCAACAAGGTGCTCCGCGAGACCGGCGCCAAGAAAGTGCACCTAGTGGGACATTCCCAGGCCGGATTCGTGTTCCGCCTGTGGATGCATGACTTCCGCGGCAACCAGCGCACCTCCCGCGTCGTCACCCTAGGTGGCACCAACCACGGCACCACCATGATGGGTATCACCGATTTCCTGCCGGTGTGGAACGTTCCGACCGTCGCCAACGCTGCGGGAGTTCTGCTCTCCCAGGCAGCAATGGGGCAGCTCATCGGTTCCCCGTACAGAAATATATTGAGTCGCTGCCGGAAACCATGCCGGGCGTAAAATACACTGTCATCACCACCAAAGATGACAACACCTCCACCCCGTACGACGCCAGCTTCCTGAAGGCTGGGCCCCGTGCGGAGGTAAGCAATGTGGTGGTTCAAGATGTGTGCAAGGTGGACCACAAGATCGACCACAATGATCTCACCACCGACCCCATCCCAACCGAACTGGTAATTAAAGGTCTGCAGGGCAAAAAAGTATCCTGTACTGCCTAAAAGCCGCTGCTGGGCGTTTTAGACTAGAGGCATGAAGAAGATCTCTGCGCTACTTGCCTCTAGTCTTGCCCTCACCCTTGGTTTGGGGCTAATGACTG
Organism: Mycobacteriales bacterium; assembly: GCA_012842085.1. GTDB lineage: Bacteria > Actinomycetota > Actinomycetes > Mycobacteriales > Mycobacteriaceae > Lawsonella. Next base: position 196,332 of record DUTM01000013.1, on the reverse strand, counting down.
CCCCGGATGCCAACGCCTACTTGGTGTATGGACCGGGCTACACTGAACCCGAAATAAGTGACCCCCACTGCAAGCTCACCAAAAAGGACCCCTATCCCGTCGTCCTCATCCACGGAACATGGGCATCCACCCAAAAGTGGAAGTTCTTGACGCCCGCGCTGCGCCGTGCCGGCATGTGCGTGTGGGGTCTTAACTTTGGCTACGACCCCGACGCCTACTTCTACAAGTACCAAAAAGGCCAATACGGTACTGGCTCGGTAGAAAGCTCCATTAAAGAAATTGACGCCTACGTCCAAAAAGTAAGGAAGAAGACGGGCGCCAAGAAAGTAAACGTCGTGTCCCACAGCTTGGGTGGGCTACTGGTGAAGATTTGGCTCAACCAGTACAAGGCGAACCGCTACGTTAACAACGCGGTTCTTATTACCCCCACGCTGCACGGCACCGATATGCGGGGCATTGGGCGGATCGGCGTGCACAGCTATCCGTTGCTACCGGAGTTGGTGGCGTTCGTGATGTCGAAGCCCGCAGCGTATCAGCTGTACGACTCCCCCACCATTGCTTATGCAGATTCGCTGCCGGACACGATGCCGGGCGTAAACTACGTAAGCCTCATGACTAAGGATGACCAGACCGCCACCCCCTACACCACCGGCATGATGAAACCTGGTCCGGGTGCGGGGCGTGTACAAAATGTGGTGATCCAGGATGTTTGCCGGGTTGACCACGAGATGACCCACTCGGGAGTGGTGGAAGATCCTATTGCCCGGCCAGTGATTATCCGTGGGCTCCGCGCCCAGACCGCCAACTGTAAAGGTACCCCCTGGGAAGTGCCGGATGGATATGTGGGCGCTAGCCATGTGGGTGAAGAGAATGGCTTTAAAGGGGATGCGGAGTCCTACGACGGCGTCATTGAGTAACACTCTTTGAGCAGCTAGTTCCTGCTCTGGCGTTGTGTGCCCAAATAGCAGTGTGGGCCGCGTTGATCGCGGCCCACACTTTTGTAAGTTTTTGTGTTTATACGGTGCTGATTACTTCTTGCTGACCTTCTTGCGAATGAAGCCAACAATCCAAATAATCAGGCATGCACCGGCGATTGCCGTCAGCAGACTCCACCACATTCCCAGCTGGGAGTCAATAAAGTGGGAAAGAATCCAACCACCGAAGAGGGCACCTGCGACGCCCAGAATGATGTTCATGAAGAAGCCGACAGATTCGTCGACCTTCATAATCTTTGATGCAATCCAGCCTGCAAGTCCACCCAGTACGATCCAGGCAAACCAACCCCAACCAATCATATTTTTCCTTCCTCACGCACCTTTTTATGCGCTTGTTTTCGGTGATCGAGCCGACCACCTCCGGGTTAGTTAAGTCCATTTTATGGGAGGAAAACCACGACGCGCTACCTAATTCGCTGAAAGAGAGAAATCTCTTTAGCGCTTATTCTGCCGAAATTTAGGCGCAAGAAAGCTGCTCATGCAAGCTATTTCTGTGCTTGGCTAGAGGCATGGGTACTTCTCAACTTTTTCGAAAAATTCGCCGGTCCATAGTGGCCGTAGCGACCACAATTGCCTTGGTGGGGTCCGGTGGGGGCCTCGCATTAGCCGACCCGATCCAGCCACAGCAACCCACCCCGTTCTGGTCGGGTTTGGACGCCACAAACTATAAGGGGCCCATCCCCAATAAACCTGGTGTCCTCCTGAAAGAAGTTCGTTTGGATAAGCGCGCCTGGCAGCCAGCAGCCCGTGATGCCAGCCGCATCCTCTACACCACCCGAAATGCTTCGGGCGAGATGGCGGTCTCTACTGCCGCAATTTTCCTACCCCACAAACCTGCCCCCAAGGGGGGATATAAGGTTATTGCCTGGGCGCACGGCACTGTCGGGTTGAACAACGACTGCACGCCGTCCGCTGGGGACCGTTACCCGCGTGACGTCCGCTACCTGGATCATTGGTTGAAGCAGGGCTACGCCATTGTGGCCACCGACTATGTGGGGCTGGGAACCCCGGGGATTATGCCCTACCTGGATGGCAAAACTTCCGCCCACAACGTGGTGGATTCGGTGAAGGCTGCGCAACACTCAGGTTTCGCCAAACTTTCCCCGCGGTGGGTTGTGGTGGGCCAATCGCAGGGCGGTGGAGTGGCCATGATTACTGCCCGCTACGCCACCCAATACTCGAAGGGATCAAACCTGGACTACCGAGGTGCGGTCTCCACCGGTACCCCGGCCTACATTGAGGACCTTATGCAGTTCGCCGGTCCGAACTTCAAAATACCCACCCAGGCAGCTGGACTTACCGTCTATGTGCTGTACATTTTGACTGGTTTCCAGTCTGCACGCCCGAATATTGATGTCGATAGTGTGCTTTCCCCCACCGGCAAAAAGTGGGTGAAGAAGGCGCAAACACTCTGCTACGGTGCGCTGCATAAGAGCATTGTGGATAACCAGATTAATGTCAGCGAGTTTTTCGCCAAGTCGATGAATACTATTCCGGGCATCCATGAGGAGCTCTCCGGCTACATGGGTATCCCGGTGAAGGGCTACGATCGCCCCATTTTCATGGGACATGGCGGTCTCGACACGGATGTTATTACTCCCCTCACCCTGCGTTTGGTGGTGGAGATGAAGGTGGCGAATGAGCCGCTCGAATTCTACTTCTACCCCACTTACGACCATTCGGAGACGGTGAACGGTTCTTTGAAGGATTCGACACCGTTTGTGGAGCGGGTGATGAAGTAAACCCTGGTGTGGTTGCAGCGGTGTTGCTGCAGCTTTGATATATGCATAAATGAGTGGTGCCGCCCCTTGTGGGGGCGGCACCACTTTTCGAGGTAGCTACTTCCCTAATGGACTCCGGGAGGGAGGCAGCGTTTCTTGTCAAACCTAACCTAGCCTGTAGGAATGACAGGATTATGAAGTTGTGTGCGCATATTAGACGTCTGGTGTGACGTCTGTATGTTTAGCGCACGTCGTACTTGTTGCCTTTAGCTGCCAGGCGGAAGAGTTCCTTCAGCTCTTCGAGGCGTGCGGCACGCGGGGTACCGGAGGCACCTTGGAGTGCGAAGGCACGGAGTGTAACCTCATCGAGGCGCTTCTCAAGCTCGTCGGAGCTGATGCCGATCTGGTTGAGATCCTTCGGCAGCTTAATGTTGGCACGCAGTTTTTCGAGTTCGTCGGCAATCACAGCACCAGCGTTCTGGTTTTTGCGAACGGTGAGGTGCAGGTTGTATGCCATTTCTTCACAGCGCTCTCCAACCTTATACACTTCGTAGTTCGGGCTGATGACCAGGCCACGGGGGCGGCTGGCCAGGAAGCGCAGAACGTTGGGGAAGAAGATGGCGGAGGCGAGGTGGCGGTCGACGTCATAGTCGGCGAACACTTCTTCAGTGGCGAAGGCCATTGCGTTGGCAATACCAGTGTTGGTGGCGAAGAAGAGTGCTGCAACCATGGTGCCGGCGCCCAGCATGCGGTCGCGGTGGTGGAGTGCTTCGCTGCCACGGTCGCCCTTTTCGGCGAACTTCCAGGCGGTCTCCAGATGTTCGTGGGCTACCGACATGGAGCGCAGTGCGAGCGCGTCAGAGAAGTCGGTGGCGTTGACGGACAGGAAGGCTTCCACGGACTGCACAATGTTTTCGAAGCCACGGGAGGCGACTGCGTCGGCGTCCCAACGGCGAGCCATAACTCGGTCGATGAGGGCGACGTCTGCCATGAACCCGAATTGGGTGGCGAGGGTTTCCTGGCCGGTATCCGGGTCGAACACCATCGCCTTGTTGGAGATGGAGGCCTGGCAACCGGATAGGGTGGGCACCGCAATCAGCTGGCAGAGCTGGCCGCGACTGTCGATGGAGAGGGTCGGATTGCTGAGGTCAGCGATCTTCAGTTCGGGGTTCTCGTAGAGGGCACGAACCATCTTGCCAACGTTGATGATGTTGGTTTCACCAACTGCCACAATGGTGTCCGGTTTGAAGCCACGCACGGCAACTACCGCACGCTTCAAGCTGGATTCGGTGATGGGGAATTCCACACCATCAATAATCTGGAGGGAGACGGGGTTTTGGCGTCCGCGGAGGAGACCAATAACGTCGTCCAGAATACCGAGCTCCATGGTGGCCGGGTCGGTAACGATGCTGACGCGGTTAATGTTCGGTAGGGTGCCGAGTTCACGCAGTACCCCTTCGGCGGCGTACACGCGCTGCGGCAATTGGACTGGCTCAACCACTGGGTTCCTCCGGGCGATGCGTTTGACGTTGATGAGGTGGGCGGCGTGGACGTTTCCGGATACGGAGTTGTGTCCATAGGAGCCGCACCCCAGGGTGAGGGACGGGATCAAGGAGTTGTAGATTCCGCCGATGGCACCTTGTGAGGTGGGTGCGTTTTCGACGATGCGGACGGCGCGCACAGCTGCCCCGAAGTCCTTGATGACGTCACGGTCGTGGGAGTGAATGGTGGCACTGTGGCCAAGTCCGTCAAGCTCCACCATCTGGCGTGCAAGGTCAATGCCGTTGGCAGTGTCTTTGGCACGGAGGATGGTGAGGACTGGGCACAGCTTCTCACGGGTCATGGGGGCGTCGTTGCCCACATGGTCGGCGTGAGCCAGCAGGACGGTGGTGTCTTCGGGGATCTTAATGCCCACTTGCTCTGCCAGCCATGCCGGGGTCTTACCGACGATGTGCGGGTTGAGTTTGGGGGCGTTCTGGTGTTTGGGATCATCTTCCGCGAAGACGAACATGAAGTCTTCGAGTTTCTGCTGCTCCTGTTTGGTGAGCTGGTAGGCTCCCAGGCGCTCGAACTGCTCGATGGCTTCGTCGTAGATTTCGTCGTCGAGGACAGCGGCCTGCTCAGAGGCACAAATCATGCCGTTGTCGAAGGTCTTGGAGACTACGACGTCGTGGACGGCGCGGGCGACGTAGGAGGATTTGTGGATGTAGGCGGGGACGTTTCCGGCGCCGACACCGAGGGCGGGCTTGCCGCAGGAGTAGGCGGCGCGCACCATGGCGTTTCCACCGGTGGCGAGGATGCAGTCAACGCCGTCGTGGTTCATGAGGGCGTTGGACCCTGCCATGGAGGGTTTTTCGATCCACTGGATGCAGTTTTCGGGGGCGCCGGCACGGATGGCGGCGTCACGAATAATGGTGGCTGCCTTGATGCAGCAGCTGTTGGCTCCTGGGTGGAAGGAGAAGATGATGGGGTTGCGGGTTTTCAAGCACATGAGTGCTTTGAACATGGTGGTGGAGGTGGGGTTGGTGACGGGGGTTGCGCCGGCAACAACACCGATGGGCTCGGCCACCTTGGTTATTCCGCTTTGTTCGTCATGGGAAATGACTCCCACGGTACGTAGGTCCCGCATGTGGTTGGCTACGTTAACGCAGGCGAATTGGTTTTTGATGACCTTGTGTTCGAAGTTTCCGCGACCGGTTTCCTCGCTGGCGTCTTTGGCGAGCTCGATGGCTGCAGCCTGGCCTTCGGATGCGGCGACGGATACGATGCGGTCAACGTCTTCTTGGGTAAAGTTTTTGAATTCGTCGAGGGCGACGCGTGCTCGTTTGACTAGGCCGTCGATCTCGGCGAGTGTTTTTTTCTGTTCGTCAGTGCTCATTTATATCTCCCGGATACAAAAAGTCGGGTGTAGGGTCGGCAGCTGAGAGTGGGCTGCTAGGTTGGCATCCGGGGTGTTGAATACCAGATAGTGGTGACTCTATAGGATGGGTTATAAGCGCTTCAAATGTCTTTTTGGGCATGTTCTGACTCACATTTGAGCTGTTTTCGCACGTCAAAGGCAATTTCCATTAATGGAAAAGTATTTTCATTGTGCGAAAATATGAAGGAAACTCACATTCCCGAAAGTGTGTAACGAGCAACACACTTAGCGCTAGCGGCCGGTACCAAAGAGTGGGTCTTTGGGGTGCCGGATAACGCCGTAGAGGGTTTGTTCTTGCTCATCTAGCCGCAGGATTTTGCGAGTGTTTTTGGCCGAACGGCGAGTGCGTTTGAAGCCTTTGCCTCCTTGTTTGTCGCCGGCGCCTCCAGTACCTGGGGCACCCATCATGCCCATGCCGCGCATGCCGGCAGCGCCACCACGGGCACCAGCGTTGGCGGCACCTGGGCGAGCGGCACCACTGCCACCTGCACGTGGTGCTGACGGAATATTACCTGCAGATCCCGGAGCTTTGGGGGCATTGGGTGCCGCACCAGAGCCTGCCGAGCCACCAGCACCAGTGCCTTGCCAATAGGGCCCCACACCGGGAGCCTGCGGACCACGAGCCCCACCAGACTGCCCACCAGGCGTCTGACCCAGCAGCGTGCCACGGTCGGGAGTGGGCATAGTTGTGGTAGTTCCAGGAACGGTGCCCGGAGGCTGCGGTGTGGGGTTAAAGGTCGCAGCGTTGGTTCCTGCTGGTGGGGTATACCCAGCAACACCCTGCCCAGGAGCAGGAGTTCCTTCTTTAAGCGGACCACTAGGCCCAGTGGGTGTGGGGTGATTTGTTGTGGGAGGTTTCGCCATCTCCGGATTCGGAGCATCCGGAACCTCAATAGGCCCCTGCTGAGACCCAGCGGGCGTTGGCTGCTGCGGAGATGAGTCTTGTGGCATCACGCCACTAAACCGAGAAGCATTCGGCATTGACGAAATTCCTGTGCCGGCAGCACCTCCTGTTCGGCCACTTCCAGGGAAACCAGGCTCTCCTGGGAAAGGAATCTCTTCCGGACGGACAGCCCGCATCGGCATCGCAAACTCAACCGACTTAGTATCCGCCCCCTGAATACCCGGATTGTAGGAGCCAGAGATGACCTTATTGGCCTTCTCAATGAACTTCGCTTCTTGGAAAGCCGCCTGATCGGCGGATTTAGTCGACTTCCGTTCTGAAGCTATCTCTTCAAACTCAGCTTGAGCCTGATTAACGGCAGTAGCAAAAGTCCCAGTCCGCTCCTGTACTGATCTAAACCCGTTACCAAGTTCAGACATTGAGTCTGCCCAGCGATGGATACCTCGACCTGCTTCATAAGTAAAGGCATCGGAAGAGCCAGAGTTCATCACTTCCTGGGCGACTTTGTGAATCTCATACGAAACATTCTCAACAATTTTTGCCTGCTTGTGCGAGAAACGTTGAACGTCGAGAACAAGATCAATAGGAGCCCTCGCGAACTCTGTTGCTAACGTCTCCACATCTCGACCCAAAGGCTCTTCCACCAGTGGAATCCCATGGCCGGTTAGAGTATGGAAGCGGCGACCATCTTTGGTCTTAAAACCTTTACCCAGAGACGTCATCTCCGGCATATAGAACGGTGAATGTTCCTGTTCCGCACCGCGAGCGCGATAAAAACCATCCAACTGGGCACTTAGGTCAGCATCTTGGATGTCCACTAGGCCAGCAAGGTCTTTAAGACTCGCAGACACCACATCAGATTCACCTTTATGCCATTTTAATAGCGTCAACAGTCCATTATTTCCTGCAAGAATAGCTCGCAATTGATCTAAAAAAGACTGCACCGACACTAGTGAAGAATCCGCGTAATTAATTGAATCAGCAATCGAGCTTTCACTTAAAGAAAGCTCGTTACTTATATTTAAAATCTTCGTACTGGCTGCCTTTAACTCGGCTAGATCTAGCTTCATGGCCTCCCCCTAGCTACCTCTTTCAGCTAACGCTAATGCTGCATCGCATGCTTGGGTTGAGTGCGGATCTTCGGGGACTCTGGCTAGTTGATAGGCCACTGAATAGACAGTGCCCTGATAGTAATAATCCACTGCACACGCCTGCGTAATAGGAAGATCCTGTTGCACTTGCCCCACCCGGGCAGGCTTCCCATTCACTGTGGTTTCATAATGCAACTTAAAACGAGGAGGACGAGAGGCCTCCTCCATAGGGGCATCAATCCGCGCAATCGCCACTAGCTGCTCCGGAAAATCTTTCCAAACACACACCCAACGCTTACCCTCCCCGCCTTCACGTTGCAACAAATCTTTCTGCGGATCGATCCCAAGTTTGCGTAGTTCAGCCTTATTAATGGTGTTACAAATCTCCAACCAATCCGGAGTCTGCTTCAACCCCCACTCCATAAACTCGTCGGAGTAATCCTGCAAGCCTTTGTCATCAACATCACCGAAAGTCACCCCAGGTTCCGCACCCCGGTCATGGTTCGCATGAATAAACGGCTCCCCGTCCGTATCCAACTTGGGACCAGCCTCCTGCCCGATCCCCACATTCATACTCGACCTACCGCTGTCACACGCAGTACCACCCAAGAGCACTGCGACACCGCACACAGCAGCAACAACACGAGAAAATCGACGTGAGGCCATCGTCAAAGAACCTTCCATGGAATACAAACAAATTGTTGTTTGACGTTACCGGGACAGTTTAACTCTCTATCCCAACGAACTGGAACGCTACTTTATCCGAAATGGGGAGAAGCCCAGCTGCACGCTCCACAGCTAGGCTTCTCTTTTATCTTAAGTTATTAAAGACGTGGGGTTAGTCCTCGTCATCGTCTTCGGGGAGGAACTTCACCAAGGCATCCACACTGGGGATGGTGTACCAGCCGGAGCCGGTGACGAACATGTGGTCCATGAGTGCATCATGGATGCCGTCAATGCCAACCATACGGTCCAGCATGTCTTCCATCTTCCACTGCTCGTCGGCGAAGCCAATAAACAGGGTGCCGTGGGTGCCCATGTCTCCGTAGGCAACGTTGCGGCGCCAGATGTCTTGGTCGATGTCGGTGCGGGCAATATGGGAGTAGTCGGGCAGGTCCTCGCCTTCCAGCTCAATGTTTTCTAGCTTGGTGCGACCAATGGCCTTTTCCTGGTCCTCCACATCCTGCTCATACCAGCTGAAGTCTTTGTGCTCGTAGGGCTGGTAAAGGAGGACACAGCTGTCGGCGCCGGGTTTACCCTGGTCGACACCTACGATAGAGGGAGCTTCCAGACGGCGGGGGTTTTCGGTGCCGTCTTCGAATCCGGTGAGGTCCTTGTTGGCGTGGTAGGGCCATCCGCGGTGTTCGGTGGCGATCTTGGCGATTCCTACGTAGGAGTCCCGTACGAATTTGGCCCAGTCCCAACAGATGTCCATGCCGTCACCGCTGATCCACACCCAAAAGTCGTGTTGGTCAGCGGGCATCATTAAGCCACCTTCGCCTTTATCTTCGGCAAAGTCAGCGGCAGTTTCGGGAACATCGTCGGCGTCGGCGATCTCTGCCCACAGGCTGGGGCGGACACCAACTACCACGTTGACGCCATCGGTGGTGAGGGGGTTGGCAGCAGTAGCAAGAATCTGGAGTGCCTTCTTTTTATCGGCGGCAGCATCCAAGTCGAAGGTCATGAACAGGTGCTCGGTAGCACCAAAAGCGAAAATTCCAGGTTGCATAGTCATAGTTCCAGTGTACGTGGTTTGGGGTCGCTCAACCATGAATATAGTTTTCAGACGGAATCAAAATTGTTTACTCGCCGTTCAACCCTTTCTCACACAACAGCCCATGTGGAGTGTTATTTTTCAGCTAGACAACCAACTTTTGAAATATCAAAGTGGTATCACTTTGGTGTTTTATGATATTATTTCTTTGTAATTCAATAACACCAGGAACAAGGACAATAATGACCGAGCTTGCCCTTCGCAATCTTCGTAAGACCTACGGAGAAATAGTGGCGCTTAACGACTTAAGTCTCACCGTCAAACCAGGAGAAATCTACGGTTTCGTAGGGTCCAACGGTGCCGGCAAATCAACCGCCATGCGCATCACCATGGGACTCCTTGCCAAAGACTCCGGAACCATCAAATTCGGTGGCAAACCCATCGACTTCGAAACCCGCCGCACCATCGGCTACATGCCTGAAGAACGCGGCCTCTACCCCAAAGAAACAGTTGCTGAACAGCTCATCTACCTTGGACAACTCCACGGCATGTCAAAAGATGCAGCCACCGAAGCAATGCGCAACTGGACCGAAAAACTCAGCCTAGCGGACCGGCGCGACAGCAAAGTCCAGGACCTTTCCCTCGGAAACCAGCAGCGCGTACAACTCTCCGCCGCGCTAATCCACACTCCCCAACTCCTCATCCTGGATGAGCCTTTCAGCGGCCTCGACCCGGTGGCCGTCGACATTATGGTGGCTGTCCTGCGCGAGGAAGCCGACCGGGGTGTTCCCATCATCTTCTCCAGCCACCAACTGGATCTAGTGCAGCGTCTCTGCGACCGGGTGGGCATTATTGCGCACGGCGAGATGCGGGCCGAAGACACTGTCTATAACCTGCGGAGCACCAGTGGCCGCGCCCTCACCGTCACCTGCCCCACTGCCCCACGCGGCTGGGCAGACCAACTAGCAGGAGTTCTTGCCACCAAATACGACAGCAACGGCGTCACCCGCATCCAGGTGGACGCCGACGTGGACACGCAGACCATTCTCCACGCTGCCCTCAGCCACGGGCCGGTGAAGCAGTTCACGCCCCGCCTCCCCGACCTCACCGAACTATTCCGAGAGGTGGTCTCCTAATGTCCCAGCAAACTAAGCCCCAACCCGTCACCCTTGTGGTGGCCCGGCGCGAAGCCCGCAACATCCTCAAATCCAAAGCCATGAAGATTACGGCCATACTGCTGCTCATCTTCTCCATCGGTGCGCCCATCATCGCAAAATACGCGATGGATAAAGGCCCCAGCACTTATCAGGTTGGGGTGCTTGCGGAGGAGTCCCCCGAGTGGACTCGGATGGCCGACGCGGTGTCACAACAGATCGGCACCAAGATTGAGTTCCGGAAATACTCCGATCTGGATGCTGCGAAAAAGGCGGTGACGGACGGCGAAGTCGATATGGCATTGGAGCCACTGAACCCTGCCCGACCCTATGCTTACCGCGCCTACCAACCCAATCAGCCGGTGTTGCAGCTGCAATATATTGTGCAGGGAATTTTGCAACAAGCCGCCACAGGGGAGGTGCTCGCCCAGTCGGGTGTCTCGCCAGCAGATCTAGCTGCCGCTGCGCAGGAAGCGGAGCTGCAGGTCACTAGTGTGAAGGGAGATCAGACTGACGTCACCATCTCCTATGTGGTGTCCATTGTCGGCATTATCCTCATCATGATGTTTGTGTGGGTATTCGGCCAGATCATCGGCCAGGGTGTGGTGGAGGAGAAAGCCTCCCGCATTATTGAGGTGATTATGGCAACCGTGCGTCCCCTGCAGCTGCTGTGGGGAAAGATCATCGGAATTGGCGCGGTGGCTTTCCTCTATATGTTGATAGCAGTTGTGGCGGGCGGATTGTCGCTGCACTTTACCGGCATTATTCCGGATGCAATACAAGACCAGATAACCACCCAGCTGCCTTTGCTGCTGGTGTGCATGGTGCTGGCGTTCCTTTTCTTCGCCTCACTGTATGCCGCCACCGGTGCGATGGTGTCGCGGACGGAAGACTTTTCCGCCGCAATAACGCCCATCATCATGATCACCATGTTCCTTTATGTGTTGCCCGCAATGGGAATGCTGATGGCTGACAGTACCCTCTTTATGGTGCTTTCATGGATCCCACCGTTCTCGCTCACCATGCTTCCCATGCAGGTGGCGTTCGGCAATGCGACAATGGTGCAGATTATTGTGGCACTACTGCTGAATGTGATCGCCACCGTGGTGGTGGTGTGGCTGGCGAGCCGCATCTACGAAAACACTGTGCTGAACATTGGCAGCCGTGTACGGTGGCGGGACGCCCTAAAACAGGGCGGACGGGCGACTAAGAAAGAAAAGACTAGCTCCAGCACATAGCGCCAAACAATTAAATGAGTAATGCCCACCCGGGTCGGAAAGCGGAGTCGCTTCCACCTGGGTGGGCACACTATATGCAGTGTGTGCTTTAGCGTTAGCGTGGAGTGAGTTCCGCAATTGGCGCTAGGGGTGCGATCGAAGCGCCATTAACGTCGTGTCCCGACACGATGCCGAACACATAGTTCGCGTACTTGCCGTTGCGCATGCAGACGGGGCCGCCCGAATCACCGGGTTTGGTGTACAAGTCGGCACTCCAGTTGAAGACCCGCAGGTTATTGGATGTGTCGTTGTATTCGTCAGCGGAGTCACTCCAGCGAACACAGTGAATCTCCTGCGGCTCAATGGTGCCATAGGTGACGCCTGTTGTGGATCTTATTTTGTAGATCTGCTGCGGGCGGTCAATGGAGGTTGCGAAGTAGACGGCGGTGGTGCGGGGAATATACGCCTGGCCTTGGCTCAGGTCGATCATCACCAGGTCGTAGTCGTACCAGAAGTACCCCGTGGGGCCGAGAAAAAAGTAGCGGATGATTGCACCGAGAGTGCAGCGGATATCGGTGCGGCGATCAAAGTCGTGGTCCAGAAAAATCGGAATGCCTGCCTGGATGGAGCCACCGTAGGGTGCTGCTGCGGCGGATGCTGGGGAAAAGCTAGCGGCAGTAGCTACCACATAGTTGGGCACTATGCTGCTCGCGAAAAGGGCTAATGCACAAATGAGAGCCGCTTAGGAGAATCGAACTCCTGACCTATTCATTACGAGTGAATCGCTCTACCGACTGAGCTAAAGCGGCGCACCTACCGACGTAGGCAAATTAACTTTAGCGGACAATTTTCAGTGACAAAAATTAGCGCTGCAGCCGGCCCGCATTTAACGCCTCCGAAATGGCTCCCACCATGCCACCAACCGCCATTTCCGGCTTCACATTCTGGTTGATTTCTGTGCGGGCAGCCATGACGGCATCAATGCACTGCAGTAAGGATTCTGGGCTGAAAAAGTCCGCGAAAGCTTTCGTAATACTATGGGCATCCACGTGGATAAGATCCACTTTCGCGCCCGTAGCCTGCACTAATGCATCACGGTAGAAGGCAGCCAAGTCGGTGAGGGACAAATCGACAGAATCCCGCACCATGCGAGTTTCGCGCCGCTTCTGGGAATCCTTCAACTCCTTCAGCGCCCCCGCTGTGCCTCGCATGGCGGTACCGGCACCTTTCCCGGTGCCGCCTGCCCCCAGGGCGGTGCGGAGTTCCTCCGTCTCCTTCTCCGACATTTCCTTATTGGCGTCAGCAGCAGCCTTGCGCGCATCCTGGACCACTTGCACCGCAGCGTTGTAGGCGCGACTGGGGTGGTTCGTCAACTGCCCCAATTCCAAAACTTTGCGCCGCCGTGCCCGTGCCTCCTCGGAATGCAACAGCACGCGGGCGCGGCCAATGTGGGCATCGGCCACCGCCGCAGACCATTCTGCCTGCGCCGGGGTTGCTCCTTCCCGCAGCAGCAAGTCGGCAACATCTTTGCGGGTAGGCATCCGCACGTAGACGTGTCGGGTGCGGGAGCGCAACGTCACCATAATGTCTTGTGGATCATCAGAAGGGGCGCACAAAATAAACACCGTGCGGCTGGGTGGTTCCTCCACCGCTTTGAGCAGTGCGTTTCCTGCTTGTTCAGTTAAACGGTCGGCGTCCTCCACGATCACTATTTGCCAATTTCCGGTGGCGGGGAAAGTACTTGCGCGGCTGACGATGGAGCGGATTTCTTTCACCTGGATGGTGAGCCCTTCCGGCTGCACCACCATCACGTCCGGGTGCCGGTCGTTCATAACGTCTCGGCAAGTTTCACATTCTCCACACCCGGGCTCTGTGGGGTCGTCGCATTGCAAAGCGGCCGCGAAACAGCGGGCGGCAACCGATCGTCCAGATCCGGGCGGACCGGTAAATAGCCACGCGTGGGTCATTTCGGAGCCAGCGCGATCAATTGCTTCCGCAAGATCAGCAGCGGCCTCCCCCTCCGCTGTGTCTTCTAATGTGTCTTCCAAAGCCCCCAGGAGCGAATCTTGGCCAGACTCAGCGGCTTCCAATTCTGCCAGCATGCGGCGCGCAGCCTGGGCTGCCGTACGCAATTGGCTGGCCACATCTTCTTGACCGGCAAGCTGATCGAAAACACTCACAGATATAGCCTACTGGTTTGGTGTAAGAAGAGTCTTGGGGAAAGAAATTTCTCAACAATTTTTACCAAACCCTTGTGAGTACTACGACAGACATAGTATGTTAGGCATAGTACGGCGCGACGTGTTGCCGGCGCTAACACCCGAAAGGAGCCCCAATGATCAGTAGCGACTTCATTCGGGGCTATATCGACCTCATTGTGCTGTCGATTCTCAAAAACGAACCCAACTACGGGTACGGCATCTCCAAAGCCATCGAAGACATCACCCAAGGCGACTACACCGTCAAACAAACCACGCTTTACTCCGCCTTCAAACGACTCGAGAAAAACAACTACGTCACCCCCTTCTCCCAAATAGGACCCACCGGCAAAGAACGCACCTACTACCGCATCACCCCAGCGGGAGCAGACTACTACCACGCCAAATGCCAAGAATGGGATGACACCAAGCGCATCGTCAACCTCTTTATTACCCCTCACCACAGCGGCACCGCCCAATGCTCGTAGGAGAAAGACATGTCTGAGCAATACTTTGAGCACTACCTCGACGGAATGTTTGCCCCCTACCCCAACACCCCCGAAGTAGCAGCAGCACGCACCGACCTGCACGCCATGATGCAAGACAAATACGACAACTTGGTCGCCGGCGGCGTCTCCTCCAATGCCGCTATTGGACAGGTCATTTCAGAATTCGGGGACCTTTCCGAAGTGGCGCCCCTCATCAGTTTCAACACCACCATCACCACCCCCCAAAAAGATCTCATTAGCGCGGAAGAAGCACACGACTATCTGGTGGCGGACTACAAAGCCCGGCGCGCCAACGGTGTCGGAGCAGCCCTCATTATGTCCTGTGCGGTGCCCCTCATCCTGTTGGGCTCCATTGCTGCAAAACTCTATACCCCACCCGGAGCTAGCCAACCGCCAGATTCCGCAATGGCTCCCTTCGGGGTGGCCGGGATTACCATCCTGCTGCTCATGCTGGGATTCGGGGTCTTCACTTTGGCGATCACCAATAACCGCCTGAAGCGCTTCCGCCACATCATCAAAGGACTGGTGTACACCACCACGGAGGCGAAAGAGGAAGTTTACAAGTGGCGCGAAACGCACAGCAACCGCCCCGGCATCCTCACCGCTGTGGGGGTCGCACTTTGTGTCATGTCGCCCATCCCCCTCATTGGGTTTACCGGTGTTGCCAATGAACAACACTGGCTCCCCGGCATTGGGGTAGCAATCATGCTGTCGCTGCTGGCAGTCGCCGTCAACCTCTTTATCTCCGACAACGGTGCCCGGGACGCGGAAAAATACATCCTCCAAGAAGGTCCGTTCGCACCGGAAGAGCGCAGCCGCTACCGCATGTTGGCATCCCTCAACATTGCCTACTGGCTGATAGTTGTGGCCGTCTACATTGCCTGCATTCTGGCGATCGGCGCCAATATTGTGATCTTCACACCGATCTACTGGCTGATGGCCGTAGCCATCTTCTACCTGGGACGAACCTACATTAACCGCCGCCACTTCCCAGAAGATTACAGCTTCTAGAAAACTAGGACTTCTTCTTCCGGGTGGCACCCTTCTTCACGGTGCGCCTAGTAAGGTTGCGGCCTTTCTTTCCACCCTTCGCGCCACCCTGTGCGGCGATCCGGGCGCGGCGTGCTGACAGCAGTTCACTGGCGCGCTCCACCGTCATGGACTCGACACTGTCGGCCTTGCGAAAGGAAGCATTCACATCGCCATCGGTCACATAGGGGCCGAAGCGACCATCCTTCACTTCCACAGTTTTACCGGTCACTGGATCTTCGCCGAGGGTGCGCAGCGGTCCGGAAGCCTTCTGTCCACGGCGCCGCTTCGGCTCCGCCAGCAGCTTCTCCGCCTGCTCCACCGTAATAGTGAAGAGTTCTTCCTCAGACTCCAGGCTGCGGGTCTCTTTATCTTTTTTGATGTAGGGACCGTAGCGTCCGTTCAAGGCATGGATCTCGGTACCTTCGTCGTCCTTACCAACAAGGCGCGGAAGAGACAGCAGCTTGACGGCATCTTCCAAGGTGACGGTCTTCAAATCCATGGACTTAAATAGGGACGCGGTCTTCGGCTTGGCTTTATCCTCCTCCGGCAGTTTCTCCTGCACGTAGGGGCCGTAGCGGCCGTCTTTAGCCACAATCATGTACCCGGTTTCGGGATGTTCGCCCAGTTCCCGCCCATCTTGGGGAACGGCAAAGAGTTCCTCTGCCTTAGCGAGTGTGAGCTCGTCGGGGGTGACGTCGTCGGGAATGTTGGCGCGCTCCACCGTGTCGGCGCCATCTTCAGAGGTGATGGTCCGCTCCAGGTAGGGGCCGTAGCGACCAACCCGCACATAAACGGGTACCCCATTGGCGTCGTCGAAAATATGGAGGGAGTTGATTTCCCTGGCATCCAGGTTCTCCAGATTCGCCTCGACCAGCCCCTTCAGGCCGCCCTTGCCAGGAACAGTCTTCTTCCGCTCGGCATCCCCTTTACCGAAGTAGAAAGCGTTCAACCAGTCGGTGGACGCTTCGCTACCGTCCGCAATGGCGTCCAGCTCATCTTCCATGTCGGAGGTGTAGCTGTAGTCGACGAGGCGGTCGAAACCGCGCTCCATCAGTCCCACAACCGCGAAAGCCATCCAGCTGGGCACCAGAGCGGAGCCCCGTTTTGCAACATAGCCGCGGTCGTTAATGGTCTGAATAATGCTCGCGTAGGTGGAGGGGCGGCCAATGCCCATCTCCTCCATGGCTTTCACCAGGCTAGCTTCGGTGTAGCGGGCAGGCGGGTTGGTGGAGTGGCCCTCTGCGGTGGCCTCCTGCACCTGCGCCTCGTCCTTTTCCTGCAGCTGGGGCAGGTGCTCATTCTTGTTGTTTTTGCCGGTGGCGCCGGTGCCGTTTCCGTAAGCTTTCAAAAAGCCGGGGAAGGTAATGGTGCGGCCGGAAGCAGTAAGTGCCACTTGGCTTTCCGGCTGGGTAGCGGAAGCACCCTCCAACCGGACCGTCATGGTGGTGCCTTTCACGTCTGCCATCTGGGAGGCGACGGTACGCTGCCAGATCAGTTCGTAGAGTTTGAACTCTTCCACATCCAACACGCCGCGCAGCGAAGCCGGGGAGGCGAACTGCTCACCAGCGGGTCGGATAGCTTCGTGGGCTTCCTGTGCGTTCTTTACTTTGCGGGCGTATTGGCGCGGGGTTTCATGGAGATAGTCCTGCCCAAAGTTGGCGACAACTTCCTGCCGTGCGGCCGCCAACCCAGCCTTCGACAAGGTGGTGGAGTCGGTACGCATGTAGGTGATGTAGCCGTTTTCGTAGAGACGCTGGGCAATCCGCATGGTGCGGCCGGACGAGAACCGTAGTTTGTTTGCAGCATCCTGCTGCAGGGTGGACGTCATGAAGGGCGCGTAGGGGCGACGGGTGTAGGGTTTCTCCTCCACGCTCGTCACCGTCAAAGTGGCTTGCGGCTCGGACAGCCCTGCAGCCAGGGACTGTGCCCCCTCCTTATCTAGGACCACAACATTGGCGGTAGATTTGCCGCTCTTCAACTCACCGTCGTCGGTAAAATCCCGCCCCACCGCTATGCGCTGGCCGTCAACCTCCACCAGTTTTGCAGTGAACTCGACGGCGCTATTACTGGCGCGGTCGGTAGCGGACAGTAGTGTTTCCAGATCCCAGTATTCGGCGGAGGTGAACGCCATACGTTCACGTTCCCGCTCCACAATGAGACGGGTGGCAACAGACTGCACACGGCCTGCGGAGAGGCGCGGCATTACTTTCCGCCACAGCACCGGAGACACTTCGTAGCCGTAGAGGCGGTCCACAATGCGGCGGGCTTCCTGCGCTTCCACCAAATTCATGTCCAGGTCGCGGGTGTTTTCCACCGCTTCGCGAATCGCATCAGGTGTAATCTCGTGGAACACCATGCGTTTTACCGGCACCTTGGGTTTCAAAACCTCCAGAAGGTGCCAGGCGATGGCTTCGCCCTCTCGGTCGGGGTCTGTGGCGAGCAGCAACTCGTCTGCGTCCTTGAGCTGTTGTTTAAGCTCCCGCACTTTCTTTTTGCGGTCGGCATGGACCACATAAAGAGGAGTGAAATCATCGTCGACATTCACCCCTGTTCGAGCCCATTTCTCCTTCTTGAACTTGGCAGGAATGTCTGCCGCACCGGAAGGAAGATCCCGGATGTGACCAATGGAGGCGGTGACAACATATTCAGGCCCCAAGAAGTTTTGAATCTTCTTTGCCTTAGTCGCCGACTCCACAATCACAAGATGGGTTTTACCGGACTCTGCTTTTGCCACGAACTCGCGACCTTTCACAAATAAAGACGATTTGGACTAAAAAGTGGACAGCTGTTTTAAAGGCCTGTCGTTTTACACCTTATATATAGTGTCAAGAAAAAATACAACAGCGTCGCAGAATTACGTTCCTGCGGGGGCTTCCCACGAATGCCCCGGAGGGGGATCCCCCACCATCAACATGAGGTTGCGAAGACGCCGCTGTCCTTGCACCCGCACCGCCGGGCCACCCGCCCGCACACCGACAAAAACTGCACTGACGCCGCTGCGTGCCAAAGCTCCCTGCACAATTTTCAGCAGCTGCGGGTGGTCGGCAATATGCGGATCCAACCCCAGGCGGAAGCCCATGTCGTCACGGACTCCAGCAACAGTTGCCCAGATCTGCACGGCAGTGGAAGTTGGTTGCCATTGGGGTGGGACCGTCTTCACCGCACCTTTCGTCCAGGCCTGCACCACTGGCAGCAAATCCGGGGACTCCATGCGCACCAGCCATTGGGGGCTGCCGTCCTCCGCAGTCTGCGCCTCCACCACTACCGGGATATTGGCCCGGCGCACCACACTATCCAGCCTGGTAGCCCGCCACTCGTCGGTCAGCAGAATAGATATGCGCGCTGACTGGGGGATGGGTTTTTTGCGGCGGCCGCGAGTGGTGTCAGCATCCCCGAAGAGCAGCTGGCTGTGACCGTGTGCGAGCAGCAGAGACCCCACATCTGCGGGGGTAACGGGCAGCAACCCGGTGTCGAAAAAACTCAGCTGGTCCATGGTTCCTAGAATAGCGACATTCTTCCTCAGGTAGTGTCTAGGCCATGCGCATACTCCGCAAGATTCCACTCCTGGTATGGATTATTATCGCGATTGCTTTGGGCGTCCTGATGGGTTGGGCCAGTCGGTCTGCTGGTACTCCCGTGCCGGTGCGCCTGGGAGCCACCTTCGGCATGGTGTTCAGTGAACTACTGGGCTTTGCCATTCCACTTATTATTTTGGGTTTCATTGCCCCCGGTATTGGGTCACTCGGGAAGGGTGCCGGCAAAATGCTGGGGAAAGCAGTGGGAATTGCTTACACCTCCACGGTGCTGGCGGGCATTCTTGCCATCCTTACCACGCTGCTGATCTATCCGCGCATCCTCAAAAATCAGACGCTGCAGGTAATCTCGGATCCTTCGTCGGCGTTGCTGAAACCCTACGGCGCCACTGTTGGCCCCGATGGGGTGGAAGAACTTCCCTTCTCGCTGCCAGCCATCATGCCCGTCACCACCGCCCTAGTGTTGGCTTTCGTGTTGGGGCTAGGAATGGCGGCTCTGCAAAGCAATGCTCTCTTCCGGGTGATGGAGGAGTTCCGCTTCATTGTGGAGAAGTTCCTCAAATACGTCATCATTCCACTACTGCCGTTCTACATTCTGAGTGTTTTCGCGAATATGACCTATGCGGGCCAGGTGCAGCATATTCTCACCGTGTTTGGGAAAGTCTTCGTAATGGTGATCATTCTGCACTCGGTGTTTCTGCTGCTGGTGTATAGCCTTGCGGGGGGTATCAATAAACAGAATCCCCTGCGGCTATTGGGCAAAATGCTTCCCGCCTATTTCACTGCACTGGGAACGCAGTCGTCAGCGGCAACTATTCCGGTGACTTTGCGCTCCGCTAAAAACGCTGGCGTGCGGGAAAGAATTGCGGACTTTGCTATTCCTTTGAACGCCAATATTCACTTGGCGGGATCCATGGTCACCATCACCGCCTGTGCTTCCGCAGTGATCACCATGACGAAAGGCCAGGTGCCTTCCTTCGGCGACATGCTGCCGCTTATTCTCATTCTGGGTGTGATGATGGTGGCTGCACCTGGGGTTCCTGGGGGCGCGGTGATGACGGCGGTGGGTGCGTTGGAATCCGTGCTGCACTTCAACCCCACAATGATTGCGCTCATGATTGCGCTTTATCTGGCGCAGGACTCCTTCGGCACGGCAACTAACGTCACTGGAGATGGGGCTCTCGCCAAGATTTTGGAACGCGCCAGCCGCAAACAGCTGGAGATGACGGACGCTGCGGTGGACATGCAAGAAGATGAGCAACCATTCGCTGCAGATTCGGACGCGAACTAAACTGGAGGCAACACCTCACCTTTTCCTCTCCATTGCAATGCCTAATTTTGGGGCTCGAGGACTGCGTGACGTAAAGACAGTTTGAAGGAGATAGCTGTGCGGAAAATACTCTTCCGGAAGGCCACCGCCGTCGCACTCGCCCTGGGTTTGGTTATAACACCGGCGCTAACCGGCTGTGACAACCCCGATAGTGCCGCTGCTGGCAATGCGGCTGGCGCAGAAAAAGTTGATAGCTCCAAGCTCGGCACAGTCAGCATTCTGGGCGACAACGTCCGCCAGGTTGATTATGCTGACGTCGCCTACCGGCTGCGGGGAGCAGATGCGGATCAAGCCCACCTGATTGATGTGCGCAGCGTTGTTGAATACCAAATGGGGCACCTCAAAAACGCCCTTAATCTTCCTCTCACCAAAATTAAGTTGGCTTCCTCTAGCGAGCTGAAAGATATTGTGCCCGCACAAGGTGAACTATGGATCTACTGCCGCTCCGGCGGCCGCGCCGTAGAAGCTGCCCGCACCATCAACAAAGCCGTACCCGGTCGCCAAATTTTTATTGTGCTTGACGATTTTGCGGCAGCCGAAAGCCACGGTTTAGAAATAGTGCAATAAATCACACTTCTTCGGCTATGCTGAAAACGCACAAATTACTTGTGTTTAAAGCACACGCTAAGTCCACACCCGTCACGCTGTGACACTGACAAAAGGATCACCATGTCTATTAGCCAAGCTAGTTATGAAGACCTGGCTAAGCGTCTTGCAGAAGCAGATTGCGATCCGGGCGACATTCTTGTGGTTGACGTTCGCGAACCAGACGAGTGGGCCGACACACACCTCGCCTGCGCGACCAATATTCCCGCCAGCGCCATCGACTCCCAGAAGGGAAAGATTCCCGCAGGCGAAGTATGGCTGCACTGTGCTTCCGGAGCCCGCGCCATTAGAGTAGGCCAGTACCTAAGCCAATGCCGCGATGACCTAGATATCAAGATCATTCTGGACTCTCTCCACGCTGCACAGGTGGCCAACCTAGAAATGGCCTAACCCGCTAGCATGGAGCCATGACCGACGAACAGGCTGCCCCCATCCCGGGAGAACATTCCACTCCTCCCGCCAGCTATGGGCGCAGCCTGTTGTCCTATTTGCTCAGAAACAAAACCGCCGACACCAACCCCCTCACCCATGTGCGGGACATTCCCGGCAGGGATGCAAACTACGGATCCTGGCCGGACTGGATTTTGCCTGCGGCTCGCACCTGTCTGCACGAGCAAGGAATCTCCCACCTCTACACCCACCAGGTGGAAACCGCTGAACACGCATGGTCAGGACAACACGTCGTCGTCGCTACCGGCACCGCAAGTGGAAAAACCCTCGGATACCAACTCCCAATCCTCACCTCGCTGGCCACCAATCCACTAGCCTCAGCCCTCTACCTCTCCCCCACTAAAGCATTGGGCGCAGACCAGTTGCGTTCCTTCCAAGAACTGTTGAATGGCACTATTGCCGCCTCCCCCAGTGGAGACGATGCCGCCCCAGCCTCCCAAACCGCTCTCGACAATCTGCGCACTATCCACCCACAGCAATACGATGGCGACACCTCCACAGATAATCGCCGCTGGATCCGTGACCACAGCAGATTCATTCTGACCAACCCCGACATGATGCACATGTCCCTCCTGGCACAACACCAACGCTGGATGCGGCTGCTGCGCAATCTCCGGTTCATAGTGGTTGACGAGTGCCACGCCTACCGGGGTGTTTTCGGCAGCAATGTGGCTATCGAGTTGCGCCGCCTGCTTCGCCTTGCCCACCATTATGGTTCCCGTCCCACCGTCATTTTGGCCTCCGCCACCACCTCCCATCCGGCTGAGGCTGCCACTCGCCTTATCGGCATGCCGGTTACCGCTATCACGGCCGATGGTTCACCTCAGGGCGAACGCACCATTGCACTGTGGGAGCCGCCCCTCATTCCGGGTGTGGAGGGTGAGAATGGGGCACCGCTGCGCCGCAGCGTTACCACCGAAGCCAGCGATATTATGGCGGATCTGGTGTCGGAGGGTGCCCGCACTTTGACGTTCGTCCGCAGCCGCCGGAATGCGGAGCAAACAGCCTTAGATACCCAAAGCCGCTTAGAGGAATATGTTCTCACTGGAGATGTTCCCCCTGATGCGGTGCAGCGGGTGGGTGCCTACCGGGCGGGCTACCTGGCTGAGGATCGGCGCGAATTAGAGCGGCACCTCAATGACGGCACACTAACTGCGGTAGCAACCACCAATGCTTTGGAGTTGGGGGTTGATATCGCGGGACTGGATGCAGTAGTTATTGCAGGTTTTCCGGGAACTGTGGCGAGTTTTTGGCAGCAATCGGGCCGGGCAGGGCGCCGCAACCAGGGTGCCCTTGTGGTACTGATTGCACGTTCTGATCCGCTTGACAATTATCTGGTGCACCACCCGCAAGCGCTG
Organism: Mycobacteriales bacterium; assembly: GCA_012842085.1. Lineage (GTDB taxonomy): Bacteria > Actinomycetota > Actinomycetes > Mycobacteriales > Mycobacteriaceae > Lawsonella. Next base: position 173,600 of record DUTM01000013.1, on the reverse strand, counting down.
CTCGACAAACCTGTGGAAGCAACGGTGACGAACCCCGCGAACCCGAATCTTTTGGTGCCACAGCTGTGGTGCGCGGTGGGTGAGCTGCCGCTGCGGGATGTGGAGGTTGCCGCCTGGTCGCAACGGGATGGTGTGGATGTGGCCAGCCTGTTGGCGGAAATGCAGGACGCGGGAATGGTGCGCTACCGGCAAACAGGTGGCGGGGCTTGGTATCCGGCGGGGCGCTACGACGAAGCCTGGCAGCAAGTGTCGTTGCGGGGCGGTAGCGCGGACGATGTTTCTATTGTTTGTGTGGAGGATGGTCGCCTCTTGGGAACCGCCGACACCGCACGGGCCTGTGCACAACTCCATGAAGGTGCGGTGTATCTGCACCAGGGCGATAGTTACTTGGTGCAAGAACTCGACCTGGTGAATGGTTTGGCACTGGTAACGACAGACACTCCCCCGTGGGATACCTATGCCCGCAGCGACACCCAGGTCCACATTGAGCATGTTGTGGAGGAGGTTCAGCTGGGCCGGGCAGCCAACAGTATGTCTGTCGGCATTGCGGATGTGACTGTCACCCGGCAGGTGAAAGCCTACGAGAAGAAATCCCACCGGGGTGAAATATTGGGTTTGGTGGAACTGGATTTGCCGCCCACCGTGTTGCACACCCAGGCCGTCTACTACACCTTGCACCCTGCTTTCTGTTCCCACTGGGGTATTGACGACGAACAGGTTCCCGGGACTTTACACGCTGCAGAACACGCGGCCATTGGTATGCTGCCCCTGCTCGCCGACTGTGACCGTGCCGATATTGGTGGCTTGTCTACTCCGTTGCATGAAGACACTGGGCTGCCCACTGTTTTTGTCTACGACGGCTACCAGGGAGGAGCCGGATATGCGTCGCGCGGCTACCGGGAAATAGTGGAATGGTTAACCGCTACTCGGGACGCCATTGAGTCCTGCTCGTGTGTCGATGGCTGCCCCAGCTGCATCCAGTCCCCCAAATGCGGGAACGGAAACAACCCGCTTGATAAGACTGGGGCGCTCAAGCTGCTGGGTGCTGTAACAGCTTTGTTTAATGCGGCGGAATAGGCCCGGCGCAGGCTTTCCCTCCCACTTCCCAGCGGGAGAACGGCACCGTCACCTGCACCCAGATGGCTGGCATCCGGGTCTGTGGATGTTCTTTAAGTTGGCAGTCCACCATGCGAATGCGGGTGTTGTGGGGCAATGCGCTGGCGGCCGCTTGGCAGGCGTGTTCGGCACGGTGTGGCAGTTCGGCTGCACCGGCTAGTGCGGCTGCATCGGCACTGTTTTGGGCTTGGTGGCGGGTGTGCACAATACCCACAACAATCATTCCCACCATGAGAACAAGAAATAAGACACCTGCAGCAGCGGCTGACCATGCTGTGGTGGCACCTGTCTCGTTTCTGCGCAACCACACGATGCGGCGTTTGGTTTTACGGGGTGCTGGCATTGTCTACGATTTTTTCTTGCGGAATTTCGCTCTGCCCGATGAGGGTGAGTGGCAGCACCCGCGCACGCTGTTGGATGCGCACGCGAACCATGCCGTTCTGGGTGGTGATCGCAGCTTCCATATCTGGTTGCAGGTGACGGCGGGCGCTGGAGCTCTCGGTTCCGCGGGCTATTTCTCTAGCCACAGTGTGGGCAGTGTCGCTGAGGTGGATCTGTTGGATACCGACAGCAAGACCACCCACACAGGTGACAAAGATGACGAGGAGCGCGGCGAGTCCGTAGGCTGTTTCGACCGTCACCATGCCGGCATCATCGTTCAGCAATCGTCGGAGCATTTTTAGAGGCCGGAGTTGAGTGCTTGTTGAATAATTCCCATGAGCGCTTCCCGAATGGTGTCGGATTTTGCGATTGCGAGTAGCAGTGCCCCGAAAGCTGCTGCCCCGATGGTGCCCACAGCGTATTCGACGGTGCTCATGCCGGTTTCGTCCTGCCAAAGTTCTTTCCAAAAAGTAAACATTGTGATCCTTTATAGTTCTGGTGATTTTTAGTGCTGGTCAGTTATGAGAGAGTGGATTTGCGTGCTGAAGAAACAGCTGCGCCGCTAGGTGAAACCCATAAAACTGCCTCCTAGTTCAAGAACTGTGGGGATAATGCCCAGCAGCAAAAAGCCGGGCAGGAAACAGAGTCCAAGCGGCCGCGCCAACAACACGCCGATTTCTTCGATTTGTTGTTGGCAGGTGTTGACAGCTTCGGCCTGTGCGTCGTGAGCACAATCCACTAACACTTCCGCAATGGGAGTACCGTCACGGTGCGCATTGCGCAGCAAGTTTTTCTGTACTGGGCTTATATCGGCTCCGAGGTAGCGGGCGGCGCAACTGAGGGGAAGACCAGCATCGAGCAGCGCGGCGCTAACGTGCAGGCGGGTAGTGTGGGCGCTACTTGGAAATGTGATGGTGTGGAGCATTCTGCCAATCCACCAGACACCCAAGCATTGGCATCCGATCCCAGCGGCCAAAACAAGGCTTCCCCACCCACTGGTGAGGAACCTAAGAGGATGAGCTCCCACCAGGTATCCCAATCCAATACCTAGCACCGGCAATTGGGTGAGGAGCAAAGTGGTGGCGCGGATCCCCGCAAGTTGGGTCCACACTTGTTGAAGACTATTGCGGTGATCGCGGAGGGCCGTTTCGAAAGCTTTGAGCAGGTTTCTAAGCGGCACCCCCGCCTGGAGAACAAGTGTGAGAGTGTCTGCTGGCAGCAGCTTCCCCAGGCGTTCTTTAAGTACGGTGGGTGCGAGCGTTTTGCCACCGGCAAGATCCGTGCGTAGCTGTGTTAAAGCCATAACACTTTGGGACAGTTGGGTGAGCTGCTGTTCTTGTTTGAGCTTCCACAGGTGCACGCGCCACGCGGTATAGCTTGCGGTCACCAACGCAACTAACACTAGAACTGCTGGGAATAGTGCCTGTGCTGGAGGAGCTAGCACGAGAACTCCTCAATAGCTGCCACTTTTCGCATTCCGGTGACGTTGTCCCGGTGCACATGCACGACCACTTTGATGCCGCTTTTCATTTGCTGCCTAATGGCTGCTTCTGGCAGCCCAGTGGGGAGCGCTAGCCCCATGATGCGAGATGGAACTTCGCTGGGACTATTCGCGTGGAGAGACGCGAGGGCTCCTTGATGTCCGGTGTTGAGTGCGTTCAGCAAATCGACAATTTCTATTCCCCGCACCTCCCCCACCACCAGGCGATCCGGGCGCATTCGGAGCGCTTGCCGCAGCAGTATGTCCATGCCGAGCGCTCCCCTGTTTTCGGTATTCGCAGAGCGAGTAACCAATTGCACTAGTTGGGGATGAGATATGGCAAGTTCGGGTGTGTCTTCAATAGTGACAATTCGGTCCTTTTCGGGAAGAGTCCCCAAAAGTGCCGCTAAAAGTGTTGTTTTTCCACTTCCCGTAGCACCAGTAATAAGAATGCTGTGTTTGTTTTCCAAGTGCTGTACCAGTTCCGCGCACTGCGCAGAAGAAACCATTCCGCGCTGCAACAAGTCATTGAGAGAATGCTGTGCGGGGCGGAGAAGACGCAGCGAAATGGTAGTGCCGTGGGGTGCAATCGCGGGCAACACTGCATGCAGCCGGATAGCCACATGCTCATCCCATTGGAGGTATCCATCTGCCCATGGATGGGCGTCATCAAGTCGGGTGCCAGCAGACTGCGCGAGCGAAACCGCAAGTTCTCGGCAATCCTCCTCGCTGAAGCTGTGGTGGCTTAACCGGTGGAGTCCCGGCCTAGTAGCGGTTTCCGCCCAGATAGTACCCGCTGGACCAATGATGAGATCCGTCAGCCCCTCCCGAGAAAGAAAAGGCGCAATAGCGCCCAGCACGGTGTCATGCCAGCTGTTAGCAGAAACAAGATTGTTGGCCATTGTCTCCCCTTTCTTTCCGAATACAGTGCATGGGTTGGACGGTTGGAATCTTGCCAAAAGAGAAAATTGGAGAGCAGCGCAAAGGCTCAAAAAGCTCCTAACTGTGGATAAGTGGCAGCCTGTGTATAACTTGTTGTGAGCCAGTACGCGGGCGCTACTGCGAGAATGTCGTTAGGCTAAAAATATGTCTGCACCTATCGCCGCTTTTTTTGACCTAGATATGACGTTGATCTCCAAGTCCTCCGCTTTTGCTTTCGGGAAGCCCTTCCTGAAAGAAGGCCTCATCACCTGGAGACAAGTGTTGTGGCTTATGAAGGAGCAGTTTTTGTTTCTGATTAGGGGGGCTGACGATGCTGCTATTCAGCGACAGCGCCACAATATTGCGGACGTCATCCGCGGTTGGGAAGCGGAAAAAACCCAAGAGGTTATTGAACGTGCAATCCCGGACGTGATCTTGCCTTACGTTTTTCCGGAAGGAGAAGAACTTCTCGATAAGCATCGCGAAGCCGGGCACGACGTGATTATTCTGTCCACCTCCGGCGATCCGATGGTGCTCCCTATTGCCCGAGAACTGGGAGTGGATACTGCCCGAGGCGCCAAGGTGGAAGTGAAGAACGGCATCTGCACGGGTGAAATGGAGTTAGGCCGCGGTGGAGAGGTTAAAGTCGAGCACGCCAAGGAGCTGGCTGCCGAACGTGGATATAACCTCGACGAGGCATATTTTTATACCGATTCGATAACAGATTTGCCGTTAATGGAGATTGTGGGGCATCCGGTTGCGGTGAATCCAGATCGCAAATTACGCCGCGCGGCGAAAGAGCGCGGATGGAAAATCCTACAGTTTGAGAAATCTCGGCGTTAGTTTCTAAAGTCCACTTTTTCATAGGGCCCATAGTGCTTTTTCATGCCCTAAATTGCTATTCATTTTAGAGGTATTTTGGGGGTATTTTGGGCCCCAAAAACGGCTTTTTTCTAAAGATCAAATATTCCCTCTGTGACTATGCTCACAAGCTGTGGCAACAAAACATGGCTCGTTATGCAAAAGTAACTGAGTCGATCTCCATAAGTTGTTTTTATACAGGTCATAGCTCTAAGAACGGAATCGTGCTGAGCTGCAAAAATAAAGATTTTGTTGCCATAAAAGAAATTTGACAGTTTCGTCTATTGGAATTAAGTACTGTTTCCAAGCCGATCTGTTTGTATTATTACACAATAGCCAGAAGTCAGTTTTCGACGCATTATGAAGTTACGGAAAGCGAGGACAGCCTCGGCCGGATCGGAAGAGAAGGTCCGTCCCCCTGTCACGGTTTCCTGCACGGGAACTGATACCCACGTGTCGCCTGTCTCGACGGGCACCTACGAGCGCGAGGTTGCCGGTCCCATGGAGCTGGAGAGTTCTGTGGGAGTGCCGGCTGAATCTCAAAAACGACTCCATCGTTGGCACGCATGATTAATCAGCCTCCCGTGCGGAGGCGGCGGAAAAGATATCCGCCGCTTTTCCATATTTGTATCTTCATATGGTTTAGTCTCCGGAAGCATTATCCGGAGACTTTTCTTTGCGCTATCACCCCCTCACCTCTCTTCCCCCTCCTTGAGCGCCCACCGATACGCCTCCTGCTCGAGTTTTCCACTCAACAATGGCAACAAAGGACAAAATATTTCCTGACATGCGCAAATAGAATTGTTTTCACAATAGTAACATTGGTAACATTAGTAACATGACTGCCCGGATTAAACGTCCTAAACTGCTTATCGCAGCAGGAGTAACCGCATTGAGCCTTAGCATTGTTGGTCCCGCAATCGCTATGCTGCCGGGTTCGGACGTGGCAAGCCACCAACATCCCGGATCTACCGCTATTGAATGGGACCGCGTAAAAGCAGCTGGACATGCTTTTGCCATCGTCAAAGCCACCGAAGGCACCACCTACGTCAACCCCCACTACGCCGAAGACTCCATCTCCATGCAAAAAGCTGGAATTGTGCGCGGCACCTACCACTACGCCCTTCCGCAATTCCCAGCAATTGCCCAAGCAAAACATTACGCAGCGGTACTAGCCACTCATTCCACGCCGCTAGATTTGCCGCCCGTACTCGACTTGGAGGAAACCGGTGGACTAAGTCCCTTCGCACTCCAGGCATGGGTGCGCACATTCCTCAACACTTTGGACAACATCACCGGCCGCAAAACTATTATTTACGTTTCCCCCGGCTTTTGGCGTTACCAAATGGATAACACCACCGAGTTTGCGGACCGCCCACTGTGGATCGCCGACTACAACGGAGCCAGCCAACCCACCATGCCACTGCCCGGAGGGTGGAAAGACTGGACTTTCTGGCAGTACACCGGCAACGGCCGAGTTGATGGCGTCAGCACCCCCATTGACCTCAACACTTTCAACGGGGACAAAGCGGAGCTTCTAGCCTTAACCCGCCAAAACAATCCGAATGCCCGCGCCAACCAACTGGGCATCGACCGCCGCAAGAATCCCGTCCGCAACACGGAGCGCACCGCAACATTGCCAGGCAACGTTAAAGTGCGTGTTCCCAGCCAATCTGAGGTGGACGAGATTGTGAAACAACTACCGGGTGATGTGCCACGCGAAATTCGCAAATACCTGCGTTAAAATTCGGTGTATCTACGACAATTCTTTGCAAAAGAATAGACATTCCTACATTGTTTCCGCGACGCTAGATATAGCACCCCCATTCGTGGCACGATAGAACCTACGGGAATATCCCATAAATTATTGGAGGAACAGTGAGCATTAAAGACCGTTTAGGAAAGGGCGCTGACACCACCACCGCTCAAAATCCGGGAATCGCTATGTACGATGCGATTCCACAGCCGAAGGATGCGAGTATTGGGCAACTGGTGAAGACTGCCAGCGAGCAGATTTCCACTCTTGTCCGCTCGGAGATTGAACTCGCCAAGGCGGAAATCGGTCTGCAGATAAAACGCGGCACCGTCGGATCCATCTTCTTTATCCTGGCAGCTGCCTGCGCTCTTATCTCCTTCTTCCCCTTCGTCATGATGTGGGCTCATCTCTTCGCCCTCTGGCTCGGAACTAAGACCTGGGTCTGGTGCGGCTACATGATTATTACCCTCATCCTCTGGGTCTTCGCAGCGATCTTCGTAGGTATCGGCATCTGGAAGGTCAAGCAAGTCGAGAAGCCAGAGAAGACCATGGACTCGATTAACGAACTGAAGCAGGTTGTTCCCAGCGGAAAGACCAATAACGCTCCCAAGAACTACACCTACTTGCAGTAACTTCGTTACTTCACTCCCCTAATAGAAAATGAGTTCAACTCGAGCAGTACCGCCTGCGCTGCCCGAACCGGATAGTGTATGTACTCCCGGTCCGTGGCAGCATCGGGCGGTTTCTACTAACGGCATCCACCTGCATGTCGCAGATGTTCTCCCGGACAACTGGGAGGAGCGTCACCAACCTGGTGAACTTCCCCACTTAGTGCTATTTATTCACGGATACGCGGAAAACTGGTGGATTTGGCGCCACCTTCTCAAGCCGGTCGCCACTGCTGGTTTTCATGCCATGTCTGTTGATCTGCGCGGCTACGGCAACTCCGATAAACCCCCAGAGGGTTACGATCTTCCCACCGCAGCGGAAGACATCTACGGACTTATTCGAGCCACCGGACACCACACCGCAACTATCGTGGCGCAAGGTTTGGGCGGCGCTGTGGCCTGGACGTTGGCGAACAAACACCCCGAACATGTGACGGAACTGGTGTTGGTGTCCAGCCCCCACCCACGGGTTTATCACGACGACCCGATTCGGCGGTCCTTAAGTGGGCGAACCTTCCCCGGACAGTTTATTTCCGCTCAGCTTCCACGCCTTTCAGAATGGCGTATGAAGGGCGACAACTGGGTGAAGGACTATCTTTCTAGCCGCACCAGAAAAGGGTGGCTAGAAACACGTGAGGGCGCTGAAACCCTCGACATGATCAGCATGTCCCTCCGCATTCCTAAAGTCGCCTATTGTGCGAATGAGTATCTGCGGTGGATTAGCCGCGCCTACTTCCGTCCAGATGGATGGGACTACTACAAGAAGATGGATAAAGAGCTACCGCTGCGTGCCACCATCATTGTGGGTGCCCAGGATGACACGGTCTCCGGAGCAGCTTTGGAAGGCTCCGAAAAATACGTGGAACAGTTGAACCTCATCCAAATCTTGAATGCCGGTTATTTTCCGCAACTGGAGCAGGCCGACGAATTCGAGAAGATTCTGCTAGACACACTCATCCACTAGCAAAAACAACAACGTTATCTTTTAACGCAAAATTTTGTCTTGCCATCCACCCGGCTTTTGTACACGAGTGGATGCACTAATTTCGGAGTCCAAAGATACGCACCGGCCAGTGGAGACTTCCTCGCGGGTGGTCAATGCTTTCTGCAGAACCGGTTCCATCTCTTCACTGGTCAAGGTATAAGCGGTATCAGATTTCTCGGTAGACACCCCAAACACCATTCCCAAGTAACGGCCGTCGGCGTTCAGCACCGGCCCGCCCGAGTTGCCACTCATGACACCACCCAAGATGGCGTAGGCCTGGCGCTCCACAATGGTGGTGCCGTAGATTCCGGGGCCTCGCAGAATAAACTGCTCCAACAGCCGGGCGGGTACCACCCGGTAAGGACCATTATTCGGGAATCCCGGGATGGCCAAGGAAATACCCGGATTGCGACCCTTCTTCTCAGCCGGCAAAATCGCCCGAATAAGTAGGTCGGGTGACGCAATATCAGGCACCCACATTACCGCTATGTCTCGGAGCGGATCGAACACCACTGGGCGTGCTTGGAAGGTGCCTTTAACGGTTTGTACCTTGATCTCGCGGGCACCCGCGATGACGTGTGCGTTAGTGACGACCAGCCCGGGAGAGAAGACGAATCCGGTGCCCTCCAGTTTGCGGTTACAGTCGGGCGCTTCTCCCATTACCTTGACGACGCTTTGGCGTGCCTTCACCACCTCTGGGTCGTTGAGGATGGAGGGGTCGGGCGCGGCAGCCTCTGCAGCCAACTGGGAGGAGCGTTCGCTCATCTGTTGGAGCGAAGCGGTGCGGGCGGACGCGTCCAGCATCTCTGGGATCTGCTGCGCGGCCTGCGGGGCAAAAATATTCAGCACTTGGATGACCCGCGACTCGCGCATCAACCGCCCCATTGCGGTGTTGGACTGTACCGACAGCGGCGAGAAGAACACCCAGATCAGCACACCCGCCAGCATCACTTTAAAAAGACTTCCCGCCAACCTGGAGATACGGGACTTGGTGAGACCCATGCGGTCGCGCATGTAGATGCCCAGAATCTCGGCACCTACGGAACAGAGCGACACCAGTACGAACCCATAAACAATGCCGACAAGGAAACGAATCTGGCCATTATCGGTAGCTTGCAGCACAAACGGCATCGTCACCGCTTCCAACAAAATGCCGATAAGGGCACCAATAAAACCGTAGAGGCTGGAAAGGAAACCCGTCATCCAACCGAAGGCGGCGAAAACGAAGAAAACGAGCACAGCAATGATGTCGAACGTTAATGCAGACATGGTGCTCCTTTCGTTTCGTGCGGCGACCTGCGGTTAAGTGTTTTGTTGGGCGGTACTTCAGCTAGCACCGTAGCTCCCGCCGTAGCGAGCGCTGTTGACACACTAAGATTACCGGAGATTTTGCTCACATAGTTATGCCAAATCCCCTGTTAAGCGTCCTCGATGCCAGCCATCTGCAATAGCACTTCCCGGTTTTCCCCTTTGACCAGGTCTTCCGCCTCGTGTGGGGTGGTGGGTCCTATCCCATAACTGGGGCAATCAGCCGCTAGAAAACAGGCTCCACAAGCGGGTTTGCGGCTGTGGCACACCCTGCGTCCGTGGAAAATAATCCGATGTGACAGCACCGTCCACTCTTTGCGGGGGATCAGCTCGGCCACGTCTTTCTCAACTTTCAGCGGATCCTCATTTACGGTCCATTTCCAGCGTCGCGCCAACCGCCCAAAATGCGTATCGATAGTGAGGCCAGGCGTGTCGAAAGCATTCCCCAAAACAACGTTGGCGGTTTTTCTACCCACCCCTGGCAAAGTGGTGAGTTCTTTAAGGGTGCGCGGTACCTCGCCGTCAAAGTCTTCAATAAGCTGCTGTGCCATATCTGACAATGCTGCCGCTTTCACTCGGAAGAAACCGGTGGGACGAATAATTTCTTCGATCTCGTTGATGGGCGCAGCCGCCATCTGTTGGGGTGTGGGGAATCTACGGAACAGTTCTGGCGTCACCTTGTTCACGCGTTCATCGGTGCACTGGGCAGACAGCACCGTCGCCACCAGCAACTGGTAGGGGGTGCGAAAATCAAGTTCACAATAGGCCACCGGATAGGCCACGGCCAGGGTGCGTGCCATCCGCCGTGCCCGGGTGGTGAGGCCGCGCGGAGTTTCTTTCCCCAATGCTGCGGGGTGTTTTTCTCCACGGGGACGGGACTTCTGGGGACTCGGGGTGAGTGATCTGCCGGTAGCCATATCTTTAGGATACTTTTTTCCGGAGAATGGTGTTTACTTAGATACATGGGTTTGTTCTCGCTGATTCTTTTACTAGTACCGTTCGTCATTGGTGGCGTTCTCTTGTTGCTGGAACGCTTCGAGACACGACTTGATGCCGCCAACGAGAAAGATGCGCAACAGGTGGCTGCTGCAGCGGCTTCAATGGCTGGGAAGCCCGCCGCTGGGGTGGACAGTGATGACGCAACCAGTACTCCCCCCGAAGCTGCCTCTGAATAGGGAAAGAACCACTGCGAAGAACGATAAGCACCCGCTAATTCCACAGAGCGGAAAAATAATCCCATAATTCTCGGATTGTGGATGTGATAAGTTACACTTCTTGTTAACTGGACAAAATTACAGGAGGAACCGTGGACGAGGATATTCTCGCGCGCGCTGGCATATTCCAGGGAATGGATGCTGCATCTGTTTCCGCACTCATCAAGGACCTAGTCCCTGAGTCTTTTAGCCGCGAAGACACGATCATTCGCGAAGGCGAACCGGGCGACAAACTTTATATTGTGGTTGACGGTAAGCTCAAACTTTCCCGTACGGCTTCTGACGGACGCGAAAACCTCCTCGCCATTTTGGGCCCCCCCGACATGTTCGGCGAGTTGTCCATCTTCGACCCCGGTCCCCGCACCTCGAGCGCCATCTGTGTGACCGACGTTCGTACCTACACCATGGATCGCCAAGCTTTGCGCCGCTGGCTGGATGTCCGCCCCCAGATTGCTGAACAGCTCCTGCGGGTGTTGGCCCGCCGACTGCGCCGCACCAACAACAACTTGGCGGACCTCATCTTCACGGATGTCCCCGGACGCGTTGCCAAATCCCTCCTCCAGCTAGCCCAACGCTTCGGTAGCCAAGAAGGCAACACTGTTCGCGTTAACCACGACCTCACCCAGGAAGAAATTGCCCAACTTGTGGGCGCCTCCCGGGAAACAGTAAACAAAGCCCTGGCAGAGTTCGCCCACCGCGGCTGGATTCGCCTCGAGGGTAAAGCCGTCGTCATCTGCGAAAGCGAAAACCTGGCGCGGCGCGCCCGCTAAAACCCCAAAATTAAGCCTATGCACGTGCTGTTCACGTGCATAGGCTTTTTAATGTGCTGATTAAGAAGATTTACCTGTTAAGAGGTTTCCGGTTAGTCGGAGACCTCAAAAATGAGTTCAACTTCCACTGGTGCGTCTAGGGGAAGTTCCGCAACACCCACCGCGGATCGAGCATGCTGTCCGGCCTGCTCAAAAATGAGGCCAAGCAGTTCGGATGCTCCATTAATCACGCCGGCCTGGCCATTAAAGCCCTTGGCGGAGTTAACAAAGCCCGTTACTTTCACAACAGATTTAATGTTGTTGAGGCCCACCACTGCCGCGGCGGCAGCGATTCCGTTCAAGGCAGCCAGACGAGCTTCCGCATAAGCCTGCTCGGGGGAAACATCGTCACCGACTTTGCCGGTGACACCCAGTTTTCCGTCCACAAAGGCCAACTGCCCGGAGGTGTACACAAAGTTTCCGGAGCGCTTTGCCGGTACATAGGCGGCGACTGGGGCGGCAACCTCAGGTAGTTTAATTCCGAGTTCTCCGAGACGTTTTTCCCAATCCATTCCTAGTCCGCCTTCTCTCTCTTCATGTACGCAAGATGTTGGTCACCAACTGGTCCGGGCATCACCGTCACCAGTTCCCAACCGTCTTGACCCCACTGATTCAAAATTTCTTGTGTGGCATGTATTAGCAGCGGCACAGTCGCATATTCGTATTGCATACCGGCCAGTCTGCTTCGAATCTTTTTCGTTTTTTATCTCAAATTCGCGGAGAGTAGCGATTGCTTCGAAAGTCTCAATCTCGGAGTCGTCATCGGATTCACGTGCACCGTCCACCCGGCTAGAAATCTCGTTCAACACCTTGTTGAATTTCTGCATGGTGGAAGACTGGCGCCGTTTGTAGCGACGTTCCGCATTGACTGACAAGGTGTCCAGGGCTTCCAACGCCTCTGCCGGTCGTCCTCGTCCATGTTTCAGGGTTTCCTGTTGGGTGTCCGGGTCGAGCAGGTTCCGCCACGACGGCAGATCCGGGAAGGTCCGCAGAATGGAGCGCCGCTCGCGCTCCGTCATGCCGCCCCAGACGCCGAATTCGACGCCGCTATCAAGCGCGTCAGCACGGCACTGCAACAGTACCGGGCACTCGCGGCAACGCAGCGCAGCAGCACGCTGAGCAGCACCTTTCACAAATAAGGAATCGCCGCAGTCCTCACGACAGAGTGCGTGTGAAACCCACTCCGAGCGCTCCCAGGAGTCCACTCCATGCGAGCTTGGTGGGGCTGTAGCGGCGCGGCGAACATTATGAGTATTGCGTGGCCCATGGCCCAATTTGTAACCAGTTTGTGGGCGGGAATCAGTAGTCGTCATCGGCCGCTCCTCTAAATTTGTAAAGCTAATTATGCTAAAAAAATTCCGGTGTAAAGCACCGATCTAGATGTAATACACAGAATAGTTGAAAGAGCGTCCATGTGGGGAGGGCATGGCAACCCCGCCTGTTTAAAAACAGGTACGCTGGAGGAATGCAACGCAAGAAAAATTCCCTTGGAGCAATCGCCAGCGGTGTCGCAGCCGGACTGATAAGTAGTGGTCTCACAGCTGCCTACTCAATGACTGTGGGACGTAATGACTTTCTCATCCAACAGGAAACTCTGCCGCTGCTGCCCTCTGGCAACGACCCCATTCGGATTCTGCACTTGTCAGACATGCATATGACTCCGGACCGGACGGAGCTTCAGGATTTTGTTGCACAATTAGCCGATTTAGAACCAGATTTGGTGATCAACACCGGTGACAACTTAGCCCACCCGAAAGCTGTTCCAGCCGTCACCCGCAGCCTCAGCCGGCTTCTCCAAATACCCGGATTCTTTGTTTTCGGCTCTAATGATTACTTTGCACCCGACTTCAAGAACCCACTTAGCTACTTTGCGGGACCGTCCACCCTGCGGGACCGCGACCCTCTCCCGTGGCAGGGCATGCGAGCTGTTTTTCAAGAGCATGGTTGGCGGGATGCCACCCACCAGCGCCACTATGTAGAAATTAAAGGCACCCGCATTCTGGTTGCCGGAGTGGACGATCCCCACATCGATCGCGACCGTTACAACACTATTGCGGATGCCCGCACCCCCGACACCGACCTGGCACTGGGGCTGGTGCATGCACCGAAGCCGCGTGTCCTGCGGCGCTTCGACGACGACAACTACAATATGGTTTTCGCTGGCCACACTCACGGCGGCCAGGTCTGTCTACCGAATGGTCAGGCGCTCGTCACCAACTGTGGCATCGACCGGAAACGTGCCCACGGGCTGCACCGGTGGGGAAAACTGTGGCTTAATGTTACGGCTGGCCTGGGCACTTCCCCCTATGCGCCGTTCCGCCTGTTCTGTAAACCCGAGGTCACGTTGCTGACCTTGACTGACTAGGACTAACTACGACTGACTAGTTTCGCAAAATGCCTATGGGTGTACTAAAGTAATTGGAGCACCTGACGGGGTATGGCGCAGCTTGGTAGCGCGCTTCGTTCGGGACGAAGAGGCCGTGGGTTCAAATCCCGCTACCCCGACCAGTTGATCGCCCTCGAATTAATTTTCGAGGGCGATTTTTTATTTCCCTCTTCTCTCCAAAGTCGACCTGTGCCAGAATAGAGCTGAAACTGCGAGCTGAGAGGATTCTATGAAGCTACGTTTTCGTTCCGCTATCGTACGGTCAACAATGGCCACGTTTACCGCGCTCATTATGGGAGTAGGCACTTTCGCCGCCGCTCCCATGGCAGTTGCCGACCCCCAAGTGAGTAAAAACCCAACTGCGGAACCCCCTATCCCCAGCTTCGCGCGCCCCATGGTGCCCGACCCGGTACCCATTCGCAATGGTCGCACCGGCTTGGTTCTCCTCCCAGCCGATCCCTACTCCGCCACCGTCAAAACTGGACTCACCCCAGCGCTCGGTTTTAACTGTCCCGCCTGCCGTAGAGCCGATGTTTGGGGCGGTGACGTGGCTGTGAGCTGGGATGATGGAAAAGGTGGTACCTTCATCATCTTCGGCGACACTATCGGCTTCGACTATTACTTGAAGCCGCGGATGCGTTCCAACACGCTCGCTTGGACTCGCGACCGCAACTACGACAATGGCCTCCAGATTGAAAAATGGCTGTTAGGCAAGGACGGTAAAGCTAAGGAAGCTATTCCGTCTGCCCACAAGAATGGTTTTGAACGGTCCAAGATTCCGACCGGCGCGTTCAGCCATAAGGGTGTGCAATATGTGGGCTGGCAGTCTGTCTCGCGGGTAGTGAACGACAGCCGCCGCTGGCTAACCTCCCGCTCCGGGCTTTCCGCCTCCTATGACCACGGTAAAACCTGGCAAACTGTATTTACTCGCCCGCAGGGTGCTTACTACCAGTTCCAGCAGGTGAGCTACGCCAAGCGCGGCAATTACCTATATGAGTTCGGCACCCGCCAAGGACGCCAGTTGGGTGGCCTGGGCGTGGCTCGTGTCCGCCTCGATAAAGTCCAAAACCTAGCGGAGCGCGAATACTGGACTGGTATCCGGTGGGCGAAGAACGAGCCCATGAAAGCACTCTCAGTACTACCCGGTTTTCGCGGAGAAGTGAGCGTCCAGTGGGACCCCTTCTTCCGGCGTTTTAACCTGCTACGTGTAGATAGTGCCGGTGTAGTTCTCCATACGAGCCTAAACGGCGTAATATGGTCACCAGGCCGCGAGATTTACAACCCTCGGTCCACCCGGTACTCAATCTACGCGCCCCAACTTTTGCCTAACCGTCGCGGAGCAAACTTGAATTTCCTCCTCTCGGTATGGCAAGACTATAACGTTGTGACGATGTACACACCCCTCGGTTTCTAACGCTGCCCCGTTAGGACGCACGCTAGGAAGCGCATCTTTATATGCAAAACGCTCCTCGCCGGCTCTCCGAGCTGACACCTGGATCTGTTGCGGTCATTTCCGGTTTGGACACCGCCGCTCCTGAGCCTGTGAAAAGGCGCCTCAGCGACCTCGGATTCACCCCCGGCACCGTGGTAACCATGCTGCGCCGTGCGCCTCTACGCGACCCTGCAGTTTTCCAACTCCGCAACTACGAAATGTGTCTTCGCAAACACGAGTCGTGTCTCATTTACGTCGATGCATCCACCGATGACCCTTCCGCTGCTGCAACCACGGAGGATGACGAGTAATGCCCGCAGAGAAAACCACACCTTTTCGGATCGCTCTAGTAGGCTCTCCGAACGCCGGCAAAAGCTCCATCTTCAACAGCCTCACCGGCCTTAACGCCAAAACAGGCAACTACCCAGGCGTCACCGTCACCCACACCGAGGGCCCCATAGACAACAACATTATTTTGGAGGACCTGCCCGGCACGTACTCCCTGGATCCCATCAGCCCAGATGAGCAGGTGGTGACGGACTTGCTGGAAGGCCGACTGGAGGGCGTAGAGTCCCCGGACGCACTGCTGCTGGTGGTGGACTCCACTACCCTTAACCGGTCGCTTACCTTGGTGGCCCAAGCCCTGGCCGAGAATCTTCCCACCGCAGTTGTGCTTACGATGACTGATGAGTTGGAGCAACGCGGCGGCAACGTGAACTCGCAGGCGCTCGCGGTAGCGCTAGGGGTACCGGTGGTGCGTGTGGTAGCCACCCAAAATGAGGGCATATCTGAGCTTCGCGCCATCATTGATAATGCGCGGGAATGGGGAACCTGCATTGTTCCGCCTCCTTCCGAGCCTGGTCCCGAGCGGGACTCTTGGGCGCATTCCATGATGACGGCTGCCCAATACCGGGCACCGCACTCCAACAAAACCACCGAAAAGGTCGATAGGGTGCTACTCCACCCAGTGTGGGGAACTCTCCTTTTCTTCCTCATCATGTTCGGTTTCTTCCAGATCATTTTCACGGTTGCCGCGCCCTTCCAAGGCTGGATTGAGGACTTTTTCGGTTGGTTGGGTGAACTTTCCGCCAACCACATCAGTAATCCGGTGCTCGGCAACTTCGTCAACACTGCGCTCTTGGGTGGCATTGGTGGCGTCCTTGTTTTCGTCCCCCAGATTGTGCTGATGTTCCTGCTGGTCTCCCTACTGGAGAATGTGGGATACATGTCGCGTGCCGCGTTCCTTATGGACAAGGTGATGTCGAAAGCCGGCCTGGAGGGGCGCGCTTTCGTGGCCATGCTGTCGAGTTTCGCCTGCGCCGTCCCGGGCATTATGGCTACCCGCACCATGCCAAGTTCCCGGGATCGTATTGCCACCATTATGGGCGCACCGCTCATGACGTGCTCAGCACGGCTACCGGTATATTTGCTGCTCACCGGCATGCTTATTAGCGACCAAAGCCGCGTCGGCCCCTTCTCCACCCAGGGACTGGTGATGTTTGGCCTGTACTTGTTGGGTGGTTTCTCGGCTATGGCAGCTGCGCTCATCTTCAAACGCACCGTCCTGCGCAGTGGCCTTCTCCCCTTCTATATGGAGATGCCGCCCTATCGGGTCCCAACCGTAAAGTCCGTGGTGCGGGACATGTGGGAATCCACGCGCGTGTTCCTGGTGAAGGTCGGAAAAATTATTCTGGCCACCACGGTTGTGCTGTGGGTGCTGTTGAATGTTCCCACCCAGACTCAAGCCATTGAGGAGATGGGGCTGGACGAGACTGAGGCAACGCAATACGTCACCGAAAATTCGGTGGCTGCCACCATTGGTAAAGCGGTGGAACCGGTGTTTGAACCACTCGGCTTCGACTGGCGTATCAATATCGGCCTCATGGGCTCCATGGCCGCCCGTGAAGTTTTCGTGGCGACCCTCGGCCAGGTGGCCGCAGCCGAAGACCCCGAAGACCCCGTAGGCGCACTCCAAGAAATGACCTACACCCATGGTGAGAGGGAGGGGCAAAAAGTTTTCACCCCACCGACCACTGTCGCGCTGCTGATCTTCTTCGTCTATGCGCTGCAATGTATGTCCACAGTGGGTGCGATACGTCGCGAAACGAACTCCTGGAGATGGCCCATCATAGCGTTCACCTACATGTTTGTGGTGGCGTGGGTGATGGCCTTCCTGGCTCGCCTCCTCACACTGGCGATCATATGATGAGTGATAACTATGAGTGATTCACCCATTCTTTTCTACAGCCGCGGCACCCCCGATCCCCTCACCCTGGAGTGGGTGGTGGAGCCGGGGCTGCTCCGTTTCCATTGGGAAGGTGGAGCAGGTGACGCTGCAGAAGGCGTGGAGCTGGGAGTTCTGCCCTTCAAAATTGCCCGCTACTTGGATGCGGGAGAGTTGAGCCACCTGCGTTTGCAGCCCGGCCGCATCTTCACCACCATTCCGGAAGATGGGGACTGGCGTGCCATTGCGGGGCGTCTGCGGCGGGATCTCTACGAGGTACTTACTGACCGCCCGGAAGGATGGCCCACTGGTGATCTGCCGGTGGAGAGCCCCCAGGACGCCAGTGACGCCGAGCTTGCCCAAGCGGTGGAGGAACTGATTGCTGGATCAGCTGGCAACTATGCTTCCACCCATGGAGGCCGCATGGCGTTGCGCTCGGTGAAAGATGGCGTCGTGAAAGTGCACATGAGTGGAGCATGCACGAATTGCCCTGCTGCTAAACAGACGCTGTCTAGCCACATTGAAATGCAGTTGAAGCATCGCTTCAAGAACCTCAAAGCAGTGCTTCCCGACTAGAACCACAGACCTGCGTAAAACCACAGACGCTGCTGGCGGTGAGCAGTTAGTTGTCGTCCTCGTCGTCGGTATCTTCCGCGGTGTCGTCGACGGCGTCCGTATCCACAACGGCTTCACCCGCGGTGTCAATATCAATGACTTCCGTCGGAAGATCAATAATATCGGTGGGATAGTCCTCCGACTGTCCGTGCGGGATAGACACGTTGACGTCCAGCTCCGACAAAGAATCCGTATCCATCGGTGAGTACGGGGTGGGGTTGTTGGTTCCCACTGCGACCGTATCTGCCACCGCATTCGGGTTCACCCCAATAGCTGCGGGGACACCAGCACGCGGATTCCTCCGCACCACCGTCAACGCCACAAAGATGGCGATAGTGGTAAGGGCCAAAAGCGCACCAGTGGAGAGCCATGCCATGGCAGAGTCACCGGCATTACCAATAGCTGCCAATGCGGACGTGATGTAGGAGACCGGCATGAGGGAGTCGAAGAAGCGACTCATTGCACTGGGCCACTCCTCCAGCCACACGAAACCAGACACTGCTGCCTGGGTGAAGGCCAAAGCAATGTTGACTATCAGGCCCCACTTGCGTCCCAGGAGCAAAACAATGGCGCCTGCAGCGGTAAGGAGCGCAGCTGAGCCAACCGCAATCGTGGAGACCAGGAAGGCTCCTGTGGTGGCGTTCAGTCCCTCCATGGAGGTGAGGGTGGCGGTGGAGGCAATAGTGGTCATGAGCAACCACACGCCAATAATTTCTTTTGTGCCCAAACGTAGGCGCGACCACCAGGCGGCGGCTGCAGCCAGTGCCAACAGCGCCGACACCAGATAGGCCTGGGAAAGCGGCAGACTGGGTTTCACATCACCCTTCTGGAGGGCCAGCTGCTCCTCGGCCCAGGCAGCGGTCTGCGCATCATTCGACATTTTCATCAAGGTGAGGACGGCTTTGTAGGCAGCCGAGGTTTGTTTCGCGTTGGCTTTCGAAATGCCCTGCAGCTGGGAGACGCCCTTCACCAATTCGGCATTGCCGTTATCGAGCTGCACGAGACCATTCGCCAGTTCGCGGGAACCACCGCGAGCACGCATGACGCCCTCATAGTAGGGGCCACCGGGGTTCAGCTGGCGAGACATTTCATTCGCGCCGCGTTGCAAAGCACGCAGCTGGCGGGCCGCATCCTCACTCGCTTTTTCGTCATGAAGGACGCGGGAAAGCTGCTTCAAGGATTCGCGGGTGCGGACCGTGTCTGGGTCGTCCCCCACCAACGTGGGGATGGCGGCGTCCACGGCGGCTGCGGCAACGCGCTGGTATCGCTTGAGAGCCATAACTCCGTCAACCGCGGAAGTTACGCCGCCAGCAATTTGTTTGGCACCAGAACCCAACTCCTTAGTTCCGCCAGCAATCTCATCCATGCCGTTGGCAAGTTCAGCGGAGCCACTCCGTGCTTGGGCTGATCCAGCTTTCAACTCGTCGGAGCCCTTCTTCAGCTCCTTCATGCCTTTATCAAGGACGCCAGCGGAAGTGTTGGCCCCAGTCATCGCCTCATTGGCGCGCTCCAGCTCCGTCTGAGCCTTCTCCCCAGACATAATGTCTTCCCGATCTTGCTGGCTGACGGTACGGCCACTCGCTGCGCCCTCCTGCCACGAGTCGGACAGGTGAATGCCCAGGCCGCCCACAATGGCAGCAATAATGATGGACGGAATCAGCATGGCGAGGAGTTTCGCCAGCGTTCCGAGGGGGCGTTTTTTGTAACTGGTTGTTTCCACGGTGGTGGTATTAAGGTTGACCTTGTTGGTCTTTTCCGCCGTGGAAGACTTCTTGGAGCGTCGCTTCATGCTTATAGCCTAAGCAAATCCGAGCGATGCTGCACTTTACGGCGTTAAATAAACCCAAAGAAAACCTGTATTCTTAAATAAACGTCAGAAAAATCCCCAACCACATTGAGGAATTAACCTGTGATCCTGCTGCTTAGTCTGCTCGTTCTAGTGCTGACAATTGCTGCAGTTCCCGGTCTCACTCGAGTGTTAGGACGCAATGCTGGCTGGGTAGTGGCGCTGATCGATCTCGGCCTCGCCATCGCTCTCGCCACGCTGGCTCCTGCACTCTTGCACGGAAACCCAGCATCCACAGAGCTCACGTGGATTCCGGACTGGAATGTCTCACTGAGTTTGCAGTTGGATTCACTCAGTTGGTTTTTCGCCGAAATTGCGCTTGTTATTGGTTCCATAGTGATGGTCTATTCGACCCGCTATTTTGAGCCCGAAGACGAGGACGGAAACCCAGTACGCCACACGAGCTTCTTCGTTCTCATGACGACCTTCACCTTCAGTATGGTGCTGCTGGTGATGGCGAATGATCTCATCCTTATGTTTGTGGGATGGGAACTGACGAGCCTCATGTCCTTCATGCTGATTGGACGTTCGGGCCACGCCGGCGAAGCAGGCTCCCTGCGCACCCTTTTCCTCACCTTCATTGGGGGTCTTTTCTTCCTCGCTGCCGTGGTGGTCATGATTGCAGCGACCGAAACCACTAACCTTTCCCTGGCGTTGGCATCTGAAGTGTGGGTAAGCCGCCCCGGCCTCACCACCACTGTGGCAGTGCTTCTGGCCATTGGCGCATTCACCAAAGCCGCCCAATTCCCATTCCACCTGTGGCTCCCCGAGGCGATGGCAGCAGAAACACCCGTCAGCGCCTACCTGCACGCGGCCACCGTCGTGAAAGCGGGAATCTACGCCCTGCTGCGTTTCTCCCCGATTTTCCGACTGAACCTCACCTGGCAGATCGTCCTGGTGGTGGTCGGTATGTTCACCGCCATCATGGGTGCCCTTTTCGCCCTCCAGAAAACAGACCTCAAAAAACTGTTGGCCTATTCGACGGTCTCCCAACTGGGGTGGATTATTACCACTATTGGTATTGGTACCCATGCGGCGTTGACGGCAGCGGTGCTGCACACGCTCGCCCACGCCCTCTTCAAATCCGGCCTTTTCATGTCGGTGGGATGTATTCAGCACGCCACGGGCACGCGCGATATTCGGCGCCTTCCCCCCATGCGCAAATACCGTCCCGGCCTTTTCGTCATCGTTATTATTGGCGCGCTCGGCATGGCGGGTATTCCTCCCACGCTGGGCTTCGTGTCTAAAGAAAGCATGCTGCACACCTTCCTCACTGGTTGGGGTGGCAATGCTGGTGCCCACATACTGACCGCATTCGCCGTCATCGGCGCGGCCCTCACAGTGGCCTACTGCTTCCGCATCATTTTCGGTGGCTTCGTCGATGGTGACCGCACCGTCGTCACCGGCACAGCAGCAGAAAAACTTGAGGAACACGACTACGAGATCAAACTGCACCCCGTCAGCCCCATTATGACCTGGGCGGCAGCCATTCCGGCTGTGTTGGGTTTGCCGCTCTTCTTCGTAGTGAGCTTCCTGGGTGAGCCACTCTCCCAGATTGCCCGTGACGCAGCTGGCCCCCACACCGCCATGTTTGAGTGGGCCACCAGCGAATACGGGCCGCAGCTCCACACCACCGAACTGCACATGATTGAGTTCTCTCCGGTGCTGGGACTATCCGCGATCGCTATTGTCGCTGGTTTGCTGCTGACGGTCTTCCGCAAACAGGTCGATAAGGCGCTCTCCCGGGACTTGCTGCCCCACGATGGTGCCGAAAACTTGAACAGCCTATGGAAAGGCATGCGCTCCTTCGGCAGTGGCGTGGACAGCCTCACCCGCTCGGACAGCCCCACCCGCCACATTGGTGCCCTCGTCATCTGTTTGACTCTGCTCGCTGGCGGAATAAGCATCGCCTACCTGAATGGCAATATTAGTTTCGACCCCCGCGCCGAGAATTTGGATCGCCCCATTGACCTTGTTGTTTTGGGAATAATCCTAATTGCGGCACTGGGCGCCGTCACCACCCGCTCCCGCATGGCTGCAGTCGTGCTGCTGGGCTCCGTAGGTGCGGGCGTCACCTTGCAGATCTTCGCACTGGGTGCCCCGGATGTGGGTCTCACCCAGCTACTGGTCGAAATACTCACCACCGTGATGTACATGCTGGTGCTGCGCAGACTGCCCCGCAGCTTCCGAAAACCGGGACGCGGACGGCACGTTTCCGCAATAGTTATTGCCGTCGTGTCGGGCCTGGCAGCCTTCGGCGGTGTCATGGTTTTCACCGGACGCCGCGGCCGCAGCGAATTGGCGGACTACTTCCTCACCAACGGCCCCGAAATTACCCACGGCACCAACGTCACCAACACCATCCTGGTGGAATTCCGTGCCATTGATACCTACGGCGAAATGGCGGTACTGGGTGTCGCCGGTATCGCTATTGCAGCTGTGCTCCTGTCGGTGGCCCGCAAATACCGCCGCACCGGTTCCGCTGCTTTCCCGCTGGTTCGCAACGAAGTGGAGGAACGCCTCCGCACGCTGGGTCGTGTTCCCCTCCCCACCTCCTACGCCTACCGCGACACCATCACCAACACTTTCCCACTGCGCCTCTTCCTCCGCGCCTTGGTGCCCGTCATGGGCATTATCGCCCTGGTGATCTTCTGGCGCGGCCACAACGCCCCCGGCGGTGGCTTCATTGGCGGCCTGTTGGTGGCAGTCACCCTCGCCCTCATCTGGCTGGCACTACCGGTGGACCGGCCGCTATCCCGGCGAGTGGTACCGAGTCTTCTGGTTGCCGTCGGCGTCACCCTCGCCACCTTCACCGGTGTGCTGGGATTCCTCTCCGATACCGATCACTCGCTCGGCGGAGGCGTCGACCCCCACTCATTCCTCTCCCCCATGCACTGGGACATCCCGCTGCTCGGCACAGTCCCCTCCGCGGTACTGTTCGACTTCGGCATCACCCTATGTGTGCTGGGAATGGTGTTGACGGCCCTCAACCAGCTGGGCGCCAGCCAGGATCCCTTCGGCACCCCGACCCCCGAACAGTGGCCACCCTACGACCCCCTCCACGCTGATCCGCGCGAAGAGGGCCCGGTGGAGAACCCCCACACCCGCCACACCACCGCTTACCACTCATCCATCGCCCACAAGGACATGGTGAAGAAAGTGAAGTACCGTGTCGGCACCTCATCTGTACTCGACCAGGAAGGAGACGACAAATGATTCTTGCTATCACCGTTGGAGTGTTAGTCGCAGTCGGCGTCTACCTCATCCTGCAGCGCGACATGATGCGCATCGTTTTGGGCTTCGGCTTCATTAGCCACGGCCTCAACCTCACTATCCTCACCACCGGCGTGGTGGATCTGCGCGGCGACCCGCTCCTGTCCTACACGGAGGTGGCGGCTGCTGCCGACCCGGTTCCCCAAGCCTTCGTCCTCACAGCCATCGTTATTTCTATGGCGGTGACGGTGTTCATGCTGGCTCTCGCCATTATCGGCAAGAGCGACGACACGAAAGCTACTCCGCAGTCAGGAACGGAGAGTGACGAAGATTGAGTCTTTCCGCCTTCCTTCCCATCTTTGTAGCTTTCCCGCTACTTACCGCGCTCATCCTTATCCTTTTCCCCCACCTGCTGGCCCGGCGCATCGCCTACATGGTGGTACCCGCCATTACTACTGCTGGCGGTGTTGGGCTTTTGGTGGAGCACACCCAGGAACCGGTGATAGCTAACCAAATTGGTGGTTTCCTCCCGGGCGTTGGCATCGCTTTTGTGTCCGATGCTTTCAGCGCATTGATGCTGGTGGCCACTGGCATTCTGGTGTTTGCCGCGAACTGGTTCGCTATCTCCACTGGAGAAGATGAACGCAACCGCTACTTCCCTTCCCTCGCGTTGGTACTGCTCGCCGGCGTGAATGGAGCCCTGCTTACCGCCGACCTCTTCAACCTCTTCGTGTGGATTGAGGTCATGCTGATGCCGAGCTACGCGCTGCTTGCCATTAGTGGTACCTGGCGGCGTATCGGTGTTGACCGCATGTTTGTGGTCGTCAACCTGCTGACATCCTCGATGTTCCTACTCGGTGTGGTGTACACCTATGGTGCTGCCGGCCGCGTTAATATTGCTGCCTTGGCAGGAGCTGCTCGCACCAACCCGCACATTGCTGCCAGCATGCTGGTCTGTATTGTGGCGCTGGCAGTGAAGGCAGGTATCTTCCCGGTCCACGGTTGGCTGCCCCGTGCCTACCCGGGCGCCTCTGCCGCAGTGATGGGGCTGTTCTCTGGTCTTCATACGAAAGTGGCTGTTTATGCCATCTACCGTATTGTGAGCGCAATCTTCGTCTTTGATCCCCGCGGACAGTGGATCGTGGTGGCCATCATGTGCTTGACGATGATTGTGGGCGGCTTTGGCTCCCTCGGGGAACAGCGCATGCGCGGTTCCCTGGCGTTCCAGATGGTGTGCGGCATTGGCTACATCATGATGGGTCTGGTTTTGGCCACCTCCGGGCAGGGGCAGGATGCTCGGGCAGTTGCTCTCGGAACAGGTGTCTTCTACCTCATTCACCACATGCTGACCATGGGGTCGCTCATCCTCACCACTGGCGCTATTGAAGAAACCTACGGCTCTGGCCGCTTCGACCGACTCGATGGTCTGCAACGACGCGAACCGCTGGCAGCAGCCATTATGGCGGGCGGCATGTTGAGCCTGGTGGGCTTCCCCCCGTTTTCGGGAGTGCTGGGCAAGGTTGGTATTGCCCAATCTGCGGCGACCGTGGGCGGGCTGATGGCATGGGTCGTCATCTCCACCATTATTGTGAGCTCGCTCGGTGCGCTGCTGTCCATGATGGTGATGTGGAAAGGCGTATTCTGGGGTCCCCGGATGGCCATGTACCGGCCGATTGGGGCCGAGGAGTACATCCCGGTGGGTGAAGATCTGCGCATTAAGAAAAAACAGTTAGCCCCCGGTGGGTTCCTGTTGGGCCTGAGTGTGTTGGTTTTCTTCTTTGCTGGCCAAGTGGTCACAGCCACCACCAATGCCGGTTTCTCGATGCTGGACATCAATAGTTACGTAGAGGCGGTGTTAATGCTGTGAAACGGGTTGTAACAACTCCGGTGGACTTTATTCGAAGTATTTTCCGCTGGACTGTCTACGCACTGTGGCTTCTTAAAGAGGTCGTCGTCAACGCCTACTACATGGCATTCGACGTCAACCACCGCAAGAGCAAGATTTCTCCTGCTATTCTGCGGTTCCCTATTCGCCATATGACCAGTGCAGAAGTAGTTGTGCTGGCCACCTCCATCACCATGACCCCGGGTAGCCTGGTGCTCGCCATTGACCGTGGCGAACCGACCCCATCCTCCCCCATCGACGGTGTGTCCTCACCCGGTGAACACGGCTTCCTACTGGTGCACGTGGTGTATGCGGAGGACCTGGAACAAGAACGCGCCGTTATTAACGACGTGCGGTCGCATGTGATGCGTGCGAGCCGCGGCTGGAAATGGAAGGAGGGCGACGACTAGTGGAAATATTGGAAGTTATTTTCGCAGTAGCCATCGCCTTCATTGGGTTAGGCATGGCTTTGGCGCTCTACCGCGCCATCATTGGCCCCGATGGTGCCACCCGTGCCGTCATCTCCGACCTCGTATTCTTTAGCACCATCTCGTTGGTTGGCATTATCGGTATTCTTAATGGCTCCTCGATAGTATTCGACGTCATTGTGATTGCCGGCCTCCTGGGGGCTGTCTCCTCGATCGCCCTGGCCCGCGTCATCAATAGGGGGCACCGATGAGTTTTTGGCTACAGATTCTTATTGGGGTCATTGTGCTGACCGGCGCCATCCTTATTTTCGACACCGGTATTGCTATGAACCGGGCACGCGACTCCATTACCCGTGTCAACATGGTGAGCCCCGCTGTTTATGTGGGTTTTCCACTTGTCGTGCTAGGCCTGCTTCTTACTGATTTTGGGCTGAACGGTTTCAACTGGGTGCACCTGCTGGAGTTCATTCTGCTGATTCTGGGCCTACCCGTAGCCTCCGCCATGGGTTCCATGCAGTTGGGACGTGCCATGATGCTGACCCAAACTCGTGTAGATCCCCGCACTGTGCGCGAAGACTTGCGCCTTATTGGCCCGGTGGAGGAACATCCCCAAGTTGGTCTCCACGACTCTCCCTCCCGCTACCCCACCGAAGGGGAACTGCAGTGGGAGATTCCAGACAATGTGGATGAAGACACTATGGATTCCGATAATTCGGATGACAAGTAGCAGGTAGCAAGTAGCAACTACTAGGACTGTTCCCGTCCATATACACACATAAATAGCGCCCGGCAGCTTGATGAACTGCCGAGCGCTATTTACTATTTGGTAGCTATTTTCAGTTACTTGAGAGAGTCTTTGAAGTCTTTCTCCATACGGTTGCCGACTTCCTCGTCGATCTTTCGCCAGTAGTCGAAGACCCGAGAAAGAATCGGCTCTTCCACCTCGCCGAGAGTTCCGACGACGTTGCTGACGAGACGGTCACGTTCTTCCTCGCTCATGACCTCACGAACCAGGACGTGAGCCTGTGAGAAATCGTCATCCTCCGGGTGCGGGTAGGGATCGCCACGGTATGGTTCGTCACCGTGCGGCTCCCACCGTCCCCAGTCTCCCGGAGACTTCTCCGCGTCGGCGCGGGGTCCGTCATAGCTGTTCGGTACATAGGTCGGTACCGTCGGCTCGCTGAACTCCATCGCAGCGGCGCCCTGGTGGCTGTAGTTGTTCACATTAGCGAGTGGGCGGTTCGGGGGAAGTTGCTCGAAGTTTCCACCGAGACGGTGACGCTGCGTATCCGGGTAGGCGAAGACGCGTCCTAACAGCATCTTGTCGGGGCTGAATCCGACACCACGTACCAGGTTCGAGGGGCTGAAGGCCGCCTGCTCAACTTGCACATGGAAGTTCTTCGGGATTTCGTTCAGAGTCAGCTTACCGACCGGGATGAGTGGGTAGTCCTTCTGACTCCAGGTCTTAGTAATGTCGAAGGGGTTGACCTTGTACTTCTCGGCCTCGTCCTCCGGCATAATCTGCATCTTGAGAGTCCAGGTCGGGTAGTTACCATCCTTAATGGCTTGGTAGAGATCGCGACGGTGGTACTCCGGATCGACGCCGGCCAAGCGGTCGGCTTCGTCCTGCGGCAGGTAGCCGTTTCCAAGATCAGTCTTGAAGTGGTACTTCACCCAGAAGCGCTCGCCCTTCTCATTAATCCACTGGAAAGCGTGGGACGAGAAGCCGTCCATCTCACGGTAGGTGGAGGGAATGCCGCGGTCTCCGAAGAGCCAAGCAACCTGGTGGGCAGATTCGGTTGCAAGGGTCCAGAAGTCCCAGCGCATGTTCCAGTCCTGCAGGTCAGTATCTGGAGTGCGCTTCTGCGAGTGAATAAAGTCCGGGAACTTAATAGCGTCACGGATAAAGAAGATCGGGGTGTTGTTTCCGACCATGTCGTAGTTGCCCTCTTCGGTGTAGAACTTCAGAGCGAAACCACGGGGGTCGCGGACGGTATCAGCGGACCCCTTTTCACCGGCGACGACGGAGAATCGTGCCAAGACCGGAGTCTTTTTGCCGGGCTGCAGGAAGTCCGCGCAGGTGTAGGCAGATACGTCCTCAGTTACTTCGAATTCGCCGAAAGCACCAGCACCCTTCGCGTGGACCACACGCTCCGGAATGCGCTCCCGGTCGAAGTGAGCAAGTTTGTCAACTAATCCGACATCATGCAGTCCGATGTAGCCTTGTTTACCTTGCTGCACCGAAAAGTCATCAGAAGTGATTGGCGTACCCGCATTGGTGGTTGTTGCGGTGTTATGGGCGGAGGGCCGAAGGCCCCGCTCGCTAGGTTTCTCGTTCGTCATTTTTACCTTTCATGTTGCGGCGAATTAGAGGTAGTACTTATCTGACTTGCCGTTATATCTTCATGATACTTATCAATAAAACTTTGTCAATAGTTTTTTATTTATAATACGGCGTTATGAAACAGGTGTTCTGCATAACCGCTAGTCGCACACAGGAAATGGCTGCTCACTTTGTGTTTTATGAAATTTGTCACACTCTACCTGGGCAAATACATAAAAGGCGCCGGGAAGGAAAACCTTCCCGGCGCCTAACTTATTTGAAGTTGTAAATCAGCTCCGCGAACTAGGAACCAAGCTTCTGGGCGGCCAGTAGCTCCGCAATCTGAACAGTGTTGAGTGCAGCACCCTTGCGCAGGTTATCTCCGGAAACAACCAAGTTCAGGCCGCGGTTGTGCTCGACGGAAGAGTCCTGGCGAATACGGCCCACCAGTGAGGGGTCAATGCCGGTGGCAGCCAATGGGGTGGGGACATCCACCAGTTTCACGCCCGGCGCATCAGACAGGGCTTTACGAGCCTCGTCCGGAGTGATAGCGACCTTAAACTGGGCGTTGATGACCATAGTGTGGGCAGTCATGACAGGAACCCGCACACAGGTACCGGATACCGGAAGTTCCGGAATGCGCAGAATACGGCGCGATTCGTTGCGCAGCTTCTGCTCTTCGTCGGTCTCTTCGGATCCGTCATCCACAATGTTGCCGGCCATGGGCACCACATCAAAGGCGATGGGGGCGACGTAGGGGCCGAGGTCCTCAGCTTTCATGATGGAGCCATCGTAGGTGAGGTCTTCCATCTGGTCGACATTGTCGCGAACCTGCTGGGCCAGAGCCTTCACACCAGCCAGACCAGAGCCTGAAACCGCCTGGTAGGAGGAAATGAACATGCGCTCCAGGCCAGCAACATCGTGCAGGCGCTGCATAACCGGCATGCATGCCATGGTGGTGCAGTTTGGATTCGCAATAATCCCCTTCTTGGGGTTGATGGCCTCGTCCGGGTTGCACTCGGTCACAATGAGGGGAACGTCGGGGTCTTTACGCCATGCGGAGGAGTTGTCGACCACGGTGGCGCCGGCAGCAACGAAACGGGGGGCGTTCTTCTTGGAGGCGGTGGCACCAGCCGAGAAAATGGCGATGTCGATGCCTTTCAGATCGTCATCAGAGACGGCATCAACGTCTTCTACGACGACATCTTCGCCACGGAATTGCAGTACCTTACCGGCCGAGCGGTGGGAAGAAAAGAAGCGGATCTTGTCGCACGGAAAGTCGCGTTCTTCCAAGATGGAGCGCATAACCTGGCCAACCTGGCCGGTGGCGCCAACGACGGCGAGAGTGAGATCAGTAGACATATTGTCTCCTTAATATTGAGGCAGTTTCCGCTTAGCGGCCGGTGCCAGCGTAGACGATTGCTTCTTCTTCGGTGCCGAGGTTGAAGGCTTCGTGAATAACCTTCACTGCGGTCTCCACCTGGGCGGAGTCGATCAGAACAGAGAGTCGAATCTCGGAGGTGCTGATGAGGTCGATGTTGACGCCCGCTTCAGCAAGTGCTTCACAGAAGGTGGCGGTGACGCCGGGGTGGGACCTCATGCCGGCACCAATGAGGGATACTTTGGCGACGTGGTCGTCAAAGAGAACCTGGTCGAAACCAATGCTGTCCTTGTGGTCGTTGAGAAGCGCCACAGCGCGGGGGGCGTGGGCGGTAGGACAGGTGAAGGTGATGTCGGTCTTTCCATTTTCAACATCGGAAAGGTTCTGCAGCACCATGTCGATATCGATTTCGGCATCGGCGATGACGCGGAATACAGAAGCGGCGTATCCGGGCTGATCCGGAAGACCAATGATGGTGATTTTTGACTCAGACGTATCGTGAGCCACACCAGTGAGAATTGCTGATTCCACGGGAATATCCTCCATAGATCCGGCGATGATGGTGCCGGGTTGGTTACTGTACGACGAGCGCACATGAATGGGCATGTTGCCGCTTCGTGCGTATTCCACACAACGCAGCATAAGAATCTTGGAACCCACAGCAGCCATCTCTAGCATTTCTTCGAAAGAGATCTTGTCTAGCTTGCGGGCATTGGGAACGATGCGGGGATCGGCACTGTAGACGCCGTCGACGTCAGTGTAGATTTCACAGACGTCGGCGTTGAGTGCTACTGCCAACGCAACGGCAGTGGTGTCGGATCCACCGCGACCGAGGGTGGTGACGTCCTTGGTGCTTTGCGATACTCCTTGGAATCCGGCGACCAACACGATCTTGCCTTCTTCCAATGCCTTTGAGACGCGTCCAGGGGTGACATCAAGAATACGAGCGTTTCCATGCTTAGCGGTGGTGATGACACCGGCCTGCGAACCAGTCATCGAAACAGCCTCCGCACCCAACGAGGCAATAGCCATCGCCACCAAGGCATTAGAAATACGCTCACCAGCAGTGAGCAGCATGTCCATTTCACGCTCGGGAGGAATAGGGTTAACGGAGGTAGCTAGATCCAACAGTTCGTCGGTGGTATCACCCATCGCCGAGCACACAACGACAACGTCGTTTCCGGCCTTCTTAGTAGCCACAATCCGTTCTGCTACGCGACGGATACGTTCGGCTGATTCTAAAGAAGAGCCGCCATACTTTTGTACGACGAGTGCCACGGGATATACCTCCATGTGCAGTGATTAATTTCACGCGTTATCTTACCCGCTCAAGGGCAGTATCTCCTAGTGAAAAAATAAATAACAGGAAGGGCACCCCTTCTGAGGTGCCCTTCCTGACTTTGTTTTTAGCGATAGGCGAACAAAACTGTCGCACTATTTGCGTCTTACTTCAGGGCTGCAGCCTTTTCGTTGCGCTCAACATTCTTGAAGGCAGCGTCGCTCTGCAGGAAGTAGTTGGGTCCGACGAAGATCTCCTTGGCCTTCTGGTCGCCCTTGACGAGCCATTCAGCGAACGCCATCACAGAAGCGGCGTTAGCGGAGTGACGCGGGTGGTCCATGGCCTGGCCGTGGTAGGCGCCCTTCAGCATGCCGATCCAGGCCGGAGCCTTGTCGATGGTGCGGTAGAGGTCGCGAACCCAGAACGGATCCTGGCAAATGGTGTCCTGTTCACCGGAAACGATGAAGGTAGGAACGGTGATCAGGGAAGGCTGGAAGAACAGGGAGGGGCCGGGCTGCAGCGGAACAGCGCCCAGAACCTTGAGTCCCGGGAATTCTTCCTGCATCTTGGGCAGCAACCAGCCAGCAGCAGATTGCGTGGATCCGCCACCAGCCGAGTGTCCGGTGAGGATTACCTTGGAGCGGTCAATGTGTCCGTACAGCGGAGACTTGGGATCCTCAGACTGCTTCTGGAGGTCGATGGCAGCGTTAACGTCGGTGTAGCCAGTCCAGTTGAGGAAGCTGTAGGTGACGGCAACGATGTAGCCGTTGGAGGCCCACAGTTTGTAGTTGTCATTGGTCATGCCAGGCTCGGCACCAATGCCCGGGGTGTAAATAATGACCGGGAGTTTACCCATCTTGTCAATGTTCTTGGGGTAGACGTACTCGACGCCGACTGGGCTCTCAGTCGCATCCGGGAAGGTTCCCCAGCACTTGTGAGGATCCTTGTTGTTGTGGCCAATTTCCAGAACCTTTTCGTAAATGGTGAAAACGAGGCCACAATCTACGGCTGCAACGGTCTGAGTGGTCTCATGGGGACCAAAGTTGCCGTAGTTGTTCTGAATGTAGCCACCGGTCACAACGCCAGCTTCATCAACACGGATGGGCTGCGGATCGGCGACAGCGGTTCCTGCGCCGAGGCCGAGGGTAAGCGCCATAGCGGCTACAGCGGAGAGAAGTTTGTTGGGTCGCATTAGACCTAATCCTTTCGGTTTTGTGAGCGTTGAGAGTCCGATGAGGCTCAACACGACACGGGAGGTAGCAAAAGAAAACTGTAGCTTTTGGGAGAAAATCCAAAAAACATTAGTCTCTTGAATAATTGCTTAAGAATGAGCTTAGCCTTAATGCCCGCTCTCCACCTTCTCTGTGGCAACAACTAAAACCAAGACTTTTGTCCAAAATAAATGTGATGCCACTGATCCGCCGCTGTCAGAGAAAGCCCCTCCTTATTCTGGAAAGCGGACCCCTGGCTGACTAGTATCAAATGAAGGTGTTGAAGTTGATTACGTCCATAGACAAGCGTTTTCACCATAGCGCCAGGAAATAAACATTCGTTACTTTTCCGCCAACTAGTATTTCCATCCGACAAGTTTCGAGGCCCTATGGCAGACCAACTCATTGCCGCATCGCTGGCACTGTTGTCTGCTTTGGTCGTTGCCACCGGCACCGTCATCCGCCATCTTGTAGCCGAAGAAACTGCCCCCTCCGACGCTAAAAGCACAGCCCTCAGCACTATTACCTCCCTCAAATGGTGGGGTGGCGCTGGTGTCAGCATCGTTGGATATGGTCTGCAAGCAGCGGCACTTCGGTTCGCTTCGATTCTGCTAGTACAGCCCATCACCATACTGTCACTCTTTTTCGCGATGCCCCTTTCGGCCAAAATCACAGGCCGCACCGTCAGCAAAAAAGAGTGGTTCTGGGCAGTCATCCTGACGGTGAGCGTGGGCGTGCTGCTAGTGGTGGGACGCCCCACCAACGACCACACCAAAGCCCATCCGGCAATGTGGATAGGGTCACTGCTGGTCGGCCTGATCGTGGTTGTGATCCTGATCCGACTCGCCCGCAAAGGGCTCCGCAAAGAGCGGGCCCTATTGCTCGGTACCGCCTCCGGCTTCACCTACGGATACATGTCGTTTCTTACAAAAAGTGGCGTGATGGAACTTTCGGAAGGCGGATTGCGAGCCCTCGTCACAGGCTCCTCGCTCTACCTCATTATCGCTACCGCTATTGCGGCTACTTGGCTGCAACAAGCCGCTTTCAATGCGGGCGCCATCCAGCAATCCTTACCGGCGATGACGGTGGCCAGTCCCCTGACTTCTTCCATGCTGGGTGTGATTGTTTTCCAGGAGCGTTTCACAACCCCCGAACACCTTATTTGGATCCCCATTTTGGCAGCCATTATGGCCGCCGTTTCGGTGGTTCTGCTTTCGCGCGCTGAAGCCGAAGAATCGGTTTAAGGGAATTCTTTTTCCTCTATTTCGCCTTCCCTAATGCCACCTAGTCAGTCAGGTATTGGTCCACACTTTCTTCGTCAACAACATCTTCGTCGATAATGTCCTCCGGAATTTCTCCCGCAAAACCAAGCGGAGACCGTTCTTGGTAGCTGCGGGGATCTTCCCGCGACTCTAGCCGAATGGATACGTGCAGATCGGGGATCTGCTCCCGCAGTTCGCTCTCCAATCGCTCGCCATATTCGTAAGCGTGCTGCACTGACCATTTGCCCGGTACCAACATATGGCATTCAACGAAGTTCACTGCACCGCTGACACGGGAGCGTATCCCATGGAAGTCGACTTCCTCATTGCGGTACTTATCAAGAGTGTCCCGGAAGGCTTGCTCGTGTTCCGGCTCCATGGCTCCATCCATCAACCCGTTAATGGATTCGCGCAGCAGCTTCCAACCAGCCCACACAATATTGAGGCCCACAATAAGAGCAATAAGCGGGTCCAGCCAGAGCCAGCCTGTCAAAAAGACCAGGGCGACGCCCACCAAGACACCCACCGTCGTCCACACATCGGTGAGCAGATGTTTACCGTCAGCCCGCAGCGTGATGGAGCGATGCTTTTTGCCGGCACGGATAAGAACCGCGGCGACACCCCCGTTCACCAAACTCGCAATAACCGACACCACTAAACCGATCCCCAACTCGTCCAGTTCTTGCAGGTTGAAAAAGCGGTGAATGGCAGATCCGATAATGACGACAGCCGCCACAAAAATCATGGTGCCTTCTGCCACTGCCGAAAAGCATTCGGCCTTACTGTGCCCATACTGGTGCTCATCGTCTGGTGGGCGCGCGGACACGATGAGAACAACCAAAGCAACCACAGCTGCCACCAGGTTGACGAAAGATTCGGCCGCATCGGAGAACAGGCCAACTGAGCCGGTAATTCGCCAGGCTATAACTTTCAGCGTGATAGTAATGATGGCTGCCGCAATGGACAGCCAGGCAAATTTGACCAGCGTGCGCCGGCTCCCTGGTTTCTTCGCTGTCTCGGAAACTTTGTCAACGGACTTGAGGTTCATACTTACCAATCTACGGGACAGGATACTGCTCTGCTACTGACCTATTAGTGGATAGCATCACTTATGGCTGGACGCTGTGTGCGAATTTGGGACCATATTCGATAGCCGTACTCGCACAAATCTCACCGCTGCTATAAACTATGCGTATGCGTTGGGCACAGCTACTACTTGGTTGCCGCGACGGGGCCCGTTTCTAGGACTGGCTCCCCGCCGCGGGGTTTTGCGTGCCGGTTCCATTCTCTTTTAACCCAACGACACAGGATTTTTAAATGGCTCCTTCAGATGTATTTTCTTCACAATCCTCTTCTATTGTGCCGCCCTCTAAGCCGGCGCCGGAGGATCAGCCTTTTTGGAACAAGCAAAAAGACTCCGACATGCCTTACTACCGCTACCGCCCTTACGCGGAAGAAGTGGAACCGGTA
The DNA here is from genome assembly GCA_012842085.1 of Mycobacteriales bacterium. Taxonomy (GTDB): domain Bacteria; phylum Actinomycetota; class Actinomycetes; order Mycobacteriales; family Mycobacteriaceae; genus Lawsonella. Next base: position 139,146 of record DUTM01000013.1, on the reverse strand, counting down.
GAACTCCCCGACCGCCAATGGCCCAATAAGGTCATCGATCGGGCACCTTTGTGGGTTGCTGTGGACTTGCGAGACGGCAACCAAGCCTTAATTGATCCCATGAACCCGGCTCGCAAACGCCGCATGTTCGACCTGCTGGTACGCATGGGGTTCAAAGAAATTGAGGTGGGCTTCCCCTCCGCCTCCGAGGCCGACTACCGTTTCCTGCGGGAAATTATTGAAGACGGAGCAATCCCCGAGGACGTCACCATCCAGGTACTGGTGCAATGCCGCGAAGACTTGATTCGCAAAACCTTCGAAGCTTGCGAGGGCGCACCCAACGTCATCGTCCACTTCTACAACTCCACCAGCATTCTGCAACGCCGCGTCGTGTTCCGAAAGGACAAGGAAGGCATTAAGAAGCTGGCGACCGATGCTGCCACGTTAGTGAGCACCATTGCCAAGGAGTACCCGGACACCCATTGGCGCTGGGAATACAGCCCCGAATCCTTTACTGGTACCGAGCTGGAATACGCCAAGGAAGTGTGCGACGCCGTGACAGAAGCGGTGGGTGCCACTCCCGAGGATCCCATCATTATTAACCTGCCAGCCACCGTTGAGATGACCACCCCGAACGTTTACGCGGACCAGATCGAGTGGATGCACCGCAACTTGGCGCACCGGGATGCCACCATCCTGTCCATCCACCCCCACAATGACCGCGGCACCGGCATCGCAACCGCTGAACTGGGTTATATGGCGGGAGCCGACCGTATCGAGGGTTGCCTCTTTGGCAACGGCGAACGCACCGGCAACGTCGACCTGATCACCTTGGCTCTCAACATGATGACCCGGGGTGTTGACCCGCAGCTGAACCTCTCCGATATTCGGGAGATTCGGGAAACCGTCGAATACTGTAACCAGATGCCGCTGCATCCCCGTCACCCCTACGGTGGTGACCTGGTCTTCACCGCATTCTCCGGTTCCCACCAGGATGCCATCAATAAGGGTCTGGATGACCTGCAGGAAGTGGCGAAAGAAAAGGGCCAAGAGATCGAGAACCTCACTTGGGAGGTTCCCTACCTGCCGATCGACCCGAAAGATATTGGCCGCGACTACGAGGCCGTTATCCGCGTCAACTCCCAGTCCGGCAAGGGTGGCGTCGCCTACATTATGAAGACAGACCACGGTCTGCGCCTGCCCCGCCGCCTGCAAATCGAATTCTCGAAGATCGTGCAGCGGGTGACGGACAGCGTAGGTGGTGAGGTCAACTCCAAGCAGCTGCTGAAGCTGTTCTCCGAAGAGTATCTGGACCGCATTACCCCGCTGGAACGCATGACTCAGCACCTGGATGCCGCTACCGAGGACGATGGCCGCGACCACATCACTGTGAACGTGCTGTGGCACGGTGAGCCCCGCGAAATCCAGGGCTCTGGTAACGGCCCCGTGGCTGCTTTCGTGGACGCGCTCCACGACCTGGATATTAACGTCAGCATTGCGGACTACCAGGAGCACGCCATGACTGCGGGCTTCGACGCCCATGCCGCTGCCTACGTGGAGGCCGAAGTAAATGGCCAGAACGTGTTCGGCGCCGGTATCGCCTCCTCCATTAGCGTCGCCTCCCTGCGCGCTGTGGTGAGTGCCGTCAACCGCGCCCTGAATGGCGATTCCTAAATAGACAGCAAAGTAATGTGCCCCGCAAAACTGCTGGGGCACATTACTTATTTGGGAACCTTCCGAGCAAAGTTAGGACAACATTGTTGGGAAAATGTCGGATAAAACGGGAACAAACGCTCCCTTTCCACGGTTTATACAAGAGTTGACACATAGTTACGGAAAGGTTCTCCCCATGCGTTTATCACGCCGACTTGCCAGTGGTGTCCTTGCTGTCGCACTCACCGCCAGCTTTGGGTTTACTGCAGCTCCTTCAGCCCAAGCGCTCAACACTGACGAAAAGGCACCCAACTTTACGTTCGTCACCAAAGTTTTGTCCGGTGGCGCCCTCTGCACAGGCACCCTCATCACCCCCAGTTGGGTGTTGACGGCAGCACATTGCGTCGGCAATGGCGACAATGTGCGCGGCAATGTTGGTTTCGGCAGCGAAGGTGGGGACACCATACCTTTCCAGGGCGCCTACCACTACCAGAAATGGGATGCGGCGCTGGTGCGGCTTACCAAACCAGCCATCGGCAAAATGGTGTTACCGCTGAATCCTTTTCCGGTTGCGGAGAACACCATGGGACGCACTTACGGGTGGGGAATGGGACGCTATCCGCTGCGTGCTGGGCGCGCCAAAGTTATTGGCAAATTTGAGGGTGCGCACGGAAAAATGTTCGTGACCTATAGCGAATGGGGCTACCAAGAGCCGGGAGACTCGGGTGGTCCGTTCGTGGCGGGAGGAATGCTGACCGGCATCCTCTCCTCTACTGGCGCCCGCTCCGACAACAGTATTAAAGCCAACTATGTGGAGGTCTACCACCTACTGCCCTGGATTATCCAAACTATCCTCACTCAACAAGGACGGCTGGTCGGGGCGGCTTAAACACAAAACTCTATTTGGGCATAAAAGTGGGCGGCGCTGCTGCGCCGCCCACTTTTATTGACCTACCTCAAACGAGAGGAATTCTTATTTGTCGGTGGTTCCGAGGAAGGGAAGAACAACCTGGCAGGGAACCTCGACGACCTGCTTGCCGTAGAGTTCATTCAGCAGAAGGGCGTAAACGCGCTCGCTGTAAACCTGGGAGAGGTGGTCGGAGAAGTCCTTGGAGCAGGTGTCCTGCAGGACAATGTTCTTAACGTTCGGTCCCGGGGTGAACTGGGTGTTCTCCAGCGGGTAAGCAACACCGTCGTACTTGGAGGAAATGGCGGTGTACTGGACGCCCGGAATGACGTCTCCACCAGCGTTGGCTTCCTTCACAATGTCGGATTCAACAACCATGTCGTTGGTTCCCTGGCCACCAATGGAGGCAACCAGCGGAGTAACGTCAACGCCCACAGACTGCAGCTGCGGGATCAGCTTGGCGATACCCAGGAGGGTGGTTCCCTTCTGGACGCCACCGATGGTGATGAAGCGATCAACGTACTTGGAACCGTAGCGCTTCAGCATGAGCTGACCCTGGAGGCCACCTTCGGAGTAGCCGACAACGGTGGCTTTCTCAGCACCGGTGTACTCGACAACAGCCTTGACGAAAGCGCTAACCTGTTCGACCGACTCGTCGATAGCGCCAGTTCCGTTCAGGTCGAAGAGCTTGGCAAACACCGAATCTTCTTCACGGCCGTAGTTAATGGAGTAAACGCAGAAGCCTTCCTCAGCCAAGCGCGGGCCGAAGTCACTCCATGCGGTGTAGGTACTCATGTAGGCACCGTGCAGCAGAATGATCGGCTTGGGATGCTGCGGGGTAAGCTTGCATGACCAATCATTAACGCCCTTGGGGGCCTGAGTCACGTAATCGGAGAACATCGCCTCCATTACGTTGTCTGCACGTACGTCGGTGTATCCATCAGTGTTGGATTCCGGTACCGGAGCTGCCACTGCAGGGGAAGCAAGCCCAGCGACCATGGCCAAGGACACTAATGATGCGGCAATGCGACCTAGTTTCATGTTCAGTCTTTCTCTCGGGACAAATCTCTCCACGCAGCCTGGGCACCGCGTCAGCACACGCCGATTACGGTTGGCTCAACAACGTGAACCCAAAGAAAACGAGTAGAGAGATTCAATTAGGTTTGTGTGTTATACACTTTATGCCTTTTTGAGAACACGTGTTCAGAGAGTCGCATTCAGTAGCCATTTAGACTTTTCAGCAAACCACTTTTCTTCGTATACCGCATGTCAAACACCATTTCAAAGCAATTGACTAGTTGCTAAAAAATGGAAACAAAAAGCGGCGATGGCCTTTCCGGAGAACAAACCATCGCCGCTTTTTTGTACTTTATTACAAGTTTATCAATTGTGGATACATACCGACACCAGTCTTCAACAACAGGATAATCAGCAACTGCGCCACGATGATCTTACTGATCATCGCCATCGGGTAAACAGTGGAGTAACCAGTGTTGGGAAGATCGTTATTGGTTTGGTCATTGGCGTAACCCAAGGTTGCGGGCTGGGTAAAGATACCGGCCACAACACCCATAGCTTGTCCATAAGGAAGCTTGAATCCCTTGTAAACGATAAGGGCGATCAGCACCGTCAAGATGAACGTGATGATGGCGCCGCCCAGAATAATCATCAAGGAGGAGGGGTTAGTGATGGCATTCAAGAAGTCCGCACCTGCGTTGGCACCAATAGCTGCCAGGAAGAGCGTAATACCGAACTGGCGAATCGTCAGGTTCGAGGAGTAAGGAATACGCCACACAATCGGGCCGGTACGACCCAGTGCACCAAGCACCAAGCCCACGATCAGCGGACCACCAGCGGAGCCCAGTTCGAGCACGCCACCGCCCGGGATCGGGAAGGGGATATTACCGACCAGCAGGCCGAGGGTAATACCAACAGCAAAGGTCAGCAAGTCAATCTCGGAGAGGCTCTTGTAGGAGTCTCCCAGGATGCGGGCAGCCTTGCCCAGGTTTTCACGGGAAGTAATAACGCGGACGCGGTCACCCAGCTCGAGGCGGGAATCATCGGTAGCAACGACGTCCATGTCACCGCGACGGATGCGGGTGATGAGGATGCCGTAGCGACGCTGCAGGCCGAGGCGGCCGAGGCGAATACCAACCACGTTCGGGTTGGAGACGAACATACGACGCAGTCCCGAGGTGGTGTCGTAGTAGGCAAGGTCAACTGCAGTTTCTTCACCGAGGTACTCTTCGGCAGCGTCGAGCGCTTCCACAGTACCGGTGAGGCACACAATCATGCCGGGCTGGATAGTGTCTCGCACCGAAGCGATACGCATCTTACCGGCGTTCACCTGCACCTCTTCGGGGTAGCCGTGGGCGTCGGTGAGGGTTTCGTCAATCTCGTAGGCATCCGGGGTGAGCATACGGGAGACGATGATGTGGTGGCCTACCTTGTCGTTCAGGTCGCTGATGAGCAGCGGAACGTTCTTGGTGACCAGCACGTTGCGGGTGTAGATCGGAATATCAGCCAGGCCTGCCTTGACGGCTTCTTCCTGGTGGTTGACGTGGAAGATCTTTTGGAAGATTGCGAGGGCAGCAATGGAGGCCAGCACACCGAGGGGGTATGCGAGGGCGTAACCAACAGTCGGCAGGGACTGGGCGACAGCCATGCTTTCCTGCGCCTGCAAACCAGCGGTTTCTTTAAGACCGGGGAGGGCGCCCACGACCGCAGCAAGTGCCGGGGTGTTAGTCATCGCACCAGTGAACATACCGGCTGACGTGATTGGTTCCAGTTTGAACAGGGCAACGAGGCCGACGGTAATGCCGGCACCTACGATCACCATGACGATAGTGAGCAGGTTAAGACCCAAGCCGTTCGTACGTAATGCGCGGAAGAACGCCCAACCAGTGTCCAAACCAATCGTGTAGACGAAGAGCGTAAGGCCCAACATCCACAAGATCTTTAGTTGCTGCACTGGGTGACCGTAGCTCGTCATCACCGCAGAGATAATAAGGCCAACAAATAGAACAGCCGCAACACCGAGGGAGAAGGATCCGATTCGGATACGGCCGACGAAATAGCCAAGAGCCATGATGATCATCAGTACGAGCAATGGCTGGTTAGAAAACCACTCGACTACATTCGCCATGACGCCCCCTTTCACAAGGACTAAATAAACAAGCTAGATAATCCAAGGTAATAAACTAATTCCCAGGTAATCCGAATTAACGCTATCGTTTATTGGCTATAAAATCGATTCGAGAGCTCTGAATCAGATCTCGATCCCCAAAAAACGTGACTAAAGACACAATTCAGGTCTTTGTCAGTGAGGAAACACCGCTTTCCCCACCACCTGCACATCCCCCATACAGACGATCTAGAATAAACCTCATGACTACACCCTCTTTGGGCCTCCGCGCCAGACTGGCTCGCGCAGTAGCCAAGACCGCGCGGTGGACATCGCGGACCCTCCGCCTGGGCGACGGCGGCATGATCGGCGGGCTCCTCGCCCTCAAGGTCGATCCCCAGATTATGGGCAAACTCTCTGCCGGCCGCCCCTGTGTCCTCGTCACCGGCACCAACGGGAAATCCACCACCACCCGAATGCTCGCCACCGCCCTGGGCACCAAGTACCGAGTGGCCTGGAATGAGGGTGGGGACAATATGGACGCCGGTATCGTCAGCGCCCTCCTCGACGACAGTGAGGATGAGGTCATCTGCCTTGAGGTGGATGAAATGCACGTCCCCCACGTCATGGACACGCTGCACCCCACAGTGATGGTGCTGCTCAACCTGTCTCGCGATCAGCTCGACCGGGTAGGGGAAATAAACACCATTGAGAAGCGGCTCCGCACGGCCGTCACCAACCACCCGGAGACCACGCTGATAGCCAACTGCGACGACATGATGATGACCTCCGTCGCCTACGACCATCCGCGCACCATCTGGGTGAGCACTGGCGGCAACTGGTCCAACGACGCCACCACCAGTCCCCGCAATAACGCTGCCATCGTGCACAGCGGCAATGACTGGTATGCGGTGGAGAAACTGGCCGATGGCCGCGAATTCCGGCGCCCCTCCCCCACCTATTGGGTGGATGACGCAGGTTTCCACGGACCGGACGGACTCACGCTGCCTTTGGAGCTGCGCGTTCCGGGTAAAGCTAATCGCGGGAATGCTGCCCAAGCTATTGTGGCCGCCATCGCGATGGGAATTAGCCCCCACACCGCAGTCACCGCCTCCGAAAAAGTGGAGGACGTGTCCGGCCGCTACAGTACCATGCAGTGGAATGGCCGCAACATTCGCCTCCTGTTGGCGAAGAATCCAGCGGGCTGGCAGGAAGCCCTCAACATGGCGAACCGAGACGCCGACAGCCTAGTGATTGCCGTGAATGGGCAGCAGGGTGACGGCATTGATTTGAGTTGGCTGTGGGATGTGCTTTTCGAGAATTTCTCGGAGCAGGAAGTGATTGCCAGTGGGGAACGCGCCACGGATCTGGCGGTGCGCCTCACCTATGCAGACATTCCCCACACCTTGGTACACGACAGTCTGGAAGCAATTAAGACGTGCCCAGCGGGCGACATTGAAGTGATTGCCAACTACACCGCCTTCCGGGAGCTTTTCCTGAAACTCCGATCAATGGGCTCCTCCACTGCAGAGAAACAGGAGGCGCAGGATGGCTAAACGCGAATCAGTGGTGCGTATCGGGGCGCTTCTGCCCGACATTATGAGCACCTATGGGGATGACGGAAATGCGCTGGTGCTGCGGAAACGCTTAGAGTGGCGAGGCTATCAGGCCGAAATTGTGCCGATTACGCTGCAGGACGCGGTGCCGGAAAGCTGCGATATTTACACCCTGGGTGGCGGTGAGGACGTCGCACAAATTTTGGGTGCGGAGCATTTGCGCCAGTCGCGGGGTATTTTTCGGGCGGTGGAAGCCGGCCGACCACTCTTGGCCGTGTGTGCTGGCCTGCAAATGTTGGGGGAATGGTTCCAGGTGGCGGACGGTTCGCGCGCGGAAGGTGTGGGGTTGTTGGACATCACCACCCAGCCGCAATCGGAGCGCTCTATTGGGGAATTGACGGCCACCCCGCTGCACCCGCAACTCCAGCAAAAACTTACTGGTTTCGAAAACCATATGGGTGCGACCGTGTTGGGTGGGGACGCTCAGCCACTGGGCCGCGTCCATATCGGCGTGGGCAACAGTGTGCCCGCCGGGGTGGAGCCACCAGCCGAGGGATTTGTGGACGGCGTGGTGCAGGGAAGCATCATAGCCACCTATATGCATGGCCCGGTGCTGGCACGAAACCCCGAATTAGCGGACTATTTGCTCGCCCAAGCACTCCGCGTGGAGCCTGGTAGCCTGGGAGTATTAGATCTTCCTGTTGTCGATAAGCTCCGCGAGGAACGTTTTTATGGCGCTCTCCACCCTCCCCGACTCGACCCGTAACTCATCTGCTAACCGGCCGCGGCGTGCTGTGCGGCGGCTGATGAGTGCCGCTTTGGTGGCGGTGACGGCGACCGGCATTGTCACCGCTGCTCCGGGAGTTGATTCGTTGACGTCGTCTGCGGACGCGGCCTCCGGCTGGGCTATTCCGCGTGGTTCCACCTATGTGGCGTTGGGGGATTCGACGGCCGCCTTCAATGAGGACCGGCCCTATGCTGATACTTCGCGCAGCAATATTTCTTGCTGGTTGCGCTACCCCAACACCTATCCGAAACGGGTGGCGCGGGCGCGCGGACTCAAACTAGTTGATGCTAGCTGCGGGGGCGCCACCTCCCGAAGCTATTTCCGCGATCAGCAAAAATTTGTGAAAAAGAATGCGCGGTTGGTGACGCTCACGTTCGGGGGAAACGATCTGCGGGTGTTCAAATCCATGGATGATGCGGCTCGCACTATTGGCGAGGCCAAAATTAACCAAGCCGGCCCCAAGACCCAAAAGAAGGTGGAGGACCGGCTGGTGCGCATCATGCGAGACATTGGGAAACGGGCACCCCGCGCCAAGATTGTGGTCGTGGGATACCTACCCCTCACCCACGGTAAGGCTTGCCCACAGGTGCCCACTATTTCCCCGACTGAATCTGCGCAGGTGAAGAAGAAGCGCGACATGATTGACCGGCTGTTGGAGCGCGCTGGCAAGCGGGCAGCTCGACAAATGCCGGGACGGGTGAAAGTGCTGCCGTTGCGGCATGTGAAGGGGCACTCCGCATGTGAGCCGGATGAGAAGCGCTATATTTCGCTGCTGAATTTGCAGGAAGTGTGGTTCCATACCAATAACGCCGGCCACAATTATGTGGCACGGCGTATTGGAAGACTACTGCGCTAGTAGGCTAATAGATTATTTGCGGGCAGCGAGATCTGCGGAAGCTCCGTTCTTGATCGGGTTGCAAGGAACATCGCGCACATGTTTCCCAGCGAGTGCGTTCAAGATCAACGCCCAGGAGCGGGTGTTGTAGGGAAGCTCCAGGTGTCCAGAGTCATCAACTTTGCAGCCGTCTTGGAGCGAAATATTAGTGACCTTCGCACCCGGAACAGCCTTCTGGAAGTTGGGGTTCTCGCTGGAGAGCTTCACGTATTGATCATCGGCAGAACCAATATTCACGTAGACGAGGCCTGCGACGGTATCGCCGTTTTCGGTGGCCTTATTGATGACCGGGGAGCCTGTCATCATCTGGAGACCAGCAATACTGAAGAACTCTCCAATGTTTCCGAAGGCAGTGGCTTCGCCACCGTCCTGGTAGAGCACACCCTTGTTTTGTAGACCCAGCGGATTAATGCCGGTGTTAATACCACCGATCGTAATAATCTTGCCGACCTGGGACATGTCGTAGGTGTGGGCCATGACGTTAACAACAGTGCCACCCTCGGAGTAGCCGACGATATCGACCTTTTCTGCACCGGTAGCCGTCAACACTTCTTTGACGAAAGCGGCAGCGAATTCAGTGGATTGGAAAATATCCACCAATCCGCCGAGATTCATGTTCACCAACCCTAGTGCAGCGGTAGAAGCATCCTGCACCTCGAAGGGCAGGTTGGGTGCGAAGACACAGTACCCTTCTTTCTTCAACTCAGGTGCCATGGAGGACCACGCGGTGTAGGCGGTCATTCCCATTCCATGGAGCAGAACTACCGGACGGGGCTTGTCAGCGGTGGGCCGGCAGTTCCAGTCATTGGCGCCTTCGGGGGCGACGTTGCTGGCACGCTTGGTGAGTAATGCCGTCATTACGCTGCCAGCAGCGGGTGCATGGCCTTCAGTTGAGGCACGCAAAACGTTGGAGGGCATATCTGGAAGGGGGGTAATAGTGGGAGCGGCGATTGCCGAAGTGGTGAGTCCCAGGGAGAGACCGACCACAGCAACCGTCGCAACAAGAATGCGACGCGACTTAAGCACGGCTTATCCTTTCGGGGTTCCGTTAGGGGGAACCGTGAGGGGGAGTAATTGGGAGCGAGAGCATGACGCCGTGAAAACAGTGGGAGACACCGGATTTCTCGTATCAGCTTTTTCGCATATTTGGAAGGATACGCCGAATTCTTTTCAAAAAGCGGTTTGCTGGCAACTTTTCGGAGTCCGCAAGGTTTCCTATAGGTATTGGCAAGGTTTCCTATAGGTACTCGCAAGGTTGTCCATTTGCGCTGGTAAAACGGCCCAAGACAGAAAAGTAGGGCCGCCGTAACGTGCTACGGAGGCCCTACTTGCTGTTGTGAAGTTGTTAACGAGCGCTAGCTCCTACATGGACTTCAGCTCTTCCACAATCTCGTCGACGGAATCCTTCGCGTCACCGAAGAGCATATTGGTTTGCGGCAGGTAGAACAGCGAGTTGTCGATACCTGCGTAGCCAGAACTCATGGAACGCTTGGAGACGATGACGGAGCGAGCGTCTGCCACGTTCAACACCGGCATGCCGTAGATGGGCGAGTTGGGGTCACTCTTGGCGGCCGGGTTGGTGACGTCGTTGGCGCCGATGACCAGCGCCACATCACAGCGGGAAAACTCGCCGTTGATCTCGTCCATTTCTTTCATCGCGTCATAGTCGATGCCGGCTTCTGCCAGAAGCACGTTCATGTGGCCCGGCATACGTCCTGCCACCGGGTGGATGGCGTACTTGACGGGCACACCCTTCTCGGCGAGCAGCGCGGCCATCTCCTTCACGGCGTGCTGTGCTTGGGCAACAGCCATACCGTAACCAGGCACCACAATCACTTCGTTGGCGTAGGCCATCTGGATGGCGGCGTCTGCAGCGGAGGTGGACTTGACGGGGCCGTGCTCGGCATTGCCGGCAGCGGCGCCACCGCTGCCTCCTCCACCGAAGCCGCCGGCCACAATGTTGAGGGCCGAGCGGTTCATGGCCTTAGCCATGAGGTTGGTGAGAATACTGCCGGAGGCTCCCACCAACATGCCGGCCACAATCATGGCGGTGTTGTTGATGGCCAAGCCAGCAGCGGCGGCCGAAAGACCGGTCATGGCGTTCAGCATGGAGATAACGACGGGCATGTCAGCACCGCCGATGGGCAGCACCACCATGAGTCCCAGCAGCGAGGCAGCAATAATGATGCCCAGCATCCACCAGACGTTGCCAAAGTTGCCAACCTGGAAGGCGAGCACAATAGCGAAAGCAATGGAGAGGAGCAACAGCCCCACGTTCACAACTTGCTGTGCTTTCCCAAGTCCCAGTGGCCGTCCCGGAATGATGCCCTGCAATTTGCCGAAGGCCACCAGTGAGCCCCAGAAGGAGATCGAACCGATGATGGCGGCCAGCACTGAGCCCACAATTACGGTGGCGGTAAGGATGGTGGAGGTTCCCGCGACTCCGGCTTCCTCAGCGATAAGGTCCGGGCGGAAGCCTCGGTATTCCATTGTCTCAGTCAGTGCGATGAGTCCGACGGTGCCACCACCGAGACCGTTAAACATGGCCACCAGCTGCGGCATTTCAGTCATCTTGGTCATGCGCGCCAGCGGCACCGCAATCGCCGTACCGACCAGCAGACCACAAACAATCAGCACCCAGCTGATCATGTAGTCACCATCATGTGCGAGCTGTTTGCCAACCAGCTTCAGGATGGTGCCCACGAAGGCGATGATCATACCGGCGCCGGCGAGCTTATTGCCGCGAACTGCGGTAGAGGGACCCGTCAGCCCCGAAAGACCCACAATGAAGAGGATAAAAGCCAGAATGTAGAGCGCATTTGCAGCAATAGTCATTAGTCTTCATCCTCCTCAATGGGTGCGCGATCCTTGGGTTTGAACATCACCAGCATGCGGTCGGTGACCACAAAGCCACCCACCACGTTGAGGGTTCCGAAGACTACCGCCAAGAATAGGAGGGCTCCGAGGGCAGCGTTCATGCCGGCGTCACCGGTGGTGAGATCGACTGATCCCAAAACCCACATGGCGCCTAGCACCACGATGCCGTGGATGGCGTTGGTTCCCGACATGAGCGGGGTATGGAGGGAGTTAGGCACCTTGGAGATCACCACGTATCCGACGAACCCGGATAGCACGATGATCGCTACAAGGAGCAAAAGATCATTGGCAGGCATTAGCGGTTAGGCCTCCTTGTCGCGGGTGACGCAGGCGCCCGCCAGAATCTCATCGGAGAAGTCGGGGGCAATGGCGCCTTCTTCATTCATCATGAGTTCTAGGAGAGCCTGAATATTCTTGGCGTACAGTTCCGAGGAGTGCTCGGGCATGGTTGCCGGTAGGTTGAGCGGAGAGCAGATGGTGACGGAGTTTTTCACCACAGTTTTGCCCGGTTCAGTGAGCTCACAGTTGCCACCGGTTTCCCCAGCCAGGTCAACGATGACGGAGCCGGGTTTCATTCGGGAGGCAGCGTCGGCGGTCACCAGGATGGGGGCGCGCCGGCCAGGCACCAGGGCGGTGGTGATGACGGCATCGGCGTCTCCGATCGCAGCAGCTAGGCGCTCCTGCTGCAGGTCTTTTTCTTCCTCGGTGAGTTCCCGGGCGTAACCGCCTTCACCGGCGGCCTCAATCCCCAGATCCAGCCACTTGCCGCCCACCGATTTAACCTGTTCGGCAACTTCGGGGCGCACGTCGTAGCCAATGGTGCGGGCACCCAGGCGTTTCGCGGTGGCGAGTGCTTGGAGCCCCGCAACACCAACACCCAACACCATGACGGTGGCGGGTTTGACGGTGCCTGCTGCAGTGGTGAGCATGGGGAAGAAACGGGTGAGATTGTCGGCCGCTACCAGTACTGATTTGTATCCGGCGACGTTGTTTTGGGAGCTCAAGGCGTCCATCCCCTGGGCGCGTGAAATACGCGGGATGGCTTCCATGGCGTATGCCTCTACGCCTTTTTCCTTGAGCGCAGCAATCTGGTTTTCTTGGGAGCGCGGGTTGAGGAAACCAATAAGGCGAGTGCCAGCAGAAAGCTTAGCTATTTCGTCTTGAGTGGGTTCAGCGACTTTAACAACCACATCACAATCCCAGGGATTGCCTATTGTTGCGCCAGCTTCTTCGAATTCTTTGTCCGGAAGAAGTGCGGCTTCTCCGGCACCGGATTCGACTACTACGTCGCAACCTTTCCCAATTATTTGGGTGATGACCTTCGGTACGAGTGCCACACGGCGCTCCCCTTCGGCGGTCTCACGCGCCACGCCAATCCGTGGTCGGGATGCAGAGACCATTCGATCCTCGCTTCCTGCGTTTATGAGTTGGAGTTTTCATCCCTCAGACTAGCATGGCGCGGATCACAAATTAGTCGAATAGTGAGCTGTACTGTTTCCATATTTGGGTACAGCAAATCACGCCGAACATATAGGCGCGCAACACTAACGGTTAGGAAACAACCCTGATCCGCTTAGCTGCAGTTTGAGCCTTCCGCAACGCTTCATGGACATCTTCACCGGTGGCAACAACAACACCCAGGCGACGTCCCACCGTCGCGGCAGGTTTGCCAAAGAGGCGCACATCGGTTCCCGGAATATCCATAGCATCCGCGACTCCCCGGAAGCCCACCCCTTTGCCGGCGCGCGGCGACTTCACCACAGCGGAAGCGCCCGGGAAGAGCAGCGTGGTGTCGATGGGCAGTCCCAAGACGGTACGGGCATGCAATTCGAATTCACTGAACCGCTGTGACGCCATGGTCACCAGACCGGTGTCGTGCGGGCGGGGCGACACTTCGGAGAAGATCACCTCGTCGCCTTTCACAAAAAGCTCCACTCCAAAAATGCCGTGTCCTCCCAGTGAGCTGGTGATGGCAGCAGCAATGTCTTGGGATTTCTCCAGGGCGAGGGGGCTCATCGGCTGGGGCTGCCAGGAGGCAATGTAGTCGCCATCCTGTTGGCGGTGGCCAATCGGGTCGCAGAAGTAGGTGGCGTCCCGGCCAGTTTGATGGCCGTAGGCGCGCACCGTCAGCAAAGTGATCTCGAAGTCGAAGTCTACGAACCCTTCCACAATCACTGCTTGCATGTTGACGCGGCCGTCAGCAGCTGCATGGTCCCAGGCGGCATCCAGTTCATCGCGGCTATTGACCACAGTTTGGCCATGTCCGGAAGACGACATGATGGGCTTCACCACGCAGGGCAGACCCACTTCCGCGGCGGCCTGTTTCATTTCTTCCCGCGAGTAGGCGAAAGCATAGGGGGAGGTAGCAATGCCGAGTTCCTCTGCGGCGAGGCGCCGGATTCCTTCCCGGTTCATGGTGAGTTGTACTGCCAGTGGGGTGGGGATGACGGTGGAGGTGCCTTCTTCCTGGATGAGCCGCAGCGCTTTAGTGGCGATGGCTTCAATTTCGGGCACCACATAGTCTGGCTGTTCGCGGCGGATGATGCGGATGAGTTCATCCTCATCCGACATGTCGATGGTGTAGGCGCGGTGGGCAACCTGTTGGGCCGGTGCCCCGCGGTAACGATCCACCGCCACCACTTCCACACCTAGCCGCTGGAAAGCGATAGCGACTTCCTTCCCCAGCTCACCTGATCCGAGCAGCATGACCCGCGTAGATCCAGGGGTGTTCGCAGTTCCGATGCGACGTTTAATGGGGACAGGAGTGCGTGCGGACATCGTGTTTCCCTTCGGCAGTACTAGCCGACTCATCCAGGCAGGAGTCGGCTCATTTCTTAAGATTCTCTACCCATCATAGAACGGCAAAATGCGGCCTGGGAACAGTAGCGCTGCTCCCTTGAGAGAAAGTTGAAAACTTATGTTAATAATGTGACAAATTGCAGGAAAAGTAGCCTAAATCAGAGATTTCAAACACCCTACACATGCAGAAAACTGCATTTATTCTGTGAGGTGGAAAGTGTTTTCTTTTCCTGTCAGGAGTTCTCATGACGTCATCATTTTCGCGTCGTACTTTCTTACAAGGAGCAGCCGCGGTAGCCGCCACTGGCGCCGTGTTGGCACACCAAACGCCAACCGCCCAAGCGCGGCCCTCCCCGGAACTACCACCCAACCTCTCAGCAATAAGCCCGCCGGTAAATGGAAGGTGGGCTGCGGTCTTGCCGATATGACAGGAGCGTGTGCAGGGCAAGGAATGATGGGCTTCGCGGCCGCCCATCAGGTCGCCATGGGTATTCGGCAGCGCTACTTTGCGCGTGCCTTTATTTTCGTTGATCCCGCCACCAAAAAACGCCTGGTGTACGTCAACGTGGACATGGCCTGCTTCTTCGAGGAGATCCGTTTGCAGGTCCTCGAAAACTTGAAGAAGCGCTTCGGCAACCTCTATCCGTCCGAGCAGCTGTGCATTACAGCTACTCACAACCACAACTCGTGCGGCGGTACCTCCAGCAGCTGGGCCTACAACATGGCTGCGAAGGGCTTCCGCCAAAATAGTTTCGATGCGGAAGTCGCCGGCATCACGGAATCTATTGAAAGGGCCCACGCCAATATCGCTTCGGCGGAGCTCTACCTGGGCAAGTCGGAACTGTGGAACGCGTCCGTCAACCGCTCCCCTTCTGCCTTCGCTCTGAATCCGCAAGAAGACAAGGACTACTTCCCGCATGGAATCGATCCGCGGGTGATTGTCCTGCGCATTATACAGAGTGGGAAAGATGTTGGCGCCATCACCTGGTTCGCCACCCACGGCACCAGCATGACGGAACAAAACCGCTACATTTCCCCCGACAATAAGGGGCTAGCCTCCTACTACTGGGAGCATGAGGTCTTCGGGGTGGACTATTTGAACGCCTCCAAGGATGTGCCGTTTGTGGCTGCCTTCTCGCAGACCAACACCGGCGACCTGACCCCCAGTTTGTTTGCGGAGTGGCTGGATCCGAAGGGACCCACCGCGGACAATATTCTGAATGCGCACATTATTGGCAAACGCCAACTCGCTGCGTGTAAGAAGGCCTGGGATAATGCCATTCCGCTCACCGGCAGTGGTTTCGAGGTGGCGTTCTCGCACTTCACCATGTCTAACCAGAAGGTGGAGGCACGGTTCTCCTCTACCGGTAAAGACTCCCGCACCACCCACGCCATTATGGGGTGGACGGCTGCTGCTGCCAGTTTGGAAGACAACCACGTGTCCCAAACCTGGCCCCTAATGAAGGAGGGTGATAAGGACCCGTTGGCCCCACTATGGCAGGCGCTAGACAACACGGACATTCCGCGTTCGGATCTTTCCTTGCAGGCACCCAAGATTAACTTGCTGCCGCTGGGATACATTTTCCCGAAGGGCGTGACGGAGGTGCTGCCGCTGCAGCTGATTCGGCTGGGTGACCTGTACCTGATTTGTGCACCCGCAGAATTCACCATGGTGTCGGGTCTGCGCACCCGCAAGATTGTGGCGGAGACGCTGGGTGTGGATCTGGAGCAAACCATTTTCCAGGGCTACACCAATAGCTACAACCAGTACGTCACCACCCCTGAGGAGTACATGGATCAGCAGTATGAGG
This sequence comes from Mycobacteriales bacterium, assembly GCA_012842085.1. Lineage (GTDB taxonomy): Bacteria > Actinomycetota > Actinomycetes > Mycobacteriales > Mycobacteriaceae > Lawsonella. The sequence continues at coordinate 122,758 of DUTM01000013.1, read as the reverse complement.
GTGGCGCAACCCTCTACGGTGTGGAGACGCTGAACTTGTATCGGCAGAACTTCTACAAGCTGGCGTTGTGTCTGAAGGCGCATAAGGCGGCGCCGAAGGGCTCCGATGTGGAGATCCCGTGGGGCTCTTTCGATACGCTGCCTAAGGTTCCGGCAGACACCACCCCTGAGGGGAAGCAGTTTGGTGATGTTTTGGTCCAGCCGAAGACGTTCTACCTGCCGGGACAGCGGGTGACGGTGGACTTTGTGGGCGGCCATCCGAACAATAATTTGCATCGCGGTGGCACTTACCATGAGGTGCAGCGTTGGCAGAATGGCCGGTGGGTGCGTGTCTATGACGACACCACCATGGAGACGGTGTTCCATTGGGAGCGCCCCGAAAAGTCGCGCAGTGAGTCCATCAACCGGGTGTGGTTCTATGTGCCGAAGGATTGTGCGCCCGGCCGCTACCGGGTGGTGCACTACGGTGATTCGTGCGACAAGAAAGGCAAGGTGACCCCGTATAAGGGGGTGAGCCGAGTCTTTAGCGTCCGGAAGCAAACCTACTAGCGCGGCGTATTTCACGGCCCAGCTAAACCCGTAGCTAGCGCCGCATTCCATAACTAAATAGCAGAGAGGGACTGTCATCCGTCTGACAGTCCCTCTCTTTATGCTGCGGCTTGCTACTTGGGCTCGTGCAACACTATCTCCCCAGTGGCTAGGGTTTTCTGGATGTCGATAATGCGCTGGTTGGAGGAGCCCCGGAATTTCAGTGTCAGGTCTTTAAGCGTGTTGACGAATAGTCCGTCCACCAGAATGTCGCACTCTTCCATGAGTTCGCGACGACCCCGGTGCGCCATGATCTGCTCAAAGGTGTAGCCGGAGTAGACCCAAATATTTTTGTCTACCTCCTTTTTAATGTCCCGCACCACGTCGGTGAGCCACAGGTTTTGCATGGGCTCGCCGCCCAGCAACGTCAACCCCGCCACCATTGGTTCCTGCAAGTATTTGATGACCTCGGCGGTGGTGTCGTCGGTCCAGGGGTCGCCCGCGTCAAAGTCCTGGTATTCACCGTTGAAGCAGTCCTCGCACCGGTGGGTGCAGCCGGTGACGAAGATGCTAGTGCGGATACCTTCCCCGTTGGCCACATCGAAGGCCCTTACTTGGCCATAGTTGCGGCGTTTCGGGGTGCGGCGCGGCCGCTGGGTGGAGGGGCTAGATGTGTAGTACGCGGGACGAGATTTCTTTAGTGCGTCCCTCGTTCCAGAAGTTCTCTCCAAGGTAGCCACAGGTGCGCCGGATGACGGTGAGTCGATCACGGTCCTGGTTGTGGCATTGCGGGCATTCCCAATCGTTGTTGTCATTGACTTTAATCTCCCCATCGAAGCCGCATTCATGGCAGTAGTCACTCTTGGTGTTGAATTCGGCGTACGTAATGTGGTTGTAGATGTAGCGAACCAGGGTCTCTACTGCTTCCGGGTTCTCAATCATGTTTGGGATCTCTGCGTAGGAGATCATGCCGCCCGTGGAGCGCTGCTGGAACTCCGCCTCAAAGTTGAACTTGTCGAAAACAGTAATGTTTTCGCGCACGTCAACGTGGTAGGAGTTGGTGTAGTAGCCCTTGTCGGTGATGTCTTCGATAGCACCGAAGCGTTGCAGGTCGATGCTGGCGAAGCGGTGGGTGAGGCTTTCCGCGGGGGTGCCGTAGAGGGCGAATCCCAGTCCGGTTTCTGCCTTCCAGGCGGCGACGGCGTCGGCCATCCGGTTCATAATGGCGAGGGCGAATTCTTTACCTTCCGGGTCGGTGTGGGAGACCCCTCGCATCAGCTTGGTGGCCTCATAAACACCGATGTACCCCATGGAGATGGTAGCGTAGCCGCCTTCCATCAGGTCGCCCACTTTCTCACCCGGCTGGAGGCGGGTGATGGCGCCGTGCTGCCAGTGGATGGGGCTCACATCGGAGGTAATGTCTTTCAGCAGGTTGTAGCGGAAAAGTAGGGCTTTCTTCACCAGTTCGAGGCGTTTTTCGAAGATGGCCCAGAACTTGTCGTCATCCCCATCGGCCAGGATGGCGATCTGCGGAATGTTGAGGCTCACAACACCCATGTTGAAGCGGCCGTCAAACACATACTCGCCCTTCTCGTTCTGCCAGGGGGCGAGGAAGGAGCGGCAGCCCATGGGGGCGAAGACGTTGCCTTCATAGAATTTCCGCATCAGTTTGGCGGAAATGTAGTCCGGGTACATGCGCTTGGCGGTGCACTTGGCAGCCAGTTCGGTGAGGTAGTAGTACTCACTGTCGGGGTGCACGTTGTGTTCATCCAGCACGTAGATGAGTTTCGGGAAGGCGGGGGTGACGTAAACGTCAGCCTCGTTCTTGATGCCTTCCAGGCGCTGCAGCAGGATCTCCTCCTGAATCATGGCGGATTCTTCCGCATATTCGGAGTCCGGGTCGAAGTGCATGAAGAGGGTGACGAACGGGGCTTGGCCGTTGGTCGTCATCAGTGTGTTGATCTGGTACTGGATGGTTTGGATGCCATCCTTCACTTCCTTGCGGGTGCGCTTCCAGGCAATCTCGTGGGCCTTCTGCATGTCGGGCTCAATGCCGTAGACTTCCCGCTGCTCCTCAACAACCGCCTTCAGGTACTTGTTGTAGCTTTTGCGGACGTAGGGGGCGAGGATCCGGTCAACACCGTTGATGGACTGGCCGCCGTATTGGCCGGAGGCGACTTGCGCAATGATCTGGGTGGTGACGGTACAGGCCACCTGGAAGCTGCGCGGGGTGTCGATGCGCTTGCCGTTGATGCAGGTGCCGTTTTCTAGCATGTCCTCCAGGTTGATGAGGCAGCAGTTGAACATGGGCTGGATGATGTAGTCCATGTCGTGGAAGTGGATGGCACCGGAGTCGTGGGCGAGCACAATGTCGGTGGGCATGATGGTGCGGCGAGCCAGGTCTTTGGAGACTTCGCCGGCAATGAGGTCGCGCTGGGTGGAGACGATTTTGGCATCTTTATTGGAGTTTTCGTCAAGAACACCAATGTTGGAGAGGGAGAGGATGCCTTTAATGTCGTCATCAATCGTGTTGAGTTGGCGCTTGTAGGCCTGAATGGAGCGATAGCTTTCGTAGGCACGGGCAGTTGCCGGGTTGGCGTACTTGACGAGCTTGTAATAAACCTGCTCCTCAATGCCGTAGATGGTCATGGGTTCGCGGATGAGGTAGGCGAACTCTTCGATTTCGTCGGCGATCTGCTGGGCTTGGCCCGGCTCGTAAAGACCTGCCGAAGAATGCATGGCTTTTTCAATAGCGACAACGATTTTCTGTTTGTCGAAGGGCACGCGTTGCCCGTTGCGTTTGATCACTTCGAGAGCCACGCGCGGGGTGTTTCCGTTGCGGGTGTCTTCCTGAAACAGTGATCCTTGCTGACCGGCGCTAGTTTTTTCGGCACGGTCGCGGTAGCGAATGTCGAAATCCTGGTCTTGGTCAGTTGAAAATACTGCCGTCATTTATCTCTCCATTGGTAAATCCGTTTATTGACGAACCACTATATAAACTACCCCTTAGGTGCAACTAACACTACATATTGTGTCGCGTGTCGTGTAAATCGTTTCAGAATATTTCCGGAAAGACGCTCTAACTGGGGTTACGCAGAAAAGAAATTGCCACCCCGGCGTGTCACAACAACCGGGGTGGCAAAGAGCACCACTATATGTAGTTGTTTCGGGGTCAGCGGTTAACTTTCACCACCGCTTCGGAGCCATTCGCAACACCGTTCACCACAAAGTAAACAGTCTTACTTTGCGCATCGAACCAGAAATATTGGCCGGGCTGCTTCATGGCCTGTTCCTTGGTACCGGCTTTCAGCGCCTTGCCGTTCACCGTCACGGTGGAGACACTCGGCATATTGAGCTGCATCCGGTAGGTGCGTTTACCGCTCATTCCAGGGAAGCTGCCTTCCGTCTTTCCAATGGTGACGGTGGCGTTGCCGTTGCCATCGGTGCAGAGGCTTAGCGGGGTGCGTGCCACTTCCCCATTCAGGTAACCAAGGGTCTTGCCGTCATCCTGGTAGAGCACCACATCCCGCTGCATATTGGGGCTCAATGCATTGATGGAAATACCGTAGAGGTCCTTGCGGGACTGCTCCCAGTTTTTGCCGTCTTGCATTGCTTGCCCACCCATGGTGGTGATGATGGCGCCTTCCCTAATGAAGACGGGCATGCTCATCCAGTCGGTTGTGATCTGGTGGGTGGAGCGGCCTTCATACACTTTGCCAGTGAACATGTCGCGCCACTTGCCCTCCGGGAAGTACACCTCCTGGGTGACGGTTTTGCCGGGCTGGGCCGCGGGGGTAACCAAAATGTCGTCACCCAACAAATACTCCGTGTTGTGGCGGTATGCCTCCGGGTCGGTCGGATAGTTGAGGTAGAGTGCCCGCGCCATGGGGATACCCGTCAGGTGCGCCTCCCATGCCAAGTTGTAGAGGTATGGCATAAGTTCGCTGCGCAGCTTCAGGAAGTAGACGCCGGCTTTTTCAGCCTCGGGACCGTACTGCCACGGCATGCGTTTCGCGTGGTTGCCGTGGGGGCGGTTGATGGGCTGGAAGGCACCGAATTGCGCCCACCGCACATACATGTCGTCGCTTAGGATGGTGCCGCGTTTGAAGCCACCAATGTCGTGCGACACGTAGGGCAGTCCCATGGCAGCACCTTCCGCCGCGGTGAACTCCGCCTCGAACTCTAGGGTTGCCCAGGTGGACTTGGTGTCTCCCGTGAAGTGCACATTGTTGAGACGTTCCGCAAGTTGCCCACGGTGCCGCGACAGCGAGAAGCCACGCAGGTTGCGGGCGCGCAAACGCTGCGCATACAGGTAGCTGTGCCACTGTTCGGCATTCATTCCCTTCATGGTGACGCCATTGACGCCGGTTGAGGGCAACTCGTTGCGGAGTCCCTTTTCCAGGGGCAGCCCCTCTTCCAGAGGGATGGCCGAACCGTAGTCGAACCAGAAGTAGTTCACGCCGGCTTTCTCGAAGTCCTCATGCAGCCAGTAGAACTCGCGTGCATGGTTCGGATCCGACATGTCGAAACCGTAGGAACCATGGAAGGGGTCCCACCACTTGGGCCCATTCGGGTAGAGCCCGTTGTTGAGGCGTTTCTGGACGATCGGGAACTTGGGGTCGTTGTCGTTCATCCCGTCGTGGGTGTTGAACATGAGCGCCCAGCCCAGGCTCTCCATCCACTTGATCTGCTCAGCCGGATTTGGCCACAACAACGTGTTCCAGTTCCAGCCGTTCCACGAGTTGGGGGATTTGTAGTCCGTGTCCACCACCATCACATCAAGTGGGGTGCCGGTGCGTTGGGCTTCGCCGTTAATGTTTTCGTAGTCGCGGCGGGTGTGCGCCCAGTAGTTGGAGTACCAGTTGCCAAAAGCCCACATGGGGAGGACAGGGCTGGGGCCGGTAATGGCTGCCAGGTCGCGTAAACCTTGCCGGTAGTCCAGGCCATAGCCAAAGAAGTAGCCGTCCTGGTATTGGTCACTGTTTTTGATGAGCTTGTCCGCGTTTTTCAGATAGGGGCGCGGCTTGGGCCAGCTGCCTGGCTCCCACAGCGCCGTGGAGCTATCAACCACAAGTTGCCATCCATCGCGGGAGAGCACACCGGGGTTGAGTGGCACCGGGCCGTCGACGTCGCGCAGGTCGCGGCGCCAGCCACCCAGCTGATTATGCGGCACCACAAAGTCGTCCGGGCCAACATTCCAGGAGGGGTTGGCGGTTACTTCTTTGCCGCCACGTTTCACCGTCACCTGCACATTCTTTTCCGTGAAGTGCCCCGAGTCGCGCTTATAGCGCATCGTTATTTTGGGCGTCACAATGTAGCGGTAACCGTTTTTGGTGTACGTCCGGTAGTTGGTTGAGCTGGGACGATGCTGGATGTTGATGGTGTGGCCGTCTTCAAAGTTTTGGCCATCGGCCGCATATTCCAGGCGAATCAGCGTGGGGGTGAGCACCTGGAAGCGTGCATTGCCGTCCGTGATGGGGGCAAGTTTCGCGGCTTGCACAGGCGCATGACTAGTAAGGCTGCCGAGGAGAGTGAGTGCGGCAATTCCGGCGATTATACGTCTCGCCCTGCGAGGGCGCCGGAGGTGGGAGCGGAGCGATATCGTGTTTGGGGGTCTCATGTTTGCCGTCCTTTCGGTGGTCCCTGAGGGGACCCGATATTTAATTCCGCACCTGCAATTTTATGGCAGGTTTCTGGACGGCTGCGGACTATAAAGTTATCTAAGTGTCAGATGTGAAGATATGAGACGGGTGTGGCAATATCACTCGTTTTTCTTGCCGTTCTTGCCGCGCTGCTGCGGGTCGCGTGGGTTCTTCGGCTTCGCTTCCCGCTGGAACAGGCGTGGGTAGCGGTCCCGGAACCGTGACATGAAGGAGGGCGCCGGACGGAGTTTCTCCAGGGCACTGCTCTGCTGCTGGTACATCAACGCCACGAGGTCCTTTTGGGTAATCCAGCCGACGGCTTTCTTATCCTCCACCACCACAACTGCCGAGGCGTTGTTGTCGACCAGGCTGGCCAGCACTTGGCTGGGCCGCATGTCTGCCGTCACCGCCACCTGATCCAAGTCCACCGCAGATAGCGGCGTATCTAACGGAGCTCCGTTGGCGTAAAGCTCGGCCCAGTTGAGCGAGGTGAAGCAGCCTAGGAAGTCGTCATCCTCATCGACCACCGGAAGGCGGGTCATGGAGGTGTTCAGAAGGATCTGGTTGGCTTCCTCAATGGTGGTGTCGACGCTGATCTTGGCGGGGATGGAGGTCATCAAATCCCGTGCTGGAACTCGGCCCACCAGGGTTTTCTCCACCGGGTCGTCCAGGACGTCGCCGCGGCGGATAAGTTTCTCCGTGTAGATGGTGGAGTTGGAGAAGAAGTAGCTGACGGCGGAGGCAATGGCCCACAGCCAACATCATGGGCATGATCAGTGCGTACTGGCCCGTCATCTCCACAATAATAAGCACCCCGGTGAGTGGTGCCCGCGCCGCCCCCGCAAAAGCAGCCCCCATACCAATAACGCCATACACTGCAGCGGGACTGATGGAGAGTGGCTCAATGAGTTGGCCAAAGGCGGAACCCACCACTGCTCCGATGAATAGTGTCGGGGCGAAGACACCACCGGAACCACCCATACCGATTGTGGTGGAGGTGTAGATTGCGCGGCCCAGAGCCAACAGCAGCAGGAAGCCGATTGTGTACCTGCCCTGCAGCGCCTCCAGTTGGATGGGGTAGCCGGAGCCGTACATGTGGGGGAAGACGTAGAGCATGAGGCCGATAAGCAGCCCACCCAGAGCAGGGCGTGCCCATTCCGGTCCCCGGTAGAGGAAGTCGATAATGTCTTCCACCTTGTAGAGCAGTTTGCTAAACGCCAGGCCGGCGAGGGACGCCAAAATGCCGATAATAATAACCCACACGAAATCCACGGAAGTGAACATTCGCAGGTCGCTGGGGATCGCAACAATGGGGACGTCGGGCAGGAAGATGCGCGATACAAGGGAGGAGGTGACGGCGGAAATAACCACCATACCGAATGTTTCGGCACTGAATTTGATGAGGATGAGCTCAATGGCGAAGACTGCCCCAGCCAGTGGCGCGTTGAATGTGGCGGCAATACCAGCGGCCGAACCGCAGCCCGCGAAAAGAATCACTTGGCTGGTGGTGAGCCCGGTACGGCGCGCCAACGCAGAGCCCAAAGATGCACCCACCTGCACAATGGGGCCTTCCCTGCCAGCCGAGCCGCCGCCACCGATGGTGAGGGCGGAGGCAATAACTTTCACGACGGCTACCTGGCCGGGAATTTTGCCGCCTTTACGTTTGACCGCCAGCATCACTTCCGGAATGCCGTGGCCACGTGCAGTGGGGGCGAATTTGTAGATGAGGGGACCATAGATGAGCCCCGAAATTGCGGGAACAAGAATGACGAACCATTTGCCCCACCCGAGGAAACCGTGGTTGGCCCCCAAGTGTTGGGTGTAGTCGGCGTAGCCGGTCATCAAGTAGGACCAGCCTTCAATTCCGTAGTGGAAGGCCACCGAAACCAGTCCCAAAAGTGCCCCGAGGATGGCAGCCAGAAGGGCACGGCCTATCCGGTGGTCGCGCATCAACTTCTGGAATTTATCTACACACACTAGCCTCGCGGCGTCCTTCTTTTGGGCACAACAAATTCAGGTCAATTATGACAAATGGCCACAGTAGCAAGGGCGTCTTTTGTTGCGTCCCTTACTTTTCGTTCTTGATCTCGGCAACGAGGTCATGGAGAACAATGTTCTCGTCACGACCCGGTCCCACACCAATGTAGGAGACGCGGCAGCCGCAGAGTTCTTCCAGACGCTTCATGTAGTTCTTGCAGTTTTCGGGAAGATCCTCGAAGTTGCGAATACCGGTGATGTCTTCATCCCAGCCTGGCATCATTTCGTAGATCGGCTTGGCGTGGTGGAAGTCCGATTGGGTGGGCGGCATGTCGTCGTAGCGTTTGCCGTCAACGTCGTAGGCCACACAGATCGGGATTTCTTTCAGCCCGGTGAGGACGTCCAGCTTGGTGACGAAAATGTCGGTGAAGCCGTTGACGCGGCTGGCGTAGCCGGCAATCACACCGTCGAACCAGCCACAGCGGCGAGGGCGACCAGTGTTGACGCCATATTCGCCACCGGTGTCACGCAGGAAGTCCCCCATCTCGTCGAAGAGTTCAGTGGGGAAAGGACCAGCACCAACGCGGGTGGTGTAGGCCTTAATAATGCCGACTGCGTGGGTAATGCGAGTGGGACCAATGCCGGCACCGACGCAGGCACCGCCGGAGGTCGGGTTGGAGGAGGTGACGAAGGGGTAGGTTCCGTGGTCGACGTCCAGCATGGTGGCCTGGCCGCCTTCCATCAGGACGGACTTGCCTTCGTCGAGAGCCTTGTTGAGAAGCAGGCTGGTGTCGCACACCATGGGTTCCAAACGATCGCGGTACTGCAGGAAGTACTGCACCATTTCTTCCACGTCGTAGGGGCTGCGGTTGTAGGTTTTGACGAGCATCTGGTTCTTGGGGCGGAGAATACCTTCCACCTTCTGGCGCAGAATGGATTCGTCGAAAATGTCTTGGATGCGGATACCGATGCGGTTTACTTTGTCGGCATAGCAGGGGCCGATGCCGCGTCCGGTAGTGCCGATGGCGCGTTTACCCAAGAACCGTTCAGTGACTTTGTCGATGGTCTGGTGGAAGGGACCGACGACGTGAGCGTTGGAGCTAATACGTAGCTTGGAGCAGTCTCCGCCACGGGATTCGAGCCCGTCAATTTCGGAGAAGAGTGCCTCCAGGTTGACGACGACGCCGTTTCCGATAACGGGGATGACGTTGGGAGTCAGAATACCTGCGGGGAGCAGCTTCAGCTCGTACTTTTCACCACCTACTACCACGGTGTGACCGGCGTTGTTTCCGCCGTTTGGCTTGCAGACAAAGTCTACGTGGCCTCCCAAAATGTCGGTGGCCTTGCCTTTGCCTTCGTCGCCCCACTGGGCGCCATTAATTACGATAGCTGCCATTATTTCCCTCGCATATAGGTGCAAGTAGGTGATAGTCACGCGCGGTTGTGCGGGTTTATTCACGGCCGCGTGGGGTTATTGGGGAGACATAATGGGATGAAAAAACAAAAACCCGGGCCTACCCAACAGACCCGTTGCCTTATTCTACCTCCAAACCCCCCATCTTCCGAAACGCAGCCCCAGAGAGTGTGGGGAATTACCTCCTGATTCACTCCTAAAACACGGCAGAAGTGAGGGGAAGGAGAGCTACTAGGCGGGGCGGAATCGGCTACCCTCAATGGGTGGGATGGAGGCCACCGCAGCTGTCCGGTCCAGGCCGCACACTTGCAGCAAGTCAATAAGAGTGGATCGGATCTGGGCGTGAATAACCACCCCATGCATCCCGGCAGCATCGTCAGGTGCCTGTGTGAAAGAGGTGCGCATCGCCACCGAAATGACGGCCCGCGCTGCTTCCGCCTGGGTGGCAGTGTGGTGCTTCTTTTCGCTCATCATGCTGTAGACCACCGTGGTGGCTTCGGACATTAACCGAATTGCCTCGGGGATGCGGGAGTCTAAAGTGACGCCATCCTCCACAATGACAAGTGCCCGGCGCGTGAGGACGCGGGTGTTGCGGATCGCGTTGTCGAGTGGTTCCACAATGTCGTCCCACTGGTGCAGTTCGTCTCTGCGATGCCACAGGAATGGGGACAGTCTTACCACTTCGCTGCCGTTGTAGAGGGTGTCGCGAATGCCGTTGATGGCTGGTTGGGTGTCGCGAATGAGTGCCAAAGACTGGTTGACAAGGTCCAAGTTTCCGGTGTCGAGGCCTTCCGCCACATCCTCCAGCACGTTGGCTTCAATATGGAGAACGTCGGAGAGTCGGCGCCTAATATCTCGCATCGGGTTGGCGGGGATGATCACCATAATGAGGATTCCCACCAGGGAGCCGATGACGGCGTGCCAAACTCGTTGCAGGCCAGCCGCACTCCCAACGGGGATGAGCGTTGCAATAAGGATGGCACTGGAGGCAGCCTGCACGGAGACAAGCATGCCGGAGCCCAGGAACAGGGCAGCAACCATTGCGATTGCGACCACTAAACTGATTTGCCACGCCCCGGACCCGATCTGCGCGATGATGAGCTCTCCGACAAGCACGCCGGCGACGGTGCCGGCTGCGATCTCGAAACTGCGTTTCACCCGCCGGCCGGGGACGGGGGCCAGCGCGATAATGGCGGAAATCGGAGCGAAGAAAGGTTTGGTGCCTGGGAAGAAGTAGAGTGCTACCACCCAGGAAATGCCGGCTGCGAAAGAGGCCTGCAGGATGGGTATGAGCGCGTGGTAGACGCGACCGGTGCGGACCTTCAGACTGTTTTTGAGGCACCGGGCACGTCCTTCAAACCAGTTACGCATTGGAGAAATCTAGGAGCTCTGAACAGACCTGCTCTTTGCATGCTTTCGCGTCGAGACCTTCGTGGTGCTGTTCAGCCTTGAGAGCTGCCACCAAGCGAGCACGGGCTTCCTTGTCGTGCTCTTCAGGGGTGCCAGCTAACAGTTCGTCAGCTGCCTCTTCGGGGTGGATGCTTTCGGGAAGTTCATCATTCCGGGAAGCAATAGCTCCTCTAATAGCGGTGTAGATACCGGGTGTGATGGACAGGAAGATAATGAAAAGGAAGATTAGTTCAATATTGGCCTGGACGAACTGGAAGTTACCGAGCCAGGCACCCAGCAGGGTGACGCCGCAGCCCCACAGGCATCCGCCCAAAATGTCGAAGGGCAGGAAGACCCGGTAGCGGAAGCCGGACATGCCGGCGACGACGGGGGTGTAGGTGCGGACGATGGGCACGAAGCGCGCGATGATGACGGTGACGGGACCCCATTTTTCGAAGAATTTGTGGGCTTTCACCAAGTGTTCTTTTTTGAAAACTGCATTATCTTTGCGTTGTCTAAGAATGTCTCCACCTTTGCGGCCAATCCAGTACGCCAGTTGGGTACCAATGACGGCGACAATCCACGTGGAGATGCAAACCAACCAGATGGGTGCGAAGCCATTTGGCTGAATGGAAAGGAAACCTGCCGTAAAGAGAAGCGAGTCGCCGGGCAGGAGTGGGAAGAGTAGGCCCGTCTCCACGAACACAATGAGCAGCATTCCCGGCAGCACAAAGGCGCCGAAGGGGCCATCCTGGCCGAGCAGATAGGTTGGGTCTAACCATTCTGGGCCGAGGGCTAAAGCGGTTGCTGGATCCGCAGCAAATAGGCTTGAACTAATCATCACGGGGTTAGTATATGCGAAGTTGCTGCAATTTCACTCTTTGGGGGCATTTAAGCGGGTTTTATACCCTAAGAGAAGTTATTGGAAACACGAAGATAAGCCTAGAAAACTATGGTTACCCTAAATTTCTGCTTTATTGCAGGATGAATCGGTTCAGATGGAATATTTGGGGGATGTTATTCTGTTGTAAAAGGTGCATAATGGATCATGGACTCCGATTAGTGATTCGGACACTTTCTTTCATGAGATTCACCTATCCCCTAGCTTTGCGAAGGAAACCTTAATGGCTATTGCAAATCCAGAGTCTTACCGCGAGATGCTTAAAAGGGCGAAGGAAGGCGGATACGCTTTCCCCGCTATCAACTGCACCTCCACTGAAACCATCAACGCCACCCTTAAGGGCTTTGCGGATGCCGAGTCCGACGGCATCATCCAGTTCACCACTGGCGGCGCTAGCTTCGCCTCCGGCCTGAACGTCCAAAACATGGAAGCCGGCGCCACCGCCCTCTCCGAGTACACCACTCGTATGGCCAAGTACTACGGAGTTACCGTCGCCCTCCACACCGACCACTGCCCCAAAGGTGCTCTTGATGACTTCGTGCGTCCCCTCCTCGCGGTGTCCCGTGAACTTGTGAAGCGCGGCGAAGATCCACTTTTCCAATCCCACATGTGGGACGGTTCCGCTATCCCCATCGAAGAAAACATGGAGATCGCCAAGGAACTCTACGAACAGACCACCGCTAACCACCAGCTTCTCGAGATTGAGATTGGTGTCGTTGGTGGCGAAGAAGACGGCATTAAGGCCGAGGCTGGCGCCAAACTTTACACCGACGAAAGCGACTTCGCGATGGTCATCGATGCCCTCGGCGATGGTGCTGACGCCCCTTACCTGTTGGCAGCCACCTTCGGTAACGTGCACGGCGTCTACAAGCCCGGCAACGTTGTTCTCCGTCCCGAGGTGTTGAAGAAGGGCCAAGCGGTGGCCGCTGAGAAGCTTGGTCTTCCGGCTGACTCCCAGTTCTTCAACTATGTCTTCCACGGCGGCTCCGGCTCCGAGAAGGAAAAGATTGAAGAAGCTCTGGGCTACGGCACTGTGAAGATGAACGTCGACACCGACACCCAGTACGCCTACACCCGCAGCATCGCCGACCACTTCTTCACCAACTACGACGGAATCCTCAAGGTTGACGGAGAGGTTGGAAACAAGAAGGTTTACGATCCCCGCTCCTACCTGAAGAAGGCAGAAGACGCTATGTCGAAGCGCGTCGTCGAATCCTGTGTGGATCTCAAGTCTGCTGGCAAGTCCATTAGCCTCTAAAAACTTTCGGCGATAGCTTTTCAACAGCTAAAACTGTGCCCCCACCAAAGTTTGGTGGGGGCACAGTCATTTATGTTTAACGTTGTGAAACAATCGTGTGGTGGCCGTCAACGGCATCCTTCACAATTATTCCTCCAACACTTTGCCACACATGTTCTCAGCCGGTTCTTCCTTCAAACCTGCGACCAAGAAACTCGTGATCTGCGGCACTGAGCGCCTAATGGTAGTGAAGTGGGTTCCGAAAGGAATCTCCAAGTAGCCCACATTGGCACCTGCGTCGCACCATTTATTCCACAAGAATTTGTCGTCCTTGTGCTGGTAAAGGATGCCGTCGGTGGTGCCGTGTACGAACATTGTCGGCACCTTTGGAGTACCCGGGTAGTACATCAGGCTATTGTCTTTAGCGACCTGCATGAGGGTACGGAAAGTCTTCGACTCGTAGAAACCTTCCTTGAAGAACTCAGGCAGACGTACCCCGGCTCCCGCGACCGTGTTAAACGGCAAGCAAAGCGAGCGGTGTTTCTTCAGTTGTTCGCGGCCGTAATCCGTCAACCACTGCTCAAAATAGGGAACCTTGTCTCCATATTCGCGGGCAGCAGAAATCAAGTAACTAATGAAGAAGCCACCGTAGAATGCGGGGTATTCAGCCATATTGCCGTAGAGGCCAAATGACTGAGCCAGCTTAATAAGGTCCGGTGCACCTTCGTGGATGACGAAGCGGTTGATGACGTCCGTGAGCTCGGGAGCATAGTAGGGCTGTTCCGCAGCCGTGTAGCCCACCTGCAGGCCACCGTGCGAAATACCCAACACCACGAACTTGGAGTCGTTGAGCTGGAATTCAGTCTGTTTGCGTGTCATCCGAATACCATCCAGGATGACGTGCGAGGACAGTCGGTTAATGACGTAGGAGTTGCGGGGTCCGGTACTGTCCGGCAGCAGCACTGGGAAACCAGCGGCGAGTGCCGGTACGGCACCCACTCCCGCCAAAGTGTCAAAGCTGCCCCAGCTTGGGCGGTTCATGGCGGCGACAACGCCACAGTCAGCACCAACCGCGTTAATGGGCTGCGCCCACACGAACACGTTGCTGTTCGGGGTGGCATGCGGGGGAATGACCAAAAGCGCCGAAGCGATCATGGGGTAACCGCGTGAGTCTGTACTGCGGTAACGGATCTGAATATTGCGGGATCCCGGGTACCACACCTGTCCATAGAGGCTTTCCCGGGTTTCGATAACGTCGCCCAGCTCGTATTCGGCGGCTTTCACTGGGTCATCAAAGAACCAGGGGTCAACGTTAATGCGGGGACGGAAAAAATCGCTGTATCCGGGACGCTCACCTGTTTTTTCAGGTAGATACAAGTCCACGGGATCAAGCTGGTTCGCTATGAAGTCCGAATCCTGGCGGGACGTCGGGAAGTCCATATACCCAAGGTCAATGGGATTGGGGTCACGATCAAAATTAGCCGGAGTGGCGTTCGCGGGGCTCAATCCCATACCAGCGGTGAGAACTGCCACGAGCGAGAGAGCCACGGCAGACTTCTGGAACCTTCTGCGAGTGTCAAACATCGAAATGCCCTTTCATGAGCACAAAAGTTAACCAAAAAGCGATCAAAAGATAGATGAACGGTTAACTACAGGGGGAGAATGATTCATACTTTACTGCATTTGCAGAAGTTAAGTTTGTAAGTAGCCAAAGTTTCCTCAACCCAAAAAGTTTGCTTAACCTGCAAAAAAAGAGACTGCCTGTCCCCCAAAGGAAACAAGCAGTCTTCTCTGTATGAATTAGGCTGCGAAACTAGACGATTACCTTGCCGCCACACATGGGTATCTGTGGAACGTCATTTAGGCTCAACAGAACTTGCACAATAACGCGGGGCGAGGAGAGTGCCACTGTCGTGAAATGATCGCCTAGTGGGATCTCCTGGTAAACGGCATTCACACCAGCACGGCACCACTTTTCAAACATGTACCTATCGTCTTTATGCTGGTAAATGATTTCGTCCGCACTGCCGTGGATCAACAGTACCGGCACCTTGGGCAGCCCCGGGTAGTAGATCATGCTGTTGTCTTTCGCGATCTGCATCATGTTGCGGAACGTCTTCGACTCCATGAAACCATCCTTGAAGTAGGTCGGAATCATTTGGCCGAAGCCCAGCTGCAGGTTGAAAGCCAGGCAGGTGGAGCGGTGAACCTTGAAGTTGGTGCGTCCCCACTCATTCATCCATTCGGTATAGAGCGGGACCTTATCTGCGTATTCACGCACCGCCCCCGTCAAGAACGAGATGAAGAAGCCACCGTAGGGGCTGGGAACCTTCGACAGATGGCCGAAAAGGCCGAACTGGTGTGCCATCTTGATGAGGTCCGGCGCACCTTCATGGACGATGAACTGGTTTATGTATTTGGTGAGTTCGGGGGCGTAGGCACCCTGTTCCACTGCGGCATAGCCGGTCATCAGTCCACCGTGGGAAATGCCCATGACGACGAACTTGCTTTTCGACAGCTCGAACTTCTTTTGTTTGTGAACCATCCGCATCGCGTCCAGGACGACGTGGGAGGACATGCGGTTGATGGCATAGGAGTTGCGGGGGCCCATGCCATCAGGCATGAGGACGGGATATCCCAACTGCAATACGGGGGTAACGAGCTCCGTCATGATGGTGTCGAAGTTGCCGGTGCTGGGGCGGTTGAGCGCTGCCGTCACGCCACAGTCGGCGCCAGATCCGTTGATCGGCTGATTCCACACAAAAACGTTTTTGTTGGGGGTCGCCAGAAGCGGGATCATCAGCAAGGCGCTCGCAATCATCGGGTAGCCGCGGGAGTCCGTACTACGGAACCGAATCTGGTAGGTGCGCACACCAGGGAAGCCAATCTGGCTGTACAGACTTTGCCTAACGTCAATCACGTCACCCAGCTTGTAGCGTTGGGCGCGTGCCGGATTGTCGGCCAGCCAGGGGTCAACGTTGACGCGAGGCCGATACATGTCAGGATAAGTGGGGCGAGGTGCCTTCAGTTTCGGCAGATGTCGCCGTACCGGCTTCAACTGTTTAGCAATGAATTGCGACTCTTCGCGCGTCATGGAAAGTCCGGGGTTTCCCAGGTTCAGTGGCTTCGGGTCCCTATCCCGGGCGAGTGGATCTGCGCTTGCGACATTAACACCAAACCCGATTGTTAGAACTGCGACGAGGGCAAGGGCTAAAGCAACTACTAGAGGCTGTCGACGATTTCCTACCATTGGACTATCGACCTTTCTCACTAAAAGTCAACCGCTAGAAAACTGTAAATTCGCAGGCTGTTGACTGCATTAAAACGTTAACATTGTAGCTCACATCTTGTGACGCTTGTTAACTAAAGTGAATATTTTAGATGCCTAAACGATCTAAACGAGCGGCCGCCTCAATCGCCATCCACCCCGATAGTTGAGTGGACAAATCTTGCTCCGGAACTTTGGAACTACGTACAGCCCCATTCACTTTTTGGCCGGTTGCATCCGTATCCGAAATCTCTGTCACAGTTAACGGCAACCGTGCTTTCCGGGACCACTTGTCGGAGAAGAGCACCCCACCTTTTTCTCCTTCGAAGCCCTCCAACCATTTCGCCGACATCCACGCAGCGTCCGCATTGCGCATCACCATTTGTTTAGCAGTCAGCTTCACCTTCGCCAGACGCTCCGGCGGAATATCGTCTGTGGGAACTACCGGCTCCGGCAATTTTTCTGCCACTTCCGCTAGATAGCGCATCAAAATGCCTTTGAAAAGACCGCCGTCTCCCCCACCGCCAGCAGTCAACACACCGTCAGTTTGCGCCAAACTGGTCGCACAGGATTCCACCAGCTCGCACACCCGTCCCAAGTGAACAAGCTGTTTGTGGCCACCGGAACGCATAGCAAGCTCCAGTTCCGCCCCCATGGCGACACCCTGGCAGTAGGTGAAAACATAGTCGATACGTTTTTCTTGGCCATCGATAAGACGCAGGCCATCGGCATAGAGTCCCTTATAGGGCCCCTCCTGGAAGCGCAGCACCTCATACATCCAGTCGGCCAGCACCCGTGACTTTTTCACCAATTCGCTCTCCGCACTGCGCGCAAAGAAAATAGCGATCGGAGCGTTCGCGGGAGTGTTCCAGAAGTTTTCCCCCTGCTTCCAAGGAATCGCATATTTCGGGTTGTAGGCTTTCCAGAAATGATCTGCCAGCCAACGCAGTCGGAACCCAAATCCACGAACAATTCCCAGGTTGCGGGCACGCTGCACGGCAAGTCCGATCCACGCAAGATCGTCGTAATATTCGTTGCGGCGCCAGCGTCGACCATTCACGTTGTAGTGGGTACTTATCATGCGGCGCACAATCCGCTTGCGCTTCCAATTCGGTTTGCGCTCATACGCATCAATAACACAGTCAATAAAATGGGCCTGCCACCAGAAGTGCCACGAGCCTGTAATGCGTTCTTTAAGTTCATAGGGCCAGGAGGTGACGCCCGTCGCCGTCCCCGGCAGGAAAAATGATCGCACCAGGTGGCGCCCCAGAATACTGCGCTCTGCGATGGCAGCACGCTCCTGCCACCTGGTGTAGGCCACCGAGTTGGGCAGGTCGAAATCGGAACTTTTCACAGACACGAGGGCAAAATCCTTACTGTTTTCTACAGGGCATCATCCAGATTCGCGTGTTGACGAATCCACGTATGCATAATAATTCCTCCCGCCACTCCAACGTTAATGCTGCGGGTTGAACCGAATTGGGCGATGGAAACCATCATGTCGGCTTGTTGTCGGGAGTCGTCGGAGATTCCTGGGCCTTCCTGGCCAAACAAGAGCACCGCACGTTCCGGCAGTTGCGCCGTCTCAATGGGTACCGATCCAGGAAGATTGTCAACAGCCACCACTTGGTAATCGTTGGTGTGAGCCCACTCCAACAGATCCTCGATGGTTTCGTGGTGCTCAATATGCTGGTAGCGGTCGGTGACCATGGCTCCCCGGCGGTTCCAGCGGCGCTTTCCCACAATATGTACTGCCTCCGCTAGGAAAGCATTCGCGGTGCGGACGATGGTGCCGATATTGGCGTCGTGCTCAAAGTTTTCGATGGCGACATGGAAAACGTGTCTTTTCTGGTCCAAGTCGGCAACGATGGCGCTGCGTTTCCAATACCGGTATTTGTCGACCACATTGCGGCGGTCGCCACTTGCGAGAAGCTCCGGATCGTAGTGCTCGTCGGTGGGTAGCGGTTCGCCCGGATGTTCTTCCGTCCAGGGGCCTACCCCGTGGCGTCCTTCCCCCCACTCGGTGGGGCCAGGCTGATTGTTGGTGGTGTCCTTAGGCGAGTTGTCCTTAGGCAAGGTCGAGATCATCCAAACTGAGCAGGTAACGGTATTCGAGGCCTTCTGCGTTGATGACGTCTTCGGCACCGGTGGCACGATCCACAATGGTGGCGACACCAACAACGTCAGCCCCCAAGTCTTTAAGAACACGGGCAGCAGTGAGTGGAGAGTTGCCAGTAGTGGTGGTGTCCTCTACGACGAGAACTTTCTTCCCCACCACATCCGGGCCTTCCACCTGACGTTGCATTCCGTGCTTTTTCTTTTCTTTACGGACGGTGAAGGCGTTTATGGTGCGGCCATCGGCATGCATAATGGCGGTTCCGACCGGATCCGCACCAAGGGTGAGTCCACCAGCAGAAACATAGTCCCAGTCGCTGGTAAGTTCGCGGAGCAGTTTCCCAATGAGCCGCGCGGCACGGGCATGCATGGTGGCGCGCCGCAAATCGACGTAGTAGTCGGCTTCTTTGCCGGAGGAAAGAGTAACTTTGCCGTGTACGATGGCGAGTTCTTTCACAAGTTCAGCAAGTTCGGATTTGAGTTCGGCGTTGACAGGATGTTCTGCCGGATTGAACTTTGCGACCATGGGATACCTTTCCAGGAGTGTTTCCGGGTGAAACTTTTAGGGGCTGTTATTTGATGTTAGCTGTAGAACGCCCCGGAATGTTATCCCGGGGCATTCTGTGTGTGCTGTGTTTAGTTGTTTTTACTCATCGTCTTTTGCACGGCTGCGGGAGCGGCGACTCGTCTTACCAGGCACAAACCAGGCGGGGCGTTCGCCCTCATCCAAAACGTGTCGGCCTCCTTCATCCTCGCCTTCCTCGGTGGGACGGATGATGGGGAATTCTCCCGTCCGCATGGTGGCCTGCGCCGGATCTTCCGCAACATGGGCGCCAGACAGATCCTCAATGAAGTCGTCTTCCGGTTCGTGCTCGGGCTCTGGTTCAGGCTCCGGCTCCGGCTCAGCTTCGGTAGCCGGCTCGAAGTACTCTTCGGGCTCCAGCTCCGGTTCTGGTTCAGCTGCCGGCTCTGGTGCCGGTTCTTCAACTGGTTCAGATTCTGGCTCGGGGTGCCATTCCGGTTCGGGCTCCACCGGGACTTCGCCAGCTGAACCGTCATAGGGCTTCACCATGCCGGTGTAGGAGTCTTCGGGCTCCTCTTCCGGCTCGGCTGCTGCGCTATCCTGGGGCTCTGGTTGGGGAATGTCCACAATAAAGTCGTGTGCACCGTCATCGTCCAGTTCTTCCTCGTCCGGCTCGGGTTCTGCAACCTGGCTGGGATAGTAGGTTTCCTGTGCATCGATGAGTGGGATAGGTCCAGTTTCTTCGGGTGCTGCCACGGGGCGAACAAAGGTGAACGGTGAGGACTCTTCTTCCGGTTCCGGTTCGGGTTCCGGTTCTGGTTCAGACTCCGCTTCGGGCTCATACTCGGGCTCGACGAATTCTTCCTCAACACTTTCTTCAGCGTCCGCCTCAGCCGGTTCGCTCTCCTCTTCAGTGAACTCATCTTCGGAAGGTTCATCTACGGAAAGCTCGTCGTCGGAAGGCTCGTCCGTGTCCGCAACCTCTGCTTCTTCTTCAGCTTGAGCCGCAACTGCTGCCGCTGCAGCTACCTCGTCAACAACGGGGTGCTCATCGGTTGGAGCCTCCTGCTCTTCGGCGGGTTCATCTGCAAAAGCATCATCTGCGGGTTCTTCAGCTTCCGTTTCCGGCTCGTCTGCAGACTCATCGGTCTCCAGAAAATCAGCTTCGGTGACGGCTTCAGCGTCGGTTTCAACGTCACTTTCTTCAGAAAGGTCAGCCGCCTCGACTGGCTCTTCCGGCTTCCAATCGGTGATGAAATCTGCTTCGTCAACATGGTCCGCGTCGACCTCTGCGTGGTCGTCTTCCTCAACCCATTCGAGTTCGGATTCTTCCTCATCCTCGTGGTCCAGGTATTCGGCGGCTTCTTCAGTAAGGCGGAGGCCATTGTCATCATCAATTGCCGGCTCACCAAAGGCGGCTAGGTCGGACACTTCATCCAATGCGTCGTCCGGCAGACTCTCATCGGAGTCGTCAACGGAATCTTCCACCATGTCGTCAGCAGAGTCGTCCGCTTCACTGTAAACCGCGGGTTCTGCAACATCGTCAGCTTCGTCTGCTTCCTCGGCAGGGCTATCGGCAGTTTCATCTGCCTCTGCTTCTTCGGCTGCGTCAGCTGCTTCCTCGGCGGGATCTACGAAGTCATCGACGCCATCGTCAAGATCTTCAGCGTCATCCTCTTCGCTTTCCTCGTCGTCGCTATCAACAACAGCGAAGGGCGCAAAGGGGATCACGTTGCTGACACCTGCGGGGGTGACGTCTATATCCTCGTCATCAAAATCCGCTGCTGGCTCATCCGCAGCGGTCTCTGGAATATCCGCCACTGCCGCAATATCGTCTTCGGCGGCGTCCTCTTCGGGGACACTCTCCTCCGCGGTATCTTCGGTATCTGCATCGGCAACATCGTCGGTGTCGGTATCGTCTGCAGTGTCCTCGGTGTAGAACTCGGATTCTTCCGGCTCAATAAGATCCGCGTCGGCAGGAACGGAGTCCTCATCAGTGCGGGACACTTGGGGACGGCTCGGAACAGCCGCTTCCACGCCGATCTCTTCCTCTTCGCCTTCTCGGGGAGGCAGGACGCGGAGGGCATCGTTCAAGTTGGCTAGCCAATTGAGAACGTACGGAAGCTGCTCGTCAATTTGCTGGTCGCTGGTGGGGTTAATATCCACGCCGTCATCTCCCAATGGGAGGAGCGCAGCAGACCAGTAGCCTTCTGCCCATGCCATGGCCAAATCTTGGGGATGCTTGTTGAGAAGCTCAACGAGACGATCATCTGTGGCACGAATCATGGCATCCACATCGGAGGAGTACACCTGCAGGTCGGTTGCCCGTCCTGTAGCGACGGCTTCCTCCTGAGATACTGGCTCCTGCGGGTGGATCTCCACCACCACATCGGAGGCCATATCGCGCTGGACGGCAACAATAAGTCCGTCATCCTGCCCGAAGATGATTGCTGGGTGTCCTGCGAACTCGCCGACAACAGGGTCTTCAGGCGCACTAAGGCCGTCATCCACTGCTGCTCCATGGGACCATTGCTCAATAATGGTCTCCACAGCTTCGGAGTTCGGGCTAAAGCCCAGTTCTTCACCCCAGCGTGGCTTCTCCACGACTTCCTGTGGCTTCACCTGGCGACGGCTCTTCACGGCATCAACGATGGCGAAGGCAATGCCAACGGTGCCGACCACTGCGGCAACGATCAGCAAGATTATGGGAACTGATAACATACGTTTCCCCTATCTACGGGCAGTCTTCAGTATTTACCGTACTGTGTTTTGCCCTATTTTCAGAGCTTTTGGACGTGTCAGCATGCATTTTGACGGGTCGGATTCACTGCATTAGTGCAGTTTTAGGGTCTCGGGCCCCGTGCTGCTGGACGATCCGGATCAAAAGCCCACTCGGACCAACCCCCAGGGAACAGGCGGGCACCCGGCATACCAGCAACCTCCAGGGCAGCGATGGTATGCGGCGCTAAGTTGCCGGAGCCGCAATAAACTGCGACGTCATTGGCATTAGTAATGCCGACGGCCTCAAAACGGTCAAGAAGATTTTCGTAACTCAAAAATCGCTTATTGGGACCATAGTTGCCATAGGTGGGGAGATTAATTGCCCCCGGGATGTGCCCCAACCGAGCATCGTTGTACTCAAAATGGCCCAAATAACGACGTTCGGAACGAACATCCAACAAAACGCCATGCTCCGGCCAGGTTGCCGCTTCATCGACAGTAATGGTGGGCATGCAACCCTCTTCAGCAACTTTGAAAGTGCCGCGCAGCGGAAGAATACCCGGACCGGTAAGCGTCGGCATGCCGGCAGCCTCCCAGCGATCCAAACCCCCATCGAGGAAGAAAACATTCTTGAGACCAGCATTCCGAAGGATCCACCACAAACGAGAAGCTGAGGTTCCCCCCACAGAGTCATAAACGACCACGTAGGAATCTTCGTCAATCCCCCACCGCTTAACAAGTTCCTGCACTTTTTCGCGAGAGGGGAAGGGACGGCGGCCGCGCTCCGGATTACGAGCTCCGGTGAGGTCGCGATACATATCGACGTAGATAGCGTTAGGAATATGGTGCTGTAGATAATGTTCGTACCCGCCCTCGCGGTAGCGATACCACCTAACATCCAGGATCACTGGTGCCCGGTTGGAGCCAATGCGAGACCGTAGCCATTCGGGGTTAACGAGTATACTCATACCCCTAGCCTACTTGGAGCAGGGCATTTATTTCATCTCCCCCCGAGATTCACCTGCCGAAATTCATTCTGCTAGCGAAGCAGATATAGTTAGTCTCTGCGTTACAGCTGGTAACAAAAGATAAATTGTTTCAATGCTCACCATTAACATGGGTAACATTGTGTAGAGTTAAAAGAGTTAGTGACCTGCGTAGACCCTACATCACCCTGCACCGACAGTGTACGGAAGGGAGAGTCCGTGAAATTCTCGTCCTTGATTAAGGCGGTCGCTGGTGTCGTAACCGCCTCCTTACTTATGGTGACGGCACAGCCAGTTGAGGCGAATCCCGTCCCCACCCCCCTCAATGAAGCACTTGCAGTAGTGCAAGAACATACTGCGGAAATGTTCACCGACACCGAAGCTTCCGCAATGAGTGAAGAGGCCGTGGAAGCCCGCTTGGCAGCTGCCGACGCCTACTTTTCAGATCTTAAAGATGACGGCAACACCCTCGTTTTGGGTAAAGGCCAGTTCCAGAAAAACGGCGACAAACTAGCTATCGTCGGCGAATCGGGAACAACCCTAGCCGAACTTCCCCTCACCGCAGTCTTTGGCGACCGCATGGTTGACGTCACTGCGGTTGTGAAAGAGGGAGGCAAGGCCGTCACCTTCTATGCCCTTTCCGACACGGAACGCGCCAGCACCTTCGATGTTCAGGAAGTTCGCGAAGGAATCATGGGTAAAGACACCCGCCTGCGCGCCTTCTACATGGACTGGGGACGCTACTTGAACCGGATGGAGATCGAAAACTTTGGCCTCGTCTTCTGGGGCGGATTGTTTGGCCTCTACGGTGGCATCGGTGCGGGCCTGGCACTGGGCGTACTTACCGCTGGTGTTCTTTTCTTGGGACTGGGTCTTTTAAACCTGATCCCCTTCGTGCCTTTGATTCCCATCGGTGTGGGTGTGGCAGTGGGCTTGACGGCCGCTGCTGTGCTTGCTGGACCGGGTGCCGTTTTGGGCACGATCATGGTTGGTTTCACCTCCTCCGATCCCAAGACCCGTGAGTTGGCAGCAAAGGCCGTTGCTTCCTTCGCCGCTTTCCTCTTCCTGTGGTGGTTGCCACCGAGCGCTACCCCGGGGCTGGAGGCTGTTGCGGGTAGCGGCGTCGGATCCACCGGACCCACATCATAGATTCAAAGGGCTTTCCCAAGATCCCTTTTAGCGGTACAGCTCAAGAGCAGTACAGCTTAAATAGCAACAAAAAGCCGGCACAGTGTGATTGCACACTGTGCCGGCTTTACTAATGGGTGAAGTTGCAGCGTTAGTTGCGTTAGTCTTCGATACGCTGCCCTGTCACCTGCAGGTGCTCACCGTCCGGAGCCACCGAAACATGCACGATGTCACCATCGAAGATATGTCCGGCGAGCAGTTCCTTGGCAAGCGTGTCACCAATGGCCTGCTGGATGAGGCGACGCAACGGGCGGGCACCATAGGCAGGATCGTAACCCCGCTGTGCCAGCCATTCCCGCGCCCCGTCATCCACCTCAAGCGTGAGACGACGGTCTGCCAGGCGTTTCGTCAACTGCTTGAGCTGAATGTCCACGATGCCGCGGAGCTGCTCGGGCTCCAGAGCGTCGAAGATAATGACATCATCCAAGCGGTTGATGAACTCCGGTTTGAAAGCATGCTTAACAGCTGCCCGAATTTCTTCCTCGGAGCCACCTGCACCCAGGTTCGACGTGAGGATCAGAATGGTGTTGCGGAAGTCCACGGTGCGACCTTGGCCGTCGGTGAGACGCCCGTCATCCAACACCTGCAGCAGCACGTCGAAAATGTCCGGGTGCGCCTTCTCCACTTCGTCGAAGAGAACCACCGAGTAGGGGCGGCGACGGATCGCTTCCGTCAACTGGCCGCCCGCCTCGTAGCCCACATATCCCGGGGGCGCACCAATGAGGCGAGCCACCGAGTGCTTCTCCGAACACTCCGACATGTCGATACGCACAATGGCGTGCTCGTCGTCGAAAAGGAACTCGGCCAGGGACTTCGCAAGCTCAGTCTTACCGACACCGGTCGGACCGAGGAACAGGAAGGAACCAAGCGGGCGGTTGGGATCTGCAACCCCAGCACGGGCCCGGCGCACCGCATCGGAGACGGCGGTGACGGCATCTTCTTGCCCCACCACTCGTTTGGCTAGTTCTTGCTCCATGCGCAGTAGCTTCTGGCCTTCGCTTTCCAACATGCGGCCTGCCGGAATTCCGGTCCAGGCTTCCACGACTTCTGCCACATCATCTGGGCTGACTTCTTCTTTCAGCATGGATTGGGCGTGTTCGTCGCGGTCTTCCTGAGCCGCTTCGGCTGCTGCCAAACGCTTTTCTGCTTCCGGAATGCGTCCATAGCGTAGTTCAGCGGCTTTGCCGAGGTCGCCGTCGCGTTCCGCAATTTCTGCTTCGCTGCGCAGCTCCTCCAGGGTTTCTTTCACCTGGCGAACTTCGTCAATGGACTTTTTCTCGTTTTGCCAGCGGGCAGTTAGCTGGGCGAGTTTTTCGCGCTCATTTGCCAGCTCTTGACGGAGGTTGGCGAGGCGCTCACGGGAGGCTTCGTCATCCTCTTTCTCAAGTGCAAGTTCTTCGACTTCTAGGCGGCGCACAATGCGGGTAGCGGTATCGATTTCCTCCGGGCTGGAGTCAATCTCCATCCGCAAGTGGGAGGCTGCTTCATCAACCAGGTCGATTGCTTTATCGGGCAGGAACCGGTTGGTGATGTAGCGGTCGGATAGTGTCGCTGCGGCCACGAGAGCGGAGTCCTTAATACGGACACCGTGGTGGACTTCGTAGCGTTCCTTCAGGCCACGCAGAATACCGATGGTGTCTTCCACCGTGGGTTCACCCACATACACCTGCTGGAAGCGGCGCTCCAAGGCGGCGTCCTTTTCGATGTATTTGCGGTATTCGTCCAGGGTGGTGGCACCCACTAGGCGGAGTTCACCGCGTGCCAGCATGGGTTTAATCATGTTGCCGGCGTCCATTCCGGATTCGCCAGTCGCACCCGCACCCACGATGGTGTGGATTTCGTCGATGAAGGTGACGATCTCTCCGTCGGAGTCCTTAATTTCTTTCAGGACAGCCTTGAGGCGTTCCTCAAACTCGCCACGGTATTTGGCACCCGCAATCATGGAGCCCAAGTCGAGCGCGATGAGGCGTTTGCCACGCAGGGATTCGGGTACGTCGCCCGACACCATGCGGCGGGCCAGCCCTTCCACAATGGCGGTTTTACCAACACCGGGTTCACCGATGAGCACTGGGTTGTTTTTGGTGCGGCGGCTCAACACCTGAATAATGCGGCGAATTTCGGAGTCACGGCCGATGACGGGGTCGATTTTGCCTTCGCGGGCGCGTTCCGTCAGGTCGGTCGAGTACTTTTCGAGCGCCTGGTAGGCATCCTCCGGGTTTTCGGTGGTGATGCGGCCACTGCCGCGCACGGCGGTGAATGCTGCTTGCAAGTTTTCTGGGGTTGCCCCAAGTTGTTGCAGCATTTTGGCAACGCTACCACTGCCGGTGGCGAGTCCCACCAGGAGGTGTTCGGTGGAGGTGTATTCGTCACCCATGGAACCTGCTAGTTCCTGAGCGGTGTTAATAACGGTCAACATTTCACGGGACATGCCCGGGTTGGCCATTCCTCCCCCGGATGCGGACGGTAGTTTCTCTACCTCCGCATGGGCGCGTTGGAGGGTTGTGCCGGGATCTACTCCGGCATGTTCAAATAGCGGGGCGGCAATACCGTCCTGCTGTTCAAGTAGTGCAACAAGAAGGTGCGCAGGTTCAATGCTGGGGTTGCCTTTGGCAGCCGCAGACTGGAGTGCTGCGCTAAGCGCTTCTTGCGATTTGGTAGTGAAGTTTTGGGTGTTCATGTTTTCTCCTAGTTTTAAAGTTTGTTGTGGTCATTAATAAGAAGTAATTGAGCTTTGGAGACTCAAGTTTCTGACCTTTTCCACAAAGTAGAGTCTACTACACTCAACCTTATTTTTAAAGATTTTATTCCCGAACGCGGCTCCCCCCATCCACGACAATGTCCATGCCCACTTTCTATTCATTCCGGCAAAAGCTGCGTATTATAAAAGTGCAGGTAACTACCCCGGAGGAAAGGACATATTTCTGTTACCGGAAAACACCGGGCTCCATCCCCCCTTAACCGAAGAGCGAAGTGAAGAAATGGGTCGACACGCACGTCACAGCGATTCCGATATGAGTGGCACTCACTATCGTGGGACTCCCGAAGACAGCCGTCCGCGCACGGCGCAGCCGCTTTCGTCATCCACCTCTCCTTCCTCCTACAACACTGCTCTCGGCACAGTTATCCGCAACCTCAAAGACGATCCCGAACCCTTCAGACAGATCTTCTACTCCACCCTTTTCGCACTGGACTTTTCCGTACGGGACCTTTTCCCCACCTCCATGCGTCGCCAAAACAGTCGCTTCGTGCGTGGACTTATTTATATTTTGGAAGCAATTGACGCTGCCGCAGCCGACCCCTCCCATCTGGATGAACTATCCGAATATTTAAGCGAGTTGGGTCGCGACCACCGCAAATATGGGATCACAGCGGATCACTACCACACCATGAATGAGGCATTGCTGCTGAGCCTTTCCCAAGTGATGACAGAGGACTGGAACACCACTTTGGAAGAAGCCGTGTCATCTGCCTTCAGCACCGCATCCAGAGTTATGCACAACGCCGCTGAAAACGATGACCACCCAGCGCGCGTCGAAGGCACCGTCTTGGAAACAATGCGGATTGGCCGCAATGTGATTGTTGTGCGGCTCCAACTGGAGCAACCAATCGACTATCTGCCCGGCCAGTACATGGCGGTGCAGGTACCCCAATGCCCCAATACGTGGCGCTACCTATCGGCAGCTATCCCCGCCAACGACTCGGGACTCATTGAGTTCCATGTGCGAACCATTCCCAACGGCTACTTCAGTCGCCAAGTGGTGACGAACACCAGGGTGGGCGATCGGTGGATTTTGGGTCGTCCCCGCGGCCAGCTCCACAACGCCGTCACCAGCGACCAACCAATCTGCATGATTGCCCGCAACGTGGCACTTTCGGCAATGCGCTGCATCCTGTTGGATATGGTGCAAAACCGGAAGAGCAATCCGCTCGTCGACATTTACTACGGAACCGAATACCCGGGCGAACTTTTTGACGCCAGCACGTTGGCGAACCTGCAGGCCTCAAACCCGTGGCTCATTGTCCATATTTGTGCCGACAAAAAAGAGGACCCCTGGTGGCTTAAAGATGCACCAGAGCTCCCCTCAAATCTGCGGTTGCGCCAAGGAAACCCACTGGAGTTAGCTATCGCTGACGGTTCCATCCACGGCAGAACTGTGGTTGTGGGCGGGGGCATGCCGTTGGTCAACAAGGCCAAGGAAGTACTGCCCCGCCACGGAGTGGACCACGAAAGTATTCACCACGATCCGCTCTAGTTGTTTTTGCGGCGTTCCGGATTCCACACCACCACTGCTTGGCTGCGCGGCACATGAACTAGTGCACCGCCGCGATGGCGACGTTGCCGTTCCCGGTGCAATTCCTCCCGCAATTCGTCGATGGTGTCTTCCAGTTCTTCAACTTTGCTTACCAAACCCAGAATGCGTTTGATACCGGCCAGGTTAATGCCTTCCTCTTGCGACATGTGTTGAATTTCGCGCAAGAGCTCCACATCACGCTGCGAGTAGCGGCGTCCGCCACCCCTCGCCCGAATGGGGGCTACAAGTCCCAGCCGGTCGTACTGGCGCAGTGTTTGGGCGTGCATTCCGGCCTGCTCGGCAGCTACCGAAATGACGACGTAGCGTTCTTTCTTCTGTTCACTCATTATGATGCACCTGCCCATCCGTCACGGGGGTCGAACCCCATGTTTTCTTCGGCACTGGCATAGTCTTTGAGTGCTGCTTCCGCACTGTCATCGAGGTGCTTGGGAACCGTGATCCGGAGAGTGGCGAGAATGTCACCGGGGGTACCATTGCTGGGTTTGATCCCGCGGCCACGCACCCGCATAACCCGATCCGGTTGGGTGCCGGCCGGAACTTTAATGGACACGCTGCCATCCAAAGTGGGCACAGTAATGGTGCTACCTAGCGCCAACTCTGGGTAGCTGACGGGCACATCCACCAAAAGGTTATTGCCGTCACGCCCGAAGACAGGGTCGGGATCCACGTTGATCTTTACGTAGAGATCACCCGGAGGGGCACCACGCAGTCCCGCTTCCCCTTGGCCGTTGAGGCGAATCTTCTGGCCGTCCTTCACACCTGCGGGTACCCGAACCTTCAAGGTGCGGGTGCGCCTGACGGTGCCGGTGCTGTTGCAGTCCGGACAAGGTTCATCAATGATGGTGCCGGTGCCGCCACAGTCCGAGCACGGTTCCGCGAAACCAAAGGTACCGCTTTGGGTTTTCCGGTAGCCCGAGCCGTTACAGGTGGGGCAGGTCCGGGGTGCGGTGCCCGGTTTGGCGCCGGATCCGTGGCAGCTGGTGCACGCGGTGTTGGTGGTGAGGCGAATCGGTACCGTTGAGCCTTTGGCGACATCCCTAAACGGCAAGCTGATCGACGTGGTGATGTCTTTGCCGCTGGTGTCGGGTTCGGGGCGGGTACGGCCGCGGCCGCCACCCCCGAACAGGTCTCCGAAAATGTTGCCGAAGCCTTGTGAACCTCCGCCGCCTTGCGCGGCTCCCCCAAAGAGGTCCCCAATATCGAATCCGTCTCCACCGGATCGGTAAGTGTACTGGTAACTGTTGCTGCCGGGGTTGAATCCACCACTGAAGCCGCCACCGGGTGCACCCCCAAATCCGCCTCCCCCGCCGAATCCACCGAATCCGGAGGCCAACATGGCTTTCAGTTCGTCGTATTCTTTCCGTTTTTCGGGATCAGAGAGGACGGCGTTTGCTTCGCTAACGCGCTTGAATCTATCTTCTGCTGCTTTATCGTCGGGGTTAGCGTCCGGGTGGAGGTCGCGGGCGAGTTTTCGGTAGGCCTTTTTAATGTCCTCTTGGCTGGCGTCTTTGCTTACGCCTAGTTCTTTATAAAAGTCTTTATCAGCCCATTCGCGCTGCATATTAGCCTCCTCCTTCCCTTTCTTTCTGTAAGTGTTTTAACGCTAATATTTGTTGTTTTTAAATAAGTTAATAACTCTATTGTTGAGTCTATACTACTCAACTTTGGAATGGTGTTTTTTATTCCGCTTTGTGACTGTCTTGCAACATTTGTGGGCACCAATGAGAAAGGTGGCGGCCATCCGCAGACAGCCGCCACCTCCCTTGTTTCGTTTTTGGGGTGCTACTTCTCGGACTCAGCCTCGTCCTTATCGGCCGGGGCGTCGTCAGCACCGTCTCCCCTCACCATCACCATGGCGGTGCGGAGAAGCCGGTCGCCAACTTTGTAGCCTTTGCGGATGACGGTGCTGAGCACCTTGTCTCCGTCGCCGCCTTCATCCTGAATTGCTTCATGGATATTGGCGTCGAAAGGGTCACCTTCGATACCGAATGCGGCTACCTCAAGGTTTTTAAGGGTGTCCATGAATTTGTCACCGAATGCCTTGAGGGGGCTGCCGTCTTTCAGGTCACCGTGTTCCGCTGCGCGATCAATATCGTCGGCGATAGTGATGAGCTGGGCTGCAACACTTGCTTTTCCAACTTCCGCAGCGTTTTTCACTTCACGTTCTACGCGTTTCCGGTAGTTAGAAAATTCGGCGTTGAGGCGTTGCAGATCATCGGTAAGTTCGTCGACCTTTTTCTGCAGCTTTTCTTCCGCGGTGAGCTCTTCCTCTGTAGCTGTGGCTTCAGCCGCAGCCTCTGCCGATTGCTCGGCAGCGGCTGCAGCGTCGACGTTAGCGGCTTCGGAGTCATCGACTGGGGCGGAGTCCTGCGGATTTTTATCCTTATGCGGATTGTCCGTCATTTTTATCAGTCCTTACTGTGTGAGTCCGAAGGCCTTTACTTGTCGTCGTCGTCGACAACTTCCGCGTCGACTACGTCTTCGTCTCCACCTTCAGCACCTGCGTCGCCGGCGTCTGCACCGTCGGCGGCAGTGGCACCTTCAGCGGCGGAAGCGGCATACATTGCTTGTCCCATCTCAGAGGATGCCTGCTGGACGTCCTCCATGGCACTCCGGACGGCGCTGATGTCAGAGCCCTTCAGTGCATCCTTAGCCTTATCGAGGGCTTCCTGCACCTTGTCCTTGTGCTCAGAGGGAACAGTGTCCTTGTTGTCTTCCATGAACTTCTCAGTCTGGTAGACCAGGCTTTCTGCCTCGTTGCGAAGGGTGACTTCCTCGTGGCGCTTCTTGTCTTCCTCGGCATGCTCTTCCGCATCCTTAATCATGCGGTCGATTTCTTCCTGGGAGAGGCCGGAACCATCTTGGATGGTGACGGTGTTCTCCTTGCCAGTGCCCTTATCCTTGGCGGTGACGTGAACAATACCGTTCGCATCAATGTCGAAGGTGACCTCAATCTGCGGAATTCCGCGCGGGGCCGGGGCAATGCCGGACAGTTCGAAGGAGCCGAGCAGCTTGTTCTGGGCTGCCATCTCGCGCTCACCTTGGTAGACCTGAATCTGGACGGAAGGCTGGTTGTCTTCCGCAGTAGTAAAGGTCTCCGAACGCTTGGTCGGAATGGTGGTGTTGCGCTCGATGAGGCGGGTCATCACGCCACCCTTGGTTTCGATACCCAAGGAGAGAGGAGTGACGTCCAACAGGAGCACGTCCTTCACCTCGCCACGCAGCACGCCGGCCTGGAGTGCAGCACCTACGGCCACGACCTCATCCGGGTTAACACCCTTGTTCGGTTCTTGGCCACCGGTGAGTTCCTTCACCAGTTCGCTGACTGCCGGCATACGGGTGGAACCACCGACAAGTACGACGTGGTCGATTTTGCTGACGGAAATTCCAGCGTCCTTAATGACAGCCTGGAAGGGCTTCCGGGTGCGGTCGAGCAGGTCGGAAGTGATGCGCTGGAACTCGGCGCGAGACAGAGTCTCGTCCAGGAACAGCGGGTTCTTGTCAGCGTCAACCGTGATGTACGGCAGGTTAATGGTTGCGGACTGGGAGCTGGAGAGCTCAATCTTGGCCTTCTCAGCTGCTTCGCGGAGACGCTGCATAGCCATACGGTCCTTGGACAGGTCCACGCCCTGCGAGGCCTTGAACTTGTCTACCAACCATTCGACTACGCGGTCGTCCCAGTCGTCACCACCGAGCTTGTTGTCACCAGAAGTGGCTCGTACCTCTACCACACCGTCGCCAATCTCCAGTAGGGAGACGTCGAAGGTGCCGCCACCCAGGTCGAAGACCAGGATGGTTTGTTCCTTATCGTTCTTTTCAAGGCCGTATGCAAGTGCGGCAGCGGTGGGCTCGTTAACAATGCGGAGCACGTTGAGTCCAGCGATCTTACCGGCATCCTTGGTGGCCTGACGCTGCGAGTCGTTGAAGTATGCAGGAACGGTAATAACGGCGTCGGTGACATCCTCACCCAGGTAGGCTTCGGCGTCACGCTTCAGCTTCATGAGCGTGTGTGCAGAAATCTCCTGCGGGGTGTACTGCTTGCCGTCAATATCGCCTGTCTTCCAGTCGCTGCCCATGTGTCGCTTGACAGAGCGGACAGTGCGGTCGACGTTAGTTACTGCCTGGTTCTTGGCAGGTTGTCCGACGAGTACTTCCCCATTCTTGGCGAAAGCAACGACGGACGGGGTTGTGCGAGATCCCTCGGCATTGGGAATAACTTTTGCTTCGCCGCCCTCAAGGACAGCAACGCATGAGTTGGTCGTACCGAGGTCAATACCTACTGCGCGTCCCATATTACGTACCTCCATGTCTTAAAAAGTTTGTTGTTCTGTTTGTTTGGCCTAATAGATAGGTCATATGTCTTTGCGCTCAAAGTAACAATAACCACTATTGAGCGGTACGCACTCAAGTATTGCAGAAGTCATTTAACATCGCAAATATTCTTGAGTACACTAGACTCAACCTTGGGCGGCAGTGGTTTATTCCACAACACTCAAAAATTTGATTAATCAGCCGAAAGTAGCATCCCCGCACCTATTTTTTATGCACGAAAGTCACTGACGTTCACCATTGTGGATGACGTTTTTCACTAACTCAGAAGAATTTTCGTCTATGATCTTTTCCCACAGATTTTCTCGTGTTGTTGCCGCTCTATGCGGTGTGGCAATGCTGCTAGGTGGCGCTGCCAGTATGCGGGGTATGGGAATGATGGGCGCTCCTGGTGCTGGAGGCGCCGGCGACAAGCAAGGCGGCAAAGGATTCAAACGCACTCGCCGGTCCGCTAAAAACACTCGCAAAATCCTGCGGCTAGACGAGCAAGAACAAACCCTCTACGGCGTTATTCGACACCCCAAAGACCCGCTCTTTGGCACCGGCAGCTAGCCCAACCACCACACAACAAACTCGGTGCTTGCGGCAAAGCCGGCAGTGCTTTTAGACGCTAAGCGCGCTCTGTAATACATTTAACTATGTGATCGGCGAAGAAATTCTCGACATCAGCCGCAACCTGGTAGCTCTCGTTCAACAAGAAATGACAATCTTCATTCCTTTGGGAGTCATCGGTGCCGGGCTCAGTGTCATAGCGTGGGCGTCCTTTATAGGGGGCGTCATCAAGCTTGTGCGCATGCTGCGCCAAGCACAACCCGACCACACCCGCACCCGGCACCCCTTCCGCCGCTTCTACCACATGATGGTGGAATTCATTGCGCACACCCGCATGATGCGCAGACGCACTGTCGGCATCTCCCACTGGTTCGTCATGTTCGGATTCCTCCTCGGCAGCATCGTCTGGTTCGAGGCCTACATCCAAATCTTCGATCCCTCCGGCGGCTGGCCCTGGCTCCACTACCAGCCCTGGTACCACGCAATCGACGAACTCCTCGGCCTCGCCACCGTCATATTTGGCATCACCCTCGCAATCATCCGCCAACTCCACAACCCCGGGATCATCGGCAGCAACCGCAAATCCCGCTTCTACCAGTCCAACAAAGTGGCTGCCTACTTCGTTGAAGCCGTCGTCATCATTGAAGGCATCGGCATGCTCCTGGTCAAAGCCGGGCAGATAGCCACCTACCCCCAATACGGTGGCGGCAACCAAGCCACTGACTGGGTCACCATGTGGATCGCCAAACTACTCCCCGCCAGCCCCCTCATGGTCAGCCTCTTCGCGATGCTCAAACTACTTACCGGTATGGTGTGGCTTTTCGTCGTGGGACGCAACCTCCACTGGGGTGTAGCCTGGCACCGCTTCGCGGCATTCTTCAACATCTTCCTCAAACGCGAATACGACGGCCGCTCCGCGCAGCGCAACCTCCGACCCATGACCAGCACCGTCATGGTCCCCAAAAAACCACAAAAGCCAGAAGGCAAAAAGAAACGAGTCGTCAAAGAACTCACCCTCGACAATGTCGATCCGGAAACCGACAAACTGGGGGTAGGGCGCATCGACCACTTCACGTGGAAAGACTGGCTAGACTTCTCCGTCTGCACCGAATGCGGCCGCTGCCAAGACCTTTGCCCCGCGTGGAACAGTGGCAAACCACTCAACCCCAAAACACTCATCATGGGGCTGCGAAATGTGGCCCAAACTTCCGCCCCCTACCTGCAGCAAGCACGCAAAAAAGGCATGGTGGATCCCGACACTGGGATGGTGGCTGACGACGCCTTCCCACGGCTGGTAGACCTCCTGCCCGACAACCCCAAGGGCAGCCAAAAGCGCGACAAAGAAAACCTAGAACTACTCAGCCGCCCCCTCATCGGCCTCAGCCCCGAAAAAGCCGCCCAACTAGAACCCGAGCAACAAGCCGGACGGGTCGGCATCATCGACGAAGACATTCTGTGGTCGTGCACCAACTGTGGCGCCTGCGTCGACCAGTGCCCCGTCGACATTGAACACCTAGACCACGTCGCCAACCTACGCCGACACCAAGTACTAGAAGCCAACGAGTACCCCGAAAAACTCACCTCCCTCTTCCGCAACCTCGAAACCAAAGGAAACCCGTGGGGACAATCCCCCACCATCCGCGAAACCTGGATCGACGAACTTGAACGCGAAACCGGCTTCCGCGTACCCGTCTGGGGCAAAGACGTACACGACTTCGCCGGCGAAGGCATGGAATACCTGTTCTGGGTGGGCTGTGCCGGAGCCTACGAAGACAAAGCCAAAGAAGCCACCAAAGCCACCACGCTGCTCATGCACCTGGGCGGTGTGAAATTCTGCGTCCTCGGCAACCAGGAAACCTGCACCGGTGATGCTGCCCGGCGCGCTGGCAACGAATTCCTCTTCCAGCAGATGCGCGCCACCAACACCAGCATCCTGGATGAAGTGTTCGGGGACATCAAAGAACGAAAAATCGTCGCCATTTGTGCCCACTGCTTCAACACCCTAGAAAACGAATATGAGGCCGGCTACACCGTGCTGCACCATTCCATAGTGTTGAACCAGCTGGTGAACCGGCGCCGCCTCGTTCCCACCACACCGGTGGAAGGAATCGCCACCTACCACGATCCCTGCTACTTGGGCCGCCAAAACCACATGTTCAGCCAGCCTCGAGACCTCACCAATGCGAGCGGTATTGCGGTGACGGAGATGGAACAGAACCGCGACCGTGCCCTCTGCTGTGGTGGTGGCGGAGCCCAAATATGGATGGACAACGATCTTGGGGAACGCATCAACTTGATGCGCGTCGACCAAGCCCTCGACACCGGAGCCACCACCATTGCCACTGCATGCCCCTTCTGCACCATCATGCTGGAGGACGGCGTAAAAGAACGCGGAGCCAGTGGCCACACTGTAGCTGCCGAGAAAGCACGCGACGTCGAAGTGAAAGATGTGTCGCTGCTGCTCCTCGATGCGATTCGTCGCAACGAACGCCTACCGCAAGCCCTCAAACCCACCCCCTTGGGCGATATTGATACCGAAGACCGCCAAGACGCCTTCAACGTGTCCTCCGAAGACGACGACACCCCCGACAATGTGGACCAACACGAACTGTTGGACGCCGTCCTGCCGGATGAAGACGAAGATAGTCCCCAAGCGTCACACACTGTGAAACTTGGCGTTGTCGGGCTGCCGCTTGCGGGCGTTGTTGCCCGCACCGACGGGGTTCCCACCGCGCAAGCCCCAGACGGCGCAGCCTTCAAGATCGTGCAAGCAGCAGACGCTCCCCAAACAGAGGATGCCCCTGCCCCTGCAGAGAAAGACTCCAAACCGGAAGCAGACAGTGCTGCCCAAGACACCCTGCCCGAGAAACCCGGATTGGCGCTTGCCGGCACTACACAACGCACCGATGGTGTCCCCGCCGCAGTAGCCCCGGGAGAAACTCAACAACAGGGAGAACCCCAAAAACAGAGTGGAACCCCAGAACGGGAAGACACTCCTGAGCAGCCTGCAGACACCTCCTCGCAGCCAGCTCCACAGCAGCCCGCCTTGCCGGGATTAGAAATACGGGACGGGATTAATCCACCACCCGACTTCCGCAGCGGCAAGTAGCTACCGTCGCCGTCACCACCCACACCCGTCCCCCATTTATGGCCTGCTTTATTAAGCAGTTGTTAAGCAACGCCCCTAAAGGTGTAGAGTTTTTAGTGTTCTAACTGCGAATCCCTATCAGAAGAGGACCCAATGAGTGAACTTCGTCCCCTCACCCAGTCCAAAAAACTAAAAAACGTCGTCTACGACATCCGTGGACCGGTGCTCGACCGCGCTAACGAGCTTGAAGCTGAGGGCGCAGAAATTCTCAAGCTGAACATTGGTAACCCCGGCAAGTTCGGGTTCCTGGCGCCCCAGAACATTACCGATGCCATGAGGGCGCACCTGGATGATGCTGTCGGCTACTCCGACTCCCGCGGCATTACCGCCGCTCGCGAAGCCGTCATCCGCCGCTACGCCAACACTCCCGGCTTCCCGGAAGTTGACATGCAGTCCGTCTACATCGGCAATGGTGCCTCCGAGCTGATCACCATGTCGCTCCAGGCACTGCTCGACAATGGCGACGAAGTACTCGTTCCCGCCCCCGACTATCCTCTGTGGACCGCTTCCACGGGCCTGGCTGGCGGCACCGCCGTCCACTACCTGCTGGATGAGGAAAACGACTGGAACCCGGATCTGGAAGATATTGAATCCAAGATCACCGAAAAGACCAAAGGCATCGTCATCATCAACCCCAACAACCCGACTGGTGCCGTCTTCTCCAAGGAAGTACTTGAGGGCCTCGTGGAGATCGCCCGCAAGCACAGCCTGCTGATCTTCGCCGACGAGATCTACGACCGCATCCTCTACGAAGGCACCGAGCACTACAACTTGGCTGTCCTCGCACCGGACCTGTTGGTCTTCACCTTCAACGGTCTTTCCAAGGCCTACCGTGCCTGTGGCTACCGTGCCGGCTGGGTTGTTATTACCGGACCGAAGGACCATGCTCGCGACTTCCTCGCTGGCGTGCAACTGATGGCCTCCATGCGCCTCTGCTCCAACGTGCCCGCCCAATACGCCATCATTGAGGCACTTGACGGGCCGCAGGATATTCAGATCCAAACCTCCCCAGGCGGACGTCTCTACGAACAGCGCAAGGCCACCATCGATACCCTCGCCACCATTCCGGGTGTCAGTGTCGTAGCCCCCAAGGGCTCCATGTACGCCTTCCCCAAGTTCGATCCGGAAATGTACTCCATTAAGGATGATGAGAAGTTCTCCCTCGATCTGGTTGAGCAGGAACACATCCTCATGACCCACGGCACCGCCTTCAACTACCCGACCCCGGACCACATGCGTATCGTCATGCTGCCGGAGGCCGCTGTGCTGAAGGAAGCCATTGAGCGTTTAGGCAACTTCCTGTCCAGCTACAAGGGCTAAAGCCGGATAGAAACAACTTAATTACATCCACTTTAAAGAATCCGTATAGGCTTGCTACCTGCACGGATTCTTTTTTAATGGGGGTTGACGGCAATTGTTGCCATAGGGTGGCTACCATCTTTAACCTGCAGGATGTAATGAACATGTCCCCTAAGGGGATGAGGCTAATAACGTCTATAGAAAGTAAAGAAAAGTATGCGCACTCTCTCACGCTTAACTGCACTTGGAGTTGCTCTCACAACGGCTCTCACTTCCATTGTGGGCGGCATCTCCCATGCTCCCGCAGCAGCAGCACAACCGCTGGATGTTACCGAAGCCCTCGTCAACACCCCTCGTAATATTGTCGGTGACTACGCAGGGTTCTATCAGCACCCCAACAAATATCCACGAAAGCCGGGGCGCGTTATCCGCACCCAAGACTTCTTTAAATTCCTCACCCTTCCCAAAGGTGAAAAACCCACCTATCCGCTGCGCGGCACCCGAGTGATGTACACCAGCACCACCTCCACGGGCCGGGTCGTGCCTACCACTGGTGCCATCCTGGAACCCACCTCCCGCTGGGTCGGCAAAGGGGAAACCCCGCTCATTGTGTTAGCTCCCGGAACTTTAGGCCAAGGTAGCCAGTGTGCGGCCTCCAAAACTATCGGCTCCGTCATTGCCGTCAGCCGCACCCAAGATAAACAAAATATTTCCACCATCTTGAACTACGAAACCGTGGGTGTCCTCCAACTTTTAGCGGCCGGCTACCGAGTTTTCGTGGTCGACTACATTGGCGGCAACACCGGGCCCCAGTCCTATGTGAACAATATTGAGTCCGGACACGTCATGCTGGACGCTGCCCGAGCAGCCACTCGCATGAATCGCACAACCACACGTACTCCAGTAGGATTCTGGGGGTACAGCCAGGGTGGAGCCGCTTCTGCCCTCGGTACAACCCTGCATAAGACCTATGCCCCAGAAGTCAATCTGAAAGCTGCCTACGTAGGCGCAGCACCCCTCGACCTCATCAAGGTCAACAAAACGATTGACGGAACACGCATCACCGCCGCCGCACTCTATGGCGTGAATGGTTTTGCAGCACGTTTCCCGGCTGTCAAAAAATACGTCAACAGCGTAGTGACACCCACCGGGAAAGAGGTTCTAGAACGCGTTTCACAAGAATGCGTGATGGACTCAATTCGCAGTACTGGATACCTCCGCAGTAAAACACTCACCAAGGATGGACGCGCGCTCTATGAGCACATGCGGGACAACCCCACCATGCGCCGCATCATGGATGAGCAACTCGCGGCAGCACACAAAACTCCAAGTGTGCCAGTACTAGTCCTCTCCAACCCCCATGACGACATTGTTCCCTACGCACAAGTGTGGACCGCCAACCGAAAATGGTGTTCCCAGGGAGCAAAAACCACTTTCATTCGCTTCGTCTTCAAAGACGAAGCAGTAGGTAATGGCAAAGCCCACCTCCGTCCCGGAACCAAGGGCGTCGCCTACGGCCTGGACTTTATGTTCAAAGCCTTCAACGGCAGCACCCCCACAAAGTGCTCCGTTAAAACTGTCGTCCATCAGTAAAACCAACACTTCTTTGGTTAAACACTCATAGAAAAGGTATTGAATGCGCACTTTGAAACGCATAGCTGCACTAGGTCTTGCAGCTGCCACCGCTTTTGCTGGTGCCGCCGCTAACGTCAACCCCGCTCTGGCACACGCCGACGAGCTGACGCTAGCCCACACAGTCAACAACCTGCCCGGAAACTTCGCCGGCAACTTTGGCGACTTCTACCAGGAACCAACCAGCTTCCCGAAAGAAGCCGGAAAGGTTATCCGCACCCAGGATTTCAAGGGACTGTTCGTCTCCCCCAAAGGTAAAAACACGCAGTACCCCCTCACTGGCAAGCGAGTGATGTACACCAGCACCACCTCCAACGGGCTCACCATCCCGACCACCGGTGCTCTCCTCAACCCCACCGGCGACTGGACTGGTAAAGGCGAAAACCCCCTCGTGGTGTTGGCTCCGGGAACCCTTGGACAAGGCCCCCCAATGCGCAGCCTCCAAGTCTATTGGTTCACTTCTGACCTTCAGTTCCTCCCTCGACAAGCGCCAGAACCAGGGAGACCAGGTTCTGTCCATGATTGCGAACTATGAGTCGCTTGCCACACTGAAGCTTTTGGCCGCAGGCTACAAGGTTTTCGTCATCGACTACCTGGGTGGCTTCACCGGACCGCAAGCCTATGTGAACAATATTGAGGCCGGCCACGCCATGCTGGACGCCGCCCGCACCGCCGTCGATATGGGAGCCACCACCAGCCACACCCCGGTCGGATTCTGGGGCTACAGCCAGGGTGGTGCTGCCTCGGCACTGGACGCAACCCTCCATTCCAGCTATGCAGCTGACGTCAACCTGAAAGGCGCCTACGCGGGTGCCCCGCCGCTGGATCTCATCAACGTCAACCAGAGAATTGACGGCACCATGATTACCGCAGGTGCACTCATGGGCCTTAACGGCTTCGCCTCCCGCTTCCCAGATGTAGAAGTCCACGTGGACAACATCATGAACGAGGAGGGCAAGAAAGTACTGAAGCGCCTCGCCAACGAGTGCATTGCCGACTCCGTCTTCTCAACTGCCTACACCCAGACGAAGGACCTTATGAAGGACGGTCTTCCACTGTGCCAACACATGCGGGACACTCCCCTCATGCGTTGGCACATGGATCAGCAGTTGGCGGCAGCACACCGGATCCCGGATGTCCCCGTGCTCATCATCTCCAACCCCTATGACGACATTGTGAGCTACGGACAGGCCGAAACCGCCAACAAGATCTGGTGCGACGCTGGTGCCAAAACCACGTTTTTGCGGTACCACTACGACTCCTCACTGCCGGGAACTGGTTTGGCTCACATGATGCCGGGGTTTGCCGCTTCCGACACCGCACTAGACTTCATGACCCAGCTGTTTAACGGCAACGCCCCCACCAGCTGCACAGTTCGTGACTTGAACAAATAAGTTACTTCACGACTCAGTTCTTTCATTAACGCACTGAGTGCACGAATCCCCTCACTACCTGCGAGTGGTGAGGGGATTCTTTTGCGTACATAAGCAGCTGCCGAACGAAATATATTTATATTTTTCATGGCAACTTTTTCTTAAAATAGCCTCTTTAAGCGTGATGTTCACCTCAGTTTAAGGGTTGACCTCGGTTATCTTTCTATCCACAAAAAACTATGCGCCTGAGTGAGTCAAGAGTTTTACCATTATTCAAATACTCATAAGAAAGGACTTCCGTAATGGAATATCGATTTTCCAGGCGGTCCGCAGTAGCCCTCATGACCACTGTGGCTCTACTGGGAGCTCTCGCAACTCCCTCTTCCGCCCAAGCTGCGCAACCCACCCCACCCCAAGTCGTGCCGGAAAGCGCAGCAGGTGACTACCTCCACAACTTCAATGATTTCTACAGTCACCCACCCATGGGTCACGCTCGTCCCGGCGTGGTGTTGAAGACCCAACGCTTCACAGGACGCATGCCGTACAAGAACGGCGAACGCCGCGGAAAGCCCGTCAGCGGCACCCGCATCATGTATGCGACCACTACGTCCACCGGCAAGATTGTGCCGGCCACTGGCGCCATTGTGGATCCCAGCAAAAAGTGGGAAGGCAAGGGCGAAGCACCGCTCGTTGTTTTCGCTCCCGCCACTCTTGGGCAAGGCCCACAATGTGGAGCTTCCCGGAGTGTTGGCGCACTCCTGGGGATCAGTCCCGCTGCCACCTCCAAAAACCAGGGCGAGCAGACCCTCTCACTCGTCACCAACTACGAAAACTCACCATATTTAGCCTGCTTGAACAGGGCTTCAAAGTGTTTGTGGTGGACTATGTGGGAAGTACCGAAGGCCCCCAATCCTATATAGACAATGTGGAAGCCGGACATGCCATGCTTGACGCTGCCCGCGCTGCCAGCAACGTCACCTACACCAGCCCGAAAACACCGGTAGGGTTCTTTGGCTACAGCCAAGGTGGCAGTGCCTCCGCATCGGGCACCACTCTGCACAAAATCTATGCCCCGGACGTCAACCTGATTACGGCTTATATTGGCGGCCCGGCGCTGGACCTGAAGAAAGTTTTGCGCCTTATTGACGGCACCATGATTACCGCTGCAGCGCTCTATGCATTGAAC
This sequence comes from Mycobacteriales bacterium, assembly GCA_012842085.1. Lineage (GTDB taxonomy): Bacteria > Actinomycetota > Actinomycetes > Mycobacteriales > Mycobacteriaceae > Lawsonella. The sequence goes on along the minus strand of DUTM01000013.1, from coordinate 81,038 downwards.
GGTATTAATGCGCGCTACCCCGCAGCGGCTGCCTACACCGACCAGCTGGCCAACGAAAAAGGCCGCGAGCTGCTCGACGAGGTGAAAGACCAGTGCATTGCGGACAGTATTTTGAGTGCCGCTTTCGTTGAGACGAAAAGTTTGACGAAGGATGGCAAACCCTTCTACTACCACGCCGACCAACCCAACGTTCTAAACGATCTGCTCACTGCGCAGCTGCGCGAAGCCATGCGGAAACCATCTGTACCGGCTTTGGTCGTCGCCAGCCCGTACGACGATATTGTGGGCTACCCCCAGATGCAGGCGGGAGCCGATACCTGGTGCAAGAAAGGCGCCAAAATTAAGTTCGTGCGGTTCATTGTGAAAAGCAATATTGAGGGAATGGCGATCTCACACCTCATTCCCACATTCACAGCCGTCCCGCTGGCTATCGACTACATGCTGGATGCGTTCAATGGGAAGCTTCCCACAGAGTGCACCGTAAGCACCGTGGAATAGGAGAGACAACTGTCCTAAAAGCCATTAATTGAGGTACAACGCCGCGCCCTGGAATATCCGAGAGGAACAGGGCGTGGCGTTTTCTCATGAGTCAGATTTTATATCCGTGCGATCATTTCTAAGTTGCCGAGAAATTTCATAATCAAATCGTGTTTTTATTCCTTTTATCAAGTTGGACAACGTTTTTGGAAGATCATTCATACGATGAGGTTACGTGTCCATCTCATCGAAAGGAATGAATCTTGACCTCACTTGTTAGGAAAAAGCTATCCCTCGCGTTGGTAGCTACCGTTGCGCTAACGGGAGCGCTTGTCACCCCTCCGCCCGCACATGCGGAAGAAGTTGCTGACGGCGGATATCTCAATAATTTCAATGGATTTTACAAAAATCCGGTGCAGGTTCCAGCGCAACCTGCACAAGTAATTCGCACTCAGCCGTTTAGCGGCACCCTCACCTATACCGGTGGGGAGCAGGCCGGCGAACAGGTGAACGGTATACGCGTCATGTACACCACAACCAGTGCACTGGGCGAACAGCTTCCAGTGACCGGCAAAATCTTCAACACCAGCAATAAATGGGAGGGGCGGGGCGAAACCCCCTCGTGGTCTTTGCTCCCGGCACACTGGGACAAGGCAACCAGTGCGGGGCAAGCCACACGGCTGGGCTCCTTCTCACCGTGAGTCCAGCTGCAACCTCTGACGGCACCCAGGGAGACCAAGAACTGTCGCTAGTCGTCAACTATGAAACTGTGGCGATAATGCAGCTGCTCGACCAAGGTTTCAAAGTGTTCGTTGTGGACTATGTGGGAAGCACTGAAGGACCCCAGTCTTATGTGAACAATATTGAGGCGGGACATGCTCTCCTTGATGCGGCGCGTGTCGCCATTTCCCTTGACTACAGTGCACCGAGCACCCCGGTGGGGTTCTTTGGATACAGCCAGGGTGGCGGTGCCTCTGCGCTTGGCACAACCCTGCACAACAGCTATGCCCCGGACGTTAACCTTGTGACCTCGTATATTGGTGGTCCTCCGCTCGATTTGGGTGAGGTGATGAACCAGATTGACGGCACCATGATTGCCGCCGGAGGTTACTATGCGGTCAACAGCATGGTGCACCGTTATGCCGACGTGGCTGCCTACATGGATCAAAACCTGAACCAAAAAGGTAAAGATCTCTTGGCGGAACTGAAGAACCAATGCATCGCGGACAGTATTTTGTCGGCGGGTTTTGTGGAGAGTGAAACTCTAACCACAGATGGGAAACCACTATACGAGCACACCAAGCGCAATAATGCGCTGCGGAAGCGTCTACTTGAGCAGTACCGGGCCGCTATGAAGAAGCCGTCCGTGCCTGCGCTGGTGGTCGCTAACCCATACGACGATATTGTGGGATATCCGCAGATGGAGGCCGGTGCCCGTACATGGTGCAGGAAAGGCGCTCCGATCAAATTTGTTCGCTTTGTTGTTAAAGGACAGATGCCGGGGAACTCTATCCCCCACATGATTCCTGCCTTTGCAGCGACAAGTATGGCAGTCGACTACATGGTGGATGGCTTCAACGGGAAGCTTCCCACTAAGTGCACCGTAAGCACGGTGAAGTAGCTTGGAATAGCCCTGAGCCTCTCAGGGAACCCAAGTGCTTTTAAAATTTACCCAAAATATACGCGCCAAGCCCTAACCTAACGCGAAGTGTCAAGGGCTTGGCGCGTTTCATACATTATTCACAATTCATTATTAATAGTGAACTGAAGCCGACACACCCGCCCTTTTCGTATCGCATAACGACTGCGTTCCGACTGTTGGACACAGCTTCAATTAACGCTCCAAACAGTTCGAACAATCCCCCTCCACCTCTGAAAGGACGTGCTTTGTCGAGCCTATTTAAAAACGGCATAGTGTTAACTGCTGCCACCGTTATAGCGTTAACAGGATCGCTTTACACCAACCCCGTAGCGACCGCTTCTGACATTCCAAATAGCTCCTATCTCAACGGTTTTCAAGGATTCTACCAAGATTCTACAGTCGAATCTGTGTCCCCCGGAACAGTTCTCAAAACCCAGCCTTTCGAAGGTTCGTTGCGCTACCAGAATGGATGCAACAAAGGATGCCACCTCACTGGCCAGCGGATCCTCTACACCACCACAAGTTCACTTGGCGAACCACTCACTGTAGGTGGTTCCATCTATGACACCAGTGAAGAATGGCAGGGCGACGGCGAAACGCCATTAGTCGTTTTCGCCCCGGCACGCTCGGACAAGGTCCCCCGTGTGCTTCGTCAAAGTCAGCAGGCAAATTTTTATCCGTTAGCCCGTCCTTTACCGCCGACGGTGCGCAAGGGAATCAACTCATATCTATCGTCACCAACTATGAATCCATTGCAGTGCGCAAACTGCTGGCTCGCGGATTCAAAGTTTTTGTCATCGACTACCCCGGAAACATTGACGGTACGCAGGCGTATGTGAACAACATTGAGGCTGGGCATTCCATGCTCGACGCAGCGCGTGCTGCTTTGGCGCTCAATTACACTACCCCCGAAACCCCGATTGGTTTCTACGGCTACAGCCAGGGAGGCGGCGCCTCTGCCTTGGGCACCACCTTGCAAAAACCTATGCTCCGGACGTCAACCTGGTTACTTCCTACATTGGTGGCCCGCCCCTGGATCTTTCCGAAGTAATGAACACCGTCGACGGCACCCTTATTGCTGCTGGTGGTTTTTACGCCATGAACGCACTCATGGAGCGGTACCCAGATGTCCAGGAATACGCGAAGGTGGCTCTCAACCAGAAAGCCGAGAAACTTTTTGAAAAGCTCCGCACACAGTGCATCGCAGACTCCATCCTTACTGCCGGTTTCGTAAAAAGTGAAACCTTGACCACTGATGGAAAAAGCTTCTACGACCACACGAAACGCAAGAATGCGGTGAACCGTCGTCTCACCGAACAACTGCGTACTGCGCTGCGCAAACCTTCTGTCCCCGCATTGGTGATAGCTAACCCATTTGATGACATTGTTGGCTCCCCACAAATGAAGTCAAGCGCTGACACCTGGTGCCGAAAGGGCGGAAAGATCAAATTCGTTAGGTACATTTTCGAAGGGCGCCGCGCCGGCAACGGCCTTTCCCACATGGTTCCCGCATTGAGAGCAACCGACTATGCAATCGACTACATGGTGGATGGATTCAATGGCACTCTACCCACCACCTGCACGGTGAGCGTCGCCAACTAAACTACGCTTCCAGCGAATAAACCATCACATAAAAGTCACTTTTTTATCCCTCTTTTTCTACCTGGAGGTAGACCCAATTAATGGGTCTACCTCCAGCGGGAGAAAGGGGATCATTTTTAAGCCCTGGCAAACAGATTTCGGAAATGGCAATAATGCCCTAAATAAAACTGTACTTGCTGTCCCAAATGAGAAATCCACTTGTAGCATGAGAGGAGTAAAAGTGCAGAAAGGTAACCAGATGGCATTTGAAATTCTGACGCCTGCTCAGATCGCTGCAGGCAAAAAATCTGACAAGATTCTCGACACGGTTAAAGCTAGTCCCGTCGACTGGAACAACATTGAAGACCCTGTTGACAAGGAAGTATGGGACAAACTTACGGAGAACTTCTGGCTGCCCGAAAAGGTGCCACTTTCCAACGACGTCAAGTCCTACAATGATCTTCCCGATGCTGAGAAGAAGGTTATGCAGGACACCTACGGCATGCTGACCCTGCTGGACACCATTCAGTCCACTGTGGGTGCTGCGGCGATGATTGGCGACGCCCTCACCCCACACGAGGAAGCCGTCTACACCAACATTGTTTTCATGGAGTCCGTACACGCCAAGTCCTACTCCTCCATCTTCTCCACCCTCTGCTCTAAAGAAGAAAATGACGCCATTTTCCGCTGGACCGAGAACAATGAGCTCATCCAGAACATGGCTCGCATCCAGATGAACTTCTACACCGGCTTGGACCCGATCAAACGCAAGATTGCGGGTACAGTGCTGGAAGGCTACCTCTTCTACACCGGTTTCTTCACCCCGTTCTACATGGGCTCCCGCAACAAGCTTCCCAATACCGCGGATCTGCTGGGACTCATTTTCCGTGACGAGCGCATCCACTGCTACTACACCGGTTACAAGTACCAGAAGATGCTGGAGCCGCTGTCGCAGGAAGAAAAAGACAAGTACAAAGAAATCGCCTTCGACTACCTGCTGGAGCTCATTGACAATATGGAGGCCTTCCTCCACGAGCTCTACGACGATGTGGGCTGGTCTGAAGATGCCATTAGCTACAGCCACTTCAACGCCAACACGACGCTGAAGTACCTCGGCTACGAGCCCCTCTTCCCGCCAGAAGCCAGCCATGTTGATCCAGGCGTCATGGGATACATCGCCTCCGACAACATGGAAAACCATGACTTCTTCTCTGGTAGTGGTTCGACCTACGTCATTGGTGAAGTTGAGAGCACCACTGATGACGACTGGGACTTCTAGGATTAGCTCCCCTCAGAGTTCCTTCCCATAGAAAATTCGGAAAAGAGTACAGAAGACCCCGACATGATCTGTCGGGGTCTTCTGTTATCTCGGGAAAACTTATTCCCAAATAAGGATTGGGCCGCCATACTGGCGACCCAATCCCTATCGTGTTTAGTTATGGAAAGACACTAATGACTAATTAGTTGCCCTTCTTTTTCTTGACACCGCGGTAGACACCGTAGCCAATGCCACCGGCAGCAGCCAGAACGACAATGACGATTCCGGCAATCATTCCACCAGGCAGGCTATTCTCTGGCATTTCGGTTTCGACAGATTCGTCTTCGTCGACAACCTCAAGGCCATTGTCGTCGGTGGTAGGAGTAGCCTTGGCATCTTTGTCCTTGGCGTCCTTATCCTTCTTCTTGTCCTTGGCGTCCTTATCCTTCTTCTTATCCTTGTCCTTATCCTTGGCAGCGGCCTTATCTGCGCCCTCTACCTTGATAGTACGAAGGGTCTGAGCACCAGCCTGGGACTGGCAGTTCAGCTGAATGACAAGCTCGCCCAAGATACTGTCGGTGACAGTCTTGGCGGTAAAGTAGTTGGCAGGGTTGTTGAACTCGCCAGCCGGACCTTCAACTGCAGGGTGGAAGGTCGGCATGCTGGAAGCATTGGTCGGAGCCTTGTAGGTCATTTCAATGGTGGGCAGAGCCCAGTTGTGGTCAACACCGTTCACCGGCACAGTGGCACCAGAGAAGACGAGGAGGTTTCCACCAACGAGGCTGATCTTCGGGCCACCGGCAATACCGGAGCCGCCGCCAACCAGGCGAGCAGTGACGAAGTTTTCGGGGCTGTCAATGGTGAAGCGGAAGGCGACGTCACGGAGTTCCTTCATCGTGGCGATGCTTTCCTTACCCGGAATGATTTCGGGCGTGAGGGTGAATTTAACAACAACATTTTCGCCAGCCTTGACGCTGTCAGGCGCATCGATGCTGATGCTGTCAGTCTTGGGGCGAGTGACGTTGTACTTCATTGGCGCACCGTTAGTGCGGCAACTGGAGTTGATCGTATTGTTACTGACTGATGCTTCTGCGCTAGGAGCAGCAAATGTTGACGCACTCAGGACAAGCGCAGCGGCTGCCGCAAGTGCGAACATCTTTTTGGGAAATACTGAGGTTAACATGATCGAAATTGTAATCCGTTAAAGGCGGCAGTGCGCAAGTTTTATTTAGTGCGATGCGATGAATTTGTTTCCACTGCCCTAACTGAAAGGATTCAGTATCCTTTCAAATAATTCCCAGCATTCGGCAGGTCATTAAATGTGGATTGGGTTTTAGTGCCTAACCTGCACGTTGAAGGGGGCAAAAAGTGAGATTGGGTAATTCTTCACACTGAGAAAAACTCAGCAAAAGAACCACCTTGAGTTGCCACTGTGATTAATGTCACACTTATTGAAACAGGGGTTTGTTGCCATTATTTTTGGGTAACTAGCGGCAATTGTGTCAATTAATTTACGCCCCCTACCTGTCTGTAAAGAAGCTGTAAAACAGCTCATGAACTAAGGATGACCTTTTTATATATAGGAAAAATAATGTAGCTAGTCCCGTGCCGGACAATAATCAAACTGTTTAACTCGGCAACTAACGGAACTGACTGTAAAACTTGGCATCTTTCCGGCACGTGTTCGCTCTTCGCGACTAGACTAAGCGTTGGCTGTTTTCAGGAAAACTCAACTAGAGAGAGAACTTCAAATGGTTCAAAAAAAGAAGACTCGGGTTTTTCTCACCGGCGGCTTCGGAAACTGGGGCCAATTCGCCCTTCGTTCCCTAGCTGAGGCAGCAGACAAAGTTGATGTTGTCGCGCTGATCCTCCCCTCCGATTATGAGAAACACTCAGACCTCCGCAAGGAATTCAACGCTCAAGATAACCTCGAAATTGTTATTGGCGACCTAGTCGATTACGAGACCGTCAAACGTTGCGTAGACGGTGCAGACTACGTCATCCACCTTGGAGGTATGGTCTCTCCCGTAGCGGACGCTAACCACTGGCGCACCCACCAGGTAAACGTCGGTGCCGTCCGTAACATCATCCGAGCTGTCAAAGAACAACCCAACCCCGATGAGGTTGGCGTCGTTGGTGTCGGTTCGGTAGCACAAACCGGCGACCGCAATCCTCCGCATCACTGGGGCCGCGTCGGTGACCCACTGTGGCCTTCGAAGTACGAAGAATATGCCCAGTCCAAGATCATCGCCGAGAACATGCTCATCCACTCTGGTCTGAAGAAGTGGGCATGGCTGCGCTCCTCCGGTATCTTCCATCCGGGCGTCGTCCGGATCATGGATCCCATCATGACCCACACCACGATGGACGGTGTGTTGGAGTGGATTCTGGTTGAAGATGCCGCTCGCCTGGTTCGTAAGATCGTCACCAACGAGGACGTCGATCCTCGCTTCTGGCGTGGTGTCTACAACCTTGGCTCTGGTGAACCATGGCGCTTCACCAACTACGAACTCTACAGCCGCATGGTCGCCCTCTTCGGCGCCGATATGCGCAAGTGGTACAACTTCAACTGGTACGCCAACCGCAACTTCCACGGCCAGTGGTACACGGACTCCGACTGGCTCGAGGAACTCGTTCCTTACCGTTCCGGTGCTGACCCAGAGAAGGCCCTGCAGCGCATGAAGAACGCCGCTCCCGCCGTTTTCAACCTTGCTGGCGCAGTCCCCGGACAGATCGTCAAGCAACTCGGTATGCGTCCGATTCTCATGAAGAACCGCGGCATACTGAAGTTCATCCAAGGCAAGGATCCGAAGGGCATGGGTGCCTACTTCGGCGGTTACGACGAGTGGAAGAAGATCGGTACTTGGAAGGACTACGCCCCGGCTGAGCCCAGCAGGGAGCCCACCTACCTCGACCACGGCTACGACGAGAGCAAGAAGATCTCCGAACTCACTGTTGAAGAACTGCAGAAGGCTGCTGAGTTCCGCGGCGGTAAGCTCCTCTCCACTGAATACAGTGGCGACGAGTACGAACCGCTCCGCTGGGCCGGCGCTTTTGGCCACGAATTCGACGCCAGCCCGTTCGCCGTCTTGAAGGCCGGACACTGGTGCCCGAAGGATGTTCGCAACGTCTGGCAGTACGAGGCCTACGCCGAACGCAGCCCATTCCTGGCCCAACTTGAACTCTCCTAAAACACTGAGTTCTTCAAGAAGGTGCGCCGCTGCTGAGCGGCGGCGCACCTCTCCCCAAACTTGCTTTACTTAATAGAAATAGGAGGAAAACATTGGTTTCCAAAAAAGTAAGGTTAATCCCCGACGATAACTTTGATGTTGTCGTCGTCGGATTCGGCGGCGCTGGTGCAGCAGCTGCTATCGAGGCTGCCGATAATGGCGCCCGCGTCCTCGCCCTAGACCTCTCGGTTGGTGGCGGCGCAACCCGTCTTTCCGGCGGTATTGTTTACTGCGGTGGCGGAACTTCCGTTCAGAAGGAAGCTGGCGTCGAAGACAGCCCCGAGAACATGTTCAACTACATGAAGCAGGAAGCTCAGGGCGTTGTCTCCGACGAGACCCTCATGCGCTTCTGTGAAGAGAGCCCCGGAATGGTCGAGTGGCTCAAGGAGAACGGCGTCGAATTCGACTCCTCCCTATGCCCCTACAAGGCTTCTTACCCAACCGACAAGCACTACCTGTACTTCTCCGGTAATGAGAAGGCTTACCCCTACAACGAGCACGCCAAGCCCGCTGCCCGCGGACACCGTACCGTCGCTAGCGGCCTTGCCTCCGGTAAGGTGCTGTTCAACAGCCTGCGCGAATCCGCTTTGATGAAGGGTGTTCACTTCATTCCGGTCGCTCGCGTAACTGAACTGATCATGGATGGCGATGACGTCACCGGCGTCAAGTTCACCGCGTTGAACAACGAACCGCTCCGCAAGCTCCACTGGCTCATCACCAAGCTGACCGCCAAGATGGGTAACTTCTTCCCCGACCTCATTGGTCGTCCGGTTGATAAAGTTACTGACTTCATCTGGAAGCTCGGCGCTGAGGACTACGAAGTTCACACCGACGCCGTCATCCTCTCCGCTGGTGGCTTCGCTTACAACACCGAATGGATGGAGCGCTACACCGGTCCTTACGCCAAGATCACCCCGCTGGGAACCGGCGGCGACGATGGCAACGGCATCAAGCTCGGTATGAGCGCTGGCGGTGCTATTGGACAGATGGATAAGGCCACTTCCTGGCGCTTCATTTCCCCGCCGGAAGCCTACATTGAGGGCGTTTCCGTGGGCACGAATGGTGAGCGTGTCGCCAACGAAGACCTTTACGGTGCAACCCACTCCAACGTGATGGTTCGCGAATACGGCGCAGACTGCCGCCTGATTCTCGACCGCACCCAGTGGATCAAGGCACTGAAGCAGGTTCCGTCCCAGTCCCAGCTTTTCCACTGGGCAATGTCGGCCTACCTCTTCACCATTGGTCACAAGCGCGCCAACACCCTGGAGGATCTCGCCAAGAAGATTGGTGTGAACCCCGAAGGTCTACGCAAGACTGTCGAAGAGTACAACGAGGGTATTGCTAGCGGTAAGGGAGATCCCCACCACAAGGCTGATAACCTCAGCTCCCCGATTGTCAAGGCTCCGTACTACTCCATCGACATCTCCAACATTCCGAACAACATCCTCAACGGCTTGATGTACCCGGCTCCGGGCCTCACCCTTGGTGGACTTGTTGTGAATGAAGAGACTGGCAATGTTCAGACCGCTGAAGGCAAGGACATTAAGGGCCTCTACGCTGCCGGCCGTACCGCCGTCGGTGTGTGCTCCAACTCCTACGTCTCTGGTCTGTCCATCGCGGACGCCTTCTTCTCCGGACGTCGCGCTGGCCGCTCCGCTGCCGCTGACTCCGTGGAAGCAACCAAAGAGAACTAAGAGAAGTTCCTACAAGTTAATAGCACTATCGAATAATCAATAGTAAGAACCCCCGACAGTCAATGTCGGGGGTTCTTACTATTTCTAGCGCAATGCCAATTTACTGATTAAACGGTTTACTGATTCAACGGGCAGGGGAATTCTTCCTCCACCGAAGATGGCTGCAAGCCATCGGTTCCTTCGGGGAAGGTTGTGGTCATCTTGGTGTAGATATCGATTCCCTGGCCGCACGGCTCACGGTCGGTGAGGGTCACTTTAACCGGGAATTCAAACTCTGTACCTTCAGCGCAGGAGGGGTCACAGTCGTTAATCATAGTGGTGCCCTCCCCCACGGCTGTATCAGTACCCCAGCCCTTCCAGCTGAGGTCCTCTAGATAAAGCGCTCCCGTTGCACAACCCATATTGATGTTGCGCGGTCCTTTCGGTCCCGCAGTATCAATACAGTTGAGGAAGCCTGTTGCCCGCACCAGCACCATTTTTTCTTGGGGGGTGGCATCGAGTACTGCGTAAACTTGGCCTGTATTGGGGTCGAAGGTAATGGTGGCAGTGGTGGCTGCTGCCGGATTAGCGGGGAACTGTACCGTCTTTACCCTCTCCGGCACATCCTGCACAATACCCGCCGGGGTGTCCACAATTTGGGTGTCGCTACTGCGAGCCATCACCCCAAAGAACCCATGGTAGAGCTCCCGATCCAAGCCGGGGACACTAGCCAACAGCATGGCGGAACGCGCTGCCTGCACACCCGGAATAGCCCGTGCGAGCGTGCGGCTAAGTCCATCAATGTCACGTGGCCAGGCAGCCAACGCGTCAAGGTTGATGGTGGTTCCCGCAATCTGCACCTGCTGGCCGCCGGGGCGGCGCCGCGCCGGTTTCATTCCCGGCAGATTCGGCTTATCTTGCTCCTCCCACCGGCTGCGATCCTGGGATGTAGCAAAAGTAACGTCCGATTCCAGAGTGTCGGTATCGACGGTGGTTTCACCGATCACCATTTTTTGGGTGGTGGTGACGCTGTAGGAGATACCTTTCTCTTCATAGGTGCGGGTGACGGTGCGGTTCTGCACCATCAGTGCCATGGGTGGTAACGATTCAAAAGTGGGGGCTTTGTGGAGAGCTTCCACGCCTGCGTTGCGCAGGGTCGATTGCGCTTCGGCGCGCGACAGTTGCTTGGGTGGGAAAGCGAAACCCAAACCAATGAGGAGAGCAACGATGACAATTGCAGCACCCGTACCTAGGAAGATTGGCAGGGTGTTGCGTTTCTTCTCTTCGCGGCGCTCGCGCTGCGCAGCCATACTGATGATGTAGTTTTGGGAGGTTGTCGCATCCGGAGCTGCTGCTTCCGCATCCAATTTTTCCTGCACGTCGGGGGCTTCTGTGACGTTAGGTTTGGCGACTTCCGCAAGCGGGGACTCTTCCTCGAGGACAGTGGTCTCGGGCTTCTCCTCGACCTCTTCCACTTCCGAGTAGGCGAGTGAGGGTTCCACTGTGGGAACATCCTCCTCGTCAACTGGCTCGTCCTCCGTGGGTTCTTCGCCTTCCGCGTCGAGTGGTTCCTCGTCTACCTCAGCGGTTTCGTCATCGGCAAGCTCGTCGGACTCATCAGTCTCGTCGGACTCGTCAACCTCTTCCGGTTCTTCAGCAGGTTCAGTATCAGTTTCTTCGCTGAGTTCCTCATCGATTGCAGGCTCGTCCTCATCAGGGGTGCCCGATAGTTCTGGGAGAACAACTTCGGAGCTGGTTTCCCCAGCGAGGATGTCCTCCAAGAGGGATTCATCCGGGGAAGTTTCTTCATCGACGCGCGCTGATTGCGGATTGGCTTTGATGAGGCGTTCCCAAGAGTCCCGGGGAGCGTCCCAGAGGGGACGGAAGTCGATGATGGGGTCTACTTGGTTGCCTCCGGCTGGTGTTATTTTGTTGACTTCTTTTTTCGTGTTTTCACTGAATTTGGATTCTTCAGCGTCGTTTTTCCGGCCAAACATTAGAGGTCTCCCTCACCTTCTGAGGTGTCAACATCGAATGCTTCCACCAGGGTTGCGAGTCTGCCGCGCGCGCGGTGGAGTTTTACACGTACTTGGGTGGGAGAAATATTGAGGATTTTGGCAATCTGAACCGTGGAGAAGCCTTCCCATGCGGAGAGGGTGAGAAGTTCCCGGTCGGGTTCAGTCATGACACTTAGCGCACGTTTCACCGGATCGACTCCCTCTTTGGCGATGGCGATCTCGGTAGTGGTTGCTTCCCACGCATGCGGATTGTTGCGACGTATTTCTTCTTCTTGCTGGTGTTGACGGAGCATTTCGTATTCGCCGACGGCGGTTCTTGCAACTCCATAAATCCAGGGAAGTGGCTTGTCTTGCAAGTGTTCTGGGATTTGTTCACGGTTTTCCCAAGTGCGTGTCATCACCACTGACAGCATGTCGTTAACGCTGCCCTTAGGTAGCCGCCGTTGCAGGTAGCTCGCGATTGGGCGGTATGACTGCTGGTAAACATCCCGGAACCAGGCTTCATCCATTACGTCACTCATACTTAACAGTGTACGGGTTTATCCCGTTTCACTACGTTGCATTAGCGTCTTTGTGCTGGAAGATGGCAATTTTAGAGCGGTAGGACGTTTCCTTTGTCGTCAACTTCGAAGTTTTTCCATGCTTGGGATGGGGTGGGTCCGCGTTGCCCTTGGTATTTGGAGCCGAGTTTGGCGGATCCGTAGGGGACGGATGCTGGGGAGCTAAGTCGGAAGACGCACAGCTGCCCGACTTTCATTGTTGGGTAGAGCTTGATGGGCAGGTTGGAGACGTTGGAGAGCTCTAGGGTGATGTGTCCCGTGAAGCCGGGGTCGATGAATCCGGCGGTGGAGTGGGTCATGAGGCCGAGGCGCCCGAGGGAGCTTTTCCCTTCGAGACGGCCTGCAAGGGTGTCGCAGAGTCCGACTTTTTCTAGTGTTGACCCGAGTGCGAATTCTCCGGGGTGGAGGATGAAGGGCTCGCCGTCGTCCACTTCGACGAAGCTGGTGAGGTCGTCTTGGGGGATGGCGGGGTCGATGTGGGTGTGTTTAGTGGAGTTGAAGACTCGAAAGTAGCGGTCGAGTCGTACATCGACACTGGAGGGCTGTATGAGGTCTGGATCGAGGGGATCTAGAACAAGGTCGCCCACATCTATTGATACGCGTAAGTCAACATCTGAAAGAAGCACGAAACTAGCGTAACCTACCGCGCATGAGTTGGGAGGGGTTACCGTGGAAACCTCAGCGTAGTTCTCGTTTATCAGTAGAGACTCACATGCTGTTAATCTAAGGAGCAGCAGTTATTACGGACCATCCCGTAGTGATGCTTCGCCGATGTAGTTCAATGGTAGAACATCAGCTTCCCAAGCTGAATACGCGGGTTCGATTCCCGTCATCGGCTCTTTTTATTTAGCAAACTTCTCCATTACTTCGCGGACTAAAGTTTCGCTATGCCAGCGACGGTACATCCCGGACTGATTCTGACGCATCGCCTGAATGACAAGCATACGAACGAAACTAAGAATTTCAGGATCATTAGCGAAATATTGCTCAAGTTTGCCGATCGGGATAGCCAGATAATTTACTTGTTTGATCGGATAGTGAGTAGTCCCAAGCACAAACGGCAATCCATCTTCGAACTCGCCAGCAAAAACTGGCGCAGTTACTTTCGGGGGAATCTCCATCTCATCTATATATTGCTGTAACTCATCATCCTCGTCGACAGGAGGCAAGAAGTTAAAGTAGCAACAATATTCTTCTTTCTCCTCGGAGAGCTCGGTTTCGAAACGTGGGAAAAAGCAATTTCCAATGAACCGGCGTTAAGCGTCGCAAAGCGACCTCCAGCGGTGCCTGGATAGTCTGAAAGCGTCCAGTAAACGGATTCTGTTTCAGCCGGCGAAGGCAGTACCTGCGATATTAGATAAGCGAGATCTGAACACACTTTTTCGTAAAGTTCTTTTTCCCCTTTAGCCGCAGTATTTTTGTAGAGCTTGGATTTTCCTAACTCTTCAAGAGGTTTTGTGGCAGTTGCCGAAGAGGGAAGCGCCCACCCGTATTCAGCCTGTCCTGTAGCCCAGTGTTTTTGTTCCTCCACTTCCACGACATCATCAAACGGAGTGGGCTCAAAATGCCCCATATTAAATGTCTTGTTGCGGAGTGTTTTACCCTTCGACCGCTGTCTCCTAATTTCCTGGCGCTCCAAAAGATCTAACTCGTCACGTTTAGCTGACATGAAATATACTTTGACAATGTCATCCCATGGGCGATGATGCGCAGATCCATGGACATGCGTAGTAAAGCGAGTTGGCATATCAACCGTCTGCCCAACATACCGCTCACCATTTTTAAACTCGAGAATGTAGATTCCGCATTTATCTTTTTTCAAAAGAGGCGCCATCGTTTGTGCTTCGGCGACATCCCAACTCAAATACTTAGCCATGCCTTAAGGTTATGTTCTCGGTGTAACAAAAAGTGCTGTTCAGACCTACTCCCCCCCCCAACGCTCACTTGTTTTTTGGCAATTTGTGCACTCCGTATAATGAGGACGGCTATCGAGCGCTCATTAATTGTGTTTATTCAACAGGTGTTTCTTACCGGCCCGACCAAGAAAGGACTAAATTGGCCTGGGTTATTCTCGTTGTTTCCGGCGCGCTGGAGGCCGTCTGGGCTGGTGCGTTGGAAAGGATGGATGGCTTTAGAAAGAAGCTCCCCATTCTGGCTTTTGTGGTGGGCCTGTTTCTCAGCATGGGAGGCCTGGCTATTGCCATGCGCGATCTTCCCGCCGGCACAGCATACGCCGCCTGGGTGGGGGTCGGCGCTGGAACCACCGTCTTGTGGAGTTGGGCTACCGGCATCGAGAAAATGAATGCTACCCGTTTGGCTCTGCTCGTGGCACTTATTGCATGCATTGTGGGTTTAAGGGTGGTGGCGTAGATATGGCTTGGTTCATTCTGGTTAGCTCCGCAGTTTTTGAAGCGGTGTGGGCGATTGCAATGAGTTTGTCGGAAGGCTTCACCCGCCTCGGACCCACAATTGTGTTTGCTATTGCGCTCATCATTTCCATGTCTGGACTGGGCTGGGCGGTGAAACGCATCCCCCTGGGGACTGCTTACACCGTGTGGACAGGTATTGGCGCGTCGCTCGCGGTCATCTACTCTATGGCTTCCGGAATGGAGCCGGTGACGGTGGGGAAAGTAGTTTTTCTAGCCGGCATTATTCTGTGTGTGGTGGGCTTAAAAATGGTGTCCCCGGCGTCCGACAACAAAAAATCGGACTCTGCGGCTACCACCGCTGACTAGACAACATCACTACCGGGGCGGAAGATTTTTTAAATTCATGAACCATTCCCTTGATACCCCTAGGGGGTATCCGTACGATTATGGTTATGAAAGAAACTTTTGATGTCACTGGGATGACCTGCGCCGCCTGCTCAACACGTGTGGAACAGGCAGTCTCCGAACTTGCGGGAGTGGAGGAAGCTTCCGTCAACCTCCTGAAAAACTCCCTGATGGTTCGCTATAAAGACGGCTCCAACACTGGCGCCCAAGACATCATTTCTGCCGTGGATAAAGCCGGCTACCAGGCTGCCCTGCACTCCGGATTCAATGGAGACGATGTGGCCCAATTCGACCCGGACAACACTGGCCGCAACAACCAACAAGACGCTGGCAGCACCACCAACAATATCGCCATGCAGCAATACAACGACCTGCGGAAACGCTTAATTGTGTCCTTTATTTTTGCGATTCCGCTGTTCTATCTGGCCATGGCTCACATGTTTGGCCTGCCGGTACCGGAAAGATTCGTAGGCCCAGAGGGTGCTCTTCCCTTTGCCCTTACCCAATTGCTGCTCATTATCCCCATCGTGGGCATTAACTTCGCTTACTTCCGGGTGGGGTTTAAGACGCTTTTCCGCGGCAACCCCAATATGGATAGCCTCATTGCGATAGGCACCTCCGCTGCCATCATCTACGGCACCTATGCGATTTATCGACTCGCCTTCGCCACCTCTGCCGGTGACCTTGAACAAATCCACCGGTTCGCGATGGACATTTATTTCGAGTCCGCAGGCACCATCCTGGCTCTTGTCACGCTCGGCAAATTCTTTGAGGCGCGCGCCAAACTGAAAACCACCAACGCCATCACCTCCCTGATGGATCTGGCCCCCAAAACAGCTTGCGTGCTGCGGGACGATTCGGAAGTGGTTGTTCCCATCGAAGAGGTTGTTCCGGGGGAACTGCTGGTTGTGAAATCTGGCGAAGCCGTTCCCCTCGACGGGGTGATCGTGGAAGGCGCCTGCACTATTGACGAATCCGTCATCACCGGCGAATCCATGCCCGTTGAGAAGGTGGAAGGCGACGGCGTCGTTGGCGCCACTATGCTGCACAGCGGATACATGACCATGCGCGTCACCCGCGTGGGCAACGAAACCACCCTGGCCCGCATCATTCAGCTGGTTGATGAAGCCACCAGCTCCAAAGCCCCCATCGCGTCCATGGCGGATCGACTGTCTGGTGTTTTTGTGCCGATTGTTATTGCCTTGGCGGTGCTCACCACCGGAGCTTGGCTTATCGCCGGCTACGGTATTGAATTTGCCCTTTCCATGGGTATCTGTGTGCTGGTCATTTCTTGTCCCTGCGCTTTGGGGCTCGCCACCCCCACCGCCATTATGGTTGGCACTGGCAAGGGAGCCACCCACGGCGTGCTCATCAAGTCTGCCCGCGCCCTCGAAACCGCCCACCATGTGGACACTGTGGTGCTCGACAAGACCGGCACCATTACGGAAGGCAAACCGGCAGTCACCGACGTAGTACCTCTACACTCCCCCGACGACACAGACCAGCCGCTACTCAGCACCGATGAACTGTTGACGGCTGCTGGCTCCATGGAGCGCTTCACCGAGCATCCCCTGGGGCAAGCGATCGTCGCGCACGCCCGGGAACGCGACCTGAAACTCGCCCGCATGGTTACTGACTTTGAGCAACACGCCGGCGCCGGCATTAGTGCCGGTATTGATGGCCACGCCTACCTTGCCGGCAACCTGCGGCTATTGCAGCAAAACGCCATCAGCATCCACACCACCGTCACCGTCCCCGCGCCCCTTGTGGATGACACTGTCGAGGATTCTTCCCTAGAGACCACAGTTACCCTAGTGGAGCTGCGCGACCATTTGGCTACTCAAGGCAAAACGCCGCTTTTCTTCGCTCGCGACCGAAAACTTATTGGCATGATTGCCCTGGCCGACGCGGTGAAGAAAACCTCCCAGGAAGCCATTGCCCGCCTCCATGATATGGGGCTGGAAGTGACCATGGTGACCGGCGACAACAACACCACGGCACAGGCCATCGGCAAAGCTGTGGGGGTGGACAACATTGTGTCTGACGTTCTCCCCCACGACAAGGACACTATTGTGCAACGGCTGCAGCAGGACGGCAAGAAAGTCGCCATGGTGGGTGACGGCATTAATGATGCTCCCGCACTTGCCCGCGCAGATGTGGGAATTGCAATCGGCGCGGGCACCGACGTGGCTCTCGATTCTGCCGACATTGTGCTGATGAAATCCGAACTGCTGGATGTTGTGAACGCCATTCGGCTGTCCACCGACACTGTGCGCAACATTAAACAAAACCTGTTTTGGGCTTTGGCCTACAACGTGGCCGCCATCCCAATTGCTGCGGGAGTCTTCTACCCCGCCTTCGGACTGAAACTTACTCCCATGATTGCAGCACTAGCCATGAGCTTGAGCTCCATTTTTGTGGTGAGCAATGCGCTGCGGTTGCGTTTCTTCAAACCCCTAGAGGCACAAGAGGTGCTCGAGTCCCAGGAGGTGGACGATGCGCGCTGATCCGAAGTGGGTGCTCCACAAGTTGAAGATTGCGCGGGGCCAGCTGGAGGTCATCATCAAGATGGTGCAGGACGACAAGTACTGTGTCGATATCTCCAACCAGATTTTGGCCACTAATGCGCTGCTGAAACGCGTCAACCATGAGATTTTGCAGGAACATATTCGTGGCTGCGTGGCAGATGCCCTAGCCACGGATGAACCCAACGAGAAAGTAGAAGAGGCGCTGGCGCTGCTGAAGAAGCTCGCCTAACAACTGTGCCCCACCGGATCTCCCTAGCGGGGCGGTGGGGCACAGTACTATTTAGAGTTTTGCGTAGTGCGCAGGAACTTTAGAGGCTGTCGCCAAAGTCTTCCTTGAACTTGGCAACGAGAGCTTCCTGCCAGTCGGAGATGGGCTCCAGACGGCCGTAGAAAAAGCGCAGCACCTCTGGTTCCTCCACGAAGCGCAGGCCACCGATAAGGTGGCGGTTTTCGTAAAGCCACACGAGGCGGTCCACAGCATACTTCACCTGGGAAAGGGTGAAGACGCGGCGTGGGAGGGCCAGACGCAGCAGCTCCATATTGGAGAGCTCTTCGGTGCCATCCGGGTTGCGCTGCTCGGACATGGTGCCACGTTCCATTCCGCGGCAGCCGGAAGCCAGGTAGAAGGCTGCTGCCAAAGCACCAGCCGGGTACTGTTCCTGCGGAATGTGGTCACAGAACTTCATGGCGTCCACGTGGCAGCCCAGGCCACCACCGGGGGTGATAACCGGAACGCCGGCTTCCTTCAACTTGTCCACCATGTACTCGATGTAGATGGGGCCCTGGTTGATCATTTCTTCATCCATGGTCTCTTCCAGACCCACGGTGAGGGCTTCCATCTCGCGTACGGACATACCGCCGTAGGTGAGGAAACCTTCAAAGAGCGGAACCAGAGGACGCATCTCGCGGAAGGGTCCTTCTTCGCGGGTGCAGATACCGCCACCACGGGCGGAACCAAGCTTGCGAGCGGAGAAGTAGAGAATGTCGGTGGCGTCGGCAATCCGACGGGTGATCTCCCGGATGGACAGGTACTTGCAGGACTCTTCCCGGGTCTTAATGAAGTACAGGTTGTCGGAGAGAAGGGAAGCATCCAGGACCAGCATCAGTCCGTGAGCGCGGCACAGGTCGCGCACAGCTTCCAGGTTTTCGAGGGAGAAGGGCTGGCCACCGATCAGGTTGGTGCCGGCCTCCATACGGACGAAGGAAACCTCGCCTTTGTGCTCGTCCAGGAACTTGCTCAAGGCATCAATATCCATGTTGCCCTTGAACGGCTCGTCGGACTCGACTTCCAGGCCTTCCTTGCACAGAAGCTCCACCACTTTGCCGCCCATTTCGGTGATGTGGGCTTTGGTGGTGGTGAAGTGGTAGTTC
The DNA here is from genome assembly GCA_012842085.1 of Mycobacteriales bacterium. GTDB lineage: Bacteria > Actinomycetota > Actinomycetes > Mycobacteriales > Mycobacteriaceae > Lawsonella. The sequence continues at coordinate 61,926 of DUTM01000013.1, read as the reverse complement.
AGGGGAACATATTGGCCTTCCTTCACGTAGGTGCGCGCAACAATGTTTTCGCAGGCGCGACCCTGGTGGGCGGGAAGGAAGTAGGGGGTGCCGAAGATGTCTTCAACTTTGTTGGAGAGGCGGGTGAAGGTCTGGGAGCCAGCATAAGCGTCGTCGGCGAGCATCATGGCGGCCTGCTGCCGGTCGGACATTGCGTTGACACCCGAGTCGGTGAGCATGTCGAGGAAGACGTGTTCGGTTCCGAGGAGGAAAGTGTTGTTGCCTGCTTCGGTGATGGCCTTTAGACGGGCATCCACGTCGGGGAGATTAAGACGTTGAATGATGCGTACTTTGTGCATCTCGAGCGGGACTTGTTCACCAGCGTAAAACTTAATGTTCGCCATGAGATCTCCAGCTTTCTAAATACTTATATAGGAGTTGGACTCAGCTGAGCTGCGAGAAAGGTTTATGTGCCCAGCTAAGACTTAAGTCTTTAGAAATCGTACCGGTGTCGCACGCTCATAGCGAAAAGCTTGCATCAGCTGCGCTTTTTGTCTGATCAGCGTGGCAACAAAGTATTTTCATCCAATTTGTCTATCAGCGGATTTAGCTCCGCTAGAAACTCATCTGCGTGCTGCACCTGTTTGTGCAGGTCTGCTAGACGCACAGTGGTTTCTTCCTGGAAACGGCGCAGCACATCGCGGGCCGCTGCTTGGTGCGCTGCCGTGGGTGGTTTGGTGTCATGCCCGGCGCGATCGTGGAGGATGTCTACTGCGTCGAGGAATTCGCGAATTTCTTGGAGAGTGAATCCGAGGGGTTTCATGCGCTGTATTTGTTGGATGCGGGCAATGTCGTCGTCGGTGTAAAGCCGGAAGCCGCCGGGTGTGTGGTCGGAGGGGTGACGAGTCCGCAGTCTTCATAGTGTCGGAGGGTGCGGATGGAGAGTCCGGTTTGGTCGGCTACGTCACCGATTTTGTGGGCATCTGGATTGTACGCTGGCACGTCAACCTCCTGAACCTGTGATTAATCCGAATAACTTGAGTAAATTCAACTCTCACGTTACGGTAGGTTTCATAGTAGTCTATCGCGCAGTCTTTTTTGCAAACATGCGCAATTCTCAACTAGGAGTGATTTGTGAGTCAGACGTCTGTCGAAAAATCGGCAGTCCAATCAGAGCCCACAAAAGCTGATATACCCACTGGCGTACTTGCCTCTTTTCGTTACGCTTTTTCTTCTTTTTCACGCCTCCGCATGGAGGTCCTTGCCGGCCTTTCGGTAGCGCTAGTGCTGATCCCAGAAGCGATCGCTTTTTCGGTACTGGCCGGAGTTGACCCCCGGGTCGGCCTTTTTTCTTCGGTCGTCATGGCCATTTCGATCGCCTTTTTGGGTGGTCGCCCCGCCATGATCACCGCCGCTACTGCCGCCGTGGCACTGGTCATCGGCCCGGTGGCTCGCGACCACGGCATCGACTACCTCATCGCAACTGTGCTTTTGGGTGGTCTGCTGCAGGTCATTATGGCGGTACTGGGGGTTGCTCGACTGCAGCGCTTCATTCCCCGCTCAGTAATGACGGGCTTCGTCAACGCCCTCGGAATAATGTTGTTTACTTCCCAGCTCCCCCACCTTTTTGGGGTCACCTGGGAGGTTTATCCGCTTGTGGTGGTGGGGGTGCTCACCATGTGGCTTTTTCCGAAAGTTACGAAAGCTATCCCCGCGCCGCTGGTCACCATTGTGGTGTTGACGGGTGGGGCGGCACTCTTGGGGTGGAAGGTGCCGGATGTGAGCGGCCAGGGTGAACTGCCGTCATCCCTCCCCCAGTTTTTTATCCCTAATGTTCCCTACACGTGGGAGACCCTCCGCATTATTGCCCCCTATGCTTTTGGCATGGCGATTGTGGGCATTATGCAATCGCTGATGACGGCGAAACTGGTCGACGACATTACGGATGTGCACTCCAATAAGACACGGGAAGCTTTCGGTTTAGGAGTTGCGAATATTCTTTCCGGGCTTTTCGGCGGCATGGGTGGTTGCGCCATGATTGGCCAAACCATGGTGAACGTTAAACAGTCCCGTGCCCGGACCCGGCTGTCGACGCTGCTGTCGGGGGTGTTTCTGTTGATTCTGGTGCTGGCTGCCAGCAACTTGGTCGGTATGATTCCGATGGCGGCACTGGTGGCTGTCATGATGATGGTGGGGATTGGCACCATCAACTGGCGGTCCCTCCATCCGCGCACCCTCAAGTTCATGCCGCTGAGTGAAACTGCAGTCATGCTGTTGACGATGGGAGGCACCCTCGCCACCCGCAACCTGGCGGTTGGTGTGGTGTTGGGCGTGTTGGCCGCGATGATTAGTTTCGCCCGGCGCGTCGCCCACGTGGTCACCATCAAAAAGGTGGCGGAGTTGGACACCACCAACGATGGCACTATCGACACCCGCACCTACCGGGTGTATGGCCAACTGTTTTGGGCATCCTCCAACGACCTGGTGTACCAGTTCGACTACAACGACACGGCAGACCACATCATTATTGACATGTCCCACGCGGGAGTGTGGGATGCGTCCACGGTGGCCACACTTGACGCCATTCGCAGCAAGTATGAAGAGCGCGGCAAGAAAGTGTCTATTACCGGTTTGCAGGGTCCCAGCCAGATGCGACTGCATGCCCTCTCCGGTAAACTAGATTTCGTGCAGTAGACGGTACGGGGTGCCGGCCAGCAGCTACCCCGTTACTGGTCCAGCCCAGCGCGCAGTTCAGCAATGTACTGTTTGACGGGCTCCACCGCGTTTTCGCCGTGTTCCGCGACGATCTCCATGATCGCGGAGCCAATAATGGCGCCGTCAGCCACCTCTGCCATATCGTGGGCCTGCTCCGGGGTACTGATTCCGAAGCCGATAGCAACCGGAGTGTCCGTGTATTCCCGCACCTGCTCCACGATCTTGGCGGCGTTGGTTTTGATTTCACTCCGCACGCCGGTCACCCCGAGGGACGACACCAGGTAGATGAAACCCTTGGAACCGGGGGCAATGAGGGACACTCGCTTGGTGGAGGTGGGAGCCAACATGGAGATGAAGGCAACACCGTACTTGTCGGCGACGTCCCGCACCTCGTGGCTCTCCTCGTGGGAAATATCGGCCAAGATAATGCCAGCAATACCCAGCTCAGCACAGCGAGCGAAGAATTTCTCCATTCCGTAGCGCAGCAGCGGGTTCATGTATCCCATGAACACTAGCGGTACGTTGGACTTTTCGCGCACTTCGGCCACCATGTCGAAAATCTGGTCCATGGTGATGCCGTTGGCGAGAGCCCGCAGGCTAGCCTCCTGAATGACGGGGCCTTCCGCAACCGGATCGGAGAACGGAATACCCAGCTCGATCAGGTCGCAGCCGGATTCGGCCATCCCGAGCACAATGTCCCGAGTGGTGGCCAGGTTGGGGTCGCCGGCGGTGAGGAAACCGATGAGGGCTTTGCGGTCGGCGAAAGCGGAGGCGATGGTGGGTTCCACCGGAGCGACCGCCGCGGAAGAGGTGTTTGCAGTGGTATGTGCAGAGTTGTTTGCAGTGTTGTTAGTCATGGATTTCCACTCCCCGGTAGCGGGCGATAGCAGCAACGTCTTTGTCTCCGCGGCCGGACAGGCACACGATGATGGATTCGCTGGGGTCTAGTTGAGGGGCAAGTTTGCGGGCGTGCGCAATGGCGTGTGAGGACTCGATGGCTGGAATGATGCCTTCCACGCGGCTCAAGTACTCGAACGCTGCGACCGCCTCGTCGTCGGTGACGGGCACATATTCGGCGCGACCGGAGTCCCGCAGGTAGGCGTGCTCGGGGCCGACACCCGGGTAGTCGAGGCCGGCGGAGATGGAGTACACCTGGTCGATTTGGCCTTCCTCGTTTTGGCAGAAGTAGGACTTCATGCCGTGGAAGACCCCGACTTCGCCCTTCGACATGGTGGCGGCGTGCTTCCCACTGTCCAGGCCACGGCCGGCGGCTTCACAGCCGATGAGGCGTACATCCTGGTCCGGAATGAAGTGGTAGAACATGCCAATGGCGTTGGATCCACCACCAATGCAGGCCATCACTGCAGCCGGCAGTTTGCCGTCAATGTCCAGAATCTGTTTGCGTGCTTCCTTGGAGATGACGGACTGGAAGTCACGCACCATCATGGGGAACGGGTGCGGGCCCATGACGGAACCCAGGCAGTAGTGGGTGTCGTCAATGCGGGCAACCCATTCGCGCATGGCGGCGTTGACGGCATCCTTCAACACCTGGGAGCCTTCCTCCACCGCATGCACTTTGGCGCCCAGCAGTTCCATACGGAACACGTTGAGGGCTTGACGTTCGGTGTCCTCTTTACCCATGAAGATTTCGCACTCGAGCCCAAGCAGTGCGGCGGCGGTGGCGGTGGCCACACCGTGCTGGCCGGCACCGGTTTCCGCAATGAGGCGGGTTTTGCCGCGCTTCTTCGCCAGCAGCGCCTGGCCCAGCACGTTGTTGATCTTGTGGGATCCGGTGTGGTTCAAGTCTTCGCGCTTCAAGTAGATCTTGGCGCCACCCAGGTCCTCCGTCATCTTCTCAGCGAAGTAGAGGCCGGAGGGGCGACCCGCATAGTTTTCTAGCAGGTAGTCGAGTTCGTCTCGACAATCCGGGTCGGCCATGAACTTACTGTAGGAGTCCTCCAGGTCGTGGAGTTCCTGCATGAGGGTTTCGGAAATGTACTGGCCGCCGAAGTCGCCGAAGCGTCCCCGGTGGGCAGGGTTGGTGGGGTCGCCTTCGGCGCGCTGTTTGGTGCCGGCGGCGAAGTTGCGAACAGTGACGACGCGGTCCTCGGCGCGCATGAAAGCTTCGCCGATGAGGGCTGCGTCAACCCCGATTTCTTCGAGGGTGAGAATGTCGTCGGTGTCCTGCACCCCCGACTCGGCAACGAGGAGAACATCCGCGGGGATGAGTTCCCGGAGCCGGCGGGTGGTGTCGAAGTCCACTTCAAAGTTGTGGAGGTTGCGGTTGTTGACGCCGATAATACGGGCACCAGCGGCGACGGCGCGCATCACTTCATCTTCGGTGTGGGCTTCCACCAGGGCGTCCAGGCCCAGCCGGTAGGTGAGTTCGATCTTGTGGCGCAGGTCGTTGTCATCCAGGATGGAGACGATCAACAGGACTGCGGAGGCACCGAGGGTGGCGGCCTGGTAGATCTGCAGGTCGTCCAGGATGAAGTCCTTGCAGAGGACGGGGATGCCATTGATGCCCGGGTCGGCGGCAATGTCGCGCAGGTAGTCGGTGCTGCCCTGGAAGAATTCGGGTTCGGTGAGCACGCTGATGCCGCGCACGCCAGCGTCCGCATAGTCGCGGGCAATCTGCTGGTACGGGAAGTCGGCGCTGATTACCCCTTTGCTGGGGCTGGCCTTTTTCACTTCCGCAATAATGCTGACACCGGAGGCGTCCAGGCCACGGTAGAAGACACCGTCACGGCCCTGTTTCCGCCGTTCGGCAGCAACCTTTTCGGCCTGCTCTTTAAGTGCGGCGATGTCGGTGGTGGCGCGGAGTTCATCTACCCGGGTGCGGGTGGCCGCCACAATATTGTCTAAGATTGTCATTCTTTGTTCCTACTCCGTCTTTCCGTCCAGGGCTGAAAGTTCAGCATCTACTTTATTCGTTGCGGCAATGAATGCTTCCATCTTGGCCTTTGCTTTTCCGGAGTCCAGCAATTCGGCGGCCAATTCAGCTGCGGTGTGCAGGGTGGTTCCCTGCTTTGCCAAGTAGATTCCGGCTGCGGCATTCATAATCACAGTATCCCGTTTGGGGCCTTTTTGGCCATCCAGGATGGCGCGGGTGATGACCGCATTCTCGTGCGGGTTTCCACCGACCAGGTCGCGTTTCTCGGCCCGTTCAAACCCGAACTCTTCCGGGGTGAGGATGTACTCCGTGAAAACACCGTTGATGCATTCGCAGCACACAGTGTCGGCGGAGGACGTAATCTCGTCCAATCCATCCTTCGAATACACCACCATGTTGCGGCGCACCCCTAGGTTGTAGAGCACCTCAGAGAGGGGACGCACCAGTTCTTCGCTGTAGACCCCCAGCACCTGCATGGAGGCTGCAGCCGGGTTGGTGAGTGGCCCCAGAAGGTTGAAAATGGTGCGAATGCCGAGCTCTTTGCGCACTGGCGCCACGTGCTTCATGGCGCTGTGGTAGCGCTGCGCGAAGAAGAACGCCATATTAATGTCCTCCAGCATTTTCCTGTTGCCCTCAGGGCTAATGTCGAGTTTCGCCCCCAGTGCTTCCAAGCAGTCGGCTGCCCCCGATTTGGAGGAGGCGGAGCGGTTGCCGTGTTTGGCGACGGGCACATCCGCGGCTGCGATTACGAAGCCGGAGGTGGTGGAAATATTGAAGGAGAAGGCTTTATCTCCGCCGGTTCCTACAATCTCCAACAGGTTAGGGGGTGCGTCCACCACGGCGCCATGGGCACGCATGGATTCGGCGGCGGCCGTAATTTCGGTGACCGTCTCCCCCTTAATAGTGAGGGCGGTGAGGACGGCTGCCTTCATGACGTCGCTGGCCTTGCCGGTCATTATTTCGTCCATCATGGCGCGCATGGTGGAGGCGGGAAGGTCCTTCCCCAGTACTAGTTCGTTGAGTGCGTCTTTAATCATGAAGTGCTCCTGCTAAAAAGTTGTCGATCATATGCTGACCGTGTGGTGTGAGAATCGATTCGGGGTGGAATTGGACGCCATAGGTGGGGGCGTTGCGGTGGGTGACGGCCATAATGGTGCCGTCGTCGGCGTGGGCTGTGACAAGCAGTTCTTCCGGCATAGTGGCCGGATCTGCCACCAACGAGTGGTAGCGGGCGACGGTGATGCGGCTGGGGAGCCCCTGGAAAAGTGCATCGGTGGGGTCGATGGTGATGTCGGAGCTTTTGCCGTGCATGAGTTCGGGGGCGTAGGTGACGGTGGCGCCGAAAGCCTGGCAGAGTGCTTGGTGTCCGAGGCACACCCCCAGGATGGGATATTCGCCGGTGAGGTCACGCATCACATCCAGGCAGATACCCGCATCGTCGGGGCGGCCGGGTCCGGGCGAAAGAATAATCGCTTCCGGGTTGAGGCTGCGGATGCCCGCGATATCGATGGCATCGTTGCGCAGTACAGTCACCTGGGAGCCAGCTAGCTGGTGGTAGAGGTTGTAGGTGAAGGAATCAAAGTTGTCGATGAGCAGAATCATGCGAATCACTTCCCTGCCCGGCGCAACAGCCCACCGTTGGCCTGCTGCAGGGCCTCCACGACGGCTTTCGCCTTGTTGATGGTTTCTTGGTACTCGTTGGTGGGGATGGAGTCGGCCACAATGCCGGCACCTGCGCGGACAGCAACCTGGTCGCCGCGTTTGTAGGCGAAGCGGATGGCGATGCACATGTCCATGTTGCCGGTGAAGTCGATGTAGCCGAGGGCACCTCCATAGATGCCCCGGCGGCCGCCCTCCAGGTCGTCAATAATTTCGGCGGCCCGGATTTTGGGTGCGCCGGAAAGCGTCCCGGCGGGGAGCACCGACCCCACTGCGTCCACCACGTTGGCGTCTGGGGCGAGCTGGGCTTGTACCACCGACCCCAGGTGCATGACGTGGCTGTAGCGGTGGACCTGTGCCAGCTCCGTCACCTCCACTGTGCCGGGGGCGGCGAAACGTCCCAGGTCGTTGCGACCCAAGTCCACCAGCATGTGATGTTCGGCCAGTTCCTTCGGGTCGGCCAGCAGATCAGCTTCCAGCTCGGCATCCTCGGAGGTGGTGGTGCCGCGCGGGCGGGTGCCAGCGAGCGGGAAAGTTTTCGCAACGCCGTCCTGCACCGAGATGAGGGTTTCGGGACTTGCCCCCACCAGTTCCACATCGGGGCTGGTGAAGAAAAACATGTAAGGGCTGGGGTTGGTGGTGCGGAGCACCCGGTAGGTGTCGTAGAGAGAGCCGCTGGCGCGGGTGCGGAACCGGTTGGAGAGCACCACCTGGAAAATATCCCCCTCCACAATGTGCTCCTGGGCGCGTTGCACCATGCGGGTAAATTCGGCTTCGTCTTTATCAGGGGTAAGTTCGCCCGCTAGACGGAGTGGCTCGATGGGGGCGGTGCGGGTGCTGAAGACCAGGTCCTCCATCTGGTCCAGTACATGCTCCCCGGCGGTGCGGGCGGCGTCCGAAACGGTGAGGGTGGTGTCGTCCGCGGCCGACACATTGGCGACCGGCACATTAGTGATGAGGAGGAGCTGCTCGGTGAGGTGGTCGAAGCAGATGACGTTTTCGAAGAGCATCAGGTCGAGGTCGTTGAAGTGTTCGTCATCCGCGCCGTGGAGATGGAGGGCAGGCTCCGAGATGGCGAAATAATCGTAGGCCAGGTAGCCCACCAGACCACCGGTGAACGGGGGCAGGTCGGGATCCCGGGGGCTTCGGTATTTGTCCACGATGCTCTCGATGACATCGCGGGGGTGCTCCTCCGTCACCTGCCGCACTTCCCCGTTCGCATCCATGATGGTGACGGTGGTGCCACGGGCGGTGACGGTGAGGGTGGGTTGGTAGCCCAGGAACGTGTAGCGGCCGCGGTGCTGCGGGTCGGCCAGCGACTCCAGCAGAAAACAGCGGGGATGTTTTTCCTGCAGTGTGGCCAACAGTTGAATGGGGTTGGTGTGGTCGCTGTAGAGGCGGCGCACCAGTGGCAGGCGCCGGTAAGGGCGGCCACTGTGGGGCTGGTGCTGGCGCGGGGATTGGGTTTGGGGACTGGTTGTCATGGGGATCCTGTCTGGTGAGTCTCGGAGGGGACTGCGGCAGGAGGCTTCACCAGTGGCGCTTACGCAGGGGCCGAGGCAGACGACACACTACGAGCGTTATGGAAGTGATGCGGAAATACGGGTTACCTGAAGAAAAGGGGGTATCCGTGGAAGAAGCCGGGCCGCGGGATTGAGGCTCTGCCGATAAGACAGACGGAAAGCGGAACAACCGGGAAAAAGAGGCGAAGTGCTTATCCGTTGCGTCTAGGCAGAAAGGAAGCTACCGCGCCATCGCCAACTGGACATGGCAAAGCCGCAGGTGTGGGCGTTGAAAAGTCCAAAGGCGTTAGTCATACCGATGATCTTAAAGTAAAACTGCGAAACTTGGCAAGGGGTCAGTTGCGTTTAGTGCGTTTTACGCCGCGGGAGAGCGTCTGGAAACGTTTCTGCAGCGGTTGCTGCCCAGTGGCCCAGCGGGTGCCGATATGCAGCAACCAGGCGAGGGGTGTCGTCACCAGCAAGGTCAGCAGGAACACCAACAGGAGGCTGCCGGAGAACATGCGGTAGCCCAGTGCCCACATAATGAACTCGATGATGAGGATCTGCAGCAGGAAGAATTCGTAGGAGATGCGGCCAAAAAGCACCATTGGTCTGGAACCTAAGAAACGATGCAGGGCGCTGGTGAGTTTGTCTCCGTGCGGATCCCCGAACACGAGGGGAACAATAAGCCCACACGCCACCAGCATGCCGAATACCCAACGGCCGAAAGTGTCTGAAAAACCAGCGGGCAGGGCAGTCGGATCCCCCACCAGGTTGATTGCGGCGTACCAGATGAAGGCCACCACACTGAGCAGCAATGAGCTCACCGTAATGAGGGACTCCCGATATTTGGGGACGCGGACAGAAAGCACCGCCATTATCATGCCGGCGATAAACCAACTGAGGAAACCGGGCATCCAGGTGCGAGAGGAATAATCCACAAGGAGCAGGTTGCGGGTGGCGATGTCCCAGATGGGGGTAATGAGGAAGAAGGGAATGAGGTAAAGGATTGTCCCCAGCGCGTGGAAACGCTTCCGGTTCACAAGCGCCGTCGACCCCCACACAATAAGAGGGAACAGCAAATAGAAGGCGAAGGTGACGGTGATGGCCCACGACTGGGTGAAGGAAGGATGGTAGTGGCCCAGCCCGTAGGACTGCGTGAAGGTGAGGTTACGCAGAAAATCAATAGGCTCGGTTCCCACCTGCCGGGTTGTTTCGGTGGCTTCCTGCAGCCAGGTGGTGCCGTTAACGCGCATGGATATCCAATAGAGTCCGTACACGAGAATGACGGTGGTCCAATACGGTGGCACGAGGCGCCGGAACCGTTTCCAGAAATACTCGCCAACTTTACGGGACTGGAGGGCGGGTTCGCGGTCGCGTTCCACCAGCGGGATCAACCACTGCCGGAAAAGCAGGAAACCGGTGAGGATAAAGAATATGGAGACCCCCAGGCTGCCGATCTTGTCGAAAACGCCGCCCAGGTAGGAGATCCGGAAATGTCCAGTCCAGTGGGCGACAAAGTAGAAACAGACCGCCAGGGTGGCGAGGGTGCGCAAACCAGTAAGGGCCGGAATGTATTCATGGAGCTGGTGGCTGTGCCGGACAGGGCGCTTGCGGTGGGAGCGTTCCGCAGCCCGGGTCGGGCTGAGGGCTACCACTGGTGAAGCGGAAAGTGCGTTGGCGGCCGCCCGTTCGGCAGCTTCGCGAGCGGCTTCCCGCGCCGCGACTTCCGAAGCACGGGCAATGGCGACCGCTTTACTGGTGGAATGGTCCTCCGCCTCAACGCGGTCGAATGCGGCTGCCGCGTCGCGTTGCAGGAAGCGCGTTTCCATGCCGGGTTCATCCGGTTCAACCTGGAAGGGATAAAGGGTGGGTTGCTCGAAGGGCTCGGCGCGCTCGAATGCGGGTTCAGATCCCATAAGAAAGGCTGCAGAGCGGTAGTGGTCGAGCGGGTGGGGCGTTACTGCCGGCATTCCCGAAGGCGGAGCAGGGAGTTCCTCGGGAGGCTCCAACCCATAGTTCGGGTCGGTGTCGGGAAGATCCGTATCGCCTGAAGCGTCTGAGGTGTCTGGAGTCTTTGGAGTCTTGGGAACGTCTCCAGTTTTGGGGTCACCGACATCCGCAAGCGGGTGATGTTGCTCATCGGCATGCGGCATAGGGTCTCCAAGGCGATACGGGGTGCGCTTCTCCTCTGCGGCACCTAACAAAATACTTACATTTTACGAATGCGAGAGCCACCTCAAAAAGTGCTCTATCAACACCCTTCTGGTGGTTTACAAATCTCTATTAGCAAATTACACAAAAAATCAAGAACACCACTATGGCAAAAAAACAAATTTTTACACTTTTTAAGAAAGTGTCACTTATTACCGGCTCAACTGCACATACTATGTTTACAGTTATGAAAAATGTGTAACTTTGCGGGGTTGTGTCAACAATAGTTTCCATTACACAAACACAAACCTAGACATTTTGGCACTATGAGTACTACCGAAAACATGTACTGAATTCCCTCACATTGTGCTGAAGATGTGCATCGAAATTAGTGCATTGATATGGAATTACGTCCTACTTGTTCACGAAAGCTATCGAGGTCATGACCGAACCTAACTACGCTCCCGAAAACATTGAAGTAAAGAAGATCGCCTTCTTCACCAACCCTGATGCTGCCAAGGGTCGCGCCACTCAAGCTGGCGCTGAGGCTCTGGAAGAATTCGAACGGCTCGGCCTGGAAGTGGAAAGCCACGCCCCAGTCTCCAAAGAAGCTGGACTCGAAGAACTCCGTAACGCATTCGACGACGACAGCATCGACGCTGTTGTTGTCTGCGGTGGCGACGGAACTGTTTCCAACGGTGTGAAGGTCCAAGCAACCCGCAAGAAGCCTCTCGGAGTCATTCCGGCAGGCTCCGGTAACGACCTGGCTCGCGTTCTCGGCATCTCCACCGATGCTAAAGAAGCTGCCCGGGTAGTTGCCCAAGGCAAAGTCCAGCACCTCGACCTTGGTCTCATCACCCCAGAAGACGGCAATGAACCCGAGTGGTTCAACACCATCATGTGTGCCGGCATGGACTCCGTCATCTCTGACTACGTCAACAAGTGGTCCTGGCCCCACGGCAAGGCCCGCTACCTGGCTGCGGAGGCCTACACCTTCCTGAGCCTCAAGGGCTACCCCACCAAGATCACCTTCGAAGATGGCAGCGTTGTGGAAGGCCGCTACTGCATGTGCTCCTTCAGCAACACCGCCGCCTACGGTGCTGGCATGTACATCTGCCCGTCCGCCGACCCCCAGGATGGTGTCATGGACATCACCTGTGTCGAGTACCGCGGCAAGATGCACCTCGCCAAGCTGTCCCCGAAACTCCGTCCGGGCGAGCACATTGGCGAACCTGGTGTCACCACCTACCGCGCCAAGAAGGTGCGCGTAGAAATCGAGGGTGCACCGCTCTACGCCGATGGTGACTTCAAGGCCAACTCCCCTGTCACCTGTGAAATTGTTCCGGGCGCTGGCCGTTACCTCGTTCCATAACTCCATACCACCGCTGCCCCCTGTCACCGTCCATAATCGTTGACAGGAGTAGCACCCGATAGCAATTGAGGGGCTTCCTGTACGCAGGGAGCCCCTCAATGTATCTCCACCTCATCTTTAACCATCCAACTGGACAGTCGTGCATATCCCCCGCGTATGCATATTTTCCGACTAGGCTTAAAGCATGCTGAATAGAGCCACCCCGCACTCTCTCACTCGCGCCCTGCGCGCTTTCCTGCTCCCCGGCATAGCCGCACTCCTGGTGTTCACCGGATGTAGCGAACCCACAACTGAGGCTCCAGACTCTTTAACAGCTGCCGACCGCATCGCCCCCGAAATCAATATCACCTGCGCTGAATTCAACAAGTTAGGGGCAGAGGATCAAAAGGAAGCCACCGATCGGCTACTGCGCCACTATGACGAAGCCACGGAATTAGCCTCCGCCTATGCCGATGCACGCCAAGACTCCGCCAACAACCAGAAAAATCTGACAGGCGATCTGCAGCTTGGCGACCCTTCCCTCCTCACCCTGGCCCGCCACACTTGTGAGATCCCCGCCAACCAAGATGTGCGGCTCCTTACCGCCATGGGATTTGCTGGCTAACCCACAATGATGAGTCAGACAATTCTGACTAGGATGAACAGTGTGAGCGAATCCGGCAACGACAAAAATCACGTCATTCTGATTGCCTACGATGGCTCCCGCCAAGCAAAACGCGCCATCAACTACGTGGGCAAATTCTTTCCCGGCAATAACGTTGTCCTAGTGACCGCCTGGGAATGCTTCCAGTTGCAGGCCGTCCGCACCTCGGGCGCCTCCGGCATTGTGCAATGCGACTGGGACTCGGAAAACATGATTGAAGATCCGTCCCTCACCGATGCCCGCAAGTTCGCCTACGAGGGCGCTCAACTTGCTAAAGCCGCCGGATTGGAAAGCGAAAGCTACATAGTCCAATACTCCACCAGCATTTGGAACGCTATAACCAAAGTGGCCGACATGCTGGACGCGGATCTTATTGTTACCGGAACCCACGGCCGCACAGGGTTCGCCGAACTTATGCGCCCCTCGGTGTCTGAGCGTGTCCTCAAAAATGGCCACCGCCCAGTGCTTATTGTCCCTCCCGAAAATTAGGAGCAGCTTGTGAAGATTACTTCTGCCGGCGCCGTCACCACCGCCATTGGTGTCGCCTTGGCCTGCGCAATTTTCATCCCCCTAACGGACACGGTGGCGGGCTCCGACCTCACCCAAGGCATCCACGGCAATGCCGATAATGCGATGCTCGGCCAAGTTGTCTACGGACGCCGCTAAACCAGCGTCGCAGCCCCGGTTGAGCAAGCTCGGACGGGGTCACTGGCCATACCTGCTGAGCGCTTTTCTTTTCCTGCTGCTCAGTTTTCTGCAATCCCCCGGCCTGATTGTGGCCGACACCAAACACAACCTGACTGCCAATCCGGGCGGTTTCCTTACCCAAGCCCTGCATTTGTGGTCCGAGAATGCACCCATGGGGCAACTCCAAAACCAGGCCTATGGCTACCTTTTCCCGCAAGGGGCATTTTTTGCGTTGGGGGACGCCGTGGGTATTGCTCCGTGGGTGACGCAACGCCTGTGGTGGGCACTACTGCTGTGGCTCGGATTCTGGGGATTCGTGCACGTCGCCCGCGCCCTCGGGATAGGTGTTCAACACGATACTCACGACGACCCGGATGCTCGGCTTCTCAGCTGGCCGCTTGTTGCTGGTGGGCTTGCCTATGCGCTTTCCCCACGGGTGTTGACGACCCTCGGCGCCATTAGTTCCGAAACTCTTCCCGTCATGTTGGCCCCCTGGGTGTTGCTGCCGGTGGTGCTAGCCTTCCCTCCCCAGACTGCCACTGCGGAACTGAGGGCACCCCACAACACCGAACAGTTTCCCAGCACTAGGCAACTGCGCACCTACGCGCTGCTCTCCGCATTAGCGGTGGCCGGCATGGGGGCGGTGAACGCCGTCGCCACCCTAGCGGCCGTCACCCCCGCTCTTTTGTGGTGGATCACGCACCTGCCGTGGCCTACCCGCGATCCCCAACTGCGGCCACTCCGCAAAACCGCACTCAAACAGTGGGGTGTTTTCACCGGCTGGTGGGTGCTGGGTGGGGTGTTGGCGTGTCTCTGGTGGCTGGGGCCGTTGTTTATTTTGGGCAACTACAGTCCCCCATTTTTGGACTTCATCGAGTCTGCCGGCGTCACCACCCGCTGGGCGAACCTCACCGAAACTCTCCGCGGCACTACTAGCTGGACGCCCTTCATCACCGGCGAGCGCGTAGCGGGCGCGGCGCTGGTCAGTGAACCTGTTTTCGTCCTAGCCACCACCGCAGTCGCGGCAGCTGGTTTGGCAGGGTTGACGCTGCGCAGTATGCGACACCGTCCTCGGTTGATTGGCATGTTGCTGCTGGGGGTGACGGTGATCTGCCTGCCCTGGGTGGGAGACCTGGGTGCGCCGTTCGCGGAGCAGGTGCGAAGCTTCTTGGACGGGGCTGGCAGTGCGTTCCGCAACCTCCACAAATTCGATCCTCTGATCCGTTTGCCGCTCAGTTTGGGGGTCGCGCACCTGTTGAGCCGGGTGCCTCTCCCCCAACCCCGCACTCAGCTTGCGCAACTGGAGCGGTGGCCGCGGGTTGCCGGCGGGGTTGCCGTGGTGTTGGCGCTGGTGGTGAGTGTGGCCCCGGCGTGGAGTTTCCGGTTAGCACCGGAAGGCGGATATCGGGAGGTGCCGGATCATTGGGCAGCCACCGCCAGCTGGTTGGAGAACCACGCAGAGGGGCGAGCCCTGCTGGTGCCGGGCAGCAATTTTGCTCGCCAACTCTGGGGACTTACCCGCGATGAACCCTTGCAACCTTTGGCCACCACCCCGTGGGCGGTGCGGGACATTATTCCGCTGGTGCCGCCGGAGACGATCCGCGCCATGGATTCGGTGCAGGAACTTTTTGCAGACGGGCGCGCCTCCGCCGGTTTGGCTGGCACTCTGGCAAGCCAGAATATTCGCCACCTGATTGTGCGCAACGACCTGGATCTCAAAACCTCTGGGGCTGCTTCCCCAGCTCGTGTCCACCAGACTCTGCGCCACTCCCCGGGGCTCAAACGCGTGGCTAGCTTTGGAAAGAAACTGCGGAACGGTTTTCCAGCGGTAGAAATCTATGCCGTTGATGCCCCCTTCCCGGCTGGCCCCTGGCTGGTGGACACCAACGATATTCCCATCATTGCGGGCGGGCCGGAAGCCTTGGAACCGCTTGCTGCCCTGGCCCGCAGCCGCGATACGCACCTGCCACCCCTCACCATGCTTGCCCATGACGCCCCTGCGCCTGCCGGCACCCCACCTCGTGGCCTTACCGTTACCGATTCCCCCACTTTGCGGGAAGTGGATTTCGGTAGCCTCGACCACCATGCTTCTGCCCTGCGCAGTCGCCATGCTCAGCGCCACACCGACAATCGCCTAGCCGACTATCCGGCCAGCACCCAAAACATCACCTATGCCCGCTGGTTTGGCGCCACCGTCACCTCCTCCAGTAGCGCCGCCCACGCCGACCAGCTGCGCCATGTGCAACCCGCTTATAGTGAGGCCGCAGCCGTGGATGGCGACCCGCACACCAGTTGGCGGTCCCTTACTTTCCAGGGTGCTGTTGGCCAATGGTTGCAGCTTGATCTGCACAAACCCCTCCAGGACGGTTCGGTTAGTTTCACGGTGCCGCAGGGGCTGCCCGGCGCAACTGTTACCCGGGTGGCGGTGGTGACGGAGCGGGGTTCCACAACCGTGTCGGTGCGGCCGGGGGTGCGGACCTCGACGCCCCTGCCTCCCGGGAAGACTGGGTGGGTGCGGATTGTGGCGGTCGCGACTAAGGACGGTAGCCCAGGGGTGCAGTTTGGGCTGAGCACCGTGTCGGTGCGGGATGGGGAGACTGGTCGGCCGGTTAATATTGGCCGGCAGATTGTGGTGCCAGCTCCGCAGGGTTCGGAGTTCCCGGCGCAGTGGGTGTTTCACCAGCGGTTCCCCGGTAGTGCCTATGCGGAAAAGGATGTGCCGGTGGCTGCGGCGGAGGAGGGGTCTCGTTTGGTGCGGGTGGTGACGGTTCCGCAAGTGTCTCCGCAGCAGATCGCAGCGCAGGCTGGGGTGGCAGTGCAGCCCCGTGTTTTGGTGCGGTGGAATCCCCACTACCGGGATGGCAGCACTAAAGGAACCTCGCAGAAGCAGCTGCGGAAAGCGTTGTCGCAGGCTGCTAATGGCTGCAGCACCGGCACAGAGGCGGACGCGGGGTTGAGCATCCGGGTGGGGTCTTCCCGTGTGCCTTTGCAGCTGGTGGGTGATTCGGCGGAGCTGCGCAAGGCGCTGAGCAACGGCAAGTCGGTAGTGGCGACCGCTTGTCCCGGTGGGGAGCTTAGATTGCCGACCGGGCAGGAAGTATTGGTGGAAGCTAGTGCGGGGAACCTGCCTCTCGCTATCGACACTGTGGAATTGCGAGTGCAGCAGCCAGTGGAACTAGCAGGAACCAGCTCCTCTAGCAGCATTGAATCAGCCACTTGGCCGCAGGGTGTGCGGAGAGTTCAGTGGTCCGACACCCAGCGCACCATTCATGTTCCTGCCAGCAACCAGAGCCGCCTGCTGGTGGTGCCGGAAAGTACTAATAACGGCTGGGTGGCACGCACAAAGCAGAACCGGGAGCTGCGCCCGACTGTGGCGAATGGTTGGCAGCAGGCGTGGGTGGTGCCAGCCGGATATGGTGGGGAAATTGAACTGGAGTTTGTGCCAGACCGGCCCTACCGGGTTTTCCTGCTGGCCGGGGCACTGGCGCTCGCACTGCTAGTGGTGTTGGCGCTTGCTTCACTCGTGGCATTGCACCGCCGGGAAGAGTGCCAGCGCGTGGTCACTGTCGATGTGGCGATGGAACCAGTGGGGGACCGTATAGACCGCTTCTGTGGCACCTACCTTCCCCTCATTACGGGCGCCTTTCTGATGGTGAGCGGGGTGTTGTTGGCGAACCAGCCCTGGGGGTTGGGCGGCTACGCCGGCAACAAGTGGTATGCTCAGCTGCCGGCTTTGCTTGCACTGGTAGCTGCGGCGGTCTCTCCCTGGTTGGAAACCTGGTTGCGGTCCAGTGCTGCGGATCGGGTGCGGGCCGCTTGGCGGCGTTTCTCCCAACGTTTATAGGATCCCCGGATCGGCTCCTCCACCAGTGCATAGCTGAGTGCAGCCACCGGAATGGTAAACAGCACCGTCACCGCCCACACCAGCACCATGTGCCCGCCAAACATGGACACCCCCAGAATGGGGAAAACTGCCCGCAGCACCACCAGATGCCACAGGAAAATTCCATACGACCAGCGGCCCAACGCCTGGAATGGGGCACTCACCAGAATGCGTTGCCGCATGCCGGAATCCGACATCACCAATGGCAGCAGGGCACACCAGGCTATAGCGGCTCCCACCACAATTCGCGCGGCGAAAAAGTGGGGGGCGGGACGGGTGAAGCCTTCCGGACCCAAAAGTGGGGTGGCGGCCAGTGCGAAAAGCACCACCCCTAGCCCGGCACAGACCCAGCCGTGGCGCGCCCACCGATGCAGCAGGAGGTGCTGGCGGATCCCGAGGGCTTGGTCGGCGGCGTATTCCGCCAACACCATTCCCACCACAAACCAGGGCAGGAAGGCGGGCAGTTGGGTTTGCAGATTAATGCCACCGGGGAGACTTTCCTGCGGAATCCACGCCCATCCCACACAAATCACGCCGAGAGCCGTCAACACCGGCACCCGCCATCGGACACGACTAGCAGTGCCCCGCAGCCACCACAACGCACACCCCAAAAGTGGCAGCAGAATATAGAAGGCCACCTCCACTGCCAGGCTCCACATGTGGGTGAGCCCATCGGTGAGCGACATCGGCACATAGATTTGGGTGAGGGTGAAGTTCGCCAGAATGGCTTTCCCGGAAAGACCACGGGAACTGGGAAGCAGCAGCATGACGGCGGTGACGAGCACCAGGTATGCGGGAAGAATACGGGTGATGCGGGAGCGGAAGTAGCGGCCTGCGGAAGGGTGGGGAACGTTCGGTTCGGTGATGCTGCGGCGGACTGCAACCGCGTGGCGGCGCCACAGCAAAAAACCGGATAGTGCGAAGAAGACCGCCACCCACAGGTCGAATCTGCCGACCACGCGAGCTAGGAAAGAACCCGTGTTGGTGGCGGTTTGGAATGCCACATGGGTGGTGAGGATGCCGAGGGCAGCTACGGCGCGGAGACCCTGCACGGCGGGGATGAAATGGTCCGGCTTCTGCACGGCTCTCCGTCACCTCCTTTGGCTCCAGCTTCCGTTCCCACACCTGGTGGGCGGCACGGCAATTACTCGAAAAACGCTGTATCCTTGCATCAAGACCACAATCACGAAGAACCCCCTTGTGAAGGAGCTTTCATGGCCGCAGCACCACAAGGTCAGCGCAAAGCGCTCCCCCTCTTCCTTGCCGGGTTGGGGGCGTTTCTTCTTGTGGTAGCCATTATTATTCCTGCCTATTCGATTCCGCGCCTCACCACCACGCCCCTAACTATGGGGAAAAACAATAGTGGCATTGTGAAAGAGAGCAAAGAATTCCGGGGCACCGCCCTCGACACGGGCGCCTATTTGCGGCAGCAGCCCAGCAAGCAGAACAAGAACCGGCCCGAATGTGCGGGCGGTGTGATGCCCATGAGCTGCTTCATTGATACCAATGTGCCGATGAAGGCGCGCACCACACTGTTTGGGGCGGACCCTGCCGACCGAAACATCAACACTTTCCAGGCGGGTTACGTGTTGTGGCGCACCGACCAGCAGGATGAGGAAGACGAGGGGCTCCTCAACTCCTATATTGACCGTGTCACCACAGACCGGAAGACCGCGGAGCCGGTGCGGAAATCCATTGTTTACTTCAATGCGGATCCCGGCAACCCGGGCGCCAATGATCCCACGAAACCGTTTAGCCGCAGTGGTTTTCAGTACAAGCTGCCCTATGGGCTCAGCATGGATGGCAGCTACGATTTCTTCGATGTGTACGCCCTGCAGGCAGCCCCACTAGAAGCGGTGCGGGAAGTTTCTGTGGATGGGGTTGACGCCATCGAATTCAAACAAGTCGTGGGGCCGATCAATCTGCACAACACCCTCAAAAAAGGGTTGAAGGATCCGCAGGGCGAACTTTCCCCCATTGACGACATCAGCCTAAAAACCACTATTTTTGAGCTACCCGCCAACTTGTGGGATCCCAGTGCGGGAAGCGCCGTCACCACCTACTACGCCTATTACTACACGGAGCGCACGGTAGTGGCCTCGAAAGCTACCGGAAAAATTTTGAAACAGCGGGAGCATTCGCAGAATTTTGTTGCCACCGACGACGACAATGCCCGCTCCTACATTGCAGCTGACGGCATGAAGAAAGGGTTCAAGGACCCCAGAGTAACGCTCTATGCGGTGGATGCGGTGTCCTCCGATGCCACCGTGGAGGCGGCCGTGGAACGGGAAAAGTCCGAAGAGAATCGACTCACCGCTTTGCGGGCAGTGGCTGGAGTGTCGGGAGTACTAGGGGTGGGACTCCTGGTGGGCGGATGGATCCTGATTGTGCGCCGTCGCAAAGCTGAACAGTCCGCCATCGACGCCATCACCTACGACGATCCGAGTTTGTCGAAGGATATCGGGGCGGCGCCCTACGCCGAATAGCGGCGCAGCACCAGCGCCAGCAACACCGCCGCAGTGGCGCACCCCAACGCAATCAGCACCACAGCCAGCAGGCTAGTTCCCCACACCGCCAAAAGGATGGCCTCCACCACAACTAGCGGCCACAGCATTCCCGCCCGGAACCGCACCCGCATTGAGGCCTGCGCAATCTCCCCCACCAAAAGCGCCTGCAACACGCTGAACACGGCGCCCAGCAACGCAAAAAGCCACAGCCACGGCACCACCGGTTGGAAACGCTGCCCAATGACATAGGGCATCCAGGGTGCAACCAGTGCGGTGCCCGCCACCACCACAACCCCCACTGCGACGAGCAAAACAACTGCCCGGCGCACCGCTTTCCCGCCCTGTTCCCGACGCGCCATTTGGGGGTAAAGCACCAACACAATGGCGGCCGGAAGCCAGAAAGCAATCTTGGTGAAAATGGCGCCTGCCGCATAGTAGCCGGCCTCTGTTGGTGCCAAGAGCCGCGGCACCAACACCACATCAAGTTGGGTGAACACCATAATCAGCAGTTGCACTTGGGAGGCCCACAGCACGGCCCGCACATCGGCAGCAGAACTGCTGGTGACGGTGCTGCTAACAGCTGGATCGGTGCTAGCAGTTGCTTCGGTGGTGCGATTCCAGAGCCGCAGGCCCGCCCACGCCACGGCACATCCCGCAGCTAAAGCCACAAAAGCGGCCGTCACCACATGCGATGCAACCTGCTCCGAGGCGGACAGAGTACCCGATGGAGTACTTGCCCGCGTTAGAAACACGAACACCAGAGTGGGTGGCACAAATTTGCCTATCCCCGTCCCCAGCAAGGCCCAACCGAAACGGCCAAACCTTTCGCTGCCTTGGATGATCCCCAACTCCCCGGACATTCCCGCCAATACGGGCACCGCCACGAAAGCCGCCGCCGTCACCCACCACGGCCACTGTTTAAAAAATATGGACAGCAGCACTGTAGCCACGGCCGCGACCCCCACCAAGATTAGGGCCAGCTGCCGCACCACCCGGCGCAGCGCCGCAACATCCGTCCCCCGCACAATCTCCCGCGCCACCACAGTCTGCAACGCCAAGGCGGGCACCGTGGCAACCACTTGAACCGCCAGCAACGCCGCGAATTGGCCATACCCGGCCGGACCCAAACTATTGGTGGCCACCACATGCAGCACATAGCTCAGCACGTTGACCACTAACGTTGCAGCGGTCACCCACCCAAAAGGCCACACTGCACGCTGGCCAGTAGCGGTAGAACGGGGGATGCTCATTCCTTCATTATCCTGGCTGCGAGACCAAAGCTGAATTAACCCGTGAAAATTCCGGTCGATAAGGCACAATAGAAGCATGTCACGTCGTGCATTAGACTCCGTTAACTCGGCAGTCCCCTGGGTGGCGCTCTGGTCAGCGGCACTCACCACAATCCTGTTGTGGCCTAGCTTCAAACCGGGCTATGTGTTGACGCGCGACGCTGTCAGTACACCCCGCAGCTACATCACCCCCTCCACCATGGGTTTGGGGGATCAAGCTGCTCGCGCTGTTCCCCAAGACGCCTTTATCGCGATTCTGTCGCAGGTGGTTGACGGAGGTGTGCTGGTTAAAGCTCTCACATTTATTGCCCTGTTTATGGCGGGGCTGGGAGCTGCCGTCATTGGCTGGTATTTCCTCTACCCCGGCACCCGCGGACAAGCCCTCGCACAGGGGCTCCCCGCTGTCACCTTCGGTATCTGGAACCCCTACGTTATTGAACGACTGCTGCAAGGCCACTGGTCGCTGCTTCTCGGCTACGCTGCCCTGCCCTGGATCGCGGTGGCGGGTGTGCTTACTTTCGCCCCCAGCCGCACCACGCGACGCACCGCATGGGGTGCTTTGGCGGCGAGTATTGCGGCGGCTGCCATCACCCCATCTGGCGCCATTATGGGCACCGTCATGGCTCTGGTTGCAGGGCTTTTCCCGAAACGCCCAATTGACCGGCTGGAGGTTCGCACTGCCCAAGACCACACTGCCTCGCCGCTCAGCAACGTGCAGCGCATTTTCATCATTCTGGGGCTTGGGCTCCTGGTGTCACTTCCCTGGATTTATCCGTCCCTCCGCCACGTGGGCCAAGGAGGTATCGCTATTTCGGATGCTGCTGGGGTGGCGGCGTTCGCGGCCCGCGGGGAAGGACCCCAGGGTGTGTTGGGGATACTGTTCTCGCTTATCAGCATGGGCGGAATCTGGAATGTGGATGCGGTACCACCCAGCCGCATGACACTTTTTGTGTTCCCCTTTACCGTCATTTTTATCGCCATTCTGGGGTTGGGCCTGTGGCGCTTCCGCCACAACCGCGCCCGCAAAACCATCTACATTTGGCTCGGGTTCTCGGCATTGCTGGTGCTCATCCTATCTTTACTGGCCTACCCGACGGGACTCAAAATAGTCACCTGGATGGTCAACAATATCCCGGGTGTGGGGCTATTCCGCGATACCCAGAAATGGGTAGCGTTCCTCTTCCCGCTCTACGCCATTTTGGTGAGCGCCGCCGGCCGCACCATTATCGAGAAGATTATTCGCAGTGAGTATTCCTCCAAACGCTGGCTGAACCCCACCGCCATTGCGATCCTCTGTGGGCTCCTGATTTTGCTGGTGCCGGATGCCCCGGTTGCCACCTACCGCAACCTGCAGCCCGTGCAATACTCCAGCAGTTGGGAAGACGTCGCGCAGGTTACCAAAGACAGCAACGGCGATATGATGGTGCTCCCCAGTGGCCAATTGCGAGTGTTCGAAAGTGCCCCCAACCGCACTGTGCTGGATCCCGCACCCCGGTTCATGCCGGTTGAGGTACTGAAATCCGGGGATCTGGTTGTGTCCACCTCCCGCACCAGCACCGATCCAGACGAGCGTGACGTTACTGTGCAAGGCGAAGGTAATCGCGCTGACCAGGTGGAGAACGCGCTTCTAACAGGTGCGCCTGCGGGTGTGCTGGCGTCCTTAGGTGTGCGTTGGGTGCTGGTGGAAAACACGATCGCCCCAGAAGTGCCCGACACGTTGCCGCTGCGCAACGCACTGCGTGGCCTGGAACCTGTCATCACGAGCCCCGACCTCACCCTCTACCAAGTACCGGGGATTGTGAGCCGCGAATATGCTCCCACCCGCTGGGAGTGGACGTGGGCTATCACCATGCACATTGTGTGGTTACTGGTGATGGTGGTGGGCTACTCGGTAACCATTGCGGGGACAATTATTGAGCGGAAACGTTCCGCCGAAGCCTCCCAGTGGTAGCGTGCGGCATTCCGGGCCGCAGCCTCCCCCAGTCGGTGGCGCAGCTCGCTATCCCGCAGCAGCTGATCGGTGGCTGCCACCAGTTCCTCACAATCACCCACCAGAAATCCTGTCGTGCCGTCTTGGATGGATTCGGTGAGTCCTCGG
Organism: Mycobacteriales bacterium; assembly: GCA_012842085.1. GTDB lineage: Bacteria > Actinomycetota > Actinomycetes > Mycobacteriales > Mycobacteriaceae > Lawsonella. The sequence goes on along the minus strand of DUTM01000013.1, from coordinate 38,545 downwards.
GAAGAGCGGTAACCAATACTGGGCACTTGGTGCTGGGCGGCCTCCATAACCGCCAACCCCCATCCTTCCTTTCGGCTGGGCATAAGATGCACATGCGCCCTCGCTAACACCTGGTGTTTGGCCTCCTCCGTGAGGTACCCATGAAACGTAATATGGTTGCGCAAGGTCCGCCCAGTGGTGTGCTCCATTTGGCGTATGTAGCGCCGCAACTGCGGCTTCCACCAGCCGTCACCCACAATATCTAGCTGCACATCCGGGTGCGTATCCAGCAACTGGTTTAGGACACTAATCGCATGTTCAATCTGTTTGTGGGGCACCAGCCGGGAAAGCGTAACCAACCGGAGCGGCGCAGGGGGCGCAGGGGGCGCAGGTTCCGGCACGGTCGCTCCTGTAGCAGCAGGAGCAGCCGGAGGATTGTCGGCTTCTGGTGCGCGCACCGGGATCCCCGGAGGTATGGGATCACAACCATTGGGGACGACCGCAATGCGACTGTCGTCCACCCCCAGCTCCATGAGCTCCCGTTTCGACGGCTCCGACACTGTGATGTATTGGCAGTTGCGGTGCACCCGCGGCGACACCACGGCTTCCAGAAACCACCCCAATTGCGCCAACCCGGGCCCTGCCACCGGCCACTGCTCTCGGTGGCAGTGATGTTGCAGCAGTACCACCGGTGCCCGCGTGACACAGTGGGCGAAAAAAGGCACCCCGTTTTGAGTGTCAATAATGACGTCCGGAACCCCCATGTCAGCCAGTGGGCCTTTCCCGAAACGTGCCGCAATAATGGCAGCCAGTGCCCGCGGATACACAGTGATGCGTCCCCCACCGCGCGACATGTGCATGCCGCGAACGTGCTCCCGCCGGGCTGCACCCGGGTAGCGGGCGGTGCGGTAGAAAACCTTATGCCCGGCCGCCACCAGCGACTCCCCCATTGTTTCCAAATAGTGTTCAGCCCCGCCACCTTGCGGATGCGTGCTGTCGCGCCAGCACAATAAAAGAACTGTCGCCATAGTCACTCCCCGGGTTGCTGGATGATGTGGAAACACTCGGTGTTGCTTCCCCTCCAACCTACCGGCATTGCGGGGATGTCGGTAATGTTTGGGGGGTGACGGATTCCGCTTCCCCGCTTCGGTTTGCACGCGCCCATGCGACGTGGGCGCGCTCCTGGGAGTTGTTGCGCGCGTTTCCGGATGAGCAGCGCAACCCCACGCGCTTCTATGGACTTTTAGCGGAGGACACCGCACAGCTCATCGCCGATCTGTGGCGAGGGGTGGACGGCAGTGCCCTTTCCGGGAAGACGGTGCTGGATGTGGGTGGGGGACCCGGATTTTTTGCGGGTGCTTTTTCGCAGCGGGGTGCCCACTATGTGTCTTGTGAACCGGACGCAGCGGAGCTTTCCACTGTGGATCCCGCTTTGGCGCAGGCTACTGGCAGGCAGGTGGTGCGGGGTTCCGGAATGGATCTTCCGTTCTTGGACGACTCTTTCGATATCGTCTACTCCTCCAATGTGGCTGAGCATGTGGCCGATCCGGCCCGGTTGGGGGAGGAAATGCTGCGGGTGTGCCGCCCGGGTGGCCTAGTGGTGTTGAGCTACACCGTGTGGTTTGGTCCCTTTGGTGGCCACGAAATGGGGTTAACCCACTACCTGGGTGGGGATCGGGCGCGCAGGTTGTATGAACGCCGTCACGGGCACCCACCCAAAAACTATTACGGCAGGAGCCTTTTCAAGGTGCTGTGTCGGGACGGCATGCGCTGGGCACAGGCTCAAACCGGGGCGGATGTGGTCGGGTTTTTCCCGCGTTACCACCCCGGCTGGGCGTGGTGGATGGTGCGCGTACCTATCCTGCGTGAGGTGCTGGTCAGCAACCTGGTGATGGTGCTTCGCAAAAACTCCGCTGCTACATAACCCAGTCGCGGATATCGAAGCTCCGGTCCTCCGGGTAGTGCCGGTAGGGCAGGTTATCCATGTATTCTGCGGTGGGGATTTCAGCCTTGATGGTGGACACTGTGTAGGGGAACCAGGTGGACAAGGTGAAGAAGACGGTTTGCCCCGACTGGCGCGGCAGGAAGTACGGGGAGTACACCTTGGACTGCTGCTCGGGGATCAGTTTGTACTTGTTGGTCCAGTTGACGAGGTCCTTGGAGTACATCAGGTAGATGGCGTCTCCCGCACCGAGGGTGAGAAGCATGTAGCGCTTCAGAGCCGGGTTCCATTGGACGGTGAGTTCGCTGACGCGACCGGGGATGACGGGGACGGCAGCGGCCGGATTGTTGCGAACCCATTTGCGGCCATCCCAGTAGTGCCAGTCTTTCGGGTTTTCGATTTTGCTGGCTTTGACGCGAGCGATGTAGGCGTTGCCCATGCGTCCGTTGGGGCTGCCCATTTCGTAGACGTAGTCGCCTACCCGAATGAAGGAGCCCATCTGGAAGTTGATGTTGCCACCACGGTTGGGGCGGAAGATCCGGGTGGGGGTCCAGGTTTTGCCGTAGTCTTCCGATTTGTAGATGCGGGACCAGTTGGTAGTCCAGTAGCCGGGTTCTCCCCATTCGCGCACTGACATGAAGTCCAAGTATTGGGTGCCGTTGACGGCGATGCCTGCGGTCGGGATTTTGGAGAGTTCGCGATCCCATTTGTGCTGCGATTCAATAATTTCTTCGGCCCTATTTTCGTAGCCAGTGAAGAAACTGGTCATCCGCACGTTGTATGGGTTGCGGGCGTTGACGTAGCCCAGTGCGGAGCCGCGGAAGCGACTCATGGGGTGCAGGTGGCCTGGGCCGTAGTTGTCGCCGAAGGCGATGAGGGTGCGGCCCCGTCCATCGTCCCAGGTGATGCCCAGGTCTGCGGCCCACACACCCGCGCGGAGGGATACTCGGTTGGCGGCGGGAAGCCCCAGTAGGGGTTGACCCACTATTTGTGCTTTCCGTGCCACGATCCGGGGGGTCGCGGTTTCTTTATTGAGTGCGAGTACCAGGTTGGCGCGGGAGAAGTCCCCGTGAAGGTATTTGCGGGGCCGGAAAATGAGTTCTTGTCCGGCTTTCGGGGGAAGGTTGAGGATGCCTAGGAAGTCCAGGTCGCGGATGTCGAGCCCGGTGGCACGCCCAGTTTTTTGCAGTTGGTCGAGGGCTAGTTGTGGTGCTTCCTCGGCGGGAAGCATATGGTTGGCTTCCATCATGTTGTTGGGAACTGTGGAGAGACCATGTTCTGCAGCCGATACTGCAATTGCTTGGGGGGTTACAGCGGTGGAAATGACGATAGCGCTCAGTGCTGCTGCAGCGAGGGTGGTGATGCGCTTTTTCCGCCCCTGAAATTGTGCCAATGTACGCTCCTAGAGTTTAAGGTATCTGATCAAAGTTTAGACAATATATTCGCCGGGGAGAAATGTCTGACTTAAGCATAAACAATGCCCCCACCAGCGTGGTGGGGGCATTGTTTATGGTTTGCTATTGCATAACGTTAATTACGCTGCAATGAAAGCCTTTTCGAGCTTAGGCCTCAGCAATACGCTGCTTGAGGGCCTCGAACTCGTCGAGAACTTCCTGCGGAACCTTCGGTCCCAGCTTCTCGAACCATTCTTCGATGTCCGGAACTTCGCGCTCCCATTCGTCCTTGTTGACGGCAAGAGCAGCTTCGAGCTGTTCCATGGTGCAGTCTTCGATGCCTTCGAGGTCGATGTCCTCGGCGCGGGCGGTCTGGCCAACGATGGTGTTGTCGGCTTCGACTTCGCCTTCGAGACGCTGGACGATCCACTTGAGGACGCGGGAGTTGTCGCCGAATCCAGGCCAGAGGAAGCCACCGTCTTCGTCACGGCGGAACCAGTTGACGTAGAAGATCTTCGGCATCTTGTCGCCGCCCTTTTCGCCCATCTTGATCCAGTGATCAAGGTAGTCACCGACGTTGTAGCCGATGAAGGGAAGCATAGCCATGGGGTCACGACGGACAGATCCGACCTTGCCTTCAGCGGCAGCGGTCTGGCCGGAGGACAGGGTGGCACCGATGTAGACACCGTGGTTCCAGTCGTAGGCCTCGGAGACCAGCGGAATGGTGTCGGGGCGGCGGCCACCGAAGAGGATGGCGGAAACCGGAACACCGTTCGGGTCGTTGAACTCTTCTGCGGTCACCGGGCACTGGACGATCGGCACAGTGTAGCGGGAGTTCGGGTGAGCGGCCGGCTTGTCGGACTCGGGAGTCCAGTCGTTGCCGTTCCAGTCGATGAGGTGATCCTCGGTGTAACCGATCTCTTCCCACCAGACGTCGCCGTCGTCGGTGATAGCAACGTTGGTGAAGATGCAGTTACCGGGCTCCATGGAACGCATGGCGTTCGGGTTGGAGTTGTAGTTGGTGCCGGGGGCAACACCGAAGAAGCCGTTTTCGGGGTTGACGGCGTAGAGACGGCCGTCTTCACCGAAGTGCATCCAAGCGATGTCGTCGCCCACAACTTCAGCCTTCCATCCGGGGATGGTGGGCTGCAGCATAGCGAGGTTGGTCTTGCCACAGGCGGACGGGAAAGCACCACAGATGTAGTAGGGCTTGCCTTCGGGGCTGGTGAGCTTGAGGATGAGCATGTGCTCGGCCATCCAGCCTTCGTCGCGGGCCATTACGGTAGCGATACGCAGGGCGTAGCACTTCTTACCGAGCAGGGCGTTTCCGCCGTAGCCGGAACCGAAGGACCAGATCTCGCGGGTTTCGGGGAAGTGAGTGATGTACTTCTCAGGGTTGCAAGGCCATGCAACGTCTTCTTCGCCCTCTTCGAGGGGAGCGCCGACGGAGTGAACGCCGCGGACAAAGTCGCCGTCCTTGCCAATCTTCTCCAGTGCGCCGTCGCCCATACGGGTCATGATGCGCATGTTGACCACAACGTAGCCAGAGTCGGTCAGTTCGACACCGAGCTTGGGGTCTTCTGCGGAGAGGGGGCCCATGCAGAAGGGAATGACGTACATGGTACGGCCCTTCATGCAGCCCTTGTAGTGCTCGAGCATTTCTTCGCGCATGGCGTTTGGTTCGGCCCAGTTGTTGGTGGGGCCAGCGCCTTCTTCAGTTTCAGAGCAAATGAAGGTGCGGGACTCAACGCGAGCAACGTCTGCGGGGTCGGACATAGCCACGAAGGAGTTGGGCTTCTTGTCCGGGTTCAGTTGGGTGAAGGTGCCACCTTCGACGAGCTCCGCAGTGATTTGATCCCACTCTTCTTGGGAGCCGTCGCAGAATACGACCTTGTCTGGGGTCATGATTTCGGCCCACTCGGCTACGAAATCGATGAGCTTTTCATTCTCAGTGGGGATGGTTCCCTCAAAGCCTGGAATGGTTTTTTGAGTCATCTGTCACTCCTACAAGTATTTGACGTCGTTTTCCATGTTAGATGGTGTACGCCCTTCTAGCATATTCCAGAAAAGCGCTGCGGGCTCACCTTCACCGATCTTTTGTGATTCTCATCACAAATTTCTAATTGCCAAACAGTTGCCATCAGGCAGAACGGGTCCAGGTGTTCAGATTTTTATAGGGTTCTGTTCACTTAAAGTTCGACTTCTTAGGTACCTGGAACGCGCCAAGAATTGTGTACTCCGGCAAAGGTCACGCTATCAATCCGATCGACGACACCATCCATATCCTCATCCGTAAAAATAATGAGACCTTCACTGTAAGCGATTGTGGCACAGTCTTTTTCGTCGGAAGAGATGGCGTAGCAGTGCTCTCCTAATTTAAGAAAAAGTTCGTCTTCTGCAAGATTTGTACGATCCGAAAAAGCAATTTGCCGAAGCTTTTCCGTGTCGCCTCCGGCGTCAATTGGGAAATCCTCCATAGATTCCGAATCGATTATTCCGGCACCCGCGTCAGAATCGAGTTCGGCTGCCATTTCGCCCATATTGACGAATGTGATTTCTGTCTCATTTGACTGTGGCTCGCTCCAAAATGGGTGACCTTCCACCTTTTGTCCACTAATAGGATCTTCGGGAAGATCCAGCGGCAGTGTCACCCACTCATTTCCGAACGGGTCTGTAACTGACCAAACGTCCCCCAGCCAAGGGTCGAATGGGATATAAGTATCGTCCATTAGTGCTCCCGATTATGCATTCTCTCTATGTGATGATGGCTATCCTGTTTCACCTCAAAATGAGGTTGCTAGTACCGCTAGATCTAGCTATTCCCGTTGCACGCCACCGCTACTCGCCGTGGAGTTAGCGAGGTCGTGTGCCCCTCCCCTAGGTAGATATCCATCCCGAGTGTCGCTTTCTGGGAGGACTGTCGTCCTGCGTACTGTTGCTTACCCGCAGTTTCCGCAAAATACAGCGCAGCTACTATCTCTTGCACCCTTCGGCCCAATTCCCTGTGTAGCTCCGCCGCCATAGTCATACGTAATTTTTCGCGTCTCTGGTGCACCCGCAAGGCCACCATTCCAGTAGTGAAAAGGATTCCCACCAGGAATGCCACCGCCAGCCACCACCAGCCGTGGATAGGAGCACCGGCATAGTCCATCACCACTACGATGGCTCGCACTAGACCGATACCTGCCGCCAGAGACAATAGCGAGGGAATAACAACATCCCACGCCACAGTCGGTTTATTTCGCTTAGCCTCGGCAGTTTTCTCCTGGCTCACCGTGACAAAGGATTTGTGCAGGGTGGTGACCAGTTGGTGGCGCTGCCGTGGTTCCAGCACTTGTGCCAGACTCAGCTCCAATTGTGGAGTACTGGTAGCCGCCGACCGCTCCCACACTTCGGTCGCAGGCGCTACTTCCCGTATAGCGCCCCCACCGGAGTTGACTGCAGTCCGCACACTATCCTGTATCCACCGATCGACAGCTCCCGTCACCTGCACCCGTTGCATTGCGCGGGCATTATCGCGAGCCTGCCGAAATTGCTGTGCTACTTGTGAAGATCTCTCAGACCACGAATTCGGCACGAGACACCTCCTTGAGGAACAACTCCACTTCGCGGCTATGCCAACCACTAGCGGCCGCGGCTTCCGCAACCAACCAGGCACTTTCTTCGCGCTCCACAGCAGGAACTACTTGGGCGGTTAACACCATGCTGGCCTCTTGCGGATTGCTCCACTCCAAGGGAGCTCGCACCACTGGTACCGGAAAGATTTCCGGAGCGATAGGCGTTACTCCTACCTGCACAACCAAATCTGGCCACTCTGCAACTCGCTCCGCCGGTGGAATGCTCGGGTCGGAAACATTACGCCACAGCGCTAATGCTCCACCCGGCATACTGGCAGCAGGAATGCAGTCAGCAGCTATTTTTTGTGCCCGTAGCTGAAGTTCGAGAGCACGAGCAACCACCACAACCGGCAACGCCGCAGTACCTTCACCAGGAAAATCCGGCAGCGCAACACCAGTTCCGTCACCCACTACCGCAATTAGACGCGGCCGTGAGCAAACCCGTCGAATAGCGGCACACCAACCTTTGTCATCTGCTCCCGCAGACTCCACTAAAGGCTCGGTGAACTGCATTAACCGACTCGTTAATGGGCCCATGGTCCCTCCTTCCGTTCCCTATAGTGCACCCTCGGTTAATTAAATAGGGGAGCTACTTTCCTTTTGAACCGTGCTAAAAGATGACATTTGCCGCAAAAACAGGAACGATAATGGTTGTGAATGACAGCCAAACACCCCGCACTAGCTCGAGAAACCCGCGTTGGGACGACCCCGCATACCGGGCTCAACTCGCGGCCGAAAAACGTGCACAAAATAAAAAAAGAAACGAATCTTCTCGTCTCTATCCGCGCGTAACCGCCTTCCGCGCCCGCCACGGCGCCATCTCGGACGCCAAACAACGGATCTGGAACGAGTACTGGCCACAGCTTGGTAAGAATGCCTCCGACACGGAACTTACCCCGGCTGACATTCACGACTGGTTTGGTCGCGAAGCCACCACCGTTCTCGAAATTGGTTTTGGTACTGGAACCAGCACCAGCGAAATGGCACAAGCAGAACCTCACATCAATGTGCTAGCGCTGGAAGTCTACAAGCCCGGTATTGCCCAGCTATTGGCTCGCGCAGTGCGGGAAGACATACCCAATATTCGGTTCTTCCGCGGCGACGCAGTAGACGTTATGGAGAGCATGCTGCCGGCCGCCTTCCTGGATGGGGTGCGCATCTTCTTCCCCGATCCGTGGCCGAAAGCCCGCCACCACAAACGCCGTCTCCTGCAACCGGGAACTTTTGAGCTCATCTCAAGCGTTCTTAAACCAGGTGGAATTCTGCATGTGGCCACCGACCATGCCGACTACGCTGAATTTATTGAGGAAACCGGCGACGCTTGTGACGTCCTTATAAGAAGGCCGGAAGGACTTGATACTCCCGCCCCGATGAGTTTGCAGCGTCCCACCACTAAATTTGAAAATAAAGGGCTGCGCGCCGGCCACGTCATTCACGAATTTGTTTGGCAGCGCCCACCCGCCCCCGACAGCAACGGTATTGAAAGTTAACACCATGACTGACTCCCGCACTTTGCTTATTTGGGATGCGCCCAACATGGATATGGGACTCTCCGCCATTGTTGGAGGGCGTCCCAATAGCTACCAACGCCCCCGATTTGATGCTGCGGGTACTTGGTTACTGGAGCGAACTGCCCAGATAGCTGCCCAAAAAGGTGTTGACGAATCCGATATCACCGCCGAGGCAACCCTCTTCACCAATGTGGCAGACGGTAATGTGGAGGGCATTCAGTCGTGGATCGACGCCCTTCGCAATATCGGCTTCTCAGTTTTCGCCAAACCCAAAACCACACCGGATTCCGATGTGGACGACGATATGCTGGCACACATTGCGAAGCGCAACACGAATTCGACACTGGAACTGGTAGTGGTCGCTTCTGCAGATGGGCGTAACTTTAAAGCCACTTTGGACGATTTAGCTACACAGGGCGTGACGGTAGTAGTCCTTGGCTTTTATGAGGAATGCGACTGGGCTATTGAAGACCCACGGCTGGAATTTGTTGATGTTGAAGATGTGGACGGATTATTCCAACAACCACTCCCCCGGATGGACCTTCACAACCTTCCGGAAGATGGTGCTTGGCTTCCCCCCTTCCGTCCGCTGCGTGCGCTTTTGGAGCGTGCCACAGACCATGCCGAAAGCTCGGTAGAAGACAAAGGAAGCGAGGACTAGTCGGTGTTCACTAAATGGGGTGACTTCGTACAGCGCCACCGCAAACTTGTCGCACTTGTCGTAATGCTAGGGGTCCTAGCACTTGGCATTGTGGGGCGACAACTTCCCGAGTATCTCAGCCAATCCGGTTGGTTCGACCCCGGTAGCGACTCCATCAAAGCCGCGGAGCTAGAAGAAGCGACATTCGGCCGTGACAGCTCTGCCGACGTGGTTGTCCTCTACGATGCTCCCGAAGGGAAAACCGTAGACGACAAGGCCTTTGCCAAGAAAGTACAAGGCCACCTGGACAAACTCGAGGCCGAGAACCCCGAGTACATTGAGGGCATTGCCAGCTACTGGAACACCAAACAGGCCATGCTGGCCACCAAAGACAAGAAGCACGCCATGGCTTCCATCCGGTTGGAAGGCTGGGGCAACGACATCCTCAAAAACTACCGCCAGGTAGAGGATAAGATCCCAGTTCCGGGAGTATCCCAGCACATTGCCGGCCAGACTCCCGTCTCCGGTGAGCTCGATACCGGTATGGCGAAGGACATTAAGCGCGCCGAAATTGCGGGTCTGCCGATTGTGGGTGTGCTACTTATTTTCGTCTTTGGCGGCGTCGTTGCAGCCCTGCTTCCGCTCCTTGTCGGTGGCCTCTCCATTGTTGGCTCCACCGGTATTTTGACCCTTATCGCCATGGGCACTGAGGTGAACGCTTTCGCCCAGTCCACTGTGACACTCATTGGTTTGGGTCTTGCCATCGACTACGCCCTCTTCATTGTGAGCCGCTTCCGCGAAGAACTCGCGAAAGGCTACGACACGCACGCTGCCGTCACCCGCTCGGTAGCAACGGCGGGCCGCACCGTGGTGTTCTCCGCCATTATGGTGGCCGTAGCTCTCTCCGCCATGATGATCTTCCCCCAGGCCTTCCTGAAATCCGTGGCCTACGGCACCATCTCGGCTGTGTTCCAAGCGGCCCTACTGTCCCTCACGCTGCTCCCCATTATTTTGAGCTACCTGGGCAAACGCATCGACTGGTTGAGTTTCAACCGACACAAGAAAGAACCCACCCCGAAGGAGCTCTACAACAGTTTCTGGGGTCGCATCTCTGGTGCTGCCATGAAGCGTCCAGTGGCCGCCATGGTGCCGATCGTTATTATTCTGCTGCTGCTGGCCGTGCCCATGGGCAACCTGAAATTTGGTGGCATCAACGAAACCTACCTGCCGCCGGATAACGAAACCCGCGTTGCGCAGGAAACCTTCGACCGCACCTTCCCCACCCTCCGCACCAACCCCATCAAGATCGTGGTGGAGAACTCCAATGGCGCCCAAACCGGTGCCATTATTGCGGAGGCCAGCCAGGTGGATGGTCTTACCGGTCCCTTCCGGATTGCTAAACAAACCGAAGTGGATAAGGATGGCCGCGCCATCACCGTGCTGCAAAGCGGCGTAGTTGATCTGAACGACAACTCACGCGTTGTGGAAGAGGTGCGCGACAAACTGGATGTGCTCTACGCAGGTGGCGGCACCAGTGAGTTGGCAGGAATCTCCATGCAAGGCGCCGAAACGTACGTGGGTGGTAACCCCGCCCTGGAGAAAGACTCCATTAGTGCCTTGATACGCAACCTGCCCGCCATGGCCATTTACATGCTGCTGTCGATGACCATTCTGATGTTCCTCACCTTCGGATCCTTGGTGATTCCGATCAAGGCCATCCTCATGACCTTGCTGAGTATCGCCACCACGCTGGGTGTACTCACTCTGATCTTCATTGATGGCATAGGTGCAGACCTGTTGAACTTCACCCCTGGGCCGATGATGTCCGCCACCTTGGTGCTCATTATCGCGATCCTGTTTGGTCTCTCCACAGACTATGAAGTGTTCCTGGTGTCTCGCATGGTGGAAGCGCATGCAGCCGGTCACTCCACGGAGGAATCCATCCGGTTCGGTACTGCCTCTACCGGACGCATTATTACCGCTGCCGCAGCGATCATGATCGTGGTGACCGGCGCGTTCGGGTTCTCCGAAATTGTGATGATGAAATATATCGCCTTCGGTATGGTGATAGCCCTCTTCCTGGATGCCACCGTGGTGCGCATGTTGCTTGTCCCGTCGGTCATGAAACTGCTGGGCGACGACAACTGGTGGGCTCCCCTCAGCCTCAAGAAGCTCCAGCGCAAACTGGGATTGTCGGAAAGCGAACTTACCGACGATGGTTCTGACGGCCTGATGGACCTCGGCGAAACCGCAGAATCAAAATCTGCTCGTCAACCGGCACTTGCTGGTGCTGCCGTAGGTGCGGCCGCGGGCGCGGGCAGCAGTACCACCACTCCGGGTTACCGACGTGCGAAACGCCTGCAAGTGAATCCGCAGGATGCACAACCAGTTCGCCAAGCCCGCCGCATTACGCCACCCGAGCCTGCTGCCGAAAAGCCCACTGAAGAAAAGAAGAAAGGCTTCTTCGGTCGCCGTCGCGCAGAACGGAAAGCTAAGAAGCGTGCCGAGGTAGAAAAGATTCGGGAAGAGCAGCGCGCTGCCCAGCAACGGGCACAGCTAGAAGCCCAGGCTGCAGCCCAAGCGGCTGCACTGGATGCTGCTACCCAGGATCCCTACGACGAACAGTTTGGTGATGATGTCACCTCCCAGAGCAGCTCTGCAGGTTATCCGCGAGCTCGCTACGAAGATGACTATGAGGAGCTTTTCGACCACACCGAAACCCAGCGTTCCTCATATGAGGACGAAGATTACGCCCAACTGCGGGGCGACAGAGGAGCAGGACTGCGTGCTGTCCGGATCCGCCCCAGCTCCCCCACTGACGCGGACACCCCGCGGGATAAAGACTCCTGGGTGGATTCCGACAATGTCGAAAAACCAATCTCCACAGCTGAACTCATGCGTCGCCTGCGAGAGGAGAACGACAACTGAGTAAACGCAAAAGAAAATCTCGCACCCGCGCTAGTCGGCCTAACGCACTGGTTCGGGGATGGCGGCACCTGGTTGCTGCCTGGCGCGGGCTACCCAAATGGGTGACATGGCTCGGCATGCTGGCTGTGCTGGGTCTGATTGCGTATTTCCTCTACACCCAAACCGACTTCATTAAAGAAGCGTTGCTGGCAGTAAAAGACGCGCATCCGGGTTGGGTCATTGCCTGTATTGTGGCTTCTTTTGCATCCATGTTGTCTTTCGCAGGAGTGCAGTGGACGCTGCTGCGAGCGGCCGGGGTGAATTCTCCTTTTAAACGCAATGTGTCGATTGTGTTTGCTTCTAATGCACTGTCCGGATCGGTCCCTGGTGGACCCGTGCTGGGAACAGCCCTCACCTACCGGGAAACCAAGCGCCTCGGAGCAACCACCATCATTGCTGCCTGGCAGTTAGTGGTGTCGGGAGTGCTTGCCACAGTGGGGCTCGCACTACTCGGGCTGGGCGGTTTTGTGTTCCTGGGGACAACCACCAACCCGGTGGTGCTTGTGGCCTCCTTAGTGGGGCTTTTTGGGCTTCTTCTTGTAGTGCACTGGGCGATGAAAAACCCCGAGAAAATCGAGGACAAAGTACTGCCTGTGCTGGTGTGGTGGGCGGATAAACGCCATAAAGATCCCACCCCGAGCGTGCGCCGGTTGCGCACCACCATGCGCCAAATGAAAGCAGTGGAGCTGCAGCCCTCCGAGCTGGCGAAAGCTTTCGGGTGGTCGCTGTTCAACTGGATTACCGACATTGCTTGTATGGGGTTTGCCGCCTACGCAGTGGGGGCGCGGCCCAGTATTGCGGGTATGTCGATTGCCTATGTCACGGGCAAGATTGTGGGAAGTGCTCCCGTCACCCCCGGCGGTTTGGGGACCGTGGATGGAGCGCTGGTGTGGGCGTTGACGATTAGCGGGTTGACGGCAGCTAGCTCCCTGGCCACTGTGCTGATTTACCGGCTTATTAGCTTCCTTCTTATGATCCTTATCGGATGGATCCTGGTGGTGGTGCTGTTCCAGGGCGCCACCCACGACACTTCCTTTGTGGCGGAGTACGAAGAAGAAACCGAGAAGACAACCGGGCCAAGCATGAGTGCCTTTGAACAGGCAGCAGCACGTCACCGCCGTACCCAAGAAAAATTCGATCGGCAGAGAGCCGAAAGGGAGCGGGAAGCGCAAGAGGCGGCCGAAATCCAACAGGCGATCGATAATGTGCGGAACGGGGCAGCCGCCAAAAAAGCGCAGAAAAACCAGCGCAACAATGGAAGCGGCGCTTCAGAAGAGGGTGCCTCCGGGGAGGGAACAACCGGGGAAGACGCTACCGCTGCTTCGCCGGAATAACATCGGTTGCCGCGAACACCCGCAGCTGCTGCATGGTGCCACCGAACTTATTAGTGTCCACGTGCTGTGCCTGCACACCGTCGATGCTGGTGTCGGAGGCGTACTGCCAAAACACCCATGTTTCCCATCCTCCCGGCAGCGGCAAAGTCGGGCTGGTTCCTCCGTTATAGTCAGCGATCCACAGCGGGTAATTGTTGAAAGCGGTGGTGTTTCCCATCTGCACCAACCAGAAGTTGCGGTAGGTGTAGATGATGGGAACGCGGTCAGTGAGGGCATGGGTGGTGACCAGGAATGTCCTTACCCAAGCCTGCAGCTGCTCGGGGGTTTTCCCGCGTGCCTCTTCAATATCTAGCACTGGCGGCAAAGAGGTTCCGCCCTTCACGCTAATAGTGTCGGCGAAACGTCGAGCCTGTTCAGCTGGATCAGTGGTGACGTCCGCATAGTGGTAACCGCCCATAAGAACGCCATTACCTTGGGCTGCCATGGCGTCATTCACATAGTATTCGTTGGTGTAGTGGACACCTTCGGTCGCTTTCACGAACACGTATTTGTAGCCGGCCGCAACAACTCTTTTAAAATCCACATCCGCGCCATTGGGATGCTGCCAGGACGCAATGTCTATGCCGTCTGGCTGCTCTTCATAAGCGATCTCTGGTTGGGTGAGGGCGGCAGCGGTCCCCACTCCTGCCAGCGCAAGCACCATGCTCAAAATGGTGACAAGTGAAAAAATCCGCGTTCTCATAACTCACAATATTAACTTCTTTCACACAAAGATTACAGCTTGTTGGAAATTCACTAGCCTGGAGGCATGACAAATTCCGTAAAAAGTACTGACCGCTCCTCTGGCCTCGACTTCAGTGGCCAAGACGACTCCGTCCGCCCCGCTGACGATCTCTTCCACCACGTCAACGGCACCTGGCTAAAAAACCATGAGATCCCCGCGGATCGCCCCCTCGACGGCGCCTTCGTGCAACTGCGGGAAGAATCCGACGAACGAGTCCGCAGCATCATTGAAGATGCTCCCCAAGACTCTCGCATTGGTGCCTTCTACCAGTCTTTTATGGATACCGAAACACTCAACAAGTTGGGGCTAGCCCCGCTGACTGAAGATGTTGATCGGCTCCGCAGTGCCCGCACCCATGAGGAACTAGCTACCCACCTGGGCAAACTGCAACGCGACGGCGTCGGAGGCCTGCTCGGCATTTTTGTGGATCAAGACGCCAAGGACCCCAACCGGTACGTGGTGTACCTCTCCCAATCTGGCTTGAGTCTGCCGGACGAGGCCTACTACCGGGAAGAACGCCACGCGGAGACACTGTCCGAATTCGAGCAACACGTCTCCCGCATGTTTGAGCTCACCGAACTGCTTCCCACCGTTCCTTTAACGGAAAACTTCACCCCGGAGTCAGCAGCTGCTGCCATTGTGGCTTTCGAGAAGAGTATTGCTTCCCACCACCTGGATGCTGCCACCAACCGGGAAGCCGAACTGCGCTACAACCCGACCACACTGGCAGACATTGATGCCACTACCGACTACAACGGATACCCCATCACAGACTGGTACCGCATTGTGGCAGCACCCCACGCTAGCAACTATGCCGGAACTGTGGTGGTACGACAGCCAGAATTCCTGAAAGGCGCCACCACGGTGTGGGGAGATTCCTCCACTGAAGACCTGGCGGCGTGGATCCTGTGGAAGATTATTAATGCCCGCGCCAGCATGTTGACGGAAGAAATCTCGAAAGCGAACTTCGAGTTCTACGGCAAGAAACTGTCTGGCACAGAAAAACAGCGGGATCGCTGGAAACGCGGTGTCGCATTGACCGGCTCTGTCTTGGGGGAAGATATTGGCCGGGTCTACGTGGAACGGCATTTCCCACCCGCCTACAAGGAGCGCATTACCACCCTGGTAGATAACCTCCTGGAGGCGTACCGGGTGTCCATTCGCCAACTGGAGTGGATGACCCCCGACACCCGCGAAAAGGCCCTTGCCAAGCTGGACAAATTCACTGTCAAGGTCGGCTACCCGGACAAGTGGCGCGACTACTCTGAGGTGGAACTGGATGCCGCCGATCTGCTCGGCAACTACCGCACCATGGTACGTTTCCACAACAATTACGATTGGCAAAAGCTGGGCAAACCAGTGGACCGTTCCGAATGGTTCATGCACCCACAGACCGTCAACGCCTACTTCAATCCCGTCATGAACGAGATTGTGTTCCCGGCCGCGATTTTGCAACCGCCCTTCTTCGATGCCGAAGCGGATGACGCTGCCAACTATGGCGGTATTGGTGCCGTTATCGGCCACGAGATTGGCCATGGTTTCGATGACCAGGGTTCCAAATATGACGGGAACGGGCGCCTCAACAACTGGTGGACGGATGCCGATAGGGACGCATTCACCGCCCGCACCAAACAGCTGGTGGACCAGTACGAGAAACTTACTCCCACGGGGTTGGATCCGGACGTGCACCACGTCAATGGGCAACTAACCTTGGGCGAGAATATTGGCGACTTGGGTGGCCTGGGCATTGCTCTGCTTGCCTATGAGCTGGCACTGGAGACTCAAGGAATTGACGACCTGGCGGATGCACCAGTGCTGGATGGCCTCACCGGGCTGCAGCGAGTGTTCTACAACTGGGCTACCGTCTGGCGCACCAAAATCCGCAAAGAGCAAGCCATTACTTACTTGTCTATTGATCCGCACTCCCCGGCAGAGTTCCGCTGCAACCAGATTGTGCGTAACTTGCCGCAGTTCTATGAGGCGTTCAATGTCACCCCGGAGGATGACATGTGGCTGCCGGAGGAGGAACGGGTAGCTATCTGGCGTTAAGGATTAACGCTCAACAACTATGTGCCCATAAAACCGCATAAAGAAACGCATAAAGAAAGGCCCCGCGAATGTGCGGGGCCTTTCTTGTGCTCTCTAACGATTAGGCAGTGACAGGTTCTGCTTTATCGTCAACGGCTGCTTCCGCCTTGGCTTCCAGAGCCTCGGGAGTGGTAGCTCCGAGCTGGAAGTAGCGGATAATTCCGGTGAGTATGACAGCTGCGACTGCCATCACGAGCAGCACCACGATGCCGGTCCAGAAGGTACCGTTGTAGATTCCTTCAGTTCCGAGGGTGAATGCGTCACGTGCGTAGCTCATCGGGCTGAGCGGATGGATCCACTTGAAGGCTCCTGGGGTGGTGCTCAACGGCCAGACACCGCCGTAGGAGAAGACACCCATCATGAAGACTGCAAGCGAGGCGATGCCACCCACGAGTCGTCCGAACAGGGTCCGGTAGAACATGTAGGCTACACCAGCCATAATGCCGATGGTTATGAGGATGCCGGCCATAGCTCCGCCATCAGCGGGCTCCCAGCCAAGCACAGTGCTGGCGAGCACTGCGAAGAGTCCCACAACAACGATGCCGACGACGGCGCTCAGTCCACCGGCCTTGAGGACCGGGAGGAAGGCGTTCTTGGCATCGGAGTCATAGCGACGTCCCATAGCTACCGGCAGCAGCATGGAGAGGATTGCCATGAAGAGGAATCCGAAGACCACCACGAAGGCGAGTGAGGTACCTTCTGCAGGTTCCTTCTCGGTGATGTCTCCAACTTCCACCTGGCTCGGGTTCTCCACGATTTCCTTCGTGATGAAGGGGTTGGCAACCTGCTGTGAGGACTTAGCGATGTCTTCCACAGTCGGGGCCTCTTCAATACCGGCGGTAACACCAGCGTAGAGTTCCTCAGTACCGGCCTTCAGCTCGTCGGAGCCTTCTGCCAGTTCGTGGGTACCAGCATGGATCTGGTTCAGACCATCGCGGTATTCAGCCTCGTCATCAGCCAGCATGTGGTGAACGAGGCGTGCGCCATCTTTCAGTTCGCCGAGCTGTCCGACAATGTATTCGGGGTTATCTTCACTGAAGGTGTCGATGATTCCCTGAATGGTGGCAGCGTTCTCCTGCATCTCGGGGTTGGAGGAGC
This sequence comes from Mycobacteriales bacterium, assembly GCA_012842085.1. GTDB lineage: Bacteria > Actinomycetota > Actinomycetes > Mycobacteriales > Mycobacteriaceae > Lawsonella. Next base: position 21,191 of record DUTM01000013.1, on the reverse strand, counting down.
GTGCCAGGGTGTCAGCGATGGGCTGCAGCACAGGTGCGATGTTGGAGACCTGCTCCAAGATCGGCACCAGCAGGTCGACTAGCATGTCAACGCCACCGGAGATCTGCTCCATGCCGTCGGCCAGTTCGTCAGTACCAGCCATAATCTGGTCCATGCCGTCGGCTAGCTGCCAGGCACCATCCTGAATCTGGCCAGCACCGTCATCAAGCTGTACGGCACCGTCCTGGACCTCAATGAGGCCATCCTTCAGCATGTTCAGACCGACCAAAACTTCTGAGGCGTACTCTGCACCAATCTCGCCGCTAACCTGGCCGGCGACGATGGGGATCAAAGCACTAGTCAAGAATGCACCAGCGGAACCGTTGTAGTCGTTCATGGTGAAGGTGATCTTGGCTTGCTGTGGTTCCGGATCAATAACAGTAAGGATGTTCTCACTGAAGTCTTCCGGAATGGTCATAATAAATAGGTACTTGTCCGTACGGAGGCCTTCTAGAGCCTCTTCCGGAGTGGTTTCAATAATGTTGAGATAAGGTTCCGCCTTAAGGCCTTCTACAACGTCAGTACCGAAGTTAGCTTCTTCGCCTCCGTCAATTGCACCCTTATCGGCATTGGCAACGCCAATCGGCACATTGTTCAAATAAACTGTGGGATCCCACATTGACCACATGTATACCGCGGATCCGGCGAGCGGAAGCACGATAAGTAGCGCAATGAGGATCTTGGATAACAGCGACTTGGGTCGCCGAGTGAGGAAGTTCCCCACTTTATTGCGGACGCCACCTTTGGCGCCGTTGGTGTCACTCATGGATACTCCTTATCCCGTTTTAAAGAGAGCCAGTTAGCTGAAATGTTAGCTAGATCATCGATCAGTTATGGGAGACATTGCAATAAGTTCGCACTTTGCAATTCGGTCGTACTTTAATTTACCGAGGTTAGAGACCCTGAGCAGTGGTTTTTCGAAATAAGTTGCTGTTTCGTGGAATTAAGGGGTTTTATTTCCACAAATTCCATACTTCGTTTCACCCCCTAAATAGGGCAATTGGAGAAAGCTTTTTGTAACTTTCTCCAATTGCCTTTTTGTTTTTCAGTTAAGTAATCGCATTACTTGACCTGGCGCACTATAGGTCTGCCCAGTCCCCCATGCCGTCGTTGCGACTCAGTTTTCCGCCCTTTGAATTGATGACCCGAATAACGTCACCCGCATCCCAGTTCTCATAGAACCACTTGGCATGTGCGGTGGAAACGTTCAGGCAACCATGGGAGGAGTTGTATCTTCCTTGTGCTCCCACCGACCACGGGGCAGCGTGTAGGAAAATCCCGGAGTAGCTCATCCGGAGGGCGTACTCCACATCCAGCTTGTAGCCTTCCGCGGCGCTAATGGGCACTCCATAGGTGGAGGAGTCCATCACCATGTGGCGGCGCTTTTCGCCGATGTAGTAGAACCCGTTGGGGGTTTCGTATTTTGGTTTACCCATGGAGGTGGGGACGGTGCGCACCAACTTGTTGTTGATGTACACCTTAATGGTGTGGGTCTTGTCGTTGGCGACAGCTACTTTGCGGGCACCAATGCGGAATTGACGCACCCGGTCCCCTACGGTCACCTTGATGCGTGCATATGCGGGCCAGAACTTGGTGGGACGCCAACGCACTTCAGTGGGACTCCACCAGCGGAAGTAACCGCGCGTATCGTACTGCTCGCCTTGCTTATTAAAGACCTCCACCTTAATGAGTTGTTGCGCGAGATCGCGACTGCGCGGCGCATGCTTGAGACGAATAATGATCGGCTGCGCCACCCCCATGACGGTGTTTTCGTTGGGGTAGATGGAGTTGACGGCAAAATTCGCCTGCCGCATCTTCACCGCAGTGGTGGGTTTGGTAGGTTTGTTGGAATCCGAAATACCCGGAATGTCCGGCAGCGGAATGTCCGGGAGGAGATCACCTGCAGTGGCAGGCGCGGGGGACACGGTACTCAGCATAACGGCGACAACGCCACTTAAGGCTGCAGCCGTAATTTTGGAAGAGATTTTCTTCATATAACGTCCTTTTAGTCATATGGATACTCGTCTAGATTACCTGCACATACACCGACCTGCCACTATGCGAAGTGCGTTCACAAAGGGAAAAGGACGCTTTCCAGTAAGCTGTGCGCGAAAAGAAACCACCGAAGCCCCCAGACCCCACAGAAGCGTCACATCAGAACCCCCTAAATGGAAGCGATCGCCGGTTCCGCTGGGGGGGGGATTGCAGAACCGGCGATCTAAGGCGTTGGTCGTATATGGGGTCTATATGGGGGGTGCGCGACCCCAGTCGACTAATCGGCTCAAGCCACGAAGGCGATCCGCAACGCCGTCTCTTAAGGATAACAAACAGCCCTAAACCCGGCTACCACCTGTGGCAATAGCCAATTCGGGGGTTGCCATCCGGACGTGCGGCGGCCAGACAAACTACTCGCAAATGGTCGCCACTACTCGCGTTCGCCCCGCACCACCATCAGTGGACAGGGAGCCAATCGCAGTAGAGCTCGGGACGTCGATCCCAGCAGCATTCCTGCGAATCCTCCGCGCCCATGCGAACCCACCACTAGCAGTCGCGCCTTGCAGGCTTCTTCCGCTAAGGAAACTTCGGGGGATTCACGGTGCACAACCAGCTTCACCTTCACATTCGGGTAAGCTGCCTTCACCGGGGCGAGGGACTCCTCCAGCATCTTTTCTTGCTCTTCTTGGGCACGCTGCCACTCCCTACTGGAGAGGTTTACACCGGCAAGGGTGGACTGCACGGCACGATCCAACCAGGCGTTGACGGCAATAACTCCAGTTCCGTAAGCCTCCGCAGCTTTGAAAGCTTCCTCGAGAGCCAGTTCCGAAATCTTAGAGCCGTCCACACCCACCACCACGGGGCCGTCTTCGGGATCGGTGTACATGTCGTCTTCCCTGAGTACCACCACCGGGCATTTGGCGTGGCCAATAACCGAGGTGGAAACAGAACCGAGGAGAGCTCCCGCAATGCCGCCCAGGCCGCGGGAACCCACGACCACCATGTCGGCTTCTTCCGAAAGCTCGAGCAGCATATTGATGGGGCTGCCTTCCCGGATTTCCTGCAGGATCTCCAGGTCGGGATTGATCTCTTGGGCAATGGCTGCGGCTTGATCAATGGACTCTTGGGTATCTTGTTCCAGCTCGTTGAAGATTGCCTTGGAAGGGATCATTCCCTCGGCGTAGAGGAATTGGGGGATGACGTATGCTGCGGCGAGCAGCAGGGGCAAGTTGCGGGCGGTAGCTTCGCGTGCCGCCCAGCGGGTCGCGAGGTCGGAGGAGGGAGAGCCATCCACCCCGACTACAATGCCAATCTTGTTGTCACTCATGGGGTTACTCCTTTTCAGCCCGTACTTGTCTAGTCTTCAGCCAAGTATTGAATAGGCTCTGAAAACACGTGGTTTTCACCTCTTATTATAGTTTCCGAAACCCCCTCTGAGGTGGCCAAAAAGTAAATTCTAAAATGTCTATTTAAGGTTTCTCAGCATTCTTGGAGAAAAGTCCTCCTAAGAGCCCTGCTGCTAGGGTAAAACTATGCGAAAAAGAGGTGGAACTGGACGGAAACCTCTCCCGCTCCGGGATGGGGTGGATCCCGTATGCTTCCGCCTCCCGCAACAATTGCCGCCCGAGTGGGAAGGCCTCCCCGCTGCAGAAATATTCCTGCACCGCTTCGACCGTAAACGGGAATTTTTGGCCGCTCAAATAGCAGCTGGCCAGGTAGTAGATGACGACGGGGAACCCATCACTTTTGAAACCCCCGCCCGGCGCGGACTGGGGATCTGGTCCTACCGTCCCCTGCCTGCCCAGGAAGCCCCGGTGCCCCTCGACATGCCGCGGATCTACCAGGATGAGCACATTTTGGTCATCGACAAGCCACACTTTCTGCCCACTATTCCGCGCGGTAAATTCGTTACCCACACTGCGCTAGTGCAGCTGCGGCGGGAACTAATGGCTGCCGGTTTGGACACTGCTGCCGCAAACATCACACCTGCGCACCGGCTGGATCGACACACTGCCGGGGTACTGCTGTTTACGCTGCAGCCCGAGTTGCGCGGCGTTTTCCAAAAAGCTTTCGAAGACCAGCGAGTGCGGAAAACCTACTACGCGGTGGCACCGCTTCCCACCCCAGATAGCACTTATGGCGCTCCCCTGCTGGAGGGCGAATCCGTAGACATTCGCAGCCGGATTGAAGTATCCCGCAACCGCTTGGACTGCTATGAGGTGCCCGGACCCGTCAACTCCCACAGCACCATTCGCTTGGTGCGGGAACGACACGGCTACGGGCTTTATAAAGTGCGTCCGCACACCGGCAAAACCCACCAGATTCGGGTGCATATGCTGCATGCGGGAATTCCCATTGTGGGAGATCCGTTGTATCCCACAGTGGCTCCGGACGTGCCGGATGAGGTCGGCAATCCGCGGAAAACACTACAATTGTTGGCAGCGGAACTTTTCGTCCCAACCCCGCCTGACCTGCTTGTCCCGCAGAGTTTTCAAAGTACGCGTAGACTGAGCTGGCCAGACGGAAGCACCACTTGACGCCACCCGAGAGTGAGGACGCCGATGACTACTTCAGCAACTGCACCCGCTGCAGCCGCTCACAACATCACCAAAATCTATGGTGAAGGCGAGACTGAAGTGCGGGCACTGGACGGGGGTTCGGTCTCTTTCAAGCGGGGCGAATTCACCGCCATTATGGGGCCTTCGGGCTCCGGCAAATCCACGCTCATGCACTGCCTGGCAGGCCTGGACAGTGTGACCAGCGGCAAAGTCTCCGTCGGCAACATCGACATCACGTCCCTTAACGACGATCGCCTCACCCAGCTGCGCCGCGAACGCATTGGTTTCATTTTCCAGTCCTTCAACCTGATCCCCACCCTTAGTGCGGCCGAAAACATTACCCTTCCCATCGACATTGCTGGCCACAAACTAGACCAGGAGTGGATGGATGAAGTGGTGAAGAAGATGCGGATTGATAACCGCCTCGACCATAAGCCCTCCGAACTGTCGGGTGGCCAGCAGCAGCGCGTCGCCTGCGCCCGCGCCATCGTCAGCCGCCCCGACATTATTTTCGGCGACGAGCCCACTGGAAACTTGGACTCCAACTCCTCGCGCGACATGCTGCAAATTTTGCGCAGCGCGGTGGACGACTGGGGACAGACTGTCGTTATTGTGACCCACGATGCGAAGGCCGCCGCCTACGCCAACCGGGTGCTTTTCCTCTCCGACGGCCAGATTGTGCACGAGCTGGAAAACACCGACAATCCCCGGGAATCCCGGGACGCCATCTTGGACGTCATGATGAACCTGGAGAACTAGCCCATGGCAGCTGACACCCAGACTCACGACGACACCAGCACTTCCTCGCGCAAACGGCGCCCCCGCCGCCGTCACCCCCTCCTGCGTGTAAGCCTTGCTAACCTGCTCGCCCACAAGGTGCGGCTGGCGTTGACGGTGCTGTCCGTAGTGCTGGGCACGGCGTTCATTTCTGCCAGCTTGGTGTTCACCGCCACCCTGGAGTCCTCCATTTCGCAGGTCTTCGACAACTCCATGAGTAAGGTCGATATCCGCATTAGCACCGAAGACAGTATTGCGGCGGTGCCGATAGATGTGTGGAAAGAAGTGGCGGATGACGATGCAGTGGCAGGTACCCGGCCAGTCACCATCGGTGGGGTGATGCTGCTGGATAAAGAGGGGGAGGCTTCCAAAGATTTCAGCACCAACCGGGCAATAGCCACCGGGCTTTACGAAAACACCGGGGATTTGGATAGCGACCGGACAATAGTGAAAGGCCGGCTCCCCCAGCGCGACGACGAAGTGGTGCTGGGTGAGAAACTAGCGGCGGCGAACGGCTACGAACTGGGCGATGAGGTGCAGTTCATCTCCTCCCAGGGCGGTGTCGAAAAAGCCCGGCTGGTGGGGTTGGACAAGCTCGAAAACGATCCGGGCGTGAGGGAAATCCTGTTCACTGAATCCCGCGCCCTCAAGATTCTCACCAATGGGGATGCGGTCGCCGGGGTGGATATTGACGTCAAAAACAATTTGGGGGAAGAGGGCGTCCAAGAGCTCAAAAAGAAACTGCAGAAAGCCTACCCCGACTACCAGGTGCAGACCGGCGCGGAAGTCGCGGAAGAGATTAACAGCCAACTCCAAAAGAGCCTCAACTTCTTCAACTACTTCCTGCTCGCCTTCGGCATTATTGCGCTGGTGGTCGGCACTTTCCTGATCTACAACACGTTCGCCATGATTGTGGCGCAGCGGATCCGGGAACTGGCGTTGCTGCGCGCCATCGGCACCACCCGCGGCCAAGTGGTGCGGTCGGTGCTGGGCGAGGCAGCAATAGTGGGCACTATTGGTTCTGCCATTGGGTTGGGTGTGGGTGTGGGCCTGGCCTTCGGGTTAGCGGAACTGATGGCGGCATTGGGGATGCCGCTGACCGAGACGGGCCTCAGTCTGCCCTGGACAGCCTTCGTGATTCCGATGGTGCTGGGTATTTTGGTAACGCTGGTGAGTGCCTGGGTGCCGGCCCGCCGGGCCGGTAAAACCCCGCCAGTGCAGGCCATGCTGCAAGACTCCACTACTGCCGTCGGCTCCCTGAAAATCCGCACCATCATTGGTGTGCTGGCACTGCTGGCAGGTATTGGTGTGGTGGTCTTTGGGGCCTGGAAGTGGAAGGCAAGATGGGGCTCCTGACGGTGGGAGTGGGTGCTCTCGCCATGATCCTGGGACTGTTTTTGGCGGGCCCCGCCATGTCTACGCCCGCAATGAAAGGGCTAGGGCTTTTCCTGCGGCCGCTACCGTCCTACAAAACCACCGGCAAGATTGCGGTGCGGAATGCGCTGCGCAGTCCGGTGCGCACTGCCACCACTTCTTTCGCACTCACCCTTGGTTTGCTGTTGGTGTCCATGGTGGGGGTCATGGGATCCTCCACCCAAGCCAGCATCAACAACATCATCACTGGCGGATTAAAGACAGATTTCGTGTTGACGGTACCGCAGGGCATGGGCATTCCGAAGCAGTTCGCCCCCGACATGTCGGACATGGTGGGTGTGCAGGACGCCTCCACCATCTACTACGGGTTCACTGAAATTGATTCCGAAAGAATGGTGTTTACTACCGCCGATCAGGACGTAAGCAACCTGGTGAATTTTGAGGTGCTGGACGGCAAATACGATATTGATGGCGAAAGCCTGATGGTGTCGGAGGACTACGCGAAACGCAAAAACGTGAAGGCCGGATCCAAGCTGGAAGTGGAAACCCAGGAGGGCACCCGCAAAATTCCCATCGCTGGTGTTTACGCCCGCAATGCGATGCTGCAAGAAATGGTGGTGACCTACCCGCTCTACGAGAAGATCATGCCACCCAGCATGCAGTTCGCGCTTTTCATCCTCATCAAATCGAATGGGATGTACGACCAGGCAACCATGAAAGCCCAGCTACAGAATGCCGTTGCCAAACTGAAAATTATTCAAGTCGCCACCACCGAAGAGTTCTCCGGGGAGCAAGCCGAACTGATGAACGGGGTCCTTGCGGGACTGTATGCGCTGCTGGCGTTGTCGGTCATTATTGCGATCCTGGGGGTGATTAACACCCTGGCTCTTTCGGTAACTGAACGCCGACAGGAGATTGGCATGCTGCGGGCTATTGGTATGGCGCGTGAACAGCTCCGCCACATGTTCTACCTGGAGAGCATCCTGCTGAGCATTTTCGGAACCGTGTTGGGTACTGCCACCGGCACTTTGGTGGGCTGGGCGCTCAGCCGTGCCATGGTTCCTTATGGATTGGTGGATGTGCTGATTCCGTGGCAAATGATCCTGGGAGTGCTGGTTGGCTCCATTGTGGTGGGTGTGATTGCGGCTTTGGGCCCGGCTGCCCGCGCTGCAAAAATCAGCCCCTTGAAGGCAATCGCCGATTAGCACAACGCTGGGACTATGCCAGCTGAGGCCGGTTTTTGGCAAGAAATGAGCCCATTGCGCAGAAAAGTTTCCATCGGGAACTAATTTGTTGACAGTCCCGCTGGGGTGTCTGGTGGATGTTTCTCCCAGCTATCGCGGTTTTAGCGGGGACGAATTTTGGGACAGCGCCACTTGACCGCAAATTCATAGGTTTATCAGCTGCCACTTATGTAAAACCTAGTTAGGCTGGATACATGGATGTGCAGGAACTGCACCAGTTTGTGCACGCCTTTTAGTTAGAGAAGTTAATAGTGTTAGTCCCCTCAGCCGATGTGAAATCCGCTGCGGAACCACACGGAAAGGAGGGCGCCATGGTTGACCGTGTTGAAATTTTTGTCGACACTTCTTACCTATTAGCGAGTTTTTACAACTCATGGACCACCGGCGCCAGAGCCCAATTAGAAATAGATTTACCTGCAGTTACTGAACACCTCAACGATGTAGTTACGAAAAAGCTAGACCTACCCGTATTTAGACAATTCTGGTATGACGGAATCCCCGATTCCGGCCCACACCGCTACCAACGCACCCTGCGCCACATTGATGGCGTGCAGCTGCGTGCCGGCCAACTCATCGAGTGGGGCGACCGCCGCACCCAGAAAGGTGTCGATACCCGCCTAGTGGCCGACATGGTGCTGCATGCGGTGCGCGGACATGTGAATGAGATTGTTCTGGTGTCCGGTGACGCCGACATGATCCCCGGCGTGCAGGTCGCCATTGAGCACGGTGTGCGTGTCCATTTGATTGGTTTCGGATGGGACTCCATGTCCAACTCCCTCCGCTCCGCCTGCGACACCGTCACCGTCTTGGACCCGCGGGATGACTTCGAAGAATGCATGCACATTGAGGTGCTGGAAGCGTTCACACCTGCCGACGCCAAGTCCGGAGCCGATAGCGATGCGGATGACGACGCCGACACTGCCGCAGCCTCCTCTACCGACCAAGATGGAGAGGTGGCAGCAGAGGACGCGAAAGGTGCGGATGACGGTGTGGATCCGAACCTCGACAGTGAAGAGTCCCCGGAGGTTGTGCACTCGGTACCGTTAATACGGCCCGTCATGTCCCCGGGGAAGGCTGGCCGCCGCGGTGCACCCGCCCGCGTGCGCACGCAGCATGCGGTGGTGGAGGAGGACACCAAGTCCGACCAGCCCGCGGATCGCGAAGAGAAGAAACGCGAACCCCAGCAACAGCAACAGCAACCGGCAGCCGCACAGAAGCCGGGGGCAGACCGCGCGGAAACCTCCAGCAGCACCGAAGCTAAAACGGAGCAGGCCGAGAAGCCAGCGAAAGCCGCTGCGGAGAAAACCACGGCGGAGAAGGACACCGCTGCGGAAGAGAAGGTGGTGAAGGCGGCCGAAAAGAAGAAGGAGACGGCAGAGAACCCGACCATGCCGGATGCCGACTTCCACAAGTCCCGCCTGCAAGACCACGATGCCGAGCGGAAACCACAACGGCGGCCGTTACCCAGCATGATGGCGCAGAAGCGGCGCCCCATGCAGCGGTCGCGCTATGTACCTCTCCCCTACGACGAGGTGTGGGAAAGCGCCGGCAACCAGACGCCTTTCGACATTGGGCAGCAGTACGCAATGTGGTGGTACAACAATGCGGCCACCCCAGAGCAACGCACCAATGCCCACACGCTCACTGGCGGCGGGCTTCCCACCGAGGTGGATCGTCCACTCCTGCAGTTCGCCTGCCAAACCTTGGATGCCTACACCTTGAGTGATTCGCAGCGCGTCAACCTGCGCGACGGTTTCCACATGGGGATCCGCGGCATCCTTATGGGGCACTAGTAAATAAGAGCAAAGATTGAGTGCCATCGGGGAAGATGGCACTCAATCTTTCTCTCTCCAACAACCTACTAGTTTGTATCCCAAACGGTTGACCCGCTTTAAGCCTTCAAATAGCGGGCGTTTCGTTCGACAAACTAGAAGGAAGCTTTATGTGGCACTAGTTGGCGGCGGTAGTGTCCGAAACTAGTACTTGAGGGGGCGCTTCACCTCGTAGAGGGCGCTGCGGTTGGCGGCGGTAGCGTAGCTGCGATCCCAATGCTTGCCGGTCTTCGGGTCGGACTTGTTGTCCACGTAGAAGAAGTCACACTGGGTGAAGTTCCGGTTGACCTCCACAATGGAGTATCCGTGCTTCGCCATCTCCAGGTACTTAATGTGCTGGTTGGCTACCTTGATGGCCTCTGCGGCGGTACGGATCAACGGATCTTCTTCAGACAGCGGCAGCTTGACTGCGTCGAACACAATGTCGTCCACGTTGGAGGCCGAGATGGAGGTACCGATGAATTCGACACCCACCCGACGACCGTTCATATCGCCATTGGCCTTCTGGTAGAGGTCGTTGGCGAAGGACATGTGGATATCGCCGGTAACCGCCACAACGTTCTTCACGTTGTTCTTGGCGATGGCGTCAAAGAGGCGCTGACGATCCCACTGGTATCCGTCCCACTGGTCCGAGTTGAACACAATGCCGTGCGAAGGTTTGCCGGCCTTGTAGGCAACGAAGTCGTTGATCTTCGGGTTGAGGGGAGGGATTTGGAGGGGTGCCATCATGACCGGGTTGCCAATGACCTTCCACTGGCAGGGGGACTTGACGACATTGTTGCGCAACCAATCCATCTGCTGCTTGCCGCCGATGCTGTGGTTGGGGTCGTCAATTTTGTCCATGTTCTGCTCGTCCCGGTAGGAGCGCAGGTCGAGGACACTCATATCCATGAGGGTGCCGAAGCGGAAGTAGCGGTACAGGTGTCCGTTCTTCAAACTGTTGACGCGGGTGGGCATCCACTCGAAGTAGGCACGGGCGGAGTCGGCCTTGCGGCTGTGCCAGTTGCCTTCGAATTCGGGCTGGTGGTTGACGGCGCCATCAATGTAGGCGTTGTCGGCGGACTCATGGTCGTCCCAGGTCACAATGAACGGGTAGGTGGCCTGGCAGTACTGCAGGTCCGGATCCGTCTTGGTGTTGGCGTGGCGACGGCGGTAGTGCTCCAGTTTGATGGTTTCGTCCGGGAATTCGTGGTGGCGGACGCGGCCGTAGCGGCCAGTGTAGCCGTTGGTCTCGTACTCGTAGAACCAGTCACCCAGGTGCACTACGAAGTCCAGGTCGCCGCGGTCTGCGAGGAACCGGTAGGTGGACCAGTAGCCGGCTTCCCAGTTGGAGCAGGACAGGAACGCGAAGCGGATGCGCTTATTGTGGGCGTTGTAGGCCGGGGCGGTTTGGGTGCAGCCGACGGGACTGACTGCGCCCTGGGCCGGGCCGTCCAACACGGTGAAGCGGTAGACGTAACGGGTGTCGGGTTTCAGCCCGGTGGCATCCACTTTCACAGTGAAGTCGCGATGGGCGTTGGTGGTTACAACGCCGGAACGAACCGCACTGGTGAATTTGCGGGATTTACCGTTGCGGACTCCAATTTCCCATTTGACACGAACCGGGGTGCCTTTGCCGGAGCCAGGAGTCCAGGTGCGCTTCTGGGTTACGCGAGTCCACAGAATGACCGCGTCGGGCAGCGGATCACCAGAGGTGATGCCGTGCACGAAGACATTGGTGGAGTAAGGAGAGCTGGCGCCTTTCGGTGCGGAACCTTTGCGGGCGCGGGAGGCCTTAGCCCAGGCCTCTTCGCTCTTCTCGTTGGGCTCAACGTCCGTGGCGAGATCCGCGGTGGGATTAATGTTTACGCCAGTGGCACGGGCAGTTGCGCTCTTGGGTAGGACGGTGCCTGCTGCTCCTAGGGCGAGGCCAGCGGCAGAGGCTTTAAGAATGCTGCGACGGGTGAAGGACTTTTGGGCGTCCTCATCCTCCATCGAGGGTTCAGGGTTATTGGAGATATTAGACATGCGATTATCTTCTCATGTCTAAGTTGTGAAAAATTCAAAATGCGCTGGTAGAAAATAATTTTGGGGTGTTATTAAATCTTTTAAATACAGGTGCAGCTTGGCTGTAACTTTAGCTACCACCATGGCGCTTAACGTTAAACTTCAGTTAACTTCAAATGCCAGGGATATAACCCCACAATAAACAGATTCAAGTACTGATTGAGACTTTCCGGAAAAGCGTTATGCGGAAGTGTTTCCGGTAGCGGTATCCACCATTCCCAAGATCACCTGGGTGATGGTGTCAATAACTTCCTCAACCGGAGCGCCGTCATCCACCGCCCGGAATCCCACCCCCAGTTGTGCCATAGTGAGCGCCACATAAATATCGGGATTGTCGGAAACTAGTTCCTCCCAGGTTTCCCGCAGATGCGCATTCGCGTGCTCATGCACCTCATCCACGTCAACCCCCGCTTTGGTGAACGTGCTGCGGTTGTCGATGCTGGCGGTGCGTGGTTTTTCGGGATTGTGGGCATTGTCGGCAGCCACCACAATATTGCGCAGCCAACCATGCGAAGAGGTTGCAGCTTGGCGAAGGTTGGCGGCAATCCAGGCCGCTAGCCACTCACGCGGATCCGTAATGTCAGCGGTGGCTTCCGCTACGGCCTTCATCCAGCGCGGCATGTAGCGTTTGATGACCATGCCCCGCAGATCGTCTACCGATTTCACGTAACGATAGATACTATTACGGGCAATACCGGCACGCTTAGCAATGGCGGAAGCGGTCAGTTTTCCCTCCGGCTCATTGCGCAGAATGTCTTCAGCAGCGTCAACTAGAGCAGTCTCGATATTTTCGCGATGTTCTTTAATAGTTTTCGCTGCGATTCTGGGCATTGAGAGGGACCTCCTGTTTAATAACTAATTGTAACCACATGTTGACAGATAACGGCGGAACACCGAAAATGTGAGTGACTCGTTTGGCGACATAGTGTCGCTAAAGAGGCTCGGAGGATTTCATGGCTTTACCGAAATATCCCAGCGCGGACAGTGCTTCTGCCGCCGACGCCGACAACCAGCCCCAACGCGAGCCGCTGCGGGACCGTTTCGCCTTTCTGCAGGCCGGCATCCTGGACCGGGATCACCCCAAAAACAAGTGGTTTATGCTGAGTGTCCTCGCCGCCGGACTAGCCATCGTTATTCTGGACGGCACCATCGTCAGCATTGCGCTGCCCACCATCATCAAGTCCCTCCAACTCACCATTACGGAAGCACAGTGGGTGACGGCACTCTACTCCGTCATCTTCGCCGCCATCCTCATGAGTACGGGCGGGCTCGCAGACCGCATTGGACGCCGCCGCACCTTCTTCATCGGGCTCGTTATTTTCCTTATCGGCTCAGTAATGGCCGGCTCCTCCATTAGCAGCTCCGCCCTCATTATTTCGCGTGGTATTCAAGGCGTTGGGGGCGCGTTCGTCCTCCCCTCCACCCTCTCCAGCGTGCACACCCACTTCCATGGGCGGGACCGCCACTTAGCGTTCGGAATCTGGGGCGCCGTCATGTCCGGCACCGCTGCCGTCGGCCCACTGCTCGGTGGACTCATCCTCAAATACGCCACCTGGCAGTACATCTTCCTCATCAACGTGCCCATCGTGCTGTTTATTATGCTGGGCACCGGGCTTTTCGTCCCCAACTCGAAGGGCGAACCTAATCCCCTCAACCCGGCTGGCTTCGACCCGCTCGGTTTCCTGCTCTCCGCCACCGGTATTGCCGCCCTGGTCTTTGGCATTATTGAAGGCCCGCGGCTGGGCTGGTGGCAGCCGAACACCACCCTCGACCTGGGCTACAACCCGATACCTAATGTTGGCTCCATCAGCGCCGTCCCCTTCTTCATTGGGGGCGGGCTGCTCCTCATCATCCTGTTCCTGGTGTGGGAGTATTTCCGCGCCAAAGCCGGCAAACACGTCATTCTCAACCTGACGCTCTTTAAAATCCCCACCTTCTCCTGGGGTAACCTCACTGCCGGCACCATCGCCGTCGGCCAATTCTGCTTGGTGTTCCTGCTACCCCTCTACCTACTGAATTGCCTGCAAGTCGGCTACATGACGGCAGGTGTTGTGCTCGCCATGATGGCCGTCGGCGCCTTCATAGCAGGCACCCTGTCCCGCGCTGCTGCGGAACGAGTGACCCCTGCTGGAGTCGTTATTATTGGCCTCGCCTTGGAGGTCATAGCGGTCACCATTCTGGCTGCCACCGTGGATGCCGCCACCTCTATTGCGGTGCTTATCATCCTGCTTATTATCTACGGCGTGGGGCTCGGGTTTGCGAGTGCGCAGCTTACCTCCACGGTGCTGCGGGATGTCCCGGTGGAAGTATCCGGCATGGGCGCCTCCACCCAATCCACGGTCCGCCAACTCGGTACCGCTACTGGTTTTGCCCTGGCAGGAACCGTGCTCACCATGTCTCTGAGCCGGCGCCTGCCCGACATGCTCAACACGTTCGGAGCCCCCGACAAGATCGTCACCCAGCTCACCAACGAGACCATCGCCTCCGCAGGCAGCAACCTGCAGGGACTTTTCATGCCGCCCTTTAGCGACTTCCTGGTGCTGGGTTTTGCCGACTCCATTGCGGATGCAATGTGGGTGACGGTGGGGTTCCTGTGCGTGGGCTTTGTGGCTGCGCTACAGGTGTGGCGCGTCAGCCGTACCGCTACGGACGCAACAGAACAGGCTTAGGCCGCAACCGCTTCCAGGCTTCTTTCAGCGGGTCGCGGGGCGGCTGTTTGCCGGTGTAGAGGGTATATAGCTTCTTTTTTGCGTCCCAGTCCTTTACCCGGATAACTGTTCCGTGCCGGTTGGGACGGAACCGATTCCGCTTCGACATGGTGGCAATCCGGCCGTGATTCTCCCACGGCCCGATGGGGGTCGGGGCAGAATGCACCACTACTCCGCGCGACCCATCCTTACTCCAGGTGTGCAACATGTCCGAGTAGAGGTAATAGCGTCCATACAGTTTGGTTAAGCTGGGCCCTTCTGTCCCGACCGCCAAATTGTTCTGTATGCGCTTCCACCCGTTGGGGGACATGGACCAGTTGTGCCAAATCTCGTTGTATGCACCGTCGCGTTTAATGACCAGGTAGTAGCTACCGTCATCGTCGTGGAAGGCAGCTCCGTCGATGCGGTCGATGGCGGGTTCGGAGTCCAGATTGATGCGTTTAGCTTTCCCTGGTTTGAAGGTTATTTTCGGCAGACGTGGATCGTATGTGCTGAACCCGTTGAAAGACAATTTGTTCACTTTCACCATGTAAGGAACCATTTTGTCTTTGTAGGGGCGATTATTGAAAAGACCGAAGTAGCCGGCCGAAAAAATAATGTAGATGTTGCCGCGATTGTCACGAAACCACTCCGGCGCCACAACATCTTTGCCGTATTTGGCGGGCGGCTGCAGCGAAATTCCTGGATATTTCTTTTTGTCGAAGAATTGTCCCTCAGGATAAGCCCACTTTTTGCCATCCTGCGACACTCCAATGGTGGGCCAGAACTTGCCGTCCCGCCGCTGCCAGGCTGAGAGCATCCAAAAAGCCCCATCGTGGTACATGATGGAGGGATCCCCCAAAGTATGGTGAATACTGCCCTGTGTGGAAATGTCACGGGTGGGGTCGTGGGGGTACTTGTCCTGGTACGCCACCGCCAACTCGTCGAACCGTTTCCCGTCATCGGAATAGTAGAGAACATCCGAATGGTCGGCGTCACTTGTGAAAAACGCTCCCATAAGGGTTTCTTTCCACATAAATTCTAGGTAGCTGACATTCCGGCCAGGGGCAGGCTCGGCCGCTGCCGTTGGGAGCGCCGGAACAACCAATCCTGCAGCAAGCAACGCCGCTGCAGTAATCGATACTCGCCGCTTCCTTACCGCGGATATAAACATTGTGTCCTCATTCTTGTCAGATGTTGAGCATCAGCAGGAAAATCGCCGTCACCAGCACTAGTGCCGACATAATACTGAGCCCAACATAGGTAGCTGCGCCTTTTAGGTGCCCGGCGCGCAAAAGCCCCACCGTGTCGGTGCTAAAGGTGGAGAAAGTGGTGAGAGCTCCACAAAATCCCACCCCAACTAATCCTATAGCGGCGGCGGGGAGGTCTCCCCCATTAGTGGTGGCCACCATGCTGGCGGCGGTAAGAATTGCGAGAACTCCGGAGCCTGCCACGTTGGCGGTAAAAATACCCCAGGAGAAGCCACTGCGGGCGCGCGGCATGTATTGCACCAAGAGGTAGCGGACGACGGCACCCAGCGCACCTCCTGCAATTACCGCCCAGATGTAGAGATTCATGCTCCGTCACCTCCGGCGGGGTTTGTGCCCTCGGCTTTGCGTCGCATTGCGGCCTCGGTGGCGAGGGTTCCCAACCAGGCGGCCACTACCGACAGCACAATATTGAGCAGCAGGTAGAGGATAGCCATCAGGTAGGCGTACCAAAGTTCACTGGCGGAAGCCTGCGCCAGGGTGGCTTCGGCGGGGAAAGCAACTACGGCGACCAGCACCGTGGAGAATGTGGTGAATCCGCCCAGCACTCCCACACCCCAAAACAGGTTGATGCGGGGGCGGTGCGACCACTTGAGGGCCACCAGCACACTCAGCATTCCCAGCAGGGCAGAGCCCAGGACGTTGATTCCCAGAATGGACCACACCAGCGGGCCTTCTTCGGGGATGAGGACGGTGATGAAGAGTCGCAACAGGGCACCGAAAGCTCCGCCGGTTGCCACCACTAGCCACTTGGGGAGGCGGGCAGGGGGCAGTTTCCCCGGTGGGGCGAAAACTGCTTTGGGCGGTTGTTGTTGCATGAGGGGTGCCTTTAGTCGAAGTCGCGGGCCTTGTTAACGAAGCGCGAGTAGTGCAGCTGGGACACCACTTCCACTTTGCCGGTGGGGCCGCCGCGGTGTTTGCCGATAATGATTTCGGCTTCGCCCGCATGCACGTCATTCGGGTCGAACATTTCGGGACGGTGCAGCAGCAGCACAATGTCGGCGTCTTGTTCCAGGGAGCCCGATTCACGCAGGTCGGAAACCTGGGGGCGCTTGTCGTTGCGCTGCTCGGGACCACGGTTCAGCTGGGAAACCGCAATAACCGGGACTTCCAGTTCTTTCGCCAGCAGTTTCAGTTGGCGGGAGAATTCGGCGACCTCTTGCTGGCGGCTTTCCACCTTTTTGCCGGACGTCATGAGCTGCAGGTAGTCGACCACGATGAGGTCGAGGCTTTTCTGCTGCTTGAGGCGGCGGGCTTTGGCGCGAATCTCCATCATGGTGACGTTGGGGGAATCGTCAATGTAGAGGGGTGCGTCCGCGATTTCTGACATGCGGCGCACCAGTTTGCCCCAGTCGGCATCATCCATTTTGCCGCCGCGCATATCAGCCAGGCGTATTTGGGCTTCCGCCGAAAGTAGCCGCATGGTGAGTTCGTTGCGCCCCATCTCCAGGGAAAACATGATGGAGGTGAGGTCGTTTTTGATGGACGCATTGCGCATAATGTCGAGCGCCAACGTGGATTTACCAACACCGGGACGGGCTGCGATGATGATCATCTGGCCGGGGTGCAGACCATTGGTAATGTCGTCCAGCTGGAAGATACCTGTGGGGACGCCAGAGCGGCCATCATTGTGGGCGATCTCCTCGATTTCCTCCATGGTGGGGGTGAGGACTTCTTCCAGGGATTTGTAGTCTTCGGTTTGGCGGCGTTCCGTGACGTCGTAAATTTCTGCCTGGGCACGGTCCACCATGGCATCCACTTCCATGCCTTCGGCACCGGCGTAGCCATAGGAAGTGATCCGCATGCCGGCTTCCACCAGGCGGCGCAGCAATGCCTTCTCGGCAACAATGTGCGCATAGTAGCTGCCGTTGGCGGCGGACGGCACGGATTCGATAAGGGTGTGGAGGTAGGGGGCACCTCCGACACGTTGCAGGGCACCCTCTTTTTCGAGTTGGTCGGCGACGGTGACGGCATCGGCGGGTTCCTCGTTGGAAGACAGTTGCATGATGGCGTCGTAGATGAGACTATGTGCCGGTTTGTAGAAATCTTCGGATCGCACGATGGCGTGCATGAGGGGCGGAAGATCCTTGGACAGCATCATGGCGCCCAGCACTGCTTGTTCGGCAGCTTGATCGTTGGGCGGTTGTTGACCGTGAATCGAATTATCCGACTCCGGATGAGAGGGCATTGACACCGTGCTTCCTTAATAAAAAAGCGGGTGCGGCAGCGTCCTTTTTGGGGGAACAAACTAATCCTGCGGGGAGCGCTGAAGGGCACCCGAAAAGGCCTTTCTGCTTGGTACTTTACGAGCTTCCGGAGGCCTTGTCTACGCACATACCATACTGCCTGTGGATAAAACTGTGGATAGATTGTGGAGAATTACCCAATACGCTGGATAGAAATGTGGATAACTTTTCCCTACCTGTGGAGACCTGTGGATAACAATGCCATATTCGCAGTTCAGAGGGTTTTCAAAATTGTGGATAATATTTTTTCTAACTTTTCGGCAATTCTCGGAAAGATTTTATTCGGGCGTCTAACAGCGCAAATGCATTTGTGTTATGCACACTTACGGCAGAGTTATCCACAGGCTAGGGACTTGTTATTTTGTACAAAAACTACCGACGTTTTTCTGTCTGCTTTGTCCAGAAGCAGGTGACAGAACGTCGGTAGTTTTAAAGCTGTTGTCTGAAGTTTTTGGGATGGGGTGAGTTGTTACTCAGCCTCAACTACAACCGGTACAGAAGCCTTAACATCTTGGGCGAGTTCAACAGTGACGTTGTAGTCGCCAACCTTCTTGATGTGACCCTTCGACATAGCAATGGTGTGCTTGTCGATCTTGGGGCCACCGGCCTGTTCGATTGCAGCAACGATATCGGCAGCGGTGACGGAACCGAAGAGTTTGCCACTCTCGGCGGTCTTCACAGCGACCTTTACGTTTTCTAGTGCCTCAAGGGCTTCCTTAACTTCCTGCGCATGTTCGGCGTCGCGAATAGCGCGATCGGCCTGGGCACGCTGAATAGCGAGAATCTGTTTCTCGGCACCGGGGGTAGCAACAATTGCTAGCCCGCGGGGAAGCAGGTAGTTCCTTGCGTAACCATCCTTGACCTCGACGATTTCGCCGGGGGCACCAAGGTGGTCAACGGCAGTAGTGAGGATCAGTTTCATGATCTTCTCTTTCTTCGTTGATAGTTTCTGTGTGCTGACTGCTGTTAGTTAGAACGGCGGTTCATCCATGTTTCCGCCGAAGTCCGACTGTGGAGCAGAGCCCCAGGGATCTTCAGCAGGTGCTGAACCACCAGCAGAGTTACCACCGGAAGAATTGCCGTAGGAGCGATTTCCTCCACCTCGGTTCGCCTTCGTCACATTTGCTGTGGCGTAGCGGAGGGAAGGACCGATCTCATCAACGTCTAGTTCCACGACAGTGCGCTTCTCACCATCACGAGTCTCGAAGGAACGCTGCTTTAAACGTCCCTGCACGATGACGTGGGTACCACGGGTCAGAGATTCTGCCACGTGTTCCGCATAGTCGCGCCAAATCGAACAGCGCAAGAACAACGGATCGCCGTCTTCCCATTGTCCAGATTGGGAATTGTAGCGACGCGGGGTTGATGCGACGGTGAAGTTGGCTACTGCGGCACCCGAGGGGGTGAAACGCAGTTCCGGGTCTGCGGTGAGGTTGCCCACCACTGTGATCGTAGTTTCGCCTGCCATGATTTCCTCCTGTGATGTCGCTTAACCACTCAGCTCACGGCTTAGCGATCAGCGCGCAGCACCTTGGTGCGTAGAACGCTTTCATTCAGAGTAAGCAGTCGGTTGAGTTCCTGAACTGTTGCGGGTTCACAAACCATATCCATGACTGCGTAGATGCCTTCCGAGTTCTTTGCGATCTCGTAGGCAAGACGGCGCTTGCCCCAAACATCGACCTTTTCGGCCTTACCGCCTTCTTCACGCACAACGTTGAGCATTGTGTCTAGAGATGGGGCAATGGTGCGCTCGTCGAGTGTGGGATCAAAAATGACCATCAATTCGTATTGACGCACGGACCTCATCACCTCCTATGGACTAGTAGTTATCGGCCACGGTCTGTCCGTGGCAGGAGGGTTCGTTGCGTCTGCAACTGCACCAGTCTAGCAGGTGAAACACCCCATCTCCTAACGGGGGTGCCAGACTAGCGCCAGAGGACTCCGTCGTCCCCATCATCCGGGAAAAATGGATCCGGATCGCGGGTGACGGTGGTGGGGGGAGCTAAAGGATTTTCCAAACCTGGCAGGCCCGGCAAAGTGGGTCGCGTAATGGTGATGTCGTCGAGGAAACCGCCCTCGTCGTCCTTATCCTTATCTTTGTCTTTGTCTTTGTCCTTATCGGCAGTGGAGGGGTCATTTTGGTAGGGGTATCCGGCCTGGCCACCAATAGGATCGGGGGTGGGGAACTGCTTCACTGGCAAATCCTCGTGCGCCCCATTCATCGCCTGTTGCCACACATCTGAGGGCAGGGTGGCGCCCCACACGTCAGCCCCATCCTTGGTCTTTAAGGCGGTGCCGTTTTGGGTGCCGAACCATACTGCGGTGGACACCTGCGGGGTGTAACCCACCATCCAAGCGTCGCGGTTTTTACCTGTTTCGCCCAGCTGCACGGTACCGGTCTTGGAAGCGGAAGGACGACCATTTTTAAGGCCGTGGTTGTTGGAGTAGGCCGCGACGGGCTGCAAAGCGGAGGAAACATTATCCGCCACCTTCTTCTTCATGCGGCGCTCGCCCTTGGATTTTTCATGCTCATAGATGGTGCGACCACTGCCACCGTCGGTGATGGCCTTCTCCACAAAATAGGGCTCATGGTAGACCCCGCGGGCAGCGAAGGTGGCGAAAGACGACGCCATGTCGAACGGCCGCACTGGGTACATGCCCAAAATAATGCCGCCCTTAATGCTGCCGTCTTCGTCTTGCAGAGTCTTCTTCCCATCAATGGTCTTCGGGATACCGGCCTCAAAAGCCATATCCGCAACATCTTCCGGACCATGCTCGAGGTCCATCATCAGCCGGTAGTAGCTGGTGTTGAGGGACAGGACGGTGGCGCGCGCAATGGAGCATGTTCCACACGTCATATTGCCGGCATTGCGAATGGTGAGTTTGCCGACTTTGTAGGGCGCGGAGGAATAGTTTTTACTCAGCGGAATATCCTGATCGAGCGCAGCTGCCAGCCCGAAAACTTTGAAAGATGAACCTGTCATCTGGGAGGACATTGCGTAGTCGAAACCAGCTCCGAGGGATCCGCCATAGTAGGCCAAGACGCCACCCGTTTTCGGATCAATGGAAACGCCCGCAGCCCGCATCAGCTTGGGCTGGCCTTTCAGGGTTTTCTTCATTGCCTT
>DUTM01000075.1 GCA_012842085.1 Mycobacteriales bacterium | reverse complement strand
CCTTCCGCATTTACGATTACTGTAGGATTTCCGCCTTCCATTACGGCGATTGCTGAGTTTGTTGTGCCAAGGTCAATGCCAACGACTTTCCCCATTACCATTCTCTCCTTCCGTTGCCGAGCTTACCTAGTTAAATAATCGAAACCCACCTCAAGAGCGGTCATCGTCTTCATCAGGGTCAGAATCTTTGGGAACGCCCTGTGTGTGCTCGATAATTTTACGATATTTGACTCTCATGTTTCCAATCTTCGACTCCATCTCGAGGATGAGCTTGACTCCTGCGAGGTTGACGCCCTCTTCAGAAACCAAGGAACGGATGCGCTGTAGCAGCAGTAAATCATTCTCAGAGTACAGCCTGGTGTTGGCTTCAGTGCGGTGGGGCTCCAGCAATCCTTCACGCTCAATCACCCTCAATGTCTGTGGGCTGACTCCGAGCAAACGAGCGGCCACGCCGATTGTATATACTGGTTCATCAGGGCCATGTAGCCTCAACTTTCGTCACCTCGGGCCTTTTGGGTTCCTATAGACATTATATCCTATATAAGGAGATCATATCAAATATATTATATCATGCTATATAAGAAATCTATATTTATTGATTTAGCTTTCTTCTCTTTTCACTATAAAGCTCCCTGCCGCTACACATAATATTCAAACAAGCCTAACCCTTATTCCCATTCAAAGCTGGTGAATAACCTATTCATGTCTCTTGAATTAGTCTACGCGACACGTTAGAATTTAGTAGTTAATCCAAAACAATGACATTCGGTTAAGGAGCCTCAAAATGCAGTCAAATATTGGTTTTGCACTCTTGATTACATCTCTGGCAGGATTATCCACAATTGCAGGAAGCCTGATAGGATTGCTTACCCGTTACCCCAGCCCCCGTTTTCTCACTATTACGCTGGGATTTTCAGCCGGAGCCATGCTCCTTGTCTCTTTTACCGAACTCTTGCAAAGCGGAATTGAATCCCTTGGGCTAACTACAGCATACGTAAGTTTCTTTGCAGGAATATTACTGATGTTTCTCATTGATGCGCTCGTTCCCCATGTTTATATGGGTGAACGCTGCGACTTGCATGGCGCGCCCGGTAAGCAACCCGATAAGCAGACAAACACTGATAGGGAGAGACTGACACGCGCAGGTATACTCCTGGCTGTGGGACTTATCATTCACAATTTCCCTGAAGGTATGGCGTCCTTTGCAGGAGCAGTTCATGATCGGGAACTCGGTATCGCCATTGCTTTTGCCATTGCATTACATAACATCCCTGAAGGATTAGCAGTGTCAACACTAATGTACTCAGCCACCGGCAACCGCTGGAAGGCTTTCCTCTGGGCCTTCTTAGCAAGCATTGCTGAACCTTTGGGAGCATGCCTGGCTGCACTCACCGTAATACCCGGTCTCAATGATACGGTTCTGGGTACCATGCTCTCTGCAGTGGCAGGCATCATGGTGTTTATATCCCTGGACGAGTTAATACCTGTTTCCCGCTCATTTGGAGAAGACCATCTCAGCATTATAGGTATCATCATGGGCATGGCGGTTATGGTAATCGGTAAGATACTGCTATGACAAAAACCCTTTCATAATAGAGCGTAATTCTCTTGGAATTACTATGACCTTGTACTGACGCTTGTCTATCTTAGCACGGCCTACCGCAACAAGGGCCTTAGAACACAATCTCCCGACAACGGAACCGGGAGGCGCATCTTCCCAATAAAACCCATCCCCGTCCATTGACTCAAATCTCTCTTCAACTACTGAGAATCTTGCCCAACCATCCCTGTTAAGAAGGAATTTGAGCACTTCTTTTTCTTCAGAATCCAGATCCTCTATGCTCATCCCCAGTTTATCCGGATCCAGTAATAGCGAGACCAGCTCTTCCGCACGTTCCATCCGATTATGCATTGCATAGGGATCAAGTCCGTGTGCCATGCAGGCCGCGTTAAGCCAGCCTACCGGCATTCTCCGGAGGGCCTGGGTAAGCTTCACATCAGTCGATACAGGCTTATTCTCTTCTTTCTCCCGCTTTGCTTCTGCTTGAGATCCGCTATACTCCGGAATACTTCCATTGTCCGGGTTTGAATCTTCATTCGCAACCATATGTCTTTGAATAGCACGAAAGATTCCCTCATAACTACTTTCAAGAACACTCAGGTCTATTTGCTCCAAATAGGCACGTCCCTCTTCGGATTTGAGAAGCTCGGTATAGAGCCTCAAGGGGTTGAATGTGTCCGGTGAGCCTTTAGGCTTGCTATCTGCGCGAACCGTCAATGTATTCCATGCCTTCACTAACGCGCCAATAACATCACTCGGCCCCTCTTCCTTAATATATCCCAGAACAAAAAGAGCGTACGCAGCAACTAGCTTGACTTCCGCACTCACCCTGGATCCAGGCGCACAAATCAGGCTCCTGGCGAGAGAGACCCCCCATTCTCCGGATACCCTGATTAGCAATTCCAGCTCTGTCATTGCAGCCTCTAACAGCATATTATCAACATTTGGATCTAAGATGATTCCTAGAATAACCATGCGAATCGAGCCTTGACACAGCGTTTTAACGTAGTCTTCCTTCGTCTTGCATTCAATCTCCCCCGGCAACTGCGGGATATTATAGCCTAACGGAAATGCCGGAATAATCCCCTGCTCAATTGCAAGAGCGACATCACAATAAGCATTCATGATTGCCCAGTCAGGCCATGGGAGTCCTGCCCAATATGCCATAGCCTCCACAAACATACCGAGGTTAAAAGCAGCTACTCCTGCCAAGAAGCAATCATGTGGGCTATTGTGATACTGTTCCCAGCGCTGATGAAGAGCGAGGACGGTTTGATGGCGCCCTAAAGCGCCTGCAATTGCTTTGATGAATACAGCGTCATCGGCCCAAGACCCTGCGTCAACTGCACCGAATTTCAGTTGAGCTTTCATTCCTTTCTCATAGTCATCAACCGCCTGACTAAGCTCAGCTTCAGCCTGGTCTTTCCTTTCAAGAGCCAGAAGGGCTTGAGCAGCAAGAGCATGAGCAAATGGCTGGATCGTATCACTTTCCAGGTTGGGCTTAAGAATTATCATTGCCCCTTCGTAGTCATCCATATGAAATCGGCATTCCGCCCAGTTATTGAGGGAAGTAGGGTTAGGATTCATCATTGCTGCTTTTCTGAATACCCTCTCAGCCTCTCTGAATCTTCCTTCTTGCATATATAGCGTACCTTTCTTGTGCATCGATTCAATTCTATTGGATTTAGCCATTTATATCACCCTACACTCTTTATGGTTACCTTATTTATCTTCGCCGGATTCGTACTGTTTCCTTTCCTCAATCCCATAGAGGACAAACAACTCCCATGTCGAAGTCAAAACAACAAGCAAACATCGTTCCTTTTGATGACACATGTTGCGGATAAAACAAAGGAAGTAGGTAGCTACATTTACTTGTCATGAGGTGAACTCAATGACACAAATTGCCCTCATTGCGCCATGTGATAGTCTGGCATCTATTGCAGCGGAAACAGCCCGAAAGATAAATATGGATTTGAAGATACAAACTGGTCTATTAGGCGATGCCATCGACGTGGCCAAACAACTGCAATCTGAAGGTATACAAGTCCTTGTCAGTCGTGGCGGTACAGCACTGGTACTCCAAAATGCTCCTGAGTTAAGCCTACCGGTAGTCGAAATCAGGGTAACAGCCTACGATGTAGTCCGGGCCATGGCCAAAGCCAAAGAATTCGGTCCACGCATAGGCGTAATCGGTTTTGAAAACATGGTCTTAGGCGCAAGCACCTTGGAGGCAGTATTGGGAGCTACCATACAAGAGTTTCTGCTGGAATCTCCCAATGAAATTGAGGATAAAGTCCAGAGCGCCATAAAACATGGCGTGGATGCCCTAATCGGTGGTGTCATAACAGTAAGAACCGCTGAGAAACTAAAAATTAACGCTGTGCTCATCGAGTCAGGGCCGGAAGCCATAAGACACGCGCTTGATGAAGCAATACGAGTATTGCAAGTAAAGAAACAGGAAAACGCTAAGGCTGAACGGGTTAAGCTGATTCTGGATAGTGTATCAGACGGTATTGTATCGTTTGATAACAGAGAACGAATAACCGTTTTTAACAAAGCCATGCAAAATCTGACCGGAGTTCGAAGGGAAGATGCAATAGGCCAACGCGTAACGAAGATTATCCCCAAAATACACTCCACAAGGAGATCCGCTTATGCCAATGGGTCGGAACATCCGGAGATTTTAAGAGTAAATGAGACCTTAGTAAGCGTTACCTCTGTGCCCATCATAGTTGATGAAAATTGCACAGGCACAGTAGTCACTTTTCAAGAAGTCAGTAAACTTGAAAACCTTGAGAAAAATCTACGTAGAAGACTATACTCCCATGGCCATATCGCAAGATTTGATTTCAGTGATATCATCGGAGAAAGCGACTGCATGCAGACAACAATTGCCATGGCCGGACGCTTTGCTGAAGTAGACTCAACAGTGCTCATCATGGGGGAAACGGGTACAGGAAAAGAACTGTTCTCGCAAAGCATTCACAATAACAGTTCGAGAAAACACGGTCCTTTTGTCGCTGTCAACTGTGCAGTATTACCTGAAAACCTTCTTGAAAGCGAACTGTTTGGATATGTTGAAGGCGCTTTTACCGGAGCAAGAAAGGGAGGTAAACCCGGCCTATTCGAGTTGGCCCATGGAGGCACCATATTCCTCGATGAAATAGGCGCCTTACCCTTAAGGCTCCACGGTCGTCTCCTTAGGGTGCTCCAGGAAAAAGAAGTAATGCGGCTGGGAGACGACAAAATCATTCCGGTTGATGTACGGATAATCTCAGCATCCAATAAGGATCTAAAGAAGCTGGTGCATCAAGGCGATTTTCAAGAAGATCTCTATTACCGCCTTGATGTGCTAAAGCTTATTCTACCTCCGTTACGTGAGAGATTGGAGGATATTCCGTTACTAGTGGAAGCCTTCTCAGATGCGATTTCCCGTGATATGGGAATACCCTTTAAGGGCTTCACTAATGATGCCCTTTCTCTCCTCTCAACTTATGACTGGCCTGGAAATGTCAGACAACTACGAAATGCAGTAGAGAAATGTATAGTCCTTTACCAAGACGGTCCTGTCACAAAGCAAGATATGTTGACCGTACTTTCCGACGATCTATATCACACCCCTGACAACTTAGACACCACGAATGAACCTCTTAACCATATTGTAGACAAAACAACGAAGAAAGCAATTCTGAAAGCCTTGGAATCAACAGGAGGGAATAAGGGTGAGGCAGCCCGTACCCTTGGCATTAGTCGGAGTACATTATGGCGGAAACTGCAAAATGAGTAATCACAAATTGAAAATGTTTCATTTGTGAATAGGCTTGTCGCAGCCTTGCAACATTTTGCGTATCTCATTCAAACATGCTAACTCCCCGCTGCCTCTCTTTCCCCCTGCAAGCTGTCTATTGTGAGCATTGCCTATTAATTGGCATGACTCTTGCATCAACTAAAGTGCAATAGATAAAATACATCATTCAATCTAGAAAATATTACACCGCACTATTTACTACGTCATTTACTAACACACAGCGCACATCTTGTAACAGGTCTTGATACAAACACATGCTATAATCGAAGAATACTCCGGACTACCGCAAATTGAGGAGGGTGCCAAGGAATGCACGTCCAACTTAACTACGGTAAATCTCACATTACTCTTGATTTGAGTAAACTTGAGAATGCATCTGTTATCAGCGGCCGCAGTATTAACCCTTTAGCTAACCTTTCAAGCGAAGTCTCTCTGAAACTTCAACACCCAACAGGCAAGCATCGCTTGGCAGATGAAATCAAGCAGAAAAACGCCGAAAACGTTCTAATCATCATTAACGATATTACCAGACCAACACCATATGAAGATATCCTACCTCCTATCTTGGAAGAACTGCATATGGCAGATGTTCCAATAGAAGGCATAAAGTTTCTAATTGCAACCGGCATTCACAGGGAGATGACCGTAGACGAAATTCGGACAGTTGTGGGGAGCGAACTAGTCGATACTTATGAGGTAATAAACCATAATTGTGATGAAGAAGATAACTTAGTTTACATGGGTACGTTAAGATTCGGCACAGAATTTTATGTTAATCGTCATTGCGTGGACTCAGATTTCGTGATAGTAACCGGTGTAATCGCTCCTCATTATTTTGCCGGGTATTCAGGAGGCCGTAAATCTATCTTGCCAGGTATATCAGGACGTCAAACCATAAAACACAACCACGCTCTCATGGCGTCCGAAGAGGCAAGGACGTGCAATCTGGACGGCAATCCTGTTCATTTGGAAATGATAGACGCTGCCCGCAAAGTTGGTGTGGACTTCATGGTCAATATCGTAACCGATAGCCATGGTCGTGCTGTAGAAGTAGTGGCAGGGGATGTAGAAGAAGCTTGGCTCGAGGGAGTAGAAATCGGACGAGAGCTATTTGTCACCCATATAGATGAGCTTGCCGATGTGGTAATCGCCTGTGCCGGCGGCTATCCGAAAGACATCAATGTCTATCAAGCCCAAAAGGCAATTGACAACGCCGCCAGAGCTACAGCACCTGGCGGAACAATTATTATCCTCGCTGAATGTCCCGAGGGATTGGGAGAGCCAACCTTTGAGAATTGGATGTTTGAAGCCAAATCACCGGATGATGTCTTGATGCGCTTTTCATCCGGATTTGAACTGGGTGGTCATAAAGCATATAGCCTGGCAAAAGTATCAAAGAATAAGGAAATAGTCCTTGTATCCGGTCTCGATGACGACATTGTCAGGAGAGTGTTCTTCACACCTGCTAAAGATCTGGAGCAAGCTCTCCAATATGTTCGAGCTAAACACGGCCCGGATCATAAATGCATTGTCATGCCTAAAGCAGGTACCATTGTTCCATTGCTGGAGGTGGTGCGATAGATTTAGCCGGATAGAACTGAATCCCTATGATACCACATTATTAGAGGAGGTCGAAGTGGTGAAGAGAATATCGAAGGTTGCCATTCTCTGTTTGGTTGTTATTATGATGGGAACTAGCGTTTCGACACTCGCCTCTAACAAGTTCCCTGAAAAGCCTGTCAACTATATCATTTGCTTTAACCCTGGCGGCGAATCAGACATTACTGCTCGATTGCAGCATAAGTACCTGGAAGAAGCACTGGGACAGAAGGTAGTCATCGTATATAAAATCGGTGGCGGTGGCGCAGTCGGATGGTCCGAACTCGTACGGTCAAAACCCGATGGATATACCATCTCCGGAGATAACCTTCCACACACCATAGTACAACCACTACAGCGAAAAGATGCCGGGTACACAACTGAGCAACTCAAACGAACGTATTGCTTTGAACTCACACCAAACGTCCTCGCAGTCAGACAAGACAGCCCGTTCAAAACTCTGGAAGAATTCGTAGAATACGCTAAACAATACCCTGAAGCAGTTACAGTCGGCGGAAGCGCCAGCTGGTCTGCAGGGCACCTTGCAACCATTGAACTCGAACATCTGGCAGATATCAAACTAACCTACATACCTTTCACCGGGTCAGGCGCTGCCGTGCCCGCCCTGCTCGGAGGACACGTCTCAGCACTAATGACTTATACAAGCATGATCGGACAGCACCCTGAGATGAGAGTGCTCGCAACAGCTTCTGATCAGAGATCACCGGTTTGCCCGGACGCCCCTACTTTCCAAGAATGTGGATATGACCTTGTGGAAGGCTGCTACAGAGGCGTCTCTGTGCCTCCTGGAACCCCTGATGAAATCGTGAATATCATTGCAGAGGCTTTTGATAAGGTCAACCGTAATCCGGAGTTCCAGCAGAAAATGGAAGAACTGGGTTACCAGATGATATACCTCGGACCTGAAGAGTATGAAAAACACGTCCGCGAGAGGACGGTTTACTACACTGAACTCCTCGAGGAACTCGGCGCTATAGCTAAGTAGAAACTGAAACAACAATACATTTAACACACGAGGGTAGGGCACAAAGTTGCCCTCCCCTCCGGAATCAAAGTCTTATACTCGCATCGTGTTGGGATTGGAGGATGAGGTATGAACCCAATACTTAGTGGAATAGTGCAAGTCTTAACCCCAACCAATATGTTGTTCATGCTTGCGGGTACAGTAGGAGGCCTTATAGTAGGAGCACTGC
The DNA here is from genome assembly GCA_012842085.1 of Mycobacteriales bacterium. GTDB lineage: Bacteria > Actinomycetota > Actinomycetes > Mycobacteriales > Mycobacteriaceae > Lawsonella. Next base: position 5,342 of record DUTM01000075.1, on the reverse strand, counting down.
CCGGACTCACTGCTACAATGGCTACTGCCCTAATCGTGCCCTTTACGTTCACAATGCCACCCCTTTCCGGACTCGCAACACTCGGCGCCATTTATATGGCTGCCATATACGGTGGAGCTTTTTCTGCCATACTTGTCAATGCCCCGGGCACTCCGTCTTCAATTGGGACTTGCTTTGACGGTTATCCCATGGCCAAACAAGGACGGGGCCAAGAAGCAATAGCTGCAGCAACGGTAGCCTCTGTAATAGGTGGCATTGTCGGCGTAGCCGCACTTGCACTCCTGGCTCCGCCGCTAGCCGCCATCGCCATTAAATTCGGCCCACCTGAATATTTCTGGGTGAGCGTATTTGGCATCACAATAATCTCGACTCTTTCATCTAAGTCAGCCCTCAAAGGGTTTATTGGGGGATGTCTCGGTATTCTGCTAAGCATGATCGGCATCTCGCCGGTAGGTGGAGACGTGAGATTTACCTTCGGAATACCGGCTATGCAAGGCGGCATAGAACTGATTTGTGGACTAATTGGACTATTCTGTATACCGGAAGTCTTAGCCTTAATAGTCCAAAAAGCAGAGGACCTGGAAAGATTAAAACCCAAGAAAGCGAAGGGCATCATTGGAACAACCACAAGACAAGTCCTAAAGCAAAGGCTCAACCTCTTAAGATCAAGCATAGTAGGCACTGTGGTAGGCATCATGCCCGGAGCAGGTGGCAGCATAGCAAATCTAATAGCGTATAACGAAGCAAAGCGTGCATCGAAACATCCTGAGAAATTCGGCACAGGCATCATTGACGGTGTTATTGCCACAGAAGCCGCAAACAATGCCACTGTAGGCGGAGGACTGATTCCCCTTCTTACCCTTGGAATCCCGGGAACTCCAACCGCTGCAGTTATTTATGGCGCTCTTCTAATCCATGGCCTTAGGCCGGGAATGGAGCTCTTTACAGTTCATGCAGACATAACCTATGGGTTCGTCTTCTCCCTCCTTATCGCCACACTAATGATGCTTGTAGTCGGACTTGCCATAGGTACGGGACTAAATGAGCTTCTGTCCAGATTGCCTGTGAGAATTCTTGTCCCGTCAATAGTCTTCTTGAGTATCATTGGTTCTTATGCCATACGGAATAACATGGCAGATGTTTTCATTATGCTTGCGTTCGGTGCAGTAGGCTACATAATTAGGCAGCTTGAAATTGACAGCGGAGCTGTTGTCCTGGGGCTCATCCTTGGACCCCTAGCTGAAGAAGGCTTTGTTCAATCCATACTCATGTCAAAAGCCTTACCCATACCATGGACCATATTTTTCACTCGGCCGCTGTCCATCTTATTAATTGCCCTTTCAGCTCTCTCTTTGTTCTGGCCATTAGTTTCAAAGCAAAAGGCAAAGCGCCCCGGTAGAGAGGAGGGCCTTAATGTATAACGCTGACAGAATTGCAGCTATCTTAATGTTCGTAGTCGTGCTGATCTTCGCGTTTCAGTTTTCGGACATTCCATCATCCTATAGTCGTATTTTCCCTAAGGCTGTCGCATGGGCCCTAGTCGTCCTTTCTGCTATCCTCCTTATTCGGAGTTGGGTAAACCCAAGGGTAGTGGAATTCGCAGAAACTCGTGAACTCAAAAAAGTAGGGCTTGCCATACTCTTATTGTTTGGCTGGATGGTTTGTATTAGCTTCTTAGGTTTTTATCTCTCAAGCGTTCTATTCTTTACCTTGTTGATGATTCTGGTTGAACCGTCCATTTTGAAACCAAACACGTTAACCACTTCCATATTTATCGCAGCAGTTGAAATCGGGCTCTTTTACCTGGTATTTACAAGAGCGCTAAATGTGCCTCTACCAAAAGGAATGATCTTTCAGTAACCTAATTAAGGCGCCCGTAAGCTTGGAGGATTGTTATGAATAAACTAGATATTGCTGTTATTCCAGGTGACGGTGTTGGCCCTGAAGTAATTCCGGAAGCCATAAAAACATTAAGAGCTGTCTCTGAAGTTCATGGAGGCTTGTCGTTTACGTTTACTGAATTTCCATGGGGTTGTGATTATTACCTGAAAACAGGGCGTATGATGGATGAGCATGGTCTCCGCGCACTTCGTGATTATCATGCAATTCTCTTAGGAGCAGTAGGCGCACCCAATCTCGTGCCTGACCACGTGTCCCTATGGGGGTTGTTGCTCCCGATTCGTAAATCCTTTGACCAATATGTAAACCTGCGTCCAATAAAGCTCCTCCGAGGCGTGCCGGGACGCCTGGTTGGCAAAGGACCTGAAGATATTGACTTCGTTGTGGTTCGTGAAAATACTGAAGGCGAGTATTCAGGAGTCGGTGGCAGAGTCCATGTTGGAACACCTTTTGAAGTCGCAGTACAAAGCAATATATTCACACGCACCGGAGTAGAAAGAGTAGTTAGATATGCCTTTGAATTGGCTCAAGAACGAAACAAAGCAAAACGGGTAGTGTCTATCACGAAATCAAATGCATGCAATCATGGCATGGTCTTTTGGGACGAAGTGTTCCATGAAATTGCAGCAGAGTATCCTGACATTGAGGCAACTCAGGTTCATGTGGATGCAGCAGCTATGTACGTAATAACTCAACCGGAATGGTTTGACGTGGTGGTAGCGACGAATCTGTTTGGAGATATTTTGACAGATGAAGGAGCAGCGATTCAGGGAAGCATTGGCTTAGCAGCAGGCGCAAACCTGAATCCTGAGAAGAAATATCCTTCAATGTTTGAGCCAATACATGGTTCGGCCCCTGATATTGCAGGTAAAGGCATAGCAAATCCTATTGGAACGATATGGTCAGCCGCCTTAATGCTGGACTTCTTCGGATATCAGGATCTGGGAGAACTCCTTCTCTCAGCAATTGAGCAAACCCTCTTAAGTGATGGACTGAAACTGGCGGATTTCTGTGGAAGCGCAACTACTTCCGAAATTGGCGATTTAATATGCAATAACATCTATAGACTCGCAACTTAGATTCTGACAATTGACCGACAATGAAGAGGAGGCCTGGAACTCGTTCAGGTCTCTTCTTCCTTTCATTTTCATATCAAAGCAGCACAAACATATAGCATCCCGAGGCAAAAGGGGCAATATATGTAGGTAACGGATATTCTCTATATGCAGAGGAATAACCCTGGTTATGAAGAATTTACTTGCAAGAACAATGAAAGCAAAGAAGAGGAAAGCACAATGAGCCGAATAGAGGGGGCATTCTGTGGTGCCAAGCTTATCTCTGACGACTAATCGACTTACGATACGCGATTTCAAGATGTCGGATTGGCAAAGAGTCCATATGTACGCTTCTGATCCCGAGGTGGTGAAGTTTATGGAGTGGGGGCCGAACACTGCCGAAGAAAGCAAGGATTTTGTTCGCATGGCTATTGCGATTCAGAAGGACAAACCTCGCAGGCATTTTGATCTGGCAATAGTAACCGGGCCTGAAGATTGTCTTATCGGAGGATGCGGCCTTTATGTCACAAGTTCTCATAATCGCGAAGCGTTTATTGGCTATTGTCTCAGCAGGGATTCATGGGGCAAAGGTTATGCCACAGAAGCAGCCAAGAGACTGATTTGCTTCGGATTTACTCAGCTACGGTTGCACAGGATATTCGCCACGTGTGACCCGCTTAACGTAGCGTCAGCCAAGGTCCTTGAAAAATGTGGCATGACGCCTGAAGGCCGGCTTCGAGAGAACAAACTGATAGGCAAGAAGTGGCGCGACTCCCTTTTATACGCCATATTGGAGCATGAATGGAACTCTAAGTGATATAATTCAAATAGCTAGCATACGGAAGGGGATGCCATGGATGCACTTGAAATCATTGACCGTTGACACCGGGAAAGTTCTCAATAAATTACTGGATATAGCAGATTTGAAACCCGGGATGATAGTCGTAGTTGGATGTAGCACCAGTGAAGTCATGGGACAGAAAATCGGATCAGCTTCTAACATGGATGTGGCAGAAGCTATAATGGCCGGGTTACTGCAATGTGCACATAAATATGACCTATACTTGGCTATCCAATGTTGTGAACATCTGAATCGGGCCTTAGTAGTAGAGAAGGAGTGCAAAGACCTGTACGGACTGGAGGAAGTTACTGTCATTCCCCATCAGGATGCCGGTGGAGCCCTGGCAACAGTGGCCATGAAGCAATTTCAAGCTCCTGTTGTAGTAGAAAGCATATCCGCTCATGCCGGAATGGATATAGGAGACACATTAATAGGCATGCATCTCAAGAGAGTAGCTGTTCCTGTCCGCCTTGATATTGGTACCATCGGCCACGCCCATCTCACCTTTGCCAGAACTCGTCCAAAGCTTATCGGAGGCGCACGCGCCAAATACCCATCATAACCTATCCTCTTTGATATCTCCCCATCTTCCGGGAAAGTCAATTTATGAAACTTGAGATTTTCTGCAATTATGGATATCTCAAGTCTATGACCTCCAAAGAAGGTATACTCTCCACTAACCCCTGCAAACCCTTACAAAATAAGTTAAGCAATTGCGCCATTGTCAGAATTGTATGAAGGATTCTTACTATTGGTGCTGAATATGTATAGATACTAGATCCGCCATTCGGACAAAGCCTGTGCCACAAATGGTGAATTAACCATGGTACAGCACATTGGTGAGGGAAATGAGTCTCAAGTGTAAGAGGTGCAGGAGTAAAATCCAACCCACTGTACCATAGGAGGTGAAACAGAGGACTGATACATAACCAAAAGAAATGTTCCGCGGACGAGAAGCCCGAGAAGAATATTATTATCCGGGACAAGGAGGTAGTGAGCAGTGAGAAGACTCCTTTCAAGTATTGTCGTGGCTCTTATCCTCATCTCACTGGGGGTAGCGGTGCACTCTGCAGCACCTGAACCCATAGTCATAGGCTGCAACCTGGAGATGACAGGACAAGTTGCTGCCTATGGTCAAGCAGCATGGGAAGGCATCAACATCGTATCACAAATTGTAAAGCCTGAGGCACTAGGAAGACCCATCGAATTTAGTGTGCTGGACAACAAGTCTGACAAGATAGACACAGCCAACGCATCATCCCGACTCATAGAGAGAGACAACGTTGTCGCGATAATCGGACCCATGATCAGCGGGAGTATGCTTGCAGCAGGCGAAGTCTGTGAGAAGAAGGAAGTTCCTATCATCGGGCCTACCACAACCAACCCACTGACAACTCAAGGAAAGAAATACGTATTCCGAGCTTGCTTCATTGACCCGTTCCAGGCTACTATAGCCGCGACGTACTGCTATCGTGACCTGAATGCCAAGACTGCCGCGATTCTGTCTGACATATCAAACGATTATTGCGTTGCCCTGGGCAACTTCT
>DUTM01000001.1 GCA_012842085.1 Mycobacteriales bacterium | reverse complement strand
CGACCCCTACGGAGCCGGTGGATTTGTCGGAAGGTATTACTGACGGATCGCCAGCAATAACAATGGGGTGCACAGTCATAGTTTCAGCCTAGTCGCGAACCCCCCACTTTCGCTGGAACTGCAGGTACCGGCTAGAATGGCAGCGTGCGCTATATATCAACAAGAGACCCCAAACGTACCCCGCAAAAGTTCTCCGACATTCTGCTGGAAGGGCTCGCCCCCGACGGTGGACTTTTCCTCCCGGAAGAGTACCCCACCATCACCGGCGAGGACCTGGATCGCTGGCGAAAAACCCTCGCCGACGGTGGCTATCCGGCTCTCGCAGCCGAGGTGCTGCAGCTCTTCATCGACGACATCCCCGCGGATGATCTCGCCGACCTCACCCACCGTGCCTACAGCTACCCGAAATTCTCGGAACAAGAGATCGTCACCGTCACCCACCTGGAAGACGACATCTACAAGGGTGGCCTCTCCTACGGCCCCACCGCCGCCTTCAAAGATATGGCGATGCAGCTGCTGGGTGAACTTTTCGAATATGAACTGAAACGCCGCGGTCAGGTGCTCAACATCCTGGGCGCCACCTCCGGCGACACCGGCTCCTCTGCCGAATACGCCATGCGTGGCCGCGACGGCATTAGCGTTTTCATGCTCACCCCCCGCGGCCGCATGACCGCCTTCCAACAGGCCCAAATGTTTTCCATCGACGACCCCAACGTCATCAACATGGCGGTTGACGGTGTTTTCGACGACTGCCAAGACATTGTGAAAGCAGTCTCCTCCGACCTCCAGTTCAAGCGCACCTGGAGCATCGGCGCCGTCAACAGCATCAACTGGGCTCGCCTGGTCGCCCAAGTCGTCTACTACATCTACATTTGGCTGCGCATGACCGACGGTGTCGCGCCCGCCGAACAGTACGACACCAAACTGAGCTTCGCGGTCCCCACCGGCAACTTCGGTGATGTCTGCGCCGGGCACGTCGCCCGCAGCATGGGACTACCTATTGATCGGCTCATTGTCGTCACCAACGAAAACGATGTGCTGAACGAGTTCTTCAGCACGGGTGTTTACCGGGTGCGCAGTGCCGCCCAAACCCTCGCTACCAGCAGCCCCTCCATGGACATTTCTAAAGCCTCCAACTTTGAGCGTTTCATTGCTGACCTGCTGGGACGCGACGCCGAACGGGTGGCGGATCTGTTCGGCCGCCAACTGAATGAGCAGGGCTACTTTGATCTTTCCGACGATCCCGCTTTTGAGCGCATCGTCAGTGACTACGGTTTCATGTCCGGCAGCTCCACCCACCAGGATCGCCTCGACACGATTCGCCACACGTGGGAAGACGACGGCGTTATGATCGACCCCCACACCGCGGACGGTGTGAAGGTGGCGCGTGAACTGAAAGCCAACAACGAGGTGGACACTCCGATTGTTTGCCTTGAGACGGCACTGCCGGTGAAATTCTCCGAAACCATCGAGGAGGCAACCGGGGAACAACCGGAAATCCCGGAGCGCTTCCAGGGTATTGAGGACTTGCCGCGCCGCGTGTTGGATGTTCCCAATGATGCGGAGCACGTGAAGCAAGTCATCGTGGAGAACTCGAGCTAGATTCATCGTGACTGAAGTAACAACAGAAAGCGGTGACGGTTCCGGTCTTACGGATGAAGAACGGAAAATGCTGGAGTTTGAACGGCGTTGGTGGCGTTATGCAGCCAGCAAAGAGGACGCTATTGAAACCCAGTTCGGTATGAATGCGACCCGCTACTACCAGCGGTTAAACTTATTATTGGATAAACCGGAGGCGCTGGAAGCTGACCCGAGTTTGGTGCGGCGGCTGCTCCGAGTGCGGGACTCTCGCTCGCGCGCGCGGAACCAGCAGAAAAAGCGTCGACGCAAGTAAAAAACACGCTCCTGCAAGTATGTTGCATACTTCCTGGAGATTTATCGGTAAACTGACGGTGTGTCTGACATGAAGAAACAACAGGATCCCATTGAACGTGACTCCGCGGGCTTCCCGTACCGGGCGCTCGCGATGGTACTTATTGCTGCCGCACTGGTCTGCGCAGTAATCGGTATTTTTATGCTTGTCGATAACGGACGGCATAAAGTCGAGGTGTTGACGGAACCGACGACTAGCTCCTCGGTACCTGCCGCCACCACCACGGAGAAGAAGGAAGAACCCAAGGCTGAGTTCGACAAGGCGAAGGTGCGCGTTGTCGTCCTCAACAACACCACTAAGGAAGGGTTCGCTGGCCGTACCGCCGACAAGCTGAAGGACGCCGGCTGGACTAGCCAGTCCGACCCCGCCAACTGTCCGGAAGGCCAATGTGGCGCGCTGGAGCGCTCCACCGTCTTCTACAAGGACAACCCCGAGATGAAGGCTGCGGGCGAAGCGGCTGCTAAGGAACTGGGATACCCAGCTGCTCCGCGCCCCGATTGGCTGAAAGACCAGGACGAAGACCTGGTTGTTATTCTGGCCAACGACTAGAACCTACAGCTTCATAACCCAGATACATCACCCAGAAGGGCTCCCCACGAGTGACGTGGGGAGCCCTTCTGTGCTTTGAACTTAGCTACTTGCCGCGCTCGCTGTTATCCCTCAAAGGAAGCTAGGAACAGCGCCACAGCCGTCGCAATGGCAGACACTTCCGTGGGATCCACCGACTCATTGGGGCCGTGGATACCGCACAGCGGCTCCTCCACCCCAAAAAGCACCAGCTGAGTATCGGGGTGCGCGGCCTTCAACGCACCACACAAGGGGATGGAGCCACCGTCACCACTCATGAGCACATCCTCGGGGGTTTGCCCATAGGCGGCAGCCAACGCCTCCACCATTCCTTGGTGCGCAGTTCCGCTAGTGTCCGCCATGTACGGGGAGCCCACACCGCCGTCCTCGAACTCCACTTGCGCATTCCACGGCACGCGCTTCTGCAAGTGGGCAATCAGTTTTTCTTGCGCCTCACGCGGATCCATTGTGGGAGGAACGCGCAGGTTGATGACGGCAGCGGCTTCCGCCGGCACCGCATTAATAGCTTTCTTCACCGGGGTGGCATCCAGGCCGGTGATGGTCACTGTGGGGCGGGCCCACGCCATTTCGGAGGGGGTACCTGCGGAGCAGAGCTCAACACCCGGCAGCACCCCAGCGTCGGACGCAAACTCTTCCGGGCTGTACTGCACGCCATCCCATTCCTGGTCGGCGGGAAGGTCGTCAATAGTGAGGCCGCCGTCGGCTCCGCGCAAGCTCGCTAACATGCTAATGAGCCCCATGAGGGCATCTGGCGCCGGGCCACCGTACTGTCCCGAGTGGACGGGGGAGCGCAATGTCCGCAGCTTCACGGTCAACATGGCGACGCCGCGCAGCGAAATGTTGATAGTGGGTTTGCCCACGGCCACGTTGCCGGTGTCCGCAATCAGGATCGCATCGGCGGCAAACCATTCGGGGTGCTTCTGCAACCAATCGTCGAGGCCCTCCCCGCCGGCTTCCTCCGAGCCTTCCACCACCATGCGGATACCAACCCCACCGAAGGGGTGGTCGGGATGGTCGGATTGGGGTGCCCATTCGCGGAGTGCCCGCAGTGCGGCCAGCAGCGCCACCAGGTTGCCCTTATCGTCGGCGGTGCCACGTCCGTACCAGCGGTTGTTCTTCTCCGTCACCACCCAGGGATCTGTCTCCCACCCGGGTTGATCGTCGGCAGGCTGCACATCGTGGTGGCAGTAGAGCAGCACTGTCGGTTTCCCAGCAGCGGGCTCCACATAACCGAAAAGAGGGTAGGAGCCGTCAGCTGCTTCCCGAATCTCAATATTGTCCACCCCGACCGCACGGAAGGCTTCTTGCACCCATTCAGCACTCTTGAGGCAGCTTTCGGAGTCTTCCAGAAAGACCGAGGGGTGGGCGACGCACTCGGTTAGGTCCTGAAAAATCTGCGCATCCTGTTGGGCAATATTGGTGCGCATCCAATCGGTCAGGGACGCCAATGTGGCCATATAAAATCCTCCTCCGGAGGTTTGGGTAACTCGACTCAGTGCCAATTCGTAAGTTAGTACCAATAATACGCTACAGGCGAACCTCAAAACCCCATGAAATTCTAGGTTTTGGGTGCGGGGAACCGAATCCATTGCGATAATTGCCTTATGGAGAAAAAGCGTGTCGCCCTTGCGCAGGTAGTCCTATTATCAACTCTTGCTGCCGCCTTCGGAATCATTTTTGGAGTTCCCTCCAGTGGGGATGACGGAAGTGCACCGACCTTCTTGCCGGATGGTGCAGAATCCGCCAAAGTCGAAAAGATTGTGGCAGAAAATACCACTAGTGGTTCTGCCCCCATGTTGGCGGTAGTCACTCGCTCCGACGGGGGTGAGATTACCGACGCAGACAAGGCTGCTGGCATGGCCGCCTATAAGCGCATGATGGCCACCGACCGCAAGATTGGTGCTGCCGAGGAGCAGCAAGCCGCGCAGGGGATGCCGCCGTTTATTCCCTCCAAGGATGGCAAAGCCATACTGTTCCTGGTGCCCATCACCACGGAGCTCGATGGCTTCAACCTGATCCCGGTAGTGGATGAGGTGCGGGAGGCAGCGCAAGATGGTCTGCCCGACTCCCTGCAGCTGAACACCACTGGCGGTCCCGCTTTTGCGGCCGACTCGGCGAACGCTTTTGAGGGTGCAGACTTCCGACTCTTGGCTCTTTCCGCTGCGGTGGTCGCGGTGCTGCTTCTTTTGACCTACCGCTCCCCAATCCTGTGGATTATTCCCCTCCTCATTGTGGGTGTGGCGGATCGGGTCGCCACCGTTTTGGCGGGCAATATGTTGGAGGCGGCCGGCTACTCCTTTGACGCCTCCACCGCCGGCATCGTGTCCGTCCTGGTGTTCGGTGCCGGAACCAACTACGCCTTGCTGTTGACCTCCCGATACCGGGATGAACTGCGGCTCGACCACAATAAGCAACGGGCATTGTGGAAGGCCTGGAAGGGATCACTCCCCGCAATTTTGGCATCCAACCTCACGGTGGTTGCTGCCATTTTGATGCTGCTGCTGTCCACCCAACCCAATATTCGCAACCTGGGTGCAGGCGCCCCCATTGGCCTTTTGGTCGCACTGTTCGCCACCCTGACAGCCCTGCCTGCCGCCTACCTAATTGCGCCGCGTTGGGTCTTTTGGCCTTTCGTCCCGAAACCGGACGAGGACGCACCTGCCGATTCGGCAGAGGAAGCTACTGCGGAGCTGGATTCGGAGCAGGCACAAAACAAGGCGAAAGCTCCCGACAACAAGTGGTACAGCGTTGCCAACTGGGTGTCCAAGCGCCCCACCACAGTGTTGGCCGCCGGTACCATACTGCTCATTTTGCTGTCACTCGGCATGACGAGCGCCAACTATGGACTGTCGCAAACCGAACAGTTCACCACTGACACTGAGTCGGTCGCTGGCTTGGACCAGCTGGAAAACCACTACCCGGCCGGTTTTGCTTCTGGTATTGACGTGGTGGCCTCCACCGAAGTGAATCCGATGGTGCTGCAAAAGACCCTCCAGAGTGTGAAGGGCGTGCAGCAGGTTGCCCCGAATCCTCTCGACAAGAAGGACGAGTGGCAGCGCTGGAATGTTTTCACTGATTATGAACCCGGCACCCCGGAAGCTCTCCAAGTGATTGACGATATGCGAGGCGCCTTCAGTGGCGAGGTTTATGTGGGTGGTTCTGACGCGAAAGCCCTGGACCAAGCGAATGCCGCGAAGACGGACATGAAGCTCGTCTTCCCGTTGGTGCTGCTGGTTGTCTTCGCCATGCTGGTGGTGGTGTTGCGGGCCTTCTTGGCGCCACTGCTCATGATGGTGGCGACGACACTGTCGGCACTGGGCGCTTTCGGTATGGGTGCTTTTGTCTCGAAATTCATTTTCGACTTCCCTGCCCTCGACTGGACAGTACCGATCTACAGCTTCCTGTTCCTGGTGGCGCTGGGTGTTGACTACTCCATCTTCCTGGTGGTGCGAGCGCGCCAGATGGTGCCCGACTATGGCACCAAGGAGGCGATGGTACGTGCGGTGGCCTACACCGGTGGCGTCATTACCTCCGCGGGTATTGTGCTGGCCGCAGTCTTCGTGGTGTTGGGTGTGCTGCCGCTCATTGTGATGGCACAAGTCGGCATCATTGTGTCGCTGGGTGTGCTGCTGGATACGTTCCTGGTGCGAACGCTTATTATCCCAGCACTGTTTGAGAAGGGAGGCAACCTTATGTGGTGGCCTTCCAAGCTCGCTAAGCAGGACGCCTAAAAGCTAGTTCGGAGGCGGTGACGGAAGCCAGGTTGGCCCCGTCACCGCCTTCTTTGTGGGTGAAACTTTCCGGGGTGAAGCTGCGCGCCGCATGGAGCGCGTTGGCTGCGTTAATAAGTGACTGGTGGCTGCTGGTCTCGCTGGTGTCGCCCACTCCAAGCGACCAATGGGTGAAGCGGCCATTGTCGATTTCCAGTGCACTCAAGTAGCGGGTGTGGCCAGCGTGAGTAATTTTGCGCTGCCGGAAGGTGACGATCTCTAGGCGGTATCCCAGCTGATCCAACATGTGGAGAAGAGCTTGGACGGGTCCAGCCGCTTCGGCGATGAGGCAGTTGCTGGTGCCATCCTTGTCAATAAGACCAACGTAAGTATTGCGGGTGAAGCCGGTGGTGCTGGTGTGGAAACTCAGTAGGTGTAGGGGGCCGTATACGAGGGGCGCTTTTTCGTGCTGTAGAAAAGTCGCGACGTTGGTGGGATAGGTGGTTGTGGTGGACATGAGTAGCCTTTGCTGGTCGGGGAAGTGGCGACGCCACATTGTGGGGTGAAGTGACCAGCGCTGCTGTCCGCCACGGTAGGGGGCTAGTCGGTGATGACCCTACGGTGGCTGCGGGCTACTACATGTCGCTGAAGATTCATGAACACCACAATAAGTGAGCTAACTCACTCATGTCAATAGAAAATGGAAAATAATTATCACTATGTGAAAAATAAGTGGATTTTGAGGGTGTTCAGTGCAATTTCCGGGGCCATACATTTCTTGCACTCTCACCCATCGAGTGCTAAAAAAGAGTTAGCACTCAATCACTGGGAGTGCCAAAGCTGAACAGTAAGATCGGTCCAGACACAGCCGGTCGTCCGTCGCGGGAACTGCTTCAGCTTGGCAGTGTCGGCCAAAGTCAACCCATCAACAGAGGAAGACATTAAAGCTTATGTCCAAGATGATTGCATTTGACGAAGAGGCCCGTCGTGGTCTCGAGCGAGGTCTCGACACCCTCGCAGATACCGTCAAGGTCACGTTGGGACCCAAAGGTCGCAACGTCGTACTAGAAAAGAAGTGGGGAGCTCCCACGATTACCAACGATGGTGTGTCCATCGCTAAGGAAATCGAACTGGAAGAGCCCTACGAGAAGATCGGCGCAGAGCTGGTTAAAGAAGTCGCCAAGAAGACTGATGATGTCGCTGGTGACGGCACCACCACTGCTACCGTTCTGGCACAGTCCCTCGTCCACGAAGGTCTGCGCAACGTTGCTGCCGGCTCCAACCCCATGGGTATCCGCCGCGGCATCGACAAGGCCGTTGACGTTGTCGTAAAGGCGCTGCTTGCTTCTGCCACCGAGGTAGAAACCAAGGAGCAGATCGCCAACACCGCTGGCATTTCAGCTGGCGACCAGGAGATTGGTGAACTGATCGCCGAAGCCATGGATAAAGTTGGCAAGGAAGGCGTCATTACCGTGGAAGAGGCCAACACCTTTGGTCTCGACCTCGAACTCACCGAAGGTATGCGCTTCGACAAGGGCTACATCTCCGGATACTTTGCCACTGACCTCGAGCGCCAGGAAGCAGTACTGGAAGATCCCTACATCCTGATCAACCAGGGCAAGATCTCCAACATTAAAGAACTGCTGCCCATCCTTGAGAAGGTCATGCAGTCCGGCAAACCGCTGCTCATCATCGCCGAAGACGTGGAAGGCGAAGCCCTCTCCACCCTCGTCGTGAACAAGATTCGCGGCACCTTCAAGTCCGTTGCTGTGAAGGCTCCGGGCTTCGGTGACCGTCGCAAGGCCATGATGCAGGATATGGCTATCCTCACCGGTGGCCAGGTTATCGCCGAAGAGGTTGGACTCAGCCTCGACACCGCTGATCTCGCCATCCTGGGACGCGCCCGCAAGGTTGTCGTCACCAAGGAAGAAACCACCATCGTGGACGGTGCTGTTTCCGCAGAGCAGATCGAAGGACGCGTCAACCAGATCAAGGCTGAACTGGCTGCTTCCGAGTCTGAATACGACAAAGAGAAGCTGCAGGAGCGTCTCGCCAAGCTGGCTGGCGGCGTTGCCGTCATCAAGGCTGGTGCCGCTACTGAGGTGGAACTGAAGGAACGCAAGCACCGCATTGAGGACGCCGTCCGCAACGCGAAGGCTGCCGTCGAGGAAGGCATCGTCGCCGGTGGTGGCGTTGCTCTCGTGCAGTGCGAATCCGCCATCGATGATCTTGAACTTGAAGGAGACGAAGACACCGGTGCTCGCATCGTGCGGTCTGCTCTCTCCTCACCGCTCAAGCAGATTGCTCTCAACGCTGGTCTCGAACCAGGCGTCGTGGCGGAGAAGGTTCGTAGCCTTCCCACCAACGAAGGCCTCAACGCCGATACCGGCAACTACGAGGACCTGCTGGAAGCTGGCATTAACGACCCGGTGAAGGTGACTCGCTCTGCCCTGCAGAACGCCGCCTCCATTGCCGGCCTGTTCCTCACCACTGAGGCAGTTATTGCCGACAAGCCTGAGCCCCCGGCTCCGGTTGCTCCTCCGCAGGACGAAATGGCTGGAATGTACTAAACCAACCGTTTCCTGAAACGTAAAGTCCCCCATGCCAGCCTGGCGTGGGGGACTTTTTTATTAATAAAATACGCTGAGAGCAATCAAACAACACTTACTGAACGGTAATCATTTAATGTGATGAAGACCACATTCCATTAAGGAGGAGTTATGAAAACTCTGCTGAAGACACTGGCGCTCGCTGTCGTCACGGCAGTCGGACTTACCGGTGTACAGGCCACTAACGCGAATGCTGCCGAAGTGGCTTTGCCCCAGGACCCGGCAAAATTCCAGGAAGTAGCCCAGAAATACGCCGATAAGTTCGCAGTTGGTGGTTTCTCTACCGACGGCAACACCATGTACATCGATCGTGGTACTGTCCGACTCACCCCCGACGCCCAGTCTCTTCAACTGGTTGCAACGGATGGCACTGCTCTCCTTAACCTCCCGCTCCGCGGCTACGACTCCCAGCGAAACGTCCTCTACCCCTTGACGGCTCGAGTCGCTGTCAACGGCAAGTCTGTCACCTTCGAGAAGGCTAAAAACGGGGTTACACGCACACTCAATGCTGCTGAACGCCAGCAACAGAACCGTCTGCGTACTGCCATCGACCCGAATTCTGCTTTCGGACAGTACGGAAAACTGACCCGCGAAGCACACAACCGTGATCCGCTGGCCTACTACGGCGGCGGAGTACTTGGATGTGTCGCGGGAGCAGCCATCTCTTTCGTTGCTGCATCGGCACTAACTGGTATTGGCGCCGTGCTGGTTTACGTTTCCTTCTTCTTCCTGTGGCCCCTGATGCTGGTCGGTGCCGCTTTCTGGGTGGTCGCCATTGTGGTTGCTGCAACTACACTCATCACGTGCCCGGTGGGATGGGTTGTGGGATCAGCTGCAATCACCCAGCTTTCCGATGATCCTGTAGTTGTCAGCACTTCTGACCGTTTCTGGGATCAACTCTTTGGGTTCAACTGGTTCTAACTCAATTACTTCTACTGAAAACAGTCTGCGCTAAAAACAGTCTGTCTTCACACAAGAGGGGCGCCCCTGTGGGCGCCCCTCTTTTACGTCTGTGTCGTTGTTACGGCCTACGTAGTTTTGCAGCCTGCTAGGGCAAGAACAATGCGATGACTACAAGAGTGGTCGCAACGATCTCCGTGATGCCAATAACCTTTGCGGTCCAGCGTTTGCCTTGCAGCCGCATACTGAGCGGGAAATACGTGGCGCGTGCCAACAGCAAGATACTCACCGCGAATAGCACCCAGCCAGTCCAGTGGAAGATGGCACTCACCAACGCCAGCGCCACCAACACCACGTGGTACACAATGGAGAACACCAGATGGGGAATGCTGCGGCGGGCCCGAATAACTGTTTTCACCACTGGTACCGTGCCAAAAAAGTAGAGGAAAAGTACCAGGGACAGCAACCACATCCAGTTCCAGCCCGTCACCGTCCCGTACCAGTTGCTACCGGGCAGAGTGGCCGCCATGGTGTAGTCCACTGGTACCGGTAGCCACCGGAAAGTACTGCGGGCAAAATAGGTGCCCAAATCGTAGGCAACAGCACCCGTCAACACCCCAGCAGCAATCGTAATTCCGCGTGCCACCATGGTGCGTTCTTTTCTGTAATAGGTAAGGGCCACTGTGCTGCCAATAAGAATCGCAAACCACGGGGTCCAATACAGCAGGGTGGGGGCAGCCCAGATGGTCGTCAAACCTAAGATGACCGTCGCCAGCAAATAGACCTTCACCGGCGTGCTATACGGTTCCTTATTGCGGGCAAGGAACCATTTGGTCATGGCGAAGTAGAAGAAATATCCCACAATCCACAACAGGAAGAGGGAAATCTGCGCAAACCGAAAATTGCTGAGCGCAATACCCAAAATGATGGGCACAAAAACCATTGCCCAGGCACCGTGATAGTCCGGGATCCAACCGCTCCGGGTAAGTGACCGCCGTTTCGGTTTCCGTGGTCCTGGAGACTGCTGGGGCTGAGCCATTGCCACCTTCTTTCTGCGCTCACCCAAAAACGCCGCCCAGGCAGAAGGCGGCACAGTGTTAGTGTACCGAGAGGATTTTAAAAAGCTTTAGCGGCCGCTTTCCTTGGCTACTTGCACCCACTTTTTGCGAGCCAGGTCGCAGGAGTTGCTGTCTTTGGAGTCGGCAACCCACACCGTCAGTCCAAAAGCGGGCTGTTGGGAGGGGGAGCCAGTGGCGATGCAGCCTTTAGTTTGGCCGTTGCGACGCCGCTCCACTTTCGGTTTGCCAACATTGGACCGGTTCGATTCCCCAATAAGAACCGAGAATTTTTGGCCATCGTCGGTGCTGAATTTGCATCCCCAGCCGTATTGCCCCCAGGTGGTTTGGCTAGCTTCGCGGTTTCCGTATTTCTCCGAGCAGGGATTAACCAGTGGCAGCATGGCCTTCAACGAGCTGGAGACGGAGGAGGACGAGGAGCTGAGCGACTGTAGTTCGTTCAAGGCGCTATTGGCGCTTTCCATGACGGTGCTGGAGCCGGCAGCGTAACCAGATTTGTAGCCTTCCGCGCGACCCGTCTGTGTCCCCAACAGGTAAGTACCAAACCCCACCACAACCAGCACCAAGATGCTTACCAAGATGGTGGCAACCACCGCGGCAGCACTCACTTTGCGGCGCTTCTTCTTGGGTTTTTCTTCCTTGTATTCGGTGGGATCCGGAACGGGTTCTTCGTTCAGTTCACGGGCAGTGTAGGTCTCCGAGGTGTACGGATTGGTGTATACGTGTTCCTGTTCCGCCCACGCTTCTGAGGGCGTGTAGATGCGGTTCTCGTTGTCTTCGTCTGCCATCTGAAGACCTCCATTAGGGCTTTTGTGCGATATTTTTTATTTATCGCAGGGGGGATCTCGGGTGCATTATAAGCGGTGCCTTACTAGATTATCGGATATCATGCGCAGTTGTGTATTCCCGGTAGTTAATTTATGCCACATTAGTAACATATTTACCGTGCTTTACGCTCCCTAATCGGTTCCCGAGCAACTAGGATCGTAATCATGATGAACGACATGTCCGCAGACCGTGCTGAGTCCGACACCAAACACACCGACCTCCTCGTCTTGGGAGCCGGACCCGGCGGATATGTCGCGGCCATCCGCGCCGCCCAACTCGGCATGAGCGTCACTATCGTAGAAGAGCGCTACTGGGGCGGCATCTGCTTGAACGTAGGCTGCATTCCCTCCAAAGCACTTCTCCACAATGCCGAGATCGCCAATACCGTTATGCACCATGCGGAAGACTACGGCATTTTCGCCGATGGCATCTGCATGGATTACGGCGTCGCCCACAAGCGCAGCCGTGAAGTCTCCGCCCGCATCGTCAAGGGCATCCACTACCTGATGCGCAAAAACAAGATCACGGAAGTGCATGGCTGGGGCATGTTCCAAGACGACCACACTATTCGAGTGGAACGGGACGACGCCGAACCCGTCACCTACACCTTTGACAACTGCATTATCGCCACCGGCGCCCACGCAGCCAGCCTTCCCGACGTGGAATTAGGCGGCCCTATCGTTTCTTTCGAGGAGCACATCCTGAACCCGGAGCTGCCCCACAGCATCGTTATTGTGGGGGCGGGGCCTATTGGCATGGAGTTCGCGTATGTGCTGGCCAACTATGGGGTGCGGGTGACGGTGGTGGAGTATGAGGACCGCCTGCTGCCGCGGGAGGATGCGGAAGTGTCCGCCGAGATCCTGAAGCACTACCGCAAACTAGGCGTTATTGTTCGCAAATCCTTTAAGACGGAGGCCGTGCGACCCACGGGTGATGGGGTGGAAGTTGATATTGCTCCGGTGCCGGATAAGGACGGCCACATTCCGGAGGATTCCATTCCGGAAACTATTTACGCGGAGCGGTGCTTGATCTCCACTGGCTTCCGGCCCAACACCGAAGGCTACGGTTTGGAGAATACGGGGGTGCAGCTTACCGAGGGGGGAGCAATTGCGGTGGACGGATATCTGCGCACTAATGTGCCCCATATTTATGCGGTGGGGGATGTGACCGGGAAGCTCCAACTCGCGCACGTCGCGGAAGCCCAAGGCGTGGTTGCGGCCGACACTATTGGTGGAGTGGAGACGGAACCGATTGAGGATTATCGCATGATGCCCCGTGCCACCTTCTGTAATCCGCAGGTCGCCTCCTTCGGGCTTACCGAAGAAGAAGCTGACATGCTGGCAGAACAAGACCCCTCGGTGGAGGTGAATGTCAGCAAATTCCCGTTCAGCGCCAACGGAAAAGCCCAGGGACTGGGGGAGGGAGTAGGATTCGTGAAGCTTATTGCGGATGGCCGCTATGGGGAGCTACTGGGTGCCCACATTATTGGGCCGCACGCCTCCGAGTTGCTAGCCGAATATGTGTTGGCGCAGCGCTGGGAGCTGACGTCCGAGGAGATCGCGAATACGGTTCACATCCACCCCAGTCTTTCGGAGGCACTGAAAGAGTCCGCCGAAGGTGTGCTGGGGTCAATGATTAATCTTTAGATCGACACTTCTTTTAGATCGCGACGTAGCGGAGTTTCGCCAAGAGGGCGCGGTGGTCCGAGCCCGGCACTGTGGTGAGGGTGGAGCTCACTGTGCCCCAGCGGGTTTTCGACACCATAATGTGGTCAATCGGGATACCCAGAATCTTGGGGAGGTAGGTGGGCCAGGTTCCCACCGATCCGCTATCGGCTGCAGCGAGGGCACTTTGGCAGGCACCCGTATCGGAGAGCACACCATGCCAGGGAGCAGCATTAAAGTCGCCCGCCAGAATGAGGTTTCCACCGCGTGCATCGTGGCAGAGTTTCAACATTTCTGACACATCGTTGCGCCATTTGCGGGTGGAGGTGACACCCGGGGGGAATGCGTGTCCGGCAGCCAACGTGGGCAGATACAGGAAGTTGGCGTCGTAGCTCACGGGTTTAACAGCGACCGCACCCAAGTGGGTGTTCGGGGTGATGGATTTATCCACCTCATAGGTGCCGAAGTAGATCGACACAAGCAGCGAGGTGTTGTCCCGCTTCGGATTGCCAGCGCGGGTGCTTTCCACCGAGTCGAAAACCTGCATTGGGGTGCCGGCATCCTCCATGAGCTGGGCAACCTTCTTGGCATCCTGGGGATCGATTTCGGTGAGCGCAATAATGTCCGCTCCCACCTTCTTCCCCAGTTTGGCGATGTCTTGGGGCTTGGCTTTCCCCTCATTGGTGTTGAGGGACATCACGGTAATGTCCGTGCCGAAATAGCCTTTTTCTTTGGTGGTGACGGAGTCGAGTGGGAAAGTGCGGAGACCTTCGCCCCAACCAATAATGACGTTCGCAAAGGCAGCCACCATGGTGATCGCCATGAAGAGGGATGCAACGCGGCGTGGCAGTCGCCGGCGCCAGCGCACCATGAACACAATGACACTGATAAGTAGAGCAATGAGTGACACCACAATCCAGAGACTGCGGGGCGCCACCAGCAGGGCGAACAGGGGCTGGGAACTCAACCATTTTCCGGGATAAACGGTGAGTCCCAGGATGATCGCGGTCACGATGAGCGCGATCTTCCATCGGCGGGGAATTTGCCGCTCCATGTCCTTCTGGACGAAGGGCGGGTTAGGCTTGTTGGACTCCGTCATGCCCTATAACTTACCGTGCGCTGATAGAAATCAAGATCTAGGAGCTTATTAGTGTTTCCGTCGTTATGCTTATAACTATGAGCCGTGAGTTCTTTACAGACGAGAAACCGACCGCTGCAGACCCTTTGAAAGCCGGCCACTGGCAAGAATGTCAGGGCTTATTACTTGACCTCGATGGTGTCATAACACCGACTCTCGATATTCATAAACGTGCTTGGCACAATCTTTTTGCCCCCTACTTGGAAAAACGCGCCGCAGAGCTAGGCCGCGACATTGCTCCCTACACGTTGGAGGACTACCACAAATACGTGGACGGCCGGCACCGCCTGGACGGAGTGCGCGAAATGCTGCGGTCGCGTTCGCTCCCAGAGGCCGAAGATGCGGTCGTCGTCGAAAAACTCGGGCTCCAAAAAAACGATGAATTCTTGCGGACCCTCCATACAGAGGGCATTACCGCGTATCCGGGAACAGTCGCAATGCTCGACGCTGCCGACAAGCTTGGTATCCGCTACGCCGTCGTCTCCCCCTCCCGCAATACTCGGCCTGTGCTAAAGGCCGCTGGACTGCTTTCCCGTTTTAAGATTATTGTTGACGGCAATACTGCGATCGACCAGAACCTGCCGGGCAAACCCGCACCGGACACTTACCTCCACGCAGCACAACTGCTTGGACTGTCCGCCCCCGACTGTGTGGTGGTGGAAGATGCCACCTCCGGGGTCGCCGCTGGACGCGCCGGGAACTTCGCGCTGGTGATTGGTGTGGATCGCGGAACTGGAGAGCAAGAACTACTGGAGGCGGGAGCCGACCTCGTCGTTACTGATCTCGCGGAGGTGTTGTAATGTCCGAACCCACCATTCACGAAGAACAAATTACGAGTACCGGACCGCACCGGGATCGTCCCAACCTGCGCAGCTACTTTGGCACACCGGAAGTGGACCGAAGCGCCCACCCGGTAGATCCCTGGAAATGGATCGAGACCGAGCCACCCACGGAGAAGCTCGGAGTCGTGGAATCCATTTTTAGCCTCGGCAACGGTTACATCGGCATTCGTGGCACCCCCGAAGAAGGCCGCGACGCCTTCATGAACGGCACCTACATCAACGGGTTCCACGAAACATGGGATATTCGCCACGCGGAAGATGCCTACGGGTTGGCGCGCGTCGGACAATCCATCATCAACGCCCCCGACGCGAAAACCATTCGCATCTATGTCGATGACGAACCCCTGCGCGTCTCCACCGCCGATCTGTTCTTCTACGAACGCAGCCTGGACTTCCGGAAAGGTACGCTCAACCGCTCCCTAGAGTGGCGTACCCCATCCGGCAAAAAAGTGCTCATCGACTTCACCCGGATGGTGTCTTTCAGCGACCGTCACCTTGGTATCGAGATCATCGATCTGGTGCTACCGGAAGACCATGCCCCGGTGGTGCTGTCTTCCCAAATCTTGAACCGCCAAGACGGTCAGGATGAATTCGGCTCGACGCAAGACCCAGACCGGTGGGTCGCCAGTGTCAATATGCCCGACGACTCCGTCAACACCACTTTCGACCCGCGCCAGGCGGAAGACTTTGCGAATCGGGTCCTCCTCCCACTGCTGCAAGTAGACGAGGGGGAGACGGTGAAACTGTCGTACCGTACCGCGCACTCCGGTATGACACTGGCAGTCGGTGCGACGCACGAACTCTCCACCAAGAACGATTTCCATATCACCTCCACCTCCACTGCTGACCAAGCCAAGGTGGAGTACCAGGTGAGCGCTGTCCCGGGTGAACCCATCCGGCTTGTTAAGTTTTTCACCTATCACGATTCGCGCCGCATGTCTGCGCAGGAGCTGCTGGATCGGGTGGATCGGACTTTGCGCCGGGCTATGGAGCACGGTCCCGAGAAGTATCTGGAGCAGCAGGAAAAGATTACGGGGGACTTCTGGAAGCATGCCGATGTGGAGATTCCCGGCCAGCCGGAGGTGCAGCAGGCAGTCCGGTGGAACCTGTTCCAGCTTTTCCAAAACTCGCTGCGTGCCGAGGATTTAGGCATTGCGGCCAAGGGGGTGACGGGGTCGGGCTACTCGGGGCATTATTTCTGGGATACCGAGATATATGTCATGCCTTTCCTCACCTACACAATGCCGCAGGTGGCTCGCAATAATTTGCGTTTCCGCTACCAGATGCTGCCGAAGGCGCGGGAGCGTGCGGTCGAATTGGACCAAAAAGGTGCCTTGTATCCGTGGCGCACTATTAATGGCGAGGAAGCCAGCGCCTACTATGCAGCGGGTACTGCGCAGTACCACATTGATGCTGATATTGCCTATGCCACAATGCAATACGCACGTGCTACCGGGGATTCGGATTTTCTTTTCCGGGAAGGTCTCGACATTTTGGTGGAGACGGCTCGGCTGTGGGAGGACCTGGGATTCTTCGGCAAGGACGGGAAGCTCCATATTCATGGCGTCACCGGCCCTGACGAATACACCACGGTAGTAAACGACAACCTTTTCACGAATGTGATGGCGCGCTACAACATGCGGATTGCTGCCGAATGGGTGGAGCAGTTGCAACGCGTGGATGATGAGAGTTTCCAGGCAATGGTGCGGCGTGTGGGGCTGCAGCCAGAAGAAATTGGCAGGTGGAAGCGGGCTGCTTCCGCAATGTTTATTCCGTTCGACGAGAAGATGGGTATCCACCCCCAGGATGCGCACTTTTTGGAGCGCGAGATCTGGAATAAGGACGACGCTCAGCCCAAGCGGCCTCTATTGCTGCACTACCATCCGCTTACGATTTACCGTTACCAGGTTATTAAACAGGCGGATGTGGTCTTGGCGCTCTTCTTGCGCGGGGTGGAGTTCACCGAGGAGCTGAAGCGGGCCGACTTCGATTACTACGATCCACTCACAACTGGCGACTCTTCTCTTTCCGCTGTGGTGCAATGCATTTTGGCGGCAGAGTTGGGCTACCACAATGTGGCGATGCCGCTTTTCCAGCAAGCCCTTTATGTAGATCTGTGTAACTTGCACGGAAATTCGGCAGATGGCCTGCATATTGCGTCGTGTGGTGGTATTTGGTCGGCTCTCGTGTTTGGTTTCGGTGGTTATCGCGACTATGACGGCCGGTTGACGATTGATCCTGCCCTTCCAGAAGAGTGGGAGGGGTTGAAGTATCGCCTTCATATTCGGGGTGAACACGTCCTGGTGGAGATGGACCACGAGCAGGTGACGTTGTCGATGGTGTCCTGTGATGAGGACGATGAGCCGTTGTTGTTCGAGGTCTGGGGTAAAGAAGTCGAGTTGACCGACCAGGCTCCTGTAACGGTTCAGAAAGGTTAATCTGCTTAAATAGAGCGATTTCTTTCCAAAAACTGCGGTGATTTTCGTCACATTGCGGGGGTAAAGTTATTTTATAGGTGGAATTTTCAAGACACTTTTAGGTGCCTTGTCCAAGTCCTTTAGGGGACTGAAAAACGGTGTCCTACTTTCCAATTTCGGAAATATCTTTGCGTCTCCAGTCGGCAACTCCTGACAACAGACAGGTCTAGGCCTTTTTGTTTAAAGCTCATTGTGAGCGAATTAATGCCTTCCTAATTTACGCAAGAAAACTGTTGTGTAAATGGTGTCTCGAAGATTGTGATTTAGCCCCCTGTCAAGGTGTTTTAAAAGCCGTGTAAGGGTACCCTAACCAGCGCAAATAAAGCCGTCAGGGGGGTTCGAGACGGGTGTCTCAACCGCTAGAGTTGAGGGTAGGTAAACCCAAACAAGGGAGGTTCCATGGCCGGAAAGAGTACCGCCGTCGCAAAGCGCAGCGCGGCGACGACCGGCACCGAAAAGCGCGCACATATACGCAAGAAACCGTTTTACCCAAGCTGGCTCGCCAAATTCATCATGGCGTTGACTGGTTGGGTCTTTGCACTTTTCTTGCTTGTCCACATGATCGGAAACTTGAAGATGTTCAAGGATCCGTACATCATTAGTCAATTCGATCTCAGCAAGGGCTATTCAGTAGACCAAGTTGGTATGCAGGCCCACGCAATGAACGATTACGCCCACTGGCTCCGCACTCTGCTTGCGGGACTTTTGGGATATGAGGGAGTCCTCTGGATCTTCCGCATCGTTCTGCTTGTGTGTATTGTTCTGCACTTCACCTCAGGCATCCTGCTCTGGTGGCGTGGCCGCCAGGCACATGGTCGCGGTCCTCGCAAGGTAAGCACCGCACGTGGTCTTTCCGCCAAGTTCATGCTCGGCACGGGTCTTATTGTGGCCGCATTCATTGTGTTCCACATTCTTGACCTGACTGTTGGAGCGACTGGCGCAGGCTTCGAACACGGCGACGCATATAACAATATGATCGCCAGTTTCGACAGACCTGCTGTGGCTGTGTTCTATGCGATTACCGTCATCTTGCTCTTTATCCACATTGAGCATGGCGTAGCTACCACTGCTAACGACTTTGGCGCCACGGGTCAACGCCTACGCGCTGTCTTAGCTGTTATTGGTGGCATCATCGCTGGCCTGGTCTGCCTCGGCAACCTCGCCATTGTGATCTGTGTGTCCACGGGAGTTATCTCCCCGATCGACCTCGCTGTTCCTAACCAGGGATTTGACGGCATGGCCCAAGCAGCTTTGGGCTATCTCGGCGCCCTCTAACGAACAAGAGTTCAGAAGAACCAAAGAGCAGTGTGGATACCAGACCACCCCGCTCCCGAAGCTTTTATAGCTACAGAAGAAAAGGAGACGTAGGCAGTGACTACTACCGATTCTGCCTCGGCTGCCAAAGACTTTGTGGCCCCTAGCTCCGTTGTACCGGGCGTAAAAATTGGTGACGTGTTGGATGGCAAAGTGCCAGACAGCCCGACTCCCACAGCCTGGGACGAGGCAATGGACCACTTTAAACTGGTCAGCCCCCTCAACCGACGTAAATATACGATTCTCGTTGTCGGTACCGGCCTCGCCGGATCCGGCGCAGCCGCCGCTCTGGGCGAACTGGGATACAACGTGGAGGCCTTCACCTACCACGATGCTCCCCGTCGTGCCCACTCCATTGCAGCGCAAGGTGGCGTTAACTCGCCCCGCGCCCGCAAAGTCGACAACGACTCCCTTTACCGTTTCGTCCAAGACACGGTAAAGGGTGGTGACTACCGTTGCCGTGAAGCCGACGCATACCGCCTCGGCCAAGAAGGCGTACGAGTCATCGACCACATGGACGCCATTGGCGCACCCTTCGCACGTGAGTATGGCGGCACCCTCGCCACCCGCTCCTTCGGTGGTGTGCAGGTGTCCCGCACCTACTACACCCGTGGCCAGACAGGACAGCAGTTGCAGCTGGCTGGTGCCCAAGCGCTCCAGCGCCAGATCAATGCTGGCACCGTGAAGCTCCACACCCGCTCCGAAGTTCTTGACTTCATCATCAAGGACGGACGCTGCCAGGGTGTTGTGATGCGCGATCTAGTCACCGGCGAAGTGAGTGCCCACACCGGACATGCCGTTATTCTCGGCACCGGTGGATACGGCAACGTCTACTTCGACTCCACCCTGGCCAAGAACTCCAACGGTTCGGCCGCGTGGCGCGCCCACCAGCGCGGTGCCTACATGGCCTCACCGTCCTTCATGCAGTTCCACCCCACGGGACTTCCGAAGAACAGTGAGTGGCAGTCCAAGACCATTCTGATGTCCGAATCCCTCCGCAACGACGGACGGATTTGGGTACCGAAGAAGGTTGGAGACGAACGCCCTGCCAACGACATTCCCGAAGAGGATCGCGACTACTTCCTGGAGCGTCGCTACCCCGCATTCGGTAACCTCGTTCCGCGTGACGTCGCCTCCCGTGCCCTGTCCCTCGAAATTAACGCTGGACGTGGCGTAGGACCCCTGCACAACGCTGTGTACCTGGACTTCCGCGATGCCATTGAGCGTCTCGGCAAGGAGACCATTGCAGAGCGTTACGGCAACCTCTTCGACATGTACAAGGATGCTGTCGCAGAAGATCCCTACGAGGTTCCTATGCGTATCGCCCCCACCGTCCACTTCTCAATGGGTGGTCTGTGGAGCGACTACAACCAGATGACCTCCATTCCGGGCCTCTTCGTAGGCGGCGAATGTGGTTGGGGCTACCACGGTGCAAACCGTCTCGGCGCCAACTCCCTCCTCTCCGCTTGTGTTGACGGCTGGTTCACTCTTCCCTACACCGTTCCGAACTACCTGGCACCGCTCCTCGGCACCGAGAAGCTGTCGCTGGATGACGAAGCAGTGAAGGAAGCCATGAACCGGACCCAGAGCCGCATTGATGCGCTCATGTCCATCAAGGGTGAGCACGGTCCCGAGTACTTCCACCGGAAGCTTGGCAAGATTCTCTACCGCGGCGTGGGCGTCTTCCGTACCGCCGACGAGATGGCCAAGGCCATTGAAGAGATTCGTGAACTTCGCAAGGAGTTCTGGACCGGACTGAACATCACTGGTCAAGACGAGGAACTCAACCAGGTTCTCGAGCGTGCCGGCCGCGTTGCTGACTACATGGAGCTCGCCGAGCTCATGGCCATCGACGCCCTCGACCGCGACGAGTCCTGTGGTGCCCACGTCCGTGATGACCACCAGACTGCGGAAGGTGAAGCAGAACGTGACGATGAGCACTGGTGCTTCGTTTCCGCCTGGGAGTCCACCGGTGACGATCGCGGAGGTGCTCGCACCTTCACCCGCCACGCAGAGCCACTGACCTTCGATAAGGTCCCGTTGATGACAAGGAACTACAAAGAATGATTTTGCATCTCAAGGTATGGCGTCAAGCCGGCCCCGATGCCGAAGGCGCGTTCCACGAGTACACCGTCGACGACGCTTACGAGTCCATGACTCTGCTCGAGCTTCTCGACCGTCTCAACGACGCCCTAATCGAAGCTGGCAAAGAGCCTATCGCATTCGAATCAGACTGCCGTGAAGGCATCTGTGGCTGCTGTGGTATCAACGTCGACGGACGTCCACACGGCCCGGAGAAAAACACCCCGTCCTGCCACCAGCACCTCTCCTCCTTCAAGGATGGAGACACCGTCACCCTCGAGCCCATGCGCTCCTCGGTGTACCCGGTGGTGAAGGACCTGATTATTGACCGCGGCAAGTTGGATCGCGTTCTGGAAGCCGGCGGATGGGTATCCGTCGACGCTGGAACTGCACCCGACGCCGACAGCGTCAACAGCACCCACGAGCAGGCCGAACGGTCCCTCGACTACGCCGCCTGCATTGGCTGTGGTGCCTGTGTCGCTGCCTGCCCGAACGGTGCTGCGCACCTGTTCACGGGAGCCAAGCTCATGCACCTCGGCCTGCAGCCAATGGGTGCCATGGAGCGTGGTCGCCGCGCCAAGAATATGGTTGATGTCCTCGAACAGGACTTCGGCTCCTGCTCCTACTACGGCGAATGTGCCGAGGTATGCCCCGCTGGTATTCCTCTCACCGCAGTAGCCGCCATTAACAAGGAGCGCCTGCGCCGGATGTTCCGCGGTAAGGACGACTAACCGTCGCCTCCATTAACGTACTGCGACAACCGGCCATGTTGCAGTACCTATAGGGATCCGGGGTGTGCTCAGCCACACCCCGGATTTCCTTATTTCAAAGCACACTTTCTTTATCACCGGTAGGCTGATGAAAGAAAGAAATTTGTAACTGTACGGACTTCCACCCAGAAAAGGTTTTAAGGCATTATGACCAACCCCACCGACATCCCCACTAACTGGCAGGGCGGCGCTGAAGGCATGGATCAGGCCTCTGAAGAAGAACAGATCAAGGCTGCTGCCAGCGCTCTCGAGAACAACCTCAAAGAACTTAAAGAAGCCCTCGACAGTGGCGAGATCGACCAGGAAACCTACGACCAACTTGTTGAAGCCGTCACCACCATGAAGGAGCAAATGGAACGCGGCGAAATGCCGGAAATGCCCTTCGATCCCAATGAACCCCTACCGGTTCTTATGGGAATGCTCGCCGGCGGCATGATCAGCCTCTTCACCCCCGTAGGCGCCACCATGTGGGTCGTAGATGACCCCGAGCGCCTCAACGAACTTATGGGACGCAACCTGCTGCCCCGCACCATTACCAGCACCTCCGGTCTCAAAGAAGTAGGTGTGCTGCATATTGCGGAGAACCGCCTGACGGTTGCCGAACGCATCGCCGACGATAGCCAAGTACCGGAAAACATCCGTAAAGAATGGGACGACAACGACGCCGTCTCCGAACCCACCCTCGGCGAAAAACTTCCCGACGGAACCGAAGTTATGGTGCGCCACCACGTCTTCAACCTGGAGCAGCCGGGTGAAGTTGAAGACAACGCCTGGATGGACGTGGAACAGTACCTGCGTCGACTGGCCGAAGAAGCCTCCGCACGTGGCGAATACACCATTGTGGAGAAGGCTTCCGATATGCAGGAAGCAGAGCAGGATGCCACCCACCCGCCTCACTACGTTCTGTACGGTGTTTTCCCGGGCGAAAACGACACCGACCAGGCGATTATCGAAACCTATCCGCACCCCGAGGATGCCCAGTTCTGGGATCAGGTAGAAAAACCTGCAGACGGCCCCACCATGGTCGCTGCCGCCGCCAACACCGATCTCGCCGACCAGGGATCCATCGCCACTGTAGCCGCAGCTTCGTGGAAGATTGCCCCCTGGGACCTCATCGTCTCCTTCGCGCCGGTACCACCCCGTCCCGGCACCCCCGAATTCGACGAGTGGCAGAAGGCCATCCAGGAAGCGGAAGCCCAAGCAGCCGCTGAGCAGGCAGGCAACACCCCAACCGAGGGCTAATGCACGCCACACGCAGCAGACTAGGAGCACTGTTCCTCGCCGGAGCAGTGCTCCTTTCTGCATGCACCTCACCCCAGGAACGCATCGACTCGCTACCGCTGCAAGACTTCCTCGTCACCCAACAGGAACTCCCGGAGGGTTTCACCACCACTCCCATTCGCGGCACAGAACTGGCCAACGCCACCGAAGGCAACTTAGCGGCCCAGCCAGCACACTGCGCAGAACCCAGCAAAAAATGGCTGGATGGCAGCAGCGAAGCGGTCGGCACCTACTTGGAGTACCCCGCCGCCGAAGTGGTGGTGGCGTTGCTGC
Source organism: Mycobacteriales bacterium (assembly GCA_012842085.1). GTDB lineage: Bacteria > Actinomycetota > Actinomycetes > Mycobacteriales > Mycobacteriaceae > Lawsonella. The sequence goes on along the minus strand of DUTM01000001.1, from coordinate 35,270 downwards.
TGGTGCGTCCCGCCCAAGACTTCGCACCCATTGGGGACTACCTAAAGCAGTGCCGGAAACACCAACGCGCAGGGGAGGGGCTGCGCATCAAAGTCGAGCTGAAAGACTACCCTCCACCCGCCACTGCTGCGCTCAGCGCTATGGGATACCAGGAGCGCATCACCTTGCCGAAGTCGGCACCCGTCAGCTCCACCTACCTCTACACCACCCATTCCGGGATTTCTGTAATAGCGATTTTGCGGAGCCGCCAAAAGACCCCTTCACGAGGCCAAATAAGTAGCTTGAACAGTATTTTTAAGGGACAGATCGAAAAAATAGATGGCGTAAAATAACGATTTCGCGTATTCTCGTTCTGCTAAAACCATTTTTTTGAGGCAAGATCGAAGAATGACCGCTCCATCAGCCATTGTGCAAGAAAAGAAATCACTACCGCTTCCAGATTTCGAACCCGAACAGGCCCGCATCAAGCGTGCCGAACTGAAAAAGATGCGGATCCTCGCCACCAGCATGTTGGTGGTGGCTGCCGTCATTTTCATCACCTGTCACGTACTGCAGCGCTACTACGACTGGACCTGGTTGGGGTTCGTCCGAGCGGCAGCAGAAGCCGGCATGGTGGGTGGTCTAGCAGACTGGTTCGCTGTTACCGCCCTGTTCCGTCACCCCCTCCATTTGCCCATCCCGCACACGGCTATCATTCGCAATGAGAAAGACCGCATTGGTGCCAGCATGGCCACCTTCGTGGGGGACAACTTCCTGAACCCGGACCTGGTTGGCGAAAAGATTGAGAAAGCGCGTCTCCCGGAGAGGGTGGGGCGCTGGCTCGCCGAGGAAGAAAACGCCGCGAAAGTTTCTGGGGAACTGGAGACCGTGGTTAAAGGTGTGCTGGATGTTCTTGAAGACGATGAAGTGTTGGAGCTCATTAGCCGCACCCTTGAAAAACAACTCGGCGACCGGATTATTGCACCCCAGATTGGCGCCTATTTGGAGAAGATTCTGGAGACCGGGAAAGAAGAAAAAGCCATCCAATTTTTGGCAGACAAGGCGCAACAGTGGGCGGTTTACGCGGGTCCCACAGTGGAAAACATTGTGAAACGCGATGCGCCGGTATGGTCCCCCGGATTCGTCAACTACCTGGTGGGGTCCCGTATTCACCGGGAGCTGATCGACTGGACGAGCAAAGTCTCCCACGACCCCGAGCACGCAGCCCGCAAAGCGGCCATCAACTGGCTGCACACCATGGCGGATGATCTGCAGCACGACGAGGAAACAATAGAGCGCGTCGAAGAGATCAAAAACAATATTCTGGCGCGTGAAGCTACCAGCGACGTCACCCGCAATACGTGGGAGCGCCTCAAAGCAATGATTATTGATACGTCCTCCGACCCGGACAGCTTGCTGCGCCGGAAAGCCCACCATGCGGTCATGAACATGGGGCACCGTATTGCCACCAATGAGGAAACCCAGGACATTATTACCGAGCGGGTTGTGGCTGCCGCCAAACACGTCGCCGCCAACTATGCGCCCGAGATCACTGGAATTATCTCCGATACGGTGGAGCGGTGGGACGCTGCCGAAGCCTCCGATAAGATTGAGGTACTGGTTGGTAAAGACCTACAGTTCATTCGCATGAATGGCACGATTGTGGGTTCTCTGGCCGGCCTGGCAATCTATACGCTCGCCTTCTTCATCTTGGGAATGTAAGGACCATAAATGTTTGTGAACGCCCTGCTCCGCACCCCCATCGAATGGATTGCTGTGGCTCTTTTAGCTGCCGTTGGGTGTTTTTACGCCATCCGCAGCATTATTCATGCCGTACGGATGCGGTCGGATGCTTTCGAATTCAATGGGCGTGTCTCCAAAACCGGTTGGGTGGCCATGTTGGTGGCTTCCGCAATTGCGTTGGGGATGACGGCGGTGACGCTAGGTGTGGGAGGCATGTTCACCCTGGCTCTTATTGCCTGGGTGGTGGTTGGCGTTTACTGGGGATCCAAGCGGGTGGAACTCGACAATCTGATTGACAACACCCAGGACGGCTACGGCAATAGCGCCTGGTAGCAGTAGTCCGCGTGGCGGAATCCTATTGGGTGAAAATAACTGTGCGGTGGTTGTGAACCTGCACTCGGTCTTCTAGGAAGAACCGCAAACCGCGCGCCATCACCAACTCTTCAATATCGCGTCCGCGGCGCACCATCTCGTCTTCCGTGTCGGCGTGGGTTACACGCTGCACATCCTGCTCAATAATGGGCCCATTATCCAGGTCACTGGTCACAAAGTGGCAGGTGGCTCCCACCAGTTTGACGCCACGGGTGTAGGCCTGCGCATAGGGGCGGGCACCAATAAAGGACGGCAGGAAACTGTGGTGAATATTGATGCAGCGGCCAGCCCAACGTTCACACAAATCGGGCGGCAGAATCTGCATAAAGCGAGCCAGCACGATCACATCCGGATCGACGTCATCCACTAACTCCGCAATCTTGTCGAAAGCTTCCCGTTTGCCCTGCTCACCGGGAGCAAAAGGCACATGGTGGTAGGGAATACCGTAGTGCTGTGCCATGGACTCCAAGTCGGGGTGGTTGGAGATAACGCACTCCACCTGCATGGGGTAGTCGCCGTGGTAGATGCGGCCCAAAAGGTCGTGCAGGCAGTGCCCCTGTTTGGAAACCATAATGACGCCGCGTTTCTGCTGCGCCGTGTCCGTCACCCGCCATTTGGCGTCCGGACCTAGCTGCTGGGCGAATTCTGCCCACGCCTTCTGCAAGTCCGCAAAATCCATGTCCACGGAGTCGGCGCGCACTGCCTGCCGGGTGTGGAACCAGTTGGAGACGGGGTCGGCGTAATAGTTGGCTTCCACAATCCAACCGCCTAAATCTGCCAAGAATTGGGAAATGTCAGCCACAATTCCGACGCGGTCTGGGCATGCCAGAGTGAACACGTAACGGCGCTCGTCGCCAGCGTTGTTGCCGGCAGATTTAAGGTAGGAAGTCATGAACGCCATTCTAGTGGGTAATCTGGCTGTATGACATTCAGCAGCGGAACACCACAGCAGCCCGATACACCTTCTCAGCTCACGGGACCGGAATTGGCGGCCCTTATCGACCACACTCTCCTCACCCCGGAAGCGACTGATGCCGACGTTGCCGCCGCCCTGGCGGAAGCCAAGGAACTGGGGGCACACTCCCTTTGTGTGACTCCGGCCCGGCTCCCTCTAGACAATCCGGAACTGCCGGTGACGGCGGTGGTGGGGTTCCCCAGTGGCGCCCACAATTCGCTGGCGAAAGCTTTTAGTGCACGTATCGCCGTGGACCAGGGGGCTACCGAGCTCGACATGGTGGTGGACTTGGGTGCGGTCACCGCGGGTGCCTGGAACATGGTCATGGCCGATATTGTGACGGTACGGGAGGCCGCCCCCAGCCCGGTGGTGCTGAAAGTAATTCTTGAAACGGCGTACCTGTTGACCTTGCCGGATGGTGCGGAAAGGATTGACCGGTGCTGCCAGATCGCTTTGGCTGCCGGTGCGGATTTCGTGAAAACCTCTACGGGGTACCACCCGGCGGGCGGAGCTTCGGTGGAGGCAGTGCGCATTATGCAGGAAAGTATTGGCGGCAAAATGGGTATCAAAGCCGCTGGTGGGATCCGTACGCGTTCGCAGGCACTAGAACTTGTAGCAGCGGGAGCAACCCGGCTGGGCTGCTCCCGCACACGTGAAATTGTGACTGCAGACTAGCGCTACAGGCTAGTACTGCCTGGTGCCTTCTGCGAGTTCCTGGGAAGTGAATTCTTTCCCGTTCACCTTCACGATCATTTCGTTTTCTTTAATCTCCAACTCTTCCGCCACAAAACCGGTGGGCAGAATATTCATGTACTCGCCGGCCAAGTTGGGGATAATGCTGCGCAACAGGTTGGTGATGAACGGCTGGCTGGAACCAGCAATCTCGGTGTCCGTCAGCTCCATCACGAATTTACCGTTCTTGATATTGGGAACAACCGTCATCTTGATGAGGCCTTCGTTCAGCTCCAAACGCACATTCTTGGCCTCAGGAAAGAACTTCACTGCCGACACTTTCATGTGTTTCGCCAGCGGACCTGCCTCTTTTTCGATTTCCGCGTTCAGCTGGTTGCGCACCGCTACCGGCGGAATGTGCAGCTCAGCCTCTGCTGAGCCGAACTTGATGTTGTGCTTGTCGGTGTAGTCAACATCTTTCGCATCGAACTTCACCGCGGTACCGGCCAAACGGTGAGACTCGGGGAACACCCCAATACGAACCTCAATCTGGGGTAGCTTCTGCTGCGGGACGCTAAAAAGAATCGGAATGGCAGAGAAACGAGTCTTCACCGGCACGCCAATTCGGGCACAACTATTGGGGTCGTCCGGACCCGCATTTTCAATGCAGTCCTTATTGATTTCGGCCGACACCTGTTTGGCAATATCGTTACCCACCTGGTGGCGTGCGTACAGCTCAATACCCACCAAAACAACGGCAACGGTGAAGAGGAAAATTAGGACGAGGGGGAGGACAACTCCACCTTTTTTCTCTGAACTCATGACTCTAATTGTGCAGGTTTTCTGTCGGAGAAGCCACTGTTTCCCACGGCACCGTCATCAGACAGTCCCGAATTTTGCGGTGTTGGCGCACAATTGGCCAGCCTTCATCCCGCAGGATCTGCAACGTCCGACGCCAGCGATCAATAGGACCGAACGGCGAATAGCCAGCTGTACTCGCCCACGCCGCATCCGCTGCCGTCAACAGCTTATGGATCGGCTCCCCCGGCACATTCCGATGGATCAGTGCTTTCGGTAAACGCTCCGCAATCTCGGAGGGGTTCTCCAACTCTCCCGGAGTCCACACCATCGTCAAACTCAAGGGACGATGTTCATCCAGCAGGACCCAAGTGGCGCGGCGGCCAACCTCATTGCTGGTACCTTCCACAACGACACCGCCCGGAGCCAGCTGCGCCTGCATCATGCGCCACGCATTCTCCACTTCCGTCACGCTATATTGGCGCAGCACATTAAACGCCCGCACCAGATTCGGACGATAGTCGGAAAGCTCAAAACCGCCCACCTCAAACCGCACCCCATTCTGGTCTGGGAAAATCCGGTCGGGATCAATTTCCAACCCCACCACCTCCAGCTCGGGAGCAAGGTGGTGACGGAGCCGGGTCGCCATTTCTACAGTGGTCCACGGGGCTGCCCCATACCCCAAGTCGATTGCTAACGGCCGGCCGGAAGCGTGGTGGAGGGCTTCCCGAACACGGGAGTTGTGGCACATCCACCGGTCGCATTTGCGCAACCGGTTCACCCCGGTAGTACCGCGGGTGATGGATCCGACGGCATGATCAGGAGGAATGCGGGGCACCTCCTCGGGTACCCCAGTTACGCGTGCGTCGGCTGCTCTCATAACTTTGAGCCTACCTGCCCTCAAAGCCCACTCTCTAACGGACTGGAGGGCAGATGCGGGTATCCTGGAAACCATGAGTGCACAAGTGTCCGCCACAGCTTTAGAAAAATTGTGGCAAGCCGCCACCGCAGTTGGAGCAACCGTCGAAACGGATGTTGCGTTCGCCGACGTCACCACCTCCCATGTGGGGGCACCGACGTTGGGGGTCATCCGCTGCCACACGGCACAACAGGTAAGCGCCGTGGTGCGCGCCGGGCTGGAACACGATGTGCCGCTGTTAACCCTGGGGGGCGGTTCCAACCTAATCGCGGGGGACTCCACCGTAGGTGTGGAACGCCACGATGTTGTGCTGCTGCAGCAGGTACCGCCGACCTCTACAGAGGAAAAAATTTCTCCCGAAGGCCGCATTGTGGAGCCGGGGGTTCAGGTGGTCGCCGAAGACGATACGTCGGTGACGGTGCAGGTTGCCGCGGGACTGAACTGGGATACTTTTGTGCGGTTTTCCGTCTACCAGGATTGGGGCGGGGTGGAGTGCCTGTCGGGTATTCCCGGACAGGTCGGCGCCACCCCCGTACAAAACGTGGGTGCTTATGGGGTGGAAGTGGAATCCGTGCTGGAGCGGGTGCAGCTGGTTGATCGCCTCACCGGCGCCATCAACTGGGAGGGAGCGGATCAACTGGAGCTCAGCTACCGCCGCTCGAACCTCAAATTCACGAATCGGGCGGTGGTGACGGCAGTTGAGTTCCGGCTCCGCAAGGGCGGACTTTCTGCGCCTATCCGCTACCGTGAGTTGGCTCGCCAACTGGGGTGCTCCATTGGGGGCCAGGTGCGGGTGGAGAAGGCGCGTGACACAGTGTTGAAGCTGCGGCGCGGCAAAGGCATGTTGGTGTGCGGTACCGGCACCGAAGCAGGTGGGTTGGGCAGTCCCCAGAAGTCAGGTATTTGGATAGAGTTCTGTGAAGGCATGTTCATGCCAGATCCGGACACCTATTCCACCGGCTCTTTCTTCACCAACCCGATTGTTTCCGAATGTCTTTTGGGGCATGTGACGGAAGCGGTGGCGGCAGCCGGTATTGATCCGAACACGATGCCGCAGTTCCCGGGCGGGGGTGGCGTGAAACTTTCCGCAGCGTGGCTGATTGACCGGGCTGGTTTCAAGAAGGGATACCCGGGGGACGGGAAGCCGGCGCGGCTGAGTACTCGCCACACACTTGCCCTCACCAACCGGGGAACAGCGACGACTTCTGACCTGATTGAACTGGCAGAGCAGGTGCGCTACGGGGTGTGGAAGCAGTTCGGAGTGGAGTTGGTGCCCGAACCGGTGCTTTTTGGATGCGCCCTTAAACCTTTAGAACACTAAAAAGGAGCGGCTACCCGCAGGTAGCCGCTCCTTTGTTCATAGGAGGACGGACGTCCTTAAACAGAACTGCTCAACAGCAGTAATGTCTGGTTACAGTTTGCCGCGCACATCTAGCTGGGAGCCACGCGGATTGTGCTTATCCGGAACAGTGGGCTCCGGGTATTTCTGCACCAAATCCTGGATGATCGCAGCAGCGTCCTTGCGTAGCACCTTGCCCATCATGTTGGTGGGCAGTTCGTCAACTGCAATGAGGCGCTTCGGAATCTTGTAGCGGGCAAGAGTCTTGCGGCAGTGGGCGCGCAACTCTTCCTCGTTGAGGCGAGCACCGTGCGCCAGGATGACACCAGCGGCAACCTTCTCGCGGCCTTTACCGTTGTCGGCCTTCACACCAACAACAACACAGTCCTTGACGGATGGGTGGTCGCGCAGTGCGTCTTCAACTTCGGAGGGGTACACGTTGAAGCCACCAGTAATAACGACTTCCTTCAGGCGGTCAACAATGGTGATGTAGCCGTCGGGCTCCATAATGCCGACGTCACCGGTGTGGAACCAGCCACCCTTCATGGCCTTCTCGGTCTCTTCCGGCAGGTTGTAGTACTCCTTGAACACCATCGGTCCACGCACCACAATCTCGCCTGGTTCGTTGAAACCAAGTTCGGTGACACCATCGCGGGTATCCACAATGCGAATTTCGGTTTCGGGGAAGGGCAGACCCACCGAACCCGGGCGGTTGAGCTTCGTGTTCATGGGGTTACCGGCAATAACCGGGGAGGTTTCGGTGAGGCCGTAGCCCTCCGAAATAACGCCACCGGTTTCTTTCTCCCATTCGCGCACCAGCGGTGCGGGGAGGGTCATGGCGCCGGAGAAGGAGTGGCGGACACCCTTAATGGAGATGCCGCGTTTCTTGGACTCTTCCAGAATGCGCGCATAGATGGGAGGTACGGAGGGTACGAAAGTCGGTACCTCCTTCTTGAACACATTCATAATGAGGTTGATTTCGGGGGCGGGAAGCAGAATGAGTTTTCCGCCAGCACCAATGGCAATGAGGGTGTTCGCGATAACGCCATAGGCGTGGAACATCGGCAGGGTAGCGAGGACAACTTCCTCACCCAGGCGCATGTTCTTAATCCACTGACAGCAGACGCGGTATTCGCAGTACAGGTTGTAGTGGGTCAGAACCACGCCTTTGGGGCGGCCGGTGGTTCCAGAGGTGTACAGCATCAGTGCGGGGTCCTCAACACTAGGGCGAGGATGATCCACCGAAATACGAGGCTGGTCGAGGAGACGCTCCCACGGGTAGGTGTGGGGAGCAGGTCCATGCAGAGTGTCACGCAGTTCGCGGGTCTTCTTGATGGGAAGACGGAGGGCGAGACGCAGCTTCAAAGGAAGGGAGTTGATGAGGTTGACGGACACCACGTTCTCAAGATCGGAGGTGCGGCGCAGTTTCACAACGTTGGGAGCGATTTTGTCCCAGGCGATGGCGACGCGGGCACCGTGATCGTAGAAGGGGTGCGCGAGCTCGTTAGTGGTGTATAGCGGGTTGTGCTCCACTACCACCGCGCCGAGACGGACGATAGCGAAGAAGGAGATGATGGCCTGGGGGCAGTTGGGGAGCAGAACTGCAACCCGGTCACCTTTGGCAACGCCCATGCGGCGCAGGCCTTCGGCACACCGATCAACAAGAACATCTAGTTCTTCGTAGGTGAGTTTGGCTCCGAAAAAGTCAATGGCTTGATTGGACGCCCAGTGGGAGATGGAGTAGTCGAACAGATCAACGAGAGTCTTTACCGGACCATCCATCCGGTAGTGGACACCGTCTTCGTAAGAGCCAATCCAAATTTTTTGGCGTTCCGAGGGTTCTCCATTAGGAGGCAAAAAAGAACTCATAGCAACCAGTTTCTTCGGTGTGATTCAAATGACTGAAAGGTACGTTACAGGCAAAATTTGTTACTTAGAAGTAATAAAATTTTATTGGCGCGTCCCAGGTCAGGGTTACTAAAAAGTAAATGAACGACTGCCCAGGTAGGCGAATCGCGAACTTGTTGCAATAATTTTTCAAAATATTTTTCTAGGCCACCCCAAAAACGGTTTTTCTCGGCAAGATTTCTGTGTTTTTCGCCAATTCTGCGGTTGAATAGGGGCATGGGTCCCTCACCTCATTCTTTGCACCAGCCAGTGCGGCGCGTGGCACTTTTGTCCATGCATACCTCTCCACTGGCCCAGCCTGGGATGGGGGATGCCGGCGGAATGAACGTTTTCATCCTGCAAACTGCCCGGCAGTTGGCGCGTTGTGGGGTGGAAGTGGAAATCTTTACACGCGCCACCAAATCTTCCCGCGACCCTATTGAAGAAGAGGAACCGGGGGTACGGGTTCGGCATGTGCTCGCAGGCCCATTTGGAGGTCTCACCAAATATGATCTTCCCCAGGAACTCTGCAGTTTCGCCCATGGCGTGATGCAAGTAGAGGCCCGTCACGAGCCGGGATATTTTGACCTCATTCACTCCCACTACTGGCTGTCCGGCCAAGTCGGCTTGCTAGCTGCGCCCCGGTGGCGGGTTCCACTGGTGCACACTTTCCACACGGTGGCTGCCGTCAAAAACGCCACTTTGGCAGCGGGTGACACCCCCGAACCGCAAGAACGGTTGGAGGCGGAGGCTCGTATAGCCCAGGAAGCAACGCGGTTGACGGCCAACACCCCGGCGGAGAAACAAGAACTGGTTAAGCTGCTCCATACCGAATCCCAAAAAATTGATGTGATTCCCCCAGGCGCGGATCTGAGCCTGTTCACACCGGGTGGTCCTGGTGCCACCGAGGAAGCCCGCCGCAAATTGGGGCTGCGAGTTGATGATCAGATAGTGGCATTCGTGGGTCGCATCCAGCCCCTGAAAGCTCCCGATGTTTTGGTGGCGGCAGCAGGCGAACTTTTCCGCCGTCGTCCCGGCCGCAACCTCACCATTGTGATCGTGGGCGGCCCCTCCGGTTCGGGAATGGATCGCCCCACCCGCTTGGAGGAACAGGTACGGGATCTCGGGATAGCGTCGCACGTGAAGTTTTTCCGCCCCATGCCGCCCCATGATTTGGTGGAAGTTTTCCGGGCTGCCGATGTCGTCGCCGTCCCCTCCCATAATGAATCCTTCGGGCTGGTGGCACTAGAAGCCCAGGCGTGTGGTACCGCAGTAGTGGCGGCCAATGTGGGGGGATTGTCGCTGGCTGTGGATGACGGCGTGAGCGGGCTGCTAGTAGATGGGCATGACCCGCAACGCTGGGCGGACGTTTTAGAGAAGGTCCTGGATGATGACGCGCTACGGATTGGTTTAGCTATTTCCGCGCCGGGCCATGCCTCCAATTTCTCCTGGGTACATACTGCCCGTGGGCTTATTAAGAGCTACCAACGAGCACGTGAGCAGTATTACTCTTAACACGTTTTCTAAATCGTAGTTATTCAGGCACAATAGAGACATGGCTGAAAACAAACCTGGAACTCTAATCCTGCTTCGTCACGGACAGTCCGAATGGAACGCCTCCAACCAGTTCACTGGCTGGGTTGACGTTCATCTGACTGAAAAGGGCGAGGCTGAAGCAAAGCGTGGCGGCGAACTTCTCGTTGAGAAGAACCTGCTGCCCGACGTCCTCTACACCTCCCTGCTCCGTCGCGCCATTCAGACTGCGCAGATTGCCCTGGATGCAGCTGACCGGCACTGGATTCCGGTTGTGCGTGACTGGCGCCTCAACGAGCGTCACTACGGCAAGCTGCAGGGACTCAACAAGGCGGAAATCAAGGATAAGTACGGTGACGAGCAGTTCATGCTGTGGCGTCGCTCCTACGACACTCCTCCGCCGCAGATCGACCCCGAGAACGAATACTCCCAGACCGGTGATCCGCGTTACGCAGACATCGACGAGGTTCCCCTCACCGAGTGCCTGCTGGACGTTGTGAATCGTCTGGTCCCCTACTACCACGAATCCATTGAGCAGGATCTTAAGGACGGTAAGACTGTCCTGGTTGCCGCCCACGGTAACTCCCTGCGTGCCATGGTGAAGTACCTGGACAATATCTCCGACGAAGATATTGCCGAGCTCAACATCCCGACCGGTATCCCGCTGGTTTACAACTTCGAACTTGCCGATGATGGCGAGTTGAAGGTCACCAACCCCGGTGGCGACTACCTGGATCCGGAAGCCGCTGCTGCCGGTGCCGCTGCAGTAGCTGCCCAGGGTAACAAGTAGTACTTACTGAAAAGCAGGCAACACACCCTCTCCGAACGGTGGTTGCCTGCTTTTTTCATGCCAAATTTCGTTCAGTGTTCAAATTTGCAGAAACAATGCAGCTTTGTTTCGCCGCAATTTTGGTGCAGCACACTATTACCCTGGTGTTTTTTAATACCAGTAACAAATACCGCCAGTATGAATAAATGATGAACATTAGTACACAAAAACAAGAAGAGTTAACGTTTTTGAGCTATTTAAGTGGTTTGGGATTGGCATTTTTTGGTGAACGGCCACGTAAATTTCGTAGCATGAGGATGTGACGGTTCTACTGGTAGTTGTCGAAATCCTAGCCGCACTACTTATTGGCGGCGTTGTGGGATTCGTCCTGTCAGATTTTTTTACCGACAAAAGAGAAATCCGACGCCGAAACCGCGATGTCATCAAGAAAAAAGAAGCCGAAAAGAGAATCGCCAGAAATAAGCAGGCGATGGCTTCGCTAGAGCATGACCATCTCGATAAGGGCGCGGAACTTTTTGCCGACATTGGAGCGGAAAAACTCGGTATCCTGCGTGCTCTGTTTGCCACTGCACCTTTTGGGATGGCGGTAGTAAACCGGGATTACCATGTTTTGCTCATGAACGAGCAAGCCAAGCAGCTTGGTTTGGCTTCCCGTAATCAACTGGAACCAAAACTTGTGCCGACTGTGGATCAGGTGTTTAAAAGCGGCGAAGTTGTTCGCTTCGACCTGAAACCGCACACCCCGTTCCGCATCTTCAAACCCGTCACCCTCATTTCGATTGAAGCCAGCAAACTTATCCGCAACGACTTTGAACTAGTGGTTATTTACTGTGTGGATGCCACCGAGTCGGCGCGGTTGGAGAAAACTCGCCGCGACTTTGTCGCCAACGTTTCCCATGAGCTGAAGACTCCCGTCGGCGCAATTAGTTTGTTGGCAGAAGCACTAGCTGCTGATACTTCTGATCCCGAGATGGTGGAACATTTCTCCACCCAGCTGCATTCGGAGGCGGATCGGCTCTCTCAACTCGTGTCCGAGCTCATGGCTCTTTCCCGTCTCCAAGGAGCAGAGAAACTTCCCGATCCAGAAGAAGTTGATCTCGACGATGTGGTGAACGAAGCTATTGTGCGTTCGCAGCGCTCCTCCCATAAATACAATGTGAAGCTAAATACTGATGAACCCTCCGGCTATCGAGTGTGGGGGGACTATTCGCTCATAGTGTTAGCGCTCAGCAACCTTGTTCAAAACGCTATCCACTATTCCCCCGCAGAGTCTGTGGTGACGGTGACGCGTGGTGTCACCACCATGGGTGAATTGCGGGAAAGTATGCGCGGTTCAAACTGCTTTATTGCGCGCAGTCATGCCGTTGCAGATGAACAAGAACTTTATACCCTCCGTATCGCCGATGAAGGTATCGGCATTGCACCACGCTACGTGCGGAGAGTATTTGAACGATTTTTCCGAGTTGATAAGGCGCGGTCGCGTCACAGTGGTGGTACCGGTTTAGGGCTTGCCATTGTGAAACAGATTGCCCTCAACATGGGTGGTGCAGTGTCGCTTAAGAGCACCTTGGGTGAAGGATCTGAGTTCACTTTGGGGTTCTTGCCGGCTGCCGACCACAACTTACTTACCACAGAAAATAATCAGGAGAATAGGCAATGACTCGAATTCTAATTGTTGAAGATGAGATCTCTTTAGCTGAACCGCTCGGATTTTTACTGCAGCGGGAAGGCTTCGAGGTGGACATCGTGGGGGACGGTGTGAGTGCTTTACGTAAGTTTTCGCGCGTCAACCCCGATCTTGTATTGCTAGACGTTATGTTGCCTGGAAAATCCGGTAAACAGGTCTGCAAAGAAATCCGCGAAGTTTCCGATGTTCCCATCATTATGGTGACTGCGCGCGATGCTGAGATTGACCGCGTGGTAGGCCTCGAAATTGGTGCTGATGACTATGTCACCAAACCCTACTCATCCCGGGAACTCATCGCCCGCATTAATGCCGTCCTGCGCCGTCAACGCGCAGCCGAGAACCAAGCCCCAGATGAGGTAACCCTGGAGGCTGGGCCGGTGGTGATGGAAGTTGATGCCCACCGGGTGACAGTACGGGGCGAAGAAGTGCAGTTGCCGCTGAAAGAATTCCATCTTCTGGAATTCCTGATGCGCAACGCCGGCCGTGTGATGCCACGTGCGCAACTTATTAACCGCGTCTGGGGTGCGGACTACGTTGGAGACACTAAAACCCTGGATGTGCACGTGAAGCGGCTGCGCTCCAAGATTGAGGAAGACCCTTCCAATCCGGTGCATTTGGTAACGGTTCGTGGACTGGGATACAAGTTCGAGAATTAGCGTATCCTCAACTGTCTTCACAATTTTTACTTCATGGGTAGGCTATTAGTAGATATTTGTGCATAGCTGACAGGGAGGTGACGATGGCTGACCGCAGTTCCGGCAAACTAACCGTTGCTGAACTCATGGCTCGCATGGGCAACACGGCTGGTTCTGAGGATACAGAGTCGTCGGCCACGTCCGCCGGTTCGCACGCTAAATCTCGCACCCAATCCCATGCCGCGCCTGAGGCTAAGACCGCCGAGAGTGGCACGAGCGAATATGTGCCGCGGCGGTTGCGCGTTGCGGATTCGAGCACCTCGAGTACCTCGCGCCCCACGCGTGCTTCGAGTACTCCACCCGCCGCGCAGCGCTCTTCCCGGCGTACTTCAGAAAGCCGGTCAGACCGCACTACCGAATATTCGGCAGAACGTCGAACAGCACGATCGAGTAGTTCTTTCTCCTGGAACGACATTGTGCAAGACGCGGATTGGTCAGCGGCCGACAAATTAGAAGCCTGGCCGCATCGTGCGAGCGGGCCCGACACTGCCGACAACCCCACCCAACGGATTCCGGCGGTTCACGACGACATTGCACCGCCGCGCCGCAGCCCCAAATCCCCCAGCAGTGCTTCACTGTTGGACACCTATAGTTCTGATTATTCTGGTCAGGGTCGGCGGCTAGCGACTGCCGCCAGCTACCCAGCGGAGCGGGAAAAGTATCCCTACACCGCGGGTATGGATGTGCTGAGCCAGGAAGAAATCCGCGCTGCCCAAGCCGATAAAGAGGCTGTGGACGCGGTGGATGTGGAAGAAGCTCCTGACACTCCCGATGCAGCGGCAGAAGACACAGCCAGCGAGGACACCACGGAGGACGCTGGCTCGCGCGGTAAACAGTTTTTTGAGCGCATCAAAAAGGCATTGGGGCGCGATACCTCCGAAGAAAACCTCGCCGCCACTACTCGCATTCTGCAGCTCGCTCAGATTGTGATCACTGCTGTTGTCGGCGGATTGCTCTTCTGGGGCTTTGGTGTTTTGTGGTCCAAACCCGGACTTGGCATGATCACCTTCGGACTGGCACTAGTAGTGCAGGTCACCATGGTGGTGATTGCGCGCGCACTGCGCCGCCGCGAAGAATTCTGGGTTCTTATCTTGACGTTTATTGTGGCTTTCTTCGTCACCGTCGGACCCCTCATCCTCACCCCGTAGCGCTCTCGCTGTCTGCGCCGGAAGATAATTCACTGAATCTTCCCACTCGAGGCTACGAGATTACTGGTGAGGTGTGGCACTCTAGAATGTATGACTCGTATAGCAGTAATTGGTGGCGGCCAGATGGGCGAAGCCCTGTTGGCCGGCATTATTAAAAGTGGTGTAGAGCCCCGCAATATTGTGGTGGCAGAAAATAATTCCGAGCGCGCGGAGGAAATCGGCAACCGTTACGGCGTGTTGGTGACGGATGTCGCCAATGCGGCAGAAAGTTCGGACTATGTGTTCATTGCGGTGAAGCCGAAAGACGTGCCAACCGTGGTGAAGCCCATTTCGGATGTCACCACCAACTTGGAAAAAGAAGTGGTGCTGGTGTCCATTGCGGCCGGAGTCCCCACTAGTTTCTACGAGAATCTGCTGTCGGCAGGAAGCCCCGTTATTCGCGTCATGCCGAACACTCCAATGCTGGTGTCGGCGGGCGTGTGTGCGGTTTCTGCAGGCCGCTACACGCAACCGGAGCAGCTTGAGACCGTCTCGGAGCTGCTAGCTGCCACCGGAACAGTCATTGAGGTTCCCGAATCGGATATGGATTTGGTGACGGCAGTGTCAGGCTCGGGTCCCGCCTACTTCTTCCTGATGGTGGAATCCATGATTGAGGCGGCCGTGGGGTTGGGCATGGCTCGTCAAACGGCTGCCAAGCTTGCCATTGGCACTATTACTGGCTCTTCCAAGATGTTGGCGGAGACGGGTAAAAGTCCCACAGAACTGCGGGAATCAGTGACATCCCCGGGCGGTACCACTGCCGCTGCACTGCGTGCATTTGAGGATGGCGGCTTCCGCTCCGTGGTCTATGACGCGATGGAAGCTTGTGCCGAAAAGTCCGCAGAGTTACGCCCTAAGGAGCCTGGTATAGGCTAGTTTTCACGGCCGGTGAACAGGGTTCACAACGGCAACTAAAAGAAGCACTACCCCCGTAAAGGGGTAGTGCTTTTATGTCGTGAAGAGGGTTTCCAGGTACTTCACAGAGTTACATCAATGTGGGTATAAATTTTTGCCACTCACGTCGCTATTTTCACATTGGACACGTTAGGCTACATACAGCACGTGTGTGACTGGTCCGCGAGTGGGGAAGCTTGTGGCACAGCTCGTGCTGGAGGTGTATGTGAATGGCATCGAAAGGTGCTAACGAGCCGCTGACTGCTGATTCTGGCGACGCTCCGAAGTTTCTTACCGTCGCAGAAGTCGCAGAAATTATGCGTGTCTCAAAAATGACTGTTTACCGTATGGTTCATAGCGGTGAACTTCCAGCAGCTCGCTTTGGTCGTTCATTCCGCGTTGACGCTGAAGTTGTGAAAGATTACCTTAAATCCTCTTATTACGACGTCGGATAAAACCTCATTAGCGACTTTTATACGAGCACTTGTAAACTAAAAACGTTCTGGCAAGTCTGACTGCCTCTACGCGGCAGCCAGTCTTGCCTTGTGTACATTCATACTCGGTTTTCGTCCTATCAAGAGAAAAGAGAACCTTATGCGACTGCCCAAGGTCGTTGCCGCACTCGGCCTCGCCGGAGCGTTGACGCTTTCTTCCACCGCAGCCTACGCTGCGCCCGCCACTATCACGGTCATGCCGGGCGACACTATCAATGTCGATTTTGGTGTTGCAACGGGTGTCTGTACTGCAGCGGCACCAGCGCGCGACCGAGCTGGCAACCGGTACCTCTTGACAGCGGGGCATTGCGTGAACGGGAAGATCGGCGAACTGCTCAACCAGCCGATCTACTACAAGAAGAAAAAAATTGGCTACATCGCTAGTTCTCAGTTCTGGATCGCGGACTACGCCGTCATCCGCCTCAACCGTAATGTCCGGGTGGGCAAAAATGACGTACCCCACCGTCACGACCTGCGGCCCGTAAAGACCGGCGACCGAGTATGCTTCCATGGCGCAAAATCTGGCGTCAAATGTGGCAAGGTGTCCAATCCTAGGGTGACCGCCATTATGCGGGGTTCTATTGTTCCGGGCATCGTGTTTGTTAGCTCTGCCCGCCTGCGTTCCATCTCTGGGGACTCTGGCGCTGCCGTCTACTCCAACAGGGGAGTAGTGGGAATTCTTTCCGGTGGGGGTGACGGGAATACCAGTTTTGTTCCCATTAAGAATATTTATGATCGGGTCGGCTCATTCTTCCCCGGCTTTGAAGTGAGAGACTGACCTGCAGAAATAACAAGGCATTACGCCTTCCCAAACCATTACTGAGCGGTGACGACCACAGTCACCGCTCAGTTCTATTTATGAGCTAAAAAATTGCTATGAATCTTCCTTAGGTGGCATGGCAACAAGTACCCCGAAAATCACCCAAAATCAGGGAAACTCGTTGACAGGAGGGGGTTCCTCAGTGACGCTAAGAGTATGGATATGCAAGAACTTATGCAGCGTAGACAGGAGATTGTGGATGCCGCCCACCATCTCGCGCAACGAGGTTTAGTAGAAGGATCGGCTGGCAACATTAGCTGTCGATTTGGGGAACACTACCTGGTGACAGCAACGGGAGCTCGTTTCACCACCATCACCACTGATCAGGTTCCGTTAGTGGATCGGGACGGCAACGTCATCGACGGGGATGTGAAACCCACCTCGGAAATGCAGATGCATATTTCGGTTTATGACGAGACCAGCGCCAAGGCAGTGGTCCACACTCATTCACCGTACGCAACCGCATTGAGCCTGGTTCTCGATGAAGTTCCGCTCATCCATTACACCCAGTTGACTCTTGGCGGATCCATCAAAATGGTTCCCTACGCCACCTTCGGCACCAAGAAATTGGCTGACTTGGTGAAGAAAAAGATCTTAGGTCAAAAGGGAGTTATTCTCCGCGGTCACGGCACCATCTGTTCCGGCAAAGATGTCGCAGCGGCAGCGGAAAACGCGGAGCTGCTGGAGTGGGTGTGCAAGGTTTATCACATTGCCTCCCAACACGGAACACCGCGGGAAATGAAACCCGGTGAGGTGGTTGGTGTCGCCGCCGCCGCAACCCTCAAGAGCTACGGCACCGTCCAGAAATCTAAATAATTCAAGGAGACAAATATGAAAGCCCTCGCAATTGGCACTAGTGTGCTGGACATTTTGGTTCAGCCGGTCGAGAGCATTCCCCCCGGACAGGGTGCTGCGCTAGTTGAAAATATTCACATCACCCCGGCTGGTACCGCTGGCGGCACCGCCCTCAACTTCAAGAAACTTGGATTCGACACCTATGTGTCCTCCGCGATCGGCAACGATCTGCGCGGACGCCTCCTAGTTCAGCTTCTCAATGAGCGGGGTATTAACACCGACGCCTTCCAAGTCATTGAAGGCACCCCCACCACCGGTTCCGTAATCCCCATTCGGAAAGACGGATCCCGCCCCGCCCTCCACCTAGTCGGTACGGAGATCTGCTACGACGCCGAAAAGGCGCCGTGGGACCTCATCAAGCAAGCAGACGTGGTGCACTATGGTGCGCCTGAATTCCAGGGAGGAGAGGCCGTCGCAAAGGTGCTGCGGGCTGCTAAAGACGGTGGCGCCTGGACTTCCGCTGACCTGCTTGCCGGTGGCTCCAAACTGGTTGTCACCTGGATGAAGGACGCCCTGCCCTACGTTGACTTCTTGCTCCCCAACGATGAGCAAGTACTCGGCTTCACTGGCGAAAGCGACCTGGTCGCCGGCTGCCGCAAGCTCATCGACGCCGGTGTGACCTGCGTCGTTGCAACCTGTGGAGCAGATGGATCCCTCGTCGTCACCCGCGACAAGGTCACCCAGATTCCCGCCATGCCTGCCAAGGTGGTTGCGACAGATGGCGCTGGTGACACCTTCTCCGCTGGCTTCATGCGCGGCATTATGGAAGGCTGCTCGCCGGAAGAAGCCGCCGTTTGGGGTAGTGCCGCGGCCTCCTACAACGTCCAAGAGGTAGGATCCGACGCCGGCGACTACACCGACGAGGATGTTCGCAAGAAGGTCAACAAATTCCTTAAGAAGAACAAGCTCTAATTTTTCATAGCTACTAGTTCAGTACTAGTTCAGAGCTGTAGGAACGCCGCCCACACTCCGGTGGGGGCGGCGTTCCTGTGCATCATTAGGTAACCTGGTCATATGCGATTTGCACCACTGAAAGATTCCGAAGAGAAGAAAGAGCGCCGTCCCGGGCAGCGTCCCCAGGATGTGGAGACGTCAATCCTGCTCTGGATCATTGTGGCAGTGCTATCTGTGCTGCAACAGATCCTGACCACAGTGCAAATTGCGCGCCACCCGGATCGTATTGAGAAATATGTGAAAGCTGTCCTCACTGCCGGTGCGGAGGATGAAGGCCGTTCGCTGGAGGAACAATTCGGGGTGGATGCACCCGCCCAAATCGAAATGTATGCCCGCATTACTCCTTGGATCATGCTGGTTTTCGGGCTTCTGATTGTGGCTTTCATGTGCTTCATGGTGTACAAGATGAGCCAACAAAAACGGTGGGCTCGGATGGTGCTGAACTTCGGTGGCGCCTACCTCACCGTCAGTGCAATCTTCACAGTTTTCGGCGTCATGAGTGGCAATGGAGCCAACCAGGATCCCCTCCGGATGCTTTTCACCCCCGGGGCGATTGATGGGGGCTCAATCCTCGACTTCATCAATATTTCCCTCATCGTGTTGCAGGGTATTGTGGCCGCTCCTGGGGTTTATGGAATGTTCAAAAAAGACTCCAACGAATGGTTCATGGAAGGTTTAGTGCCGCGTCGCAAGGCCAAGAAGAAAGACGATTAAAGGCATCCAGACGCCATGTAGACGTCATGCTTAATTACAGCCCGTTAGTGAACTATTAGCGCGACAGCTAAAGGGAACCGCACAGAATCATTTCGACCAGTACACTTGAAAGAAATCAATCCCTACGAAAGGGCACCAATGATTACTGTTCTGGTCGAGGATATGGTGTGCCAAAGTTGTGTGAACGCCGTGACCAAGGAACTGATGAAAATTAACGGCGTGGAATCAGTCAAGGCCAACGCCAATACCGGCCAAGTGACCATTGAGACCGCTCGGCGTTCCAAAGTTGATATAGCCTACGTGGAGGATGCCATCCACCGAGCGGGCTACACCATGGTGCTCTAAACACCGGTTGAAAACTTTTCAATTAATACATTTTTCAAAGAAAACGGAGCCACTCTGTGACTACTGACTCCTACCCCAGCCCCCTTCCCGGAGAAGACAAAGACTGGTCGTTTCCCCCTGGATCCACAGGTGAAACAACCTGGGTGCATATGGTGCGCCACGGTCTTGTCGACAACCCCAGCGGACGCCTCTACGGCCGCCAGAAAGGGTTCCGACTTGCCCCGGAAGGCGAACAGCATGCCAAAGATGCGGCCGAGTTCCTGAAAGACCGCGACATCACCGCCGTCTATTCCTCGCCGCTCATGCGCGCCCAACAAACCGCCTACCCCATTGCCCACACCCATGGGCTGGAGATTATTACCAACCCGGCCCTTATTGAAGCGGGCAGTGTGCTGGAAAATGAGCTCCTCACTCCGCTCAATATTGTGACCACTCCCCGGATCTTGAAACACACCTACAACATCAAGAAACCCTCCTGGGGTGAACACTACTGGAAGATGGTGGAGCGCTCCCTGGCAGCACTGCACCGTGCTGTTCAGGAAAACCGGGGCCACGAGGCAGTCTGTGTCACGCATGAGTGCGTCGTTTGGATTACCCGCCTTTTTGTGGAGGAGCGCAGTTTCGCCCACAACCCCGGCAACCGCCAAGTCGCACTGGGATCCGTCACCAGCTTCAAATTTGATGGTGACGTGATTGTGGGATTCAAATACCGCGAGCCAGGCCGTCCGGGAAGTCCGCAAGTGGACTTTACAGTTGACTTCGAATAGCGGCACGGCCGACGGCATCGCGAGCGGCACAGCTCGATGCGCAGCTAGAAATGCGGTTGGCTGTTCAACCGATATAAATTCATAACATGCAAGTGGGGTGCAGATAGTAGCTATCTGCACCCCACTGCTATGTAGTTGTATGTTGTGCGATTATGCGTTTAGCCGCGCTTTGCAGGCATTACCGCCAGCAGATTCTTTCGTAACTGCGGGTAGGTAGGGGCCTTATTGGGCACGTACGGCACAGAGCCCAACCAGTTGCCGATCTGGGACAGCTGGATATTTTCCGGACCGTAACCAGCGGCTTCCGCGGTCACCGCAATCGCAATCTCATTTTTGCCGTTGGGGTTCAGAACACCAGCCGGGATGGTGAAGGACTTCTGCGGTCCCACATTGCCCACCCAGGTTCCTACGTTCCAACCGTTAATGAACATCACGGTACGGGCATCATCCTGGCGGCCATTATCGAACCGCTTGGAGTGAATATTGAGACGCAACATTACGTCTTGGCCCTTCGGGAAGTTCAGATTGAAATCACTGCGGTACCAGGTCACGCCGGCTTTACGGGCGTGCATGTTCTTGGCTGGCCGCCACTTGGAATCATCGAATCCGGGCAGGTACCAGCCGGCGCGCTCACCGTAGAGGCCACCATTGTTGTAGAGGCCGCGCGCCTTATCCGCTGGGTTTTCGCCACCCTTAATACCCTGCAGTTTCCAGACCACCTTGCCGTCGTTGCCGAGGCGGGCATCCAGAATGCCGGAAGCGTGCTGCGAGTTACCGAGGCCCTCCCAGTCCACGCGCTGTCCGTTGTTGCGGAGCAGCACACTCACAACCACCTTTTCGCCCTTCTTCACAGTGCCTTTCGGCAGCTTGAAGGTGGCAGTCTGGGGGCTGGCTACCAGGTTAGCAATCGGGTCGGCGGAGCCTTCCTCCCCGGGCTCTTGGTCAGCAAAGCTGCCTTTCACCGCAGTGGAAGCGCCAATGTATTTGCCGTTCACCCATAGCAGGAAGTTGGATCCTTCCGCACCGAAGGCCTTAAACCAGAGGTCTGGGTCATCTTTAGCGGCCGTGTAGTGGGCGCGGTACCAAATGTCACCGTGGTGGAATCCGTACAGGTTGGAGGACAGTTGCACATCCTGGAAGATGGACTTCTGTTGGCGGAACTGCTCCGCTTGCTGCACGTCTGCCACTCGCCACTTGGAGTCGTCAAACTTGGGATTGGCCTCGAAGTTTTCCTCCTTCTTCACCCAGTTGAGCTTCGGAATGTTCACCTTGGCAGGTCCGGGGAGACCAGCGGTGGTGACGGTTCCGTGCTTCTGGAGGGGCAGGGTTTGGCCATTCCAGGTGGCCTTGGTGATGCCCTTCGGCAACCACAGTTTGATGGTCTGTGGCTTGGTGGTGGAACCCACTAGGTGAGCAGTGTTGCCCTCGTAGCGGACGGAGCGAACCAGGTCCGCATTCTCCACCAGCATGGGCTGTTTCTTGCCTTTCAGCCAGTTCATGGGCGACCAGGACCGCACCAGGCTGGCGCGGTCAGCAATGCGTAGCGTGAGGGTTTGCTTGCCCTTCATGGACACCTTGATGTCGTAGGGGAAGCCCCAGTCGTAGTTGATACGCAGCTGCTTCTTGTCCTTATCCCACACGTGGGTGACGGACTTGTTCTTGGTTTTCACCCGCGGCTTGGCCGGGGCATCCAAAACGATTTCGCCACGGTCACCAGCAGTGCCAGTGAGTACTGCAGTAGGTCCTTGCTGCAGCACCGTGTTCAGGAAGAGGTGGCCGGTGGAGTAGTAGGCTCCCCAGTTACCAATCTTGAAGTCGATGGGAATCTGCAGTGCATCGCGGCCGTGGATAACCAGTTGGCCTTCCTGCGGGACCTTGGAGAACGTCACCGGCTGGCCGTTGGGGCCATAGGTGTCGATCGCCGTGTTGAACTTGGTGAGAGTCTCATCGTTGGAGCTCTTCAGCCGGAATGCCATGTACTTCGAGCCCTTCCCCGACATGGAGTACTGCTTCATTCCGACACCAGAGCGCTGGTAGCTCTTCACTTTCCCGCCGAACACATTGATAGCAGGCGGAGCATCATCCGTCTTCATGTGTGTGAGCTGCGGGAATGCGCGGTAGAAGTATCCGTTTTCTTTCTGGATGGACATTTTGTCGCGCATGTTGCGGTCTTCCGTAATGGAAGCGCCATAGTCGTAGGAGGTGAATCCGGAGTGTGCGGATCCTGTCCAACCCCAGTTGGTGCCACCGAAAATCATGTAGTAGTTGAAGGCGGTGACGCCAGCGCCGTTGTTGAGGGCGCTCCACTGGCGGTAGAAGTTACCGTCCACGAATTCATCACAGGCGGACGCGTTGAAGGACGCACCCCAGGGGGTGAAGGCGCCACCTTGTGCCTCCGCAATGAAGCGGGGAGAGTTGGTGGGCGCAAACGCGTGATCGATATGCCAATTGTGGTCCCGCAGTTCCTGCCGCTCCGCGGAGCAGTCGAAACGAATCGGGTAATCGTCATAGGAGTAAACGTCTAAACCAGTGCGGTCGGTGGTGTACGCCCAGTTGTGTACGGGAGCCCAGTCGTTGTGGAAGATGGGAACAGTAATGCCGTCTTCCTTGGCTGCGTCCACAATCTTGGTGACGTAGCGCTCGTACTCGCCGATGGAGAAAAGCTCCTCGTTTTCGGCCTGGTACATAATGACCGAACCACCACCATTGGTGACCTGGTGTTTGGCAATAATCTTGTTGATGGCCTTCAGCCAGGCGCGCTGCTCCTGCCAGCTTTGGGCATCCCACGGGGTGCGGGTGGGAGTGCGCTGGCGGGACTGCCATGCTGGCATGCCGCCCATGGATACTTCCGCGTTAATGTACGGTCCAGGGCGGGCAATGACGTAAAGGCCCTCTTCTGCTGCCATCTTCAGCAGCAGATCCATGTCGCGTACCCCGGTGAAGTCGATGGGGCCGCCAGAGTGGCTCTGGTGGTACCCCCAGAAAAAGTAGAAGGAGACGGCGTTGAAACCGTTGGCCTTCATCTTTTGGAGAATATCGCGCCAGGTTTGGGGGGAGGGGAGTCGCCAATAGTGGACTTCGCCGGACCAAATATTGAGGCGTTCTCCATCTATTTTGTAGCTATATCTATCCCATGTAATTTTGTGTTTCTTCCCGTCGTTGCCCGGGAATTTATAGTTTGTAGGTTTAATCCACTGGTTGCTTGACGCAGCTTGAGGCGCTGCTGTAGCTGGTGCGCCCATAGGCACCATGACAGCCAGACTCAGAGCTACGGCACTTGCCAGTGAAACAACCCGTTTCAGAGGTCGTTTGTTGGCAAAAGCCATTTAAGTGCTCCTCACGCAGAGTTCTTCTAACGGTGGTAAGAACCGTCTGGATATCAGAGTATCGAAGAATAGGGCTGAAATTTGTGCTCTGACGTGCGAATATACGTTCTCTGAAAGGTTTTAGTTAATTGATTCAGCTAGCAGCTTTTATTGACAGGGGCATGACCTGCCAATTAGTGCGCACAGGGCGAATATCGGAGGGGAATTTAATTCCGTCACCGATCTGCCGCTAGTCGGGAACTTCTGGCAACTTTTTATTTGATTACAGTTTACGAAGAAAGTCGGGATCGTCGTCGGGCCCGAGTGGACGATTGTCGTTCCGGTAGTCGGACGAGTCGGGATCATTTTTGCGCTGGGGGCGGAAAGCGAAATACACCATCACCAGTACTGCAATAACTGCCAGTATCAGAATTAACCGACCCATGGGGCACCTCCCAAAATGAATCCAATTCCTAGTAGCAGTGACCATACCAGCATCGCTTTACCGGAATGCCGCAGGGAGGCAATTAGCGCCGGCCCCGTTTCCCCATTTTTAATGGGCTGGTATCCCTTCCGCGCAAGCGGCAAGGCCAACAAAGCCAGCAGCGTCCAGGGGGTACTGACGGCCATCACAATGCTGAGGCCAAATGCCCCAAACACCAACACGGCATAAAGAATCCGCGTCCGCTCATCCCCCAGCTTCACCGCCAAGG
The DNA here is from genome assembly GCA_012842085.1 of Mycobacteriales bacterium. Lineage (GTDB taxonomy): Bacteria > Actinomycetota > Actinomycetes > Mycobacteriales > Mycobacteriaceae > Lawsonella. Next base: position 10,853 of record DUTM01000001.1, on the reverse strand, counting down.
TCATCTTGCCCGACTCTCGGTCGGAGGGGATATCCCGCAAATTGTTGACCACATTGTTCGCAGCAGAGAAGGCCCCCACTGCACACGCTGCCAGTGCGCCCTCCCAGCTGATGCGACCCACTTGGGTGAGCTCAGTGCCCATCACAGCCACCAGCCCGAAGAAGATGAAGACCATCACTTCCCCCAGGCCCATGTATCCGTAGGGGTGTTTGCCGCCGGTGTAGAACCAGGCCGCCAAGACACACAGAATTCCGATCAGGATAAGCCACCAGAATCCCGAAATGATGGAGAGGATGGACCCCACCACTCCGGCGATGCCAAAGAAACCGAAAGCAGCAAGTTTCACATGTTTGGGGTTGGCTAGGCCCGAGCCCGTCAGCCGCTGCGGCCCGACCCGCTCCTCGTCGTCTGTTCCGCGAATACCGTCCGAATAGTCGTTGGCGAAGTTCACCCCCACAATAAGCGACCACGCCACAATCATGGCGAGCAGGGCGCGCACCCAAATCAGTTCACTGGAGGTCGCCCAAGTGCCGCCCAGGTGCCGGATAGCAACGGCAGTTCCTACCACGACCGGAGCTATAGCGTTCGGCCAGGTGTGTGTCCGAGCGCCAATGAGCCAGTCGTTGAAAGTTGCGGTGTAGGGAGAATTTTTAGCCATGGTGCCTATTATTGCAGTTCTTCTCGGAGCGTGCGGTAGTCGATTTTGCCGATGCCTTTGGTGGGCAAAGAGGAGCGGGGGATGACGGTGCGCGGCGTGGCAGTTTTGTCTAAACCAGCTGCGATGAGCCACTCGCGGAGAGCCGAGACAGTAAGCTCGGCAGCAGTCTCTACACTGCGGGGAACAACCACGGCAGCAACTTTTTCTCCCAGTCGTGCGTCGGGAAGCCCCAGCACTGCCGCAGCCGCGATGTCTGGGTGGCGGTTTAGGTGTTCCTCCACGATTCGCGGGAATATGGTGAGTCCACCACTTTGGATAGCGGCATCCATACGCCCATCCACCACCAGTACTTTGTCAGCGCCGGTGGGGTCTTCCTCCCTGTGTTTATCTTCTTCCCAGTGCCCGTGGTCGTCGGTGCGGAACCAGCCCGGTTTCTGCCACGCCGGATGGTCCGGCAGCCCCAAATACCCGTGGGCAATGGTGCCGCCACCTAACCAAATCCGGCCGGTGTCATCAATGTGGACTGCTGCGCCGGGCAGTGGGCGGCCGTTGTAAACACAGCCACCGGCGGTTTCGGAGGAGCCATAGGTGGTGACGATGTTGATGCCTTGTTCGCGGGCCTGTGTGGCGAGGTCGGGGGAGAGGGCAGCACCTCCCACCAAAATGGCGTCATAGTGGGTTAAAGCTTCTTGCGCTGCCGAAATGTGAGGGTCACTGGGGTCACCAGTGAGCAGTTTGTGGAGCTGTGTGGGAACCAGACTGGTGTAGTGGCGGGCATCCGGAGTGCGTTCCAGGAGGGCGGCGGTGGCAGTGGCGAACCCGTGCGGGGAGAATCCGGTGCGGATGTCTTGAATTTGGGGATCGTATCCAGCTGCCAGGGAGCGCAGAAGTACCTGCAATCCTGCAATGTGGTGCGGTGGCAAGGCTAGTAGCCAAGCGCCGGGGCCGCCTAAGACCTGGTGGGTGGCGGTGGCGGAGGCACGTAGCTGGGAGGCTCCCAATTGGGCCAGTTTGGGGGTGCCGGTGGTGCCGGAGGTGGCAATCACCAGGCTGGTGCCGGGGGAGGGGGTAGTGTCCTGTGCCGCCGGTGGCAGGCTTTGTGTGTCCTTCGCCGTGGGGTAGTAGACGTTCTGCGACGTGGGATCCAGGATTTCCCGCAAATAGGGGGTGCATTCGGCAATGCTTGCCGCAGTGGAGGTCAGGGGCAAGCAGCGTAGCGTCATTGATCCACCATTCGGGAGTGTCAATCAGGAGTGTCTAGCTAAAAGGTTAGTCGTCCTGCGCAGTGGTGTCTTTCGAAGAGCGGTGACGGCGAGTACTGGCAGCACGGTCATCTTCATCTTGGGCGTCCAGTCCCCAGAGAGGCCAACCGGCGGCGGCAAGTCGTGCCGACACGCGCTGCACGTCGTCGTCTGTGGGGGTGCCGTCGGTGACTTTGCGGATGTAGCGCGCAATGTCTTCTTCGGTGACGGGTTTGTGGCTAAACCACTCGTCTACCCGGTGGCTTTCCGCCATACGCCGCACAATATTGGCGAGTTCTGCATCGCTCAAACGGTTGCGGAGCAATGCTCCGACAGCGAAACGATCCTGGGGTGGCACGCCTGCAGGGTAGCCGCGATCAAGCCACGAGAGGATTCTTTCGACCAGGGGTGATTGCTGGGTTTCAGGTTTGTCGTTCATGTCAGTGCCTTATCCCTGTCCGCCAGTGCCGAAAATATCGAGACCGAAGGTGACGTAGAGGAAGTGCTGGGAGATCCAAAGGACTCCAATAACTACTGAGGCCAAAATCACGAAGTAAAGAATGTAAGCAAGGATCCGCATGGGGAGCGGAGCTTTCTTTGTCTCCACAATGGTGCCGTCAGCGAGGGTTTTAGTTTGGCCGGACTGTGCCCACATTGCGATGGCAAAAATGGCGGGCAGACCAGCACCGAAAGCCAGACCAGCAATAATTACGGCTGGGAGGTTTTCCAGCGTGTGCATCAACATTATTTGTCGCCTCCTTCTGCGGTCTCGGTGGTGTCTTTATCGTCGGCGTTGTCGTCGACGGGGTCGGGCGGTAGGTGTCCGCGAGCGGTGGCGACGGCCACTGCTTCGGGGTCTTCCGTTTCTGCATCGTGGTGGTTGGGGTGGAGTTCAACCTTGTTGAGCTCGTCTTCTTCCCACTCATCGTTGACGTTCTTGGAGTTGACGGGAGCCTTGCGGGAGTGCATGTAGATGTATGCGGAGCTGGCCACCAGAATGACAAACACTACGATGACGCCAACTAGTTCGTTGTGCAGTCCCACGTAGTGTCCAACCAGCCAGGTGAGTGCTCCCATGATGGCTGCGGCCGGCAGGGTAATAACCCAGGCTATGGCCATGCGTCCGGCAACACCCCAGCGAACTTCTGCTCCTTTACGTCCCAAGCCGGTGCCCATGATGGAGCCGGTGGCGACGTGGGTGGTGGAGAGTGCCAGGCCGAAGTGGGAGGAGGTGAGGATGATGGCGGCGGAGGCCATTTCTGCAGCCATGCCCTGCGGTGATTCGATTTCTACGAGGCCTTTTCCGAGAGTGCGAATGACGCGCCAGCCACCGACATAGGTGCCGAGGGCAATCGCCGCAGCACAGGAGATCTTAACCCAGGCGGGAATTTCCGAGTCCGGTTGAACGTATCCGTAAGCCAGGAGGGACAGAAAAATAACGCCCATTGTTTTTTGGGCGTCATTGGTGCCGTGAGAAAGGGAGACGAGGGAAGCGGAGAGGATCTGCCCCCACCGGAATCCCTGAATCTTCTTCTTGTCGGGCACTTTCTGGGTGATGCGGTAAACCAGCCAGGTGCCCACGGTGGAGACCAGGCCAGCGATGAAGGGTGCGAGGAAGGCCGGAATCATAACCTTGCCGACGACGCCACCCCAGACGACGCCCCCTGTTCCCAGCGAGATGAGGGCCGCTCCAACTAGGCCACCAAAGAGAGCGTGGGAGGAGCTCGAGGGGAGGCCAAATAGCCAGGTGAGTAAGTTCCACAGAATGCCGCCTACTAAACCGCAAAACACGATGAGGAGCAGCAGGTGGTTCTTGCCGTCAGCAGCAACAGGTACTTTGTCGAGGTTGACGATTCCTTTGGCGACGGTGGTGGCAACTTCAATGGAGAGGAAGGCGCCAACCAGGTTGAGGACTGCCGAGAGAGTAACTGCAACTTTTGGTTTGAGGGCACCGGTGGCGATGGAGGTAGCCATGGCGTTGCCGGTGTCATGGAAGCCATTAGTAAAGTCGAAGGCTAAAGCCGTAGCGACTACTAGGCAGAGAATAATCAAATCAGGGCTCACATGCAGTGATTATTCTCCAACCTTTAACCTTTCTCAATTGCGTTAACCCTATATTTAACTTAGCTAACCGTCTAAAACCTCTAAAAATGCTGTAGCGCAACATAATTAGTAAGGTTTCCATAAGGTTACAAGAATATTTCTTAAAACGAGAAACGTTGCCGCACAACATAATTAAAAAACACGAAAGTGAGAGTGATTCCCCTCTCATTCTCAAATGTGCTGCTAGAGCAATCCTCTATGGCAACACAAGGTGTTTTTTAATAAACAAAATAAGAAACATTTGCTTAAAACTGAAGGGAATGATGAAAATTAAGTGAACACAAGGTTACTAAAAGGGGTTTCAGTTAGTAGTAGAACGGGAACTCGTCCCACTCCGGTGTTCGCTTCTCCAGAAAAGCTTCCCGACCTTCCGCCGCTTCATCCGTCATATAGGCCAAACGAGTCGCTTCCCCAGCAAAAACCTGCTGCCCCACCATACCGTCATCAGCCAAGTTGAAAGCAAACTTGAGCATGCGCTGAGCAGTCGGGGACTTCCGGTTAATAACCCGCGCCCACTCCACCGCAACATTCTCCAATTCAGCGTGCGGGACAACCTCATTGACAGCCCCCATCTCAAACATTTCTTGAGCGGTATAGCTGCGGCCCAAAAAGAAAATCTCTCGTGCCCGTTTTTGTCCTACTTGTTTCGCCAGATAGGCACTGCCGAAGCCGGCATCAAAACTGCCCACATCCGCATCCGTCTGCTTGAAGCGGGCACATTCCTCACTAGCTAACGTCAGATCGCTCACAACATGGAGCGAGTGTCCGCCCCCAGCTGCCCAACCATTCACCAAACAGATCACAATCTTTGGCATGGTACGGATCAGCCGCTGTGCTTCCAGAATGTGCAGGCGTCCGCCTTCTGCCTTCGCTCGCACCGCATCCACTGTGGACATATCGTCCCCCTGGGGAGCGCCCTGCTCATCTTCGGTGGCGTACTGGTATCCGGATTTTCCGCGAATCCGTTGATCACCGCCAGAGCAGAAAGCCCAACCGCCGTTCTTCGGGCTCGGACCATTACCCGTCAACAGCACCACTCCAATATCGGCAGAGCACCGGGCATGGTCGAGCACTCGCAGCAACTCGTCAACTGTGTGCGGCCGGAAAGCGTTGTGAACCTCCGGACGGTTAAACGCAATCCGCACAATCGCATTAGCGCGGCCCTCTCCGACATGCCGGTGGTACGTAACATCGGTGAGATCCTCAAAACCTGGCACAGTGCGCCACTGGTCAGGGCGGAAAGGATTCTCAGTCAGTTTGGGTTGTGGGGGCAGCGGATGCAATGCATCAGCGCCAGAACGTTTAATATTCGCGGAAGTCGTCATGGCTTCAGCTTACTGGAGGGGCGGCCTACTAGAGGAGACAGTATCCATGGTGGCTCCGTGAAAACCCGGCAAACCCGCTACCGTAGAGGCATGAGCACTTCCCAGCCGCCTCGCCACCCCGCTGCCCTCCCCATCCTTCCTCCGGTGGAGGAGCTCCTGGCGCACGCCCACGTGGTGAGCATTCCCATGCGGGTGAAATTCCGCGGCATCACCACCCGCGAAATGCTGCTCGTTGAAGGACCCGCCGGATGGGGAGAATTCGCCGCCTTTCCGGAATACGACGACCTGGAAGCAAGTTTCTGGTTGCGCAACGCCCTCGAAATGGCCTGGCAGGGGCCGCCACCTGCACAGCGTGAGCAGGTACCCATCAACGGCACCATTCCTGCCCTAGATGCCACCCGCGAAGAGCAGGTCATTGCGGACCTCATTACCAGCTTCGGTACCGTCACCACCTTTAAAGTGAAAGTGGCAGAAGCAGGACAAACCATTGCGGATGATATTGCGCGGGCAGCTCTCGTCCACCAGCTGGCACCCCAGGCACTCATCCGTGTGGACGCCAATATGGGGTGGTCGGTAGACACCGCCCTCACCGCTATCCCCGCCATTGTTGAGGCAGCTGGGGGAACAGACAATTTTGAATACGCCGAACAGCCCTGTGCGACGGTGCCGGAGCTGAAAGCGGTGCGCACTGCCCTCGACCCGGAGATCCACATCGCTGCCGATGAATCAATTCGCCGGGCGGCAGATCCACTAGATGTTATCTGCGCCGAAGCGGTGGATCGCGTGGTTGTGAAAGCACCCCCACTGGGTGGACCCCGCCAACTGCTTGCCCTGGCTCAACATATTCCACAGCGGGTGACGGTCTCCTCTGCCCTCGACTCTGCTGTCGGCATGAACTCCGGGATCGCGGCGGCAGCAGCACTCCCCACCGAAATACCCGCATGTGGACTCGGAACTGGCAACTTTTTTAAGCGCGATCTTGCCGAATCCCACCAGGTAAAAGACGGTTTTCTGGATAATCAACTAGCTGTTCCCAACCCAGCCGCATTGCAAGACCTAAGCGCCCCGGACAGGCGCAAAACATGGTGGCTGGAGCGCCTTCGCCGCTGCTACCGCTATCTATCCGAAGCCTGAGCTAGCAACACCGCTACACAATCTGCAGGGTTTTCCGGTTGCGAGGCCGCCCAGTAACTAGACTTAGCTATGTCTACCGGTTCATGAGACGAGCGGTGCTATGAGGAGGAAAAGCGGATGTTGGCGCCAGTTGTAGCCCTTGTGCTTTCCCTGTTAGCACCACTTATTTTGCTGCCTTTCCTGGGTGGACAAGGCCTGGTTGATATGCCCGGCAAACGCCGTGCCCACAGTGTCCCCACCGTACGTGGTGGTGGCATCGGGGTTGCCATCGCCATTCTTATCGGTCTGCTCGCCCACGTTTTCATGCTGATCTCGCAGGGAATCGAACGCATCCCCTTCTTCTTCCTGGGTGTGTCCCTCATCATTGTGTGGTTTTCGATGGTTGGCATCTTTGACGACATCTACGGACTCAACACTCAGAAAGGTATTCTTTTCCTGGCTTTGGGAGGAATCTGGATTGCGCTTTTCGCCATGCAAGTGATCCGAGAATTCCGGCCCTTCCACTCCACCGCATACCTGGTCATCGTGATGATTGTCTTGGTGCCGCTGACGGTGTGGGTGACGAACGCCGTCAACTATATGGATGGCATTAACGGCATCACCGTCGCACACATGTTGGTGGTGTGTGGCTGGTTTTGGCTCCTCCACCCCGGAAACATTACGGACCCCATCAATATCTTGGCGCCCACCGTGGCTGCTGCCTTCCTCGGTTTCGCTCCCTGGAACATGCCGCGCGCACGCCTATTTTTGGGAGAAGCAGGAGCCTATGTTGCGGGTGCACTGACCATCATGATGGGGCTGATTTTGTGGGTGGAGGGAGTCTCCTTAGTGGCAGTGGTGGCACCTTTCCTGGCCTACTGGCTGGACGTTATCTTCACTGGCGCCTACCGCATCTTCCACCACTTAGGGCCGCTGAGCATGCACCGGGAACACAACTATCAGCAGCTTCAACGCTATTTTGGATCCCACTTTGCGGCCACCATTATCGTGACCTGCGTGCAGCTTTCCTGTGTATGTTTAGCGTGGGTGATGGGGGGAGTGGAGGCGCCCGGGTGGTCCATTTTTGTGGTGGCGCTACCGGCAATCATTTTTGCGGCGTGGCCGATCCCCAAAGTCCCAGGCCACAAGCGACCCGTCAACATAACAGCGCCCACCCACCGCCGCTCCAGCAACCCCCGCAAGTAGGGAGATAACGGGATGCTCGGGTATCCCCCTTGTGGTGTAGCTAGGTTGTCGGGGTAGCGAGGCAACAAGGCTATCCCACTGGTGCCAGCTAAAAACTGCCAGAGCAAGGTAGGAACTGTAGGCTAATAGGCGAAAGATCTTCGGTACTGAACGTGAGGGAAAGGTCGATGGCACACCTCGTACTCGGTGATCGCAGCTTTCTCAGCTGGCACATTAAACAGCGTGCAGAGCTGGAAGGCATCACTGTTAAGATGGCTGATCCGCAAGACTATTTAGCTGCCATGCCGTCTGAAGAAGATGTGGAACTCGTATTTGATGACGAGCTGGCAGACACACCCGCAGAAACACCCGCAGAAACAAGCACCGACCCATCCGCAGACGGCACCGCCGAGGAAGACACAGAAGATGAGCCCGAGGGGGCACTATCTGCCGAAGGCCAACAGCGGCAACGTGTCATCGAAGCGATGATGAAAGCCCGCGAAAGCGAGAAAAGCACCCTCAGCCACGTCGTCTACCTTGCTGACACACGGCTGTGGAATCCCACCAATGGCACCATGCCCAGCGATGAAGAACTCGCCCAACAGATCCGCGACAACACTGAAGCGCTCATCAACATCCTGGAACAGCTGCCCACCGCCCCCGATCACCTAGTGCTCGCCACCTCCATTAATGCCGGCAACAGCACCCCCGTGGGACAAGCGTTAGCGGAGACCAGTGTGCTGCTCGAAGAAGCCACCTCCGACTACACCACCCGGTTTGTGGAACTACAATTCCCGAACATTTTTGGGGAAGGCTGCCCCACCCACAAGTCCTCCCTCATTTCGCAGCTGGCGCGAGCCATAGCTGCGGGTAAAAGCCCCCGGGTGAGCCAAAACCGACCCATGACCATCATGTATGCGCAAGAAGTCGCCCGGGTGCTGCTCCAGCCCATGCCCGATTTTGCGCTCCCCACCGCCGAAAGCCATAAAGAATCCACGGCAGAATTCGCCATCCTCATGAATGAAGCTGCCGGCATTATTAAGGACGGTCGCCTCCCCGCGCGCATTAGCCCCGACCAGTACGGTCTCCTTTTCGAGCTGTACTCCACTTTGCGCGCATCCCAAATAGCCCAAGATGACGATGGTGCCGAGCTCAACACTTTGGGAACCGATGTCATCACCTACCGGCTTCCCACCGTCTCCAGCCGCATTCGGCTCGCCACCAAAGACAAGCCACTCACCTTCACCAGTAGTTTGGGTGGGCTGCACCGGCTAGTGGTGCTGTCTGGATCCGCCACCATAAAAATTGGTGAAAAAAGCTATAAGACCACGGCAGAGATAGATATGGAAGAGGGCACTGGACTGCCATTTATTGATCTTCCGCACGGATACGACGTCACCGTCAACCCCCACAGTGAACTTGCGGAAAGCCTAGTGGGGGACGCTGCCAGCTGCCTTGTAGGGGAGTGGATTAGCGAAGTATGAGTAGCCCCACTCCATCTGGTATCTATGCGCGCGTCATCATTGATGAACTGATCCGAAACGGCATGCGCGACGCGGTGCTCTGCCCTGGATCGCGCTCCTCTGCGCTGGCCTACGCCCTCAAACAAGCAGAAGCGGCAGGCCGCCTTACCCTGCATGTGCGGATTGATGAGCGGAGCGCCGGTTTTTTGGCGCTGGGACTAGCGGGGGAGACGGACCGTCCAGTGGCAGTAGTCTGCACCTCCGGGTCTGCGGTAGCCAACCTGCACCCGGCGGCAGTAGAAGCCCGCTACAACCACCGGCAAGTGGTGTTCCTCACCGCCAACAGGCCACCCGAAATGCAGGGTGTGGGTGCCCAGCAAACCATTAACCAGCAGGGAATTTTCGCCCACGACGTAGTGGACGAACTGATTCTTCCGCCCGCCCCGCACAGCACCGCAGAGCTAGCAGGCCAAGCCCCAGCCCTCAATGCACACTGGCGTTCCGCGCTGTGCCGCACCCTGCTCCGCAGCCGCCAAGCCCGCGGCCCCATTCATATTGATGCCCCCTTCCGTACCCCTTTGGTGAGCCCCGCAGACGCGGGTGAAAGTGCCGACCTGCAGCTTCCCGACGCCTGGCAGGGACGCCCCGATAACGCCCCCTGGACTGCCCACAACCCGGCACCCGTCATCGACCTCACCCGTCGCACTCTAGTAGTTGCTGGCCAAGGCTCCTGGGAAGCACCCGAACTTGCCGGCATCCCCACCCTTTGCGAACCCGGGGGAGACACCTCCGGCATGATAATTAATCCCCTCGCATTGCCTCTGCTGTCCCCCGAACAAGTAGTTGTGGTGGGCAAACCCACTTTGCACCGGTCGGTAACTGCGCTGCTTGCACAACCCGACCTGCCCCAGATTGTGTTAGCGCCCGAGTACGCCCTCACAGACTGGGCCGATGTTTCCGGCAATGCGCACACCGTAGCCAGCACCATCAGCACTGTGGGGCAAACCCCCGCCGACTGGCTCGACGAGTGCGCCGCCGCCCACCTGGCAGCCACCCACCATTGCGAAAACGTATTGAAGAAACTCTCCACCGCACCCCAGCCCTCCGGTCTGCAAGTGGCCGCAGTAGTGGGTGACGTCCTTTGCGACAACCCACACATCCGGGGTTTCCTGGGCTCCTCTAATCCGGTGCGAGACTTGGCCGTCACCCACCCCGAGGCGGGGCCGCAGTGTGTCGTCAACCGTGGCGCCTCCGGCATTGACGGCAATATTGCCACCGCCACTGGGATCGCACTCCGGCATCCCCAGCCCGTCATCGCCCTCCTCGGTGATCTTGCGGCAGTACACGACATGGGCTCGCTGCTCACCCCCGTTTTGGAACAGCAGCCGCGCAACCTCACCATCGTGGTGGCGAACGACCAAGGGGGCGGAATTTTCGCCACCCTGGAGCAGGGGGAGTCCCACTACGAAGCAGACTTCGAACGCATTTTTGGTACCCCGCATCAACTTAGCCTCGCCGAGCTGGCTAGTGCCCTGGGCGTCGGCTACCAGCAGTGCAGCTTGTCGGAGCTAGCAGCTGAATTGGAAGCTGTAACGAACACTGCGCCGGGCAGCACGCCGAACCCAGGAGTGCGCATTCTGGAAGTGGTTACCAGCCGAACCGACCGCCACGCGTTGAACCACGCGCTTGCCCAAGTGCCTTCTCCGGCAGAGGAAGAGAAGGGGTGACGATGTCCAGACCGCGCGGTCTTAGCCCCGCCACAATT
>DUTM01000032.1 GCA_012842085.1 Mycobacteriales bacterium | reverse complement strand
GTCACTGGCAAGAGTCGGGCTGAGGCAGAAGCCGGGCTGAAAGGGGCTGGCCTCTTGGCCAGATATGAAGGGGACGGAGAAGACTTTGCAGCCAAAAAGCGTGCAGCGCGTAATACCAAGATACGCCGAACGTCTCCTGCCGCACTGTCGCTGAGCAACCGCTCTAACCTCGCCTCGGAGTAATTGGTTTCTGCCAATACTCTTCCGAGATTGCATTTGGGATCATGAGCATTCGGGCTCATTATGGCAATAGCCGCCAAAAGAGTGATCCAATCCTTTTGGCTGTCTTTGCTGCTATCCCAGCCAGTTGGAAGATGACTGAGAGCAAAGCGGTAGAAAGCCAGCGGCGGAGGCTGTCTCGAAGTCATCCTACGCAGCGCTGCCCTTTCACCGGTTGAAAAACGGTCGCTGCCGATGACCCCTGCGATGGTCGCGATTACACTACCGAGGTGTTGACTTTGCATACTCTACCTCCTTTAACAGCGGAAAAGTTCTGTACAAAAGGCCTCTGAAAGCAAGCTCGGCACGAGAACGAGAACGAAATCGTCTTCCTGAATGCTGGGGCATGGTGTCCTTGGCTTGGCGTAATATCTCCAGTGCAAATTCCTGCAGCCGTACTGTCCAGTCTCGTAGAGCGACATCCTGATCAATTGGTTCAGGAATTGACCAGAGCCAAGGGAAGTATTCATCTGACCATTGAGCGTTAAATCTCTTTGACAAGCGAGACCACCATGCATTTACGGTTACACGATCATAGTCGATTTTTTCGCCCCCTCCTTGGAGGAAAGCGAATACGGCAGGTTTAAGAACTCGAGACTCCATACTGCCTGCATACTCGATTGCGGTTCGACTCAGTTCAGCTAAAGGTTCTTTTTTCTGCGGGGGTCCAAACAGATATGGCTGTATCCTGGGGGGGATGGCAATACGTTGTTCGTGAAATCCTTCGGTTTCTCCTTCTCCTCGAACCAAGACGGAGATTGTCATCCATAACGTACGCTCTTGCCATCCTGGTAAAGGCTTATGCAAGGTTGTCAGTTGCATTCGATCTTCGAAAATGATGCGACGTAGTATTCTCGGTATGAGTCCTTCTGGAGAAAGCGTGAGAGCGCGAGCTTCACTAGATTTGCGGCTCTCTAGATCGACGGGCATCCATGCATCACCTACGACTCCTTTGAGCTCCCTAGCCGCGATTCGTGTTGATTCTGATAGCATGTCGGTTGCGTAAATGCCATCTTCATCTTTTCTCAAGCGAACGCGTCTACAGATCTCAATATAGAAAGGGTCTAAACGGGACAGCGGCAGTGAAGCGCTGCCATCCCACATCTCCAGCCAAACGAGGACCAGCCCTTGTGGGTCAAAGCCGTAGGCATCAGCGAGAACGGCTTTGCGGTAATCAATCAATCTTACAACAGCGTCGTGCCACCGTGCTCCGGGGCGCGGGTTCTGGATCAGCTCGACGATAGGCCGATTGCCGTACCCGCTGTTCATCCTAGAAATTCCGTATCTTCCTCTTCCGAAGTACCCGCTCATCGTCTGCATGCTAATTAGGGTGTAAAACCAGCTATCAAGCTCGGGGAGGACAGCTTTGGCTTTTTTTACGTCATGGTTTTTGGATGTCACCAAAACATCCATAGCGTCAACGGCTTGAGCAATTGTTCTGTCGTTTTCCATTGGTTTGAGTTTCTCATGGTCTTCTAAGGGCAGCGGTGGTTGCATGAAGGCAGGGCGTGTAAGATCATTCACCACTAAGCACCAAGCATCGTCTCCTATTCCTTGTGTCAGCCCTCTCATACCTTGCCTCCAGAACTCTTCATTTTGCACTGGATCTGTCAAGTTGCATCGAACGAGAATCGCGCCGGACAAGTATGACAGAAAAACGTGAAAAGCATCCTCCTGATGGCGTTGAATACCTTCGTAATGATGAATTTCATCACGCCCCAGTGCAGACATGAGTTCAGGCAGATTCATACGTCTTTTTCCTTGATTCGTTACCACTCTGAGGACAGGCTCAGTCAGCAAGTTCCATTCTCTCTTAGGTTGACTTTCCATCATTCTTTCACCTCCAATCCATAGCGGCTGTATTCATAACAACGCTCGCCACATTTCATGATAGTAATACCAGACTGCTCGTCTTGTACAGTAATGACCTCTGCCGGCTCGTTGGGCGCCATGTGGCCTGGAATCACAATACTGCGAAGGATTTGACCAAAAGGACTTTGGAATGGGCGATCAAGCTCAAGCTCCAGACTATTAGCACCAAGGCGCACGGCGACTTTTCCCCCAAGTTCGTTAAACTGACATTCCCCAAAGTATTGATTGTATATTGCGGTAGCGTGACCGGCGGCAATTGCACGAGCAAGAACTCCGCCTTCGATGATTTCCCGGTGCTTGCTCCAATGCCCATCTGTCAAGGTTTCCAGTCTTTGCGGATGAGTCGCCGTCTCCACCAGCAAGCGATTGTCCTGTGGAATACGCACTTCGGGATGTTCAATTAATATCCGACGGGTCAGCTCCAGAGTGCGTAAATCTTCATAAACGCTTCCGTATCCAATACTCTTGTAAGCGCCTGCGACGTGCCCTCTTTTGTCAAGCGCTACTTCAAGATCTCCGTTTGGGACTAACACCAAACAGAGAGGTGTCTCGAATCGTCTAGGACGTACGCGATCATGGCGGTGCAAGCGCCCAACGCGCTGCAAAAGGACATCCGCAGGCGCCAGGTCAGTAATCATGAGATCCGCATCAATGTCAAGGCTTTGCTCTAAAGTCTGCGTACCAAGAAGCAGCAGCGGTCCTGGGGGGCTGCCTTTACCAAGACGTTCGCTTACCTGTTTATCAAGGAAGTTTCGGTCTTTCGGCGCAAAACGCCCGTGATGGGGGCAGATCACGTCATTTAGGTTAAACAAGTGTTTAGGGTTTACTGCAGGGTTTGCCTCCAGCGCGCGAAGCAATGTATTTGCTCGTCCCACTGTGTTTAGGACAATCAATATCCTGGCTGTTGAGTTCAAAGCATCAATTACGGTATCGACAATCGCCTCAGGTTTGAATGCGTAAGGAAGAAGCTCAAAGCGCACATTCTTGGTTCGTTGGCTTACTGCTCCGGTTGAGTACGGGATGCCGTTAGCAAGAGTGACTGCCGGATAAGGATCCGCTATAGCCCGTTCCAATTCAGGGGTGAGACCGTTTCCTGCATTCTGAGAGCGGGTACGAAGGGCGATACTTGCGTAAGCATTGCGAGCACCTGAGCCTAATGTGGCAGAAAGCAGCATCGCGCGGCCTCCTACGCTTAGGTGATGCCCTAAGAGGGATTCAAGCAAACGAGACATGTAAGAATCGGAAGCGTGGACTTCGTCTACCACTAGCAAGCTCCTGTCAAGGCATACAGAGCGGAGGTGTGCATGGGATGTCTGCACTGCTGACAGCAGTGCCTGATCGATGGTCCCAACCGCGACAGTCGCAGCGAGAAACTTCTTGGGACGCTCAGCTGCCCATTGACGTTCGCGATGCCGGAACTCCTCATCATCTTGCCAGCGGTTAGCTCTGTCTTCTTCCGGGAGCACGCGCTCGGGCGCCACACCATCCACCTGGACGTACCCTGGCACTGCCAGAACCGTAACCGGTCGATTATCCGGATTAGGAAACCAGCGTCTTATGGTGTTGTCAACTCGGACATACAATTCTCGGGCTGCTACACGGCTGGGCAGAGCGAAGTAAAGCCCATCAACTTTCCCGGCAACAAACAGGTCAAGAAACCAGTTGAGAGCAGCTTCGGTCTTTCCTGATCCTGTCTCAGATTCAGCGATCACTAGCCTTGTATTATCATCATTGGGGTCAAGCTCATAAATCGCTTGTTGGAGTGGTAGAGGCGGAAACCCGAAACGGTCCTCAAAACTATGGAATTGCTCAAGTTTCCTCGAACTGAGAAACGTGCGGACAGACGATACGTCAAGTCCTACCGCTTTCAGAAGAGCAGGGACGGTTTTTCTCCCATGTTGAAGCCGGGTGGAAAAAGGCACACTCTCAATTGGAAACCAATACGGGTGTGAACCCAGCCAATCCGCAAGCACCAAAAGCCCGGCAAAGCGGTGATGTAAGGAAGGGCTCTCCGGTAACGGCAAACCTTCAGGCTGAAACGCCCCAGGGAATGCTTGCCGTGCGCTTTCTGCGATCTCCTTAATGGCGGCCATCGGATCCCATTGACCTTGAGGACGCCACCACTTGTCCCTAGCCTCAAAATAGGTACCGCTTTTCTCTCCCCGAAACTTGAGAGGTCTTCCGTGATGAGAGAAGGCTGCAATTATGTAACTATAGGCAACCAAATCATCAGAAAACCAAGTGGCAAGTTCTTGTGGAAGTGCTTGAATAAATGCTTGATGTAAATCCGGTTCCAGGGCTTCAGGATCCAAGAGCGGCGCTAACTCATTGATATGTCCTGCCGGAACGGTTCGCCTCCTAAAGACTTTCAGTTGAAAGCCTAGATTAGCTTTGCCGGCATCGTGCAGCATGGCCAGGACAGCGAGACGATCCAGCTGTTGAGTAGTGAGGTTGCTGCTACTTGCATAATTGAGCGAACGGCGAATAGCACTCAGATTACAAAGTTCACGGAAGACAAGTGCAACGTCAAGACTGTGGAGAGTGAGTGGCAGGCAACGCTGATTTTCACTGGTGAACTTGCCCCAGAAGATACAACCCGTGTCTCCTTTCATGGTTCTTCCTGCTCCTTTGGGTATCTAATCACCTATTCGAAAAAGAAACGATGATACTGAACAGACTCCTCCCTTCTTTCCTATTATTTGACTTCGTGGGACAAAATCCCTCTTTCTGTAATGGATAAATCAGAATACCATGAATAAAAAAAGCATCACAGCAATATTAGTGCAATTCACTCTTTGAGCATATTCCAGTGATCCAGTTACAGGCAGCGAAAAGCATCTTCCCATCGAGTGCCTACAGAGGTATAATATGGACTAGGCAACTGCGTAATCCACAATGTTAATTAGCAGGTATCCGGCATTTCACGTACGTATTTCACGTACGTGTGGAATGCCAATGCAGGGTTAGGCTCCTAATAGACTATGGTCAGAAGGAGGGCTTGAACGCAAATGCTCAAGCGATTTCCAGTGGTTATAGTAGCAATCGTGGCGATGGTGGCGTTGATTGCAGGGGGCGTCGTGTCAGCCGTCGATGTCATCAACCCCGATTTGGATCCTAACGAAAATCCTG
>DUTM01000074.1 GCA_012842085.1 Mycobacteriales bacterium | reverse complement strand
TTGATGAACTTTATCCCCGAAGGCGATCTTTACCGCTTGATCGTCCGCTCCAACTTACCATCCGCACAACGGTTTGAAAAATGGGTGTTTGATGAAGTGTTACCTTCTATTAGAAAATACGGCCTGTATGCTACTGATGCGCTCATCGATGAGGTCTTGAGTAACCCTGAATTCGGAATAAAGGTGCTTACAGAATACAAAAAGGCTAAAGAAAAAGCCAGACAGCTGGAGTTGGAAAACGCCAAACATAAACAGATTATTGGCGAGTTAAGACCTAAAGCATCTTACTATGATTTGATTTTACAGAACAAATCATTAGTTCCTATTACTAAAATTGCCAAGGATTACGGGATGTCAGGCCGAGCCATGAATAAGCTGCTCCATGAGTTAGGGGTGCAGTATAAGATGGGCAACACTTGGCTTTTATACCAGGACTATGCCGATCAAGGTTATACCCAGTCCAAGACCCACACCATTGATGCTGAAAAAAGCGTGATGCATACCTACTGGACGCAGAAGGGCAGGCTGTTCCTCTATGACCTTTTGAAAAACGAGAGAGGTCTGCTGCCGATGATTGAACGCAAAATCGCTTAAAGGAGGGAAGAAACGATGGGAAAAATTAACCCTGAGTATTACAAGATGGGCGGTATAGAAACCATTGATTTCATCAAAGCCAAGCTCACCGAGGAGCAATTCAAAGGTTACCTAGCAGGGAACGCCATTAAGTACCTTTCCCGCTTTGAACACAAGGCTGGGGAAGAAGATTTACAGAAGGCCCAGTGGTATTTGAATCGGATGCTCATGGATCAAAAGAGGAGAAGGCCGGTCATATATATCTGCTCTCCCTTGAGAGGCGAGGTGGAAAGGAACATCAAAAGAGCCATCAGCCTCTCCAGATACATCTACAGCCAGGGCGGTATACCTCTAGCACCCCATGTCATCTTTACTACTTTCCTAGATGATGAAATCCCTGAAGAGAGAGCAGCCGGGATGGAAATGGGCTTGGAGCTTTTAAGGGTGTGTGATGAACTATGGGTCTTTGGTGAGAGGATTTCAGAAGGGATGGCTGGTGAAATCAAAAGAGCCAAATCATTAGGCCTTACAGTTAAAAGGTTTAACAGCAGGCTGGAGGTGATGGCTTTATGACTAACACCATCGCCGAAGCTGCCAGGCAGATGCTTAAACGGGGCTGGCACTGCACACCTTTAAAGCCTAGAGATAAAAAACCAATAGAGGATAACTGGAACAAACACCTTATCGGGGAAGATGAAATCGACAGCGTCTTTACCCCGGACCATAACATCGGCCTACTCTTGGGAGAGCCTTCAGATTGGATTGTAGATATTGATTGCGATACACCAGAGGCGGTTATTACAACCAGCTACCTAATGCCAGATACCGAGCTTTCCTTTGGCAGAGAAAGCACAGGACGAGCACATCTTTTGTATCGCTGCCCTGGCGCACAGACAGCCAAGTTCCAAGACCCTATTAACGATGACACAATTTTAGAAATCAGAAGTACTGGCGGCCAGACTATGGTCCCACCTTCAATCCATCCCTCAGGCGAAAAAGTGACCTGGATGGGTAAAGGTAAGCCCAAAGAACTAGCCAATGTTGAATTGCAAAAAGCAGCTAGGCTTTCAGCAGCGGCTGCCTTACTGGCCAAACATTGGCCCAAGGAAGGCACTCGTCAGGATGCGGCCTTGCACCTTTCTGGTGCTTTGGCCCATGCCGGCTGGAGCCTGGAGGATATAAAAGGATTTATAGAGGCCGTGGTGGATGCTGC
>DUTM01000015.1 GCA_012842085.1 Mycobacteriales bacterium | reverse complement strand
ATGATGCCTATGTTGATACCATATGGGAGGCATATGCTGCGACTACTTCAGCAGTTTGAGGTTAATCGCCTGCTATATGATCCTACACTGTCAGGAGAGGAAGCTACAAAGTTGGGTGCAACAAAAGTTGAACTCACTGAGCTGTTACGGCGCTCCGATGCGGTACTCGTCCACGCTCCCCTGTTACCAGAGACCCATCATATGTTGGGGCAACACAATCTGCACTTACTTAAGGATGGAGCGATCATCATTAACACCGCCAGGGGAGCCCTAATTGATGAAGAGGCTCTCTATGATGAGTTAAAGACGGGTCGCATTCTTGCTTGCCTGGATGTGACTGATCCGGAGCCACCAAGCCCAGATCATCCACTTCGGAGTCTGCCGAATGTGATTCTAACACCACATATTGCCGGGGTGGTCAACAATGGACTCTATCGGTTGGGTGGATATGTCTTGGCGGAAGCGCAGCAATTCATCAATAAGCAAGAGCCACTGAACCCAGTCAGGCGTGAACAGTTACAATACTTGGCGTAGGTTGATCAGCGCCAGCGTGAGGGGTGAACATCATAGGGCTACCTTCGGATGTCAGAATCGTGGAAACGGAACATCGGTTTGAGGAAATTCCTTTTCTTACACCTTTGAAGTTTGGGACAGGCACTATCGAGACGATTACTTGTCTAAACGTAAGGGTACGAGTAGAAAACCGCCGGGGGAAGTGGGCAGATGGAATTGGCCAAGTGCTCTTAAGCGTGATCTGGGCTTTCCCCAGCCAAGCAATCTCCCTGGAGAAACGGGATCATGTTTTGCGTCAGCTAGGGGAGGAGTATGGCCCGCACCTATCGAGGGTGCTGCAAGATGAGTACATACACCCCCTATATACCTACCACACACAGCAGGAGCTGCTATATGAACTTGAAGCAAAGATCACGGCCGTGCACAGCTTACCCGAGCCGGTACCACACTTGGCAGGGCTAATGTGCAGTTCGCCGTGGGATGCTGCTATACATGATGCTTTTGGCAAAGTAAACGGAGTGAGCACTTGGGCAGCATACGGTCCAGAGTTCACCTCAATGGATCTTTCAGGGGTTCTTGGTGATGATTTCAGCGGTCAATGGCTGAGCAATTACCTCCGCTATCCTCCCGCTAAGAGTCTGCCCGTTTTTCACCTGGTGGGAGGCGCTGACCATCTCACGGCCCATGAAGAAGGTGTGTCACGGCTGCGAGAGAGTTCCGGAATACCAGGGACTTTGCAGGAATGGATTCGTCAGGACGGAGTGTACTGCCTTAAGGTCAAGCTCACCGGCACTGATTTGGATTGGGATGTAGAAAGAACGGCAGATGTTGGCAAAGTGGCTAAGGAGACCTTGGACGAACTGGGACGCAAGGATTATTTCCTCAGTGTTGATTCCAATGAGATGCACGAATCACCTGATGTGGTGGTGGAGTATCTGTTGCGGCTCAAGGAGAAAGCCCCTGAAGCATATGCCCGGTTGCTTTATGTAGAACAGCCCACAGCGAGGGACCTAACTGCCCAGAGATTCGAT
>DUTM01000101.1 GCA_012842085.1 Mycobacteriales bacterium | reverse complement strand
TTTAGATATATATTTAGAATAGGTTTATTAGGCAATAATGTATATTTTGCGTAAACTCTTCCTGTTTTAATTGTTGTTAAATCGTGTTTGAATGTCAATGGTTGTTTAAATATTTTTGTATAATTTTTTATGGCTCTTATTGTGTCTATGTTTTTCTCTTTCTTAAGACTTGACTTTAAAAAGTTTATTTTTTCTTTCCAATCATCTCTTAGTAACCATTGTTTATTTGATAAATGTTTTAAAACTTTATTAAAATCTTTCATATTATCTCCTTGAATAATTTTAATAAAAGAAAAACAGGGAGGTATTTCCTCCCCTATTCCTTTTATTTTTTATAGGTCGTCTTCATCGTCCCAATCATCGACTTGTGTTGGTTCTGTTTTTGTTTCTTCAATTAAATCTATTACTTCTATTTTTCTTTTTTCAGCTTCTTTGTATGCATCGCTTAAATCTCCTAAAGGATTAACGAATTTGTTTAGGTTGAAGTATGTTGTTTCCTTATATTCACTTTGTCTAAACGCTAAATAAATTGGTCTTTTATTTTTTATAAAAGAATTAACGATTTGATTTGAATCTGCAGCTAAAACTTTGCTTGTATCTTTATTTGCATCTTCAAAATCTTCTTTTAAAATGTTTCTTAAACTTAATAAGAAGTTGTAACCAGAAGCGTCTATATCACCTTCTGCATTTTCATAATAAATTTTAATATATTTTGTTTTTCCATTTTGAAACATTATTTTAAGATTGTGATATTTTGAACCTTTATATCTTCCTTCAAATTCCTCTGTTCTAATTTCATTTTCAATAATCTCTACTAAATATATTCCGTCTTCACCTATGAAATCAAATCCTGAATTTTTTTTATATACTGCATCTTTGTCAAATTTTAAAGCCATTATAATAAGTCCTCCTCATGTGTTTTATTTTCTGTTTTTTCTTCTGTTAATGCTTCTTTGTTTTTTTCTTCAATCAATTCGTTATAAAAATCTAAAGCTTCTTTTTTGTTCATTCCGTTTAATTTTCTACCATTTAAAACTTTAATAATAAATTTTCTTTCAAATTCTGCTTTAATTTTTCCTCTTATTTCTGCACCATCATCTTGTATTCTCTTTTTTACGGGTGCGTCTGGTTCAAGTTCTTTCACTCCTTCTTCTGCTTCTTCTTCTTTTTGTCGATCTTTTAACCTCCCTTTGACTTCAATTGCGTCTTCTTTTGTTTCTTGGAAATCATAAAGTTGATTATATGTGTATCTTTGGAAGTAAGTAGAAATACTTCCTGCTGTTTGTGGTTCAAAAAACTCATATAATAATGTATCTGCGGCATCTTTTGGTGTAGGAATTTGTAAAACATCTGCTCCTATTTTATAAGTGTCACTCATTATTTTTAAATTAGTGATGTCTATTGCTGTTTTTGTTACTGTTTTTTCTGTTTGCAAATCTTTCAATGTTCTTGTTGCCATCACTATTTCATTGTTATTTCCAAGGCGTTCCTCTGTGTATTCGCTTGTTAAGCCATATTTAACTTCTAATGGAACGATTATTCTCTGCATTTCTTGTAATGAAATATAGAAATACCTTGCTTTGTAACCGGGTTCATTTTTTTCCAATACAATTTCTCTTAATTCTTTTTTTAGTAATGCGTATCGTGTTTTCGCATTCATTAATAATAAATTCATTTTTATCTCTCTCCTTTTCTTTTTTCAATGAATTTTTTGTAATCATTTATCATACTAGTAATTGATTTTTTATGATCTAATGTTTCTTGAATTATATCATCAATAGTGTTTGGTGTATGTAAAATTACTATTTCTTTTTCTCCAAAATACTCTTGATTCTCTGGTGTTGTGGCATTTAATCTGTTGAACAATTGTATCATATCTCCTGGTATCCAATATTGATCTGTAACATATGCTTTTGATAATCCTTGTAATGATATACCTTCTTTTGAAGCTCCTATTGTTCCTAAAAATATAATTCCTTTTTGTTTATTTTTTTTATTGACTTCTTTTTGTATTTTTATGGCATCTTCATTTTTTGACCCTCCTGTTAATATAAATGTTTTTCTATCTGGAAACTTTTCGTCAATAATTTTTTTTAAAACTTCAATATTTTGTTTTCTTGTTGAAAATATTCCGATGTTTTTCATAGGTTGTCTTTCTAACTCATTTAATATGTATTTGTTTTTAGCACCTATATTATTTGTTTTAATGTATTTTAGAGTCTTCGGATTTGTTACAAGAGTTATATATGCTGTTACTTGTTCTAAAGCATCTAAAATTAATGTTTCACCTATGCTGGCATTATCTATTAAGTCTATCTCTAGCTCTTTTTGTTCTTTGTTTAATTCTATGTATTGTTTAGTTATGGTTGGTTGTTTTAACCATTTCATTTGATCCTTTTGTTTGTGTTGAGTGCTGCAATAGTCTAATAGTTCTTGTATTTCTAATCTTTTTTCTTCATCTCTATATTCTCCAACTTCTCTTCCACCCATAAAATTAAACTTTACATTAAAATAATAATATACAAATGACCAATATGAAGTATAAGTATTCGGCATTAATAATTGTAATATAGCGAAAATGTCTTCTGGTGAATTTACTGTTGGTGTTCCTGTCAATGGATACCGATGTTCTACTGCTTGGGCTAATTTTAAAATGCTTTGATTTATTGGTAATATACCTGTTTTATCTCTCCTTTCTTTTTGTCTTTTTGTTAATCTTTGTAAAACTCCTTTGCTGTTTTTTAAAACATGTGCTTCATCAAGTATAAATGTTTTTGGTTTCCATTTTAATATGTCTTTAAGAGAAATACTTACTCTATTATATGTAGAAACTAATATTTTTGTGTCTTCTTTTATTATGCCACCTTTATAAATTTGTGCTTTTAATCCTAACCAATCTTCTATTTCTTTTACCCAATTTTCTGTTACTTTCCCTGGTGCTGCAATATAGATTTTTTTATTTAGCAATTCTTTTTTTTCTATAAGTTTTAGTATTGCTGGTGTTTTTCCAAGTCTTGGCTCATCAAATATTGCAAATGATTTAAAAGTAGAACCGTAGTCGACTATTGTTTTTTGATAATCTCTTAATTGCCGTTTTTCTTTTTTATGTTCAGAGAAGTCAATTGCTTTTTGACTTCTCTCTTTATATTTAAACGCAATATTGTTGTAATATGTGTCTACTGCTTTTGTATAATAATCTAAACTTATTTCTTTGTTTAAATATAATCTCTTTAAAAGTGTAGGCGTTTCTAAAATTTTAATCTTTCTTAGATCTCTTTCAACTTGAACATTTACATATCTAAATTTACTCTTTTTCAACTTTATCAGCTACTTCTTCATACACTGTTATTGTTAATTTTTCACTTGTTTCCGAAATTTTTGTGTTTTTTTGAATTATTTTTTCTATATTTTCTTTAAATTCTTTTTCTGCGTTCATAAATGCTATATAATTGCTTTCTAAGAGTTCTTTTGGAATTGGGTATTTTAATTTTTCTATTTCTTCTGTGATACCTTTGTAACTGACGCTTGTTCTTGTTCCAGGTGGAGTATATGTTATTTGAATTCTTTCAGATTTTACTGTTTTTGTATCTGTTGTTTTAAGTTTCTCTTTAATATATTTCTCTATTTGTTTTTCTTCTTTATTCAATTTATCGACTTCTTTCGTTAATTCTTTTTTTTCTTCATATATTTCTAAAAGTCTTAAAATTTTTTCGTCTTCTTCAATATTGAATGACAGCTGGTCATATCTTTCTCCTAATTGATATGCTTCTATTGCTGTTTGTATGCTTTTTTCTTCAATATGTTTTAATTTTAATAGTGTAAAGTTATCGCTTTTCTCATCATAATGCAATACCCATTTATCTGTATTTTTATGTTCTTTTGAATTGATTAAATAACTATAAAAGTTTGTTTGCCAAGTTACATCAAATAGATAAATAGCTGCTGTTGCTTTTAAATCTAAAATACCTATTCTATTAGTTTTTGTGTTTTTTACTAGAAAGTCAAGTGTTCCTGCAATAGGATATGGTGTATCTGTTCCGACTCTTGTTTGTTCTTGTAGTATCTCTAAATCATTCTTTGAAAGAAATTCTAAAAAACTTTTTTGCCAAGGCGTTAATTCAAATCCGTGAAGAAATGCGTCACTTGCTTGATCATCGTAATAATTACCTCTTTCTCTTGCCCACTCTAAAGCATATTGTTTGTTTTTAGGTATTTTCGAATAATCTTTTGTGATTCCAACTTTACTTAATAAAGTAGTTACACTTACGGCTTCTTTACCGTTTATTTCGTATCTGTGTTCTTTTTCATAAAAATTAATATTTAATTCTTTTTTTGTTTTCATAAGATTTTTTTCCTTTCTAAATACATTTTTATAATATTAATAACTTCTTCTGTTTCATCTTATAAATCGTGTAATTATATTCTCTGTAATCTTTCATTTTCAATATTTAAAATAATCTTTTTCAAACCACGCTGGCCAATCGCTTTTCGTTTTAAAGCTTACGAGATGATTATCTTTATTATAATATGGCTTTTTAGTTGCAATGTTAACTCTGGTCATGTCCCCCCTGCTGCGTGCGTTTTCTGCTACTATTTCTGCCTCTTTGAAACTGTTGCATTCAATAACAACCTTATTAATTTTACCTTTAGCCTTTTCCCAGCCGTTCAGGAATATATCTGTCGCAGTTACATAGTATTTACTCATCTTTTAATTCCTCCTTTTTAAAATGGCAATTCTAAGTGATCGCTTTGTACTTTGGTTTTTATCATTCTGTGAATTTTTACTAATTTAGTTATGCTCATGTCTTGTAGCCTTTCTCCACCTGCGATTTCTTTTAAATAATCTTCTAAGTCATTCATTCTTACGGCGATTATAATTTGTTCTCTTAATTGTCTTTTTGTTAATAAATCGCTGTTTCTTGACAATGTGTCAGCTAATATCTTGATACTGTTTTCAAATTCATTAGTATTTATTTCATTGTATTTTTTTATGAAAAGATTTAATATTTCTTCTGATATTTTTAATTCTATTCCATTGTCCATATAAATTGTAAATGTTGATAAATCTATATAATTTATTCTGTCTATGTTTACAAAATATCTATTAAGTTGAACTATTTTCATTTTATCCCTCCTTGTTTACTTTGTATATTTATTATACCACATAAACTCTTTTTTTTATATACTCAAATCATACAGTTTTTTAAATCGTTTTTTAGCGTTTTCTAAACATTTTTTAGTCATTATTACCTCAGAATCTATAATTTCTTCGTTTTCTGTTATTATAACCTCGTAAAAGCCTGTTGTAATATAATTCTTTAGGCTTTCTATGAAATGTTCAAGAGTTTCTTCGTTTTTTGCAAATGCTACAAATAAAAAACCATCTCTTCCTTGGTTTACCCAATTATTGCATTTTGTTATTAAGGCTTCTTCTCCTGTTCTTGTGTAGATTCCATCGTATCCGTTTTCTGCATAAAATGAAATTACTGTCCATCTTGGCAGGTTAAGTTCTTCTGCTTTATTTTTGATTTCCTCTACATTTTCAAAGAATATTTCTTCAACATCCATAAAGTTATAATAGTCTTTTAAACCACTGTTATTTTTATTGAATATAACTTTTAAATCATCTCTTTCATCTAAACTTAAAAATTCATTGAAAGACATATCTTCTAATTGTATTATTGATATTTCGTATTTCTTATTCATAAATTCTCGCCCCCATTATCATAATTGTTAAATAATCTGTTTTAAATAAAAATAAATTTTTCTTTATTTCGAAACTGTTTATAAGTTCTAATGCTAAAATCATATTTTCATAATTACAGGCTACTTCAAATTCATTAGTTAAATCATATTCTACAAATAATTCATTTGTAGTTTCATTTGTGCCTGTTTTAAAAACTAATTCTTTTCCTTCTGTTCTTATATTTAATAGTTGACTATTTTTTTGTTTGATAGATTTTAGCTTTTTAAAGTTTTCTTCCGAAATCGTGATTTCTTGTATTGTTTCTTCTTCATTCGCACTCTTTATTATTTTATTTATAGAAGGATATTCTCCATTAAATAAAGCGGATTTATAATATACTGCTTTTTCATTTATGTAAATATTCTTTTCTGTAATTATAACAGGTACTCCTCTTGCACCTTTTGATAAAACTTGTAATATCTCGCTTGTTTTCTTAGGCATAGTTATTGATATTTCTTTTTTTATTTCTGTATCATAAGAAACTGTATACGCCTTATAAGAATCTGTTGCTGTTATTATTAATTTTCCACCTTCTGTTTTTAAGTTTATTCCATTTAGAATAGGTCTAGTCATTGTTTTTTGAGCAAAATCTTCTGCTTGTTTTATTCTATCAAGCATTTCTCTTGTTAAAATTATAGGTGTTTCTTTAATTTCTTCTTCCTTAATTTCAAATTTTGCGTTTTCTAAAATCGCTGTTCTAAAAATAATATCATTTACTTTTGAAGTAAGTGTTTTTTTGTTTATTTTTATCATTATTTCTTCGTCAGCTTCTATATTTTGTCTATTAATTCTTTCTAACCAATTCTTTTCTATGGTTACTTTTTCTGTGTCTTTTTCGTCTGTTTTGATGTTTTTTAATATCAAAATATTTTCGTTATCAAATACTTTAAAAACCAATATTCCGTCTTTAATTTGTAATTCAACGGTTTGTTTCTTGTCATTAAATGGTTTTAAAAATTCAAGAATTGCTTCTAATTCGCTTTTTTTAATTTTCATGTTTTTCTATCTCCTTTACCATATTTCAAATTTAATATAATCTTCATCGTCTACTAAATTTTCATCTAATAGTGCATTCAAAATCTTTTTTTCGTTTTCAAAATCTTTTTCATACCAACGAATAAGATCGTCATTTTTGTATTTTGCTGCGTTTTTTTTTGTTTTTTCTAACAAATCAATAAAATTAAGGAAAGTTGTTATTTTTAGTTCTCCGCTTCCTTCGTTTGTTACATATATTTCATCTCTTATGTTGTCAAATTCGTCTTCTAATGGTATAAAATCGAAATATACCTTTCCAATGCAATGGTAATTTAAATAATTTATATACAATGGAAATTTCATATTAATTTTTTTGTTATGTAAGGTCATTTCGCTTCGTTTACTTATAGTGATGTGTGTTCTTAATCCCATTTTATTTTCTCCTTTTAAAATAAAGAAAAGCTTTCTTCTTCAGGCTCTTCTTCTAATTCTTCTTCTGTTTCTTCTGGTTCGTTTTCTTCAATATTTTCTGTTTCTTCTGGTTCGTTTTCTTCAATATTTTCTGTTTCTTCTGCTTCATTTTCTTCAATATTTTCTGTTTCGTTTTCTTCTAATTCTTCTTCTGGTTCGGGTTTTTTGACATTAAAATTAATTGTTACTTTTCTATCTTCCCAAATTAATTCATAGTCTTCTTTTAATTCTTTTTTTAATTGTTCAATAAATTCTGGTTTGGTATAAGTTTTTTTCTTATAGTTTATTTCACTTCCGAATAACCCTTCTGTAACATCTAATTCTATATTCTTTTTAGATGTTTTTTTTTGAGTTTTTTTCTCTTTACTCTCTTTAGCCTTTTTAATTCTTTCGTCAAATGTTTCGAAAAATTCTTCTATCCATTCCACTACATCTTCTTTTTTTACTCCTACATAATTTAACTTCAACACTTTAGACAAATCTCTAGCTCTTTCATAAATGTATTCTGTTATTAACTTATAAAATAAATCATAATCATTTTCTTCAACTTTTTTTTTCTTTTCTTCATTAATGTTTTCATTAATGAACACTTTCATTTGATCCGTTAATACTTTTGTCATTTGTTACTCCTCCTTCTTTCTTCTAATATCAAAAGCATAAATATTTTTAATTTTATGTAAGTTTCTTGCAAGTGTAAGATTAGCAATATCGTCTGTGTGATAATTTACAAAATATTTATTATTTTCTTTGACTGTTTTTATAATTCCCAATTCAAAATTATCACCGTTTTGATATATTACAACTTCATTTTTTTTAAACTTTTTATTTTTCATAAGTTGTCACCTCCATGACTATTATCTGTATCAAATGTTATGATAGTAAAGATATATAATTCAAACATTATATATCACCTTCAGGTTCATGTTTTGTGAAGAATTCAACATCAGAAAGTTCATCATCAAGATAAAATTCTTTGTATTGGTCCATATGTACATAAGCGTAAATGTCGTCAGACCAAATTAAATACTCATCAGCACTCTCCTCGCAATAAATAATACCAACTTCAGACTCAAAGTATACATCAGTGTCTGGATTGATAAGAACACCACAATGCTCACAGTATAATTTCTTCATATTATTATTCCTCCTTCTCTTCTGCAAAATGTAACTGTAAGAAGTTACTTGCATCTTCATATCCATTTACATCTAGCAAATCTAATACGGATTGCAGATCAAATTCTATAGGATCAATCTCGTAGTCTTCTAACTTAATCTTATAATCTTGTAAGAAATTGTCCTTAACTATCTCAACTGCTTTTTCGTAAGATTCAGCCTCTACTATTTGTGTGAATTTAACTGTGATGTTAATACCAAAAGGCAGGTTTGTTTCATATTCCAGCCTATCTTTAATATCATATAGTCTCTTCAATTCTTTTTCTACGAAGTTTTCACCGTAGATTTCATTTGTATGTGATAAAGCCGTCACATCTAAACTTTCCAATTCCTCGATGGCATCTTGAACTTTGTTTAACCATTCAAATCTTTCATCACCTACTACGGATTTTGCATCTTGTAAAGTAAATTCTGTTATATGTTTATTCATTATTTAATTCCTCCTTTCCGTTTTCTAACTCTTTAATTTGTTGTTTTAATTTAATAATTTCTGTTTCATAATAATTGCTATTTAAACTTAATTTAGATAACTCCATAGTTAAATATTCTTCATAAAGACTATTAAACTTTTTATAAAGTTCTAATAATTTCTTTTGCGTATGTGAATGTATTATTAAATTTTCCAAGGTTGTAATATCTTCAGTTGATATATATATTGTTCCTGTAGTATCTTTTAGATGTGAATTTTGTTCTTGCAAATATGTAACTACTTTTATTGCTTCTGCTGTGATTTTACTCATTTATCTCACTCCTTTTCTATTTTTTAGTCTATTATTTCAAAAACTTTATTAAAATCTATATTTCCTTCTTCTTCTTTCCATTTATATTCTATTCCTAATCTTTTGTTGATTAGGTTAAATTCAATTATTTCATAATCATCATTCCATTTGAACTTTTCATTAACAAACATTCCATCGTATGATAATTCATTCTTTTTAATTTTAAAAGGTTCTTCTGAATACTTTATTTCATTTAGCATTCGATTAAACCAATATTCTTTTTGACTCACTTTTTCGTGATATGGATATTTTTCTATTAATTTATCTAGCTCTGTAAAGTTTACTTCTTTTCCTGATATTGCATTCCTGCCAAAATTTCTTATTTTTTTTAAAAAAATTTTTTCTTTTTCTAACCAAAAAATATTCATTCTCGTTCCACAAAAATATCCTTGTGTTTTGAATATGTTTTTTATTTCTTCTATGCTAATTTTTTCTAAAAATATTATGGCTTTAGGGTCATTAGACTCTAAATAATTTATTAAGTCTTTTTTTGTAAATTCCATTTTTTAATCCTCCTTATTCAAATTCTATTTTTTTAACTAAATTTAAATCAATAATTATTTCGTGATAATTGTTGTCTTTAAGAGCTAATTCGTTGTTTTCTGTTGTTCTCAAGCTCTTCAAGTTATAAAATTTCTCTTTTTTACCGTTTTTTAATGTAATTATAGCAAACATTTTTTTCTCTCCTTTTTTATTTGTTAGATTAACATCAATACTTTTCTAATTAACCCATTCTCTAAATCGACTAATTCTTTAATATTATTTTGAATTACAGTTATTTCTCTGTCCGTAAAACCACGATGGTATTCGCCTTCATGATTTATATCATTGGGAACTAATAATACATTCCCAAATAATTGCATTTCTTCACTGGCATAAACTGTATAAATAGGGTTTTCTTTCATTAGTCCTTCATCATCTACGATAACATCAACTGCTATGTCATCAATATGAATGGTTATAATATCAATAAGATCACACTCTATTTCACGATATGCTTGTTCTAAAACATTATTTAACTCAAAGTTTAACTGTCTGACATTCCCTTTTGTATCAATTTTAATAATTGGATTTTTCATTTTTATACCTCCTTGATTTTTTTAACTGCATCTGCTAATTCCTTTAGCATATCTTTAATATCTTCAGCATCTTTAACCAGCACGCTGACGCTTGATGGTATTCCAGATTTACCTCTATTCTCTATATGCATAGATGTATGCTCATCAATATCAAAGTCGTTAGCATACTTACATATATTAGATATAAGCTCTTCAGTCGACTCTCCATTTACATAGAAGTAGAAGTCCTCTCCTGCTGGTGAATATCGACTTATTAACAGCGTGTTCTCTTTGTGATCTGTTGTCCACCCTTGTGATTCAATTTCAAGTTGCAAAACTTTTTTCATTTTTCTTTTCTCCTTTTTTTTTATAAAATATCAAGTAAATCATAATTTTCAAATAAACGCCATAAAATATCTTCAAATGTAATTTTATTAAAATTATCATAAATATCTAACTCATAAATATTATCATCACTCGGTATTTTATTCGCCCAATATAGAGCTTTTGAGTTGATGCCGTTGATTTTTAAATCTTCATCCGCTATCATTTCAAAGAAATCAGGATGTCCAACATAGCCTTCAAATAAATCATAATATGATATACCAAACAAATTTTCTAAATCGCTTACGCTTTCATTTTCAATCGCTTCATATAATTCTATCAATGTTTGTATCTTCTCATCGGTTAAATCATAAAAAACGCTGTCATATATTTTTTGGTTGATATAATCTGATGCTCTTTGAGTCAATTCTAAAAACTCAATAACTAAATCTACATCCGTTTCGTTTTTTTCTAAGCTTGAAATTAAAGCTTCGTAAACGCCCTCATCGCTTGTATAACTTGCGTATTGTGTCATATAATACGCTTTATTAATGATTTGCTTTCTTTGGTCAGTTGTCATTTTTTCTTTCCTCCTTTTAAGTTTTGATATGTTTCAACTTCAACATAGTAGCCACCATTAACTAACCTTGATATTTCATATAAGTTTACACTCATACTGTTTATATTAGCGTTTCTTACTGATATCGCACCACCTCTAAATGTAACAACAATATACTCATGAGTTTTTCCATCTTCTGTTTTGAAAATATCTAACTCAATACTTCTTATATTTGGTAATGCTTTTGAAATTGCTTTACCCATTTCATCAAAAACAATTTTCTTTTCTTCTAATGTATTATACATTTTTTCTTTTCTCCTATCCTAAAATTATAATGTCTTCCAAGTCTTCTTCATTTACTTGATAAAGCACATCAGCATAATCTTTAACATTAGTTGTAAATGCATAGAATAACGCATGGAATCCGTTGCCTTCATCGTCTTGTGAGATAAAAACATATTTATTTCCTAAGCCGTTATCAACTGCATTTTTACAAACCTTTAACAAATCACTAACTGTTAAGGGTTTGTTCGCCCATTTTGGAATTACTTTACCTTTCATATTCTTTCCTCCTTTAAAGGTGAAATCCATTCTTTTCTAAAAAATTTTCCATTGATTTTGTAGGTTATCATACCTTTACGGTAAATTTCTTCAATTTTGTGGGTTTCTCCTTTCATTTTTGCCATATCGTCCGTATAATACGGATATATGTTTTCTTGGTTCTCTTTTCTTTCTTTAATTCTTACAACATCATTTAATTTTAGCATTTCTTTTCCTCCTTTTTTAATTTATATGCTTAACATACCTTGGCTTCCATTCTAAGCCGTTAGAATAGAAGTTCTGGTATATTGTGTGTTAAACTTATTCTGTGCTATTAAATACGATTTGGTGTCCTACAAATCGCATTTCTTTCCATTCAATACCTTGGGAATCGCAATTTTCGCATTTCCAGGCGTGTCCTTCTTTTAAGCCAGAAGTGACAATTTTTGTATATGTTAAGTTTTTTTGGCATATCGGACACTCTCCGATTTTGTGTCCAGTAACATCAACCATTTCGGTTTCTATGCCGTAAAGGTGTTCGTCACAATATGGACATTCGTACATATAATCTGGGTGGTCGGTTTCTGTAATAAATTCTCCACACCTTTTGCAAACTCTTTTAGTTTGCTTAATTTTTTCGTAGATATCCCATAAATAATTATATACTTCTTCTTGAAATTCTCCTGTTGTTCCTGTAAGCT
>DUTM01000027.1 GCA_012842085.1 Mycobacteriales bacterium | reverse complement strand
GTTCTCGGATATCCAAAGGACAGCTACTTCAAATTTCCAGGAAACTACATGCTCATTCATGATGCAAGGCAGCTCCCTGCGATTGTACTAATCTATGTTGGACTCAACATCATGCTGGTCTTTATCATCTACATGTTTTCCAAGCAGAAGCTCTTGAGAACCTTGATTCCCTTGTCGGATGCCATGAGCAAGTTGCCTAATACGCCGATCCAGCCGATTCAGGTGAAAGGCGAGCTCTCTTGTCTGGCGGAAGCGATAAATGCTACTTCAGAGAAGTTACAGGAGAAAGACACCATACGAGCTAATTGGATTGCCGGGGTATCTCATGACATTAGAACGCCACTCACACTGATACTAGGCTATGCTGATAAATTGTCACGGAGCAAATCTATCCCGGCCGAAGAGGGAAGAGAAGTTCAGCTCATTCGAACCGGCGCCGCCACTATCCAGAGATTAGTAGATGACCTGAACATGACATCACGCTTGGAATACAATCTGGTTCCCCTGAATCTCTCATCTGTGAACCTGGTTTCATTCTTGCGCCAGATTGCTGTGGATGCAATGAATGCAGACCGCACAGGCAAGTACAGTTTCGATTTTGAAGTGGAAGAACACACAATACCTCTTGTCATCCAGGCTGATCGGAAACTTCTGGAACGTGCTCTTAACAACCTTCTTCAAAACTCTATGAAACACAATCCGGAGGGTTGTTCCATCCACATCAGCATAACAAAAGAAGCCCCAAATGTATGTATCCTCATTGCTGATGACGGAAAAGGCTGTACCAAAGCGCAGTTGGAACAGGTAAACCAACCCATGGGGCAACTCATGGCATCCAAGGATTATCTCAACAGAAAGCATGGGCTAGGACTTGTCATCGCAAAACAAGTTATTTCTCTACACCATGGCACGATTGAATTTATTAGTGCCCCGGCCAAAGGGTTCCAAAACATTATCAGGCTTTCACTGAAAAGTGGGCAAAATCACTAGAATGGAATAGAGTCAATTGTAACGCCATGCTTAATGAAAGAAGAACTAGAAAAGAGAAGGAAGAATCATGGTCTCTTCCGTATGCCGAATTGCTCTTTCAGTGCGGATTGAAGCACCTCCACATAGCTATTCTTCTTCAGCCGCGTATCTTTCGTTCTGCACGTCTCTTAGGATCAGATCTTCAAACTCGTCAATGAATGACACCGTGCTTGACCTCAAGCCTAAGTCAAATACAAGCCGGGTCGAAAATAAGAAGTAAGACATACAGACCCCAAATCAGATTAATGCAGATATATGGGTTGAAGGTAGAAAAGGGACAGATGCGGAGAGCCATAAAGACGAGGACTTATGAACTACGGACCTTCCTATCATTGATAAAGTAGTGAGGAAAACTAGGGAAAGTGGGAATAAAGTAGAATCAATTGTAAGGCTAAGCTGAATTATGGTTGCAGCAGTAACCTTTATTTTGCGCTAAAAGCCAAAGCGTTGCGGTTTTGTTCAACAGCAGGGTCCATAGACATCGGTAATCATCGCACCGTTAGTCATTGTGTTCAGCCGCGTGGCAGGTCTGCCGTGAGCACGGCAAGTGATCAAGATAGCCGGAGACGATATGCAGAGTGTTCAAGGAAAGAAGAAGATATGAGCCATGATTGAGACGAACATAAAGGGCATTGACTTGGTTTTTGAAACAAGTGCAGGTGTGTTTTCACCAAAAGGTATTGATCTAGGTACCTTATCCATGTTGTCTGTTGTGGGTTTTCAGGAAACCGATAAGGTCTTGGATTTGGGCTGTGGATATGGTGTTGTCGGTATTTTGGCTGCTAAAATCATTGGTGATCACAATGTTGTCATGATAGATATTGATGAAGAAGCCATACGATTGTCAAGGAAAAATTGCTCGTTGAACAATGTTCAAGAAGTAAGAATACTGAAGAGCGATGGTTTTGCTAACCTAGATGAAACGGATTTTACTATGATATTATCCAACCCGCCATATCATGCGGATTTTTCTGTGGCCAGAATGTTTATTGAAAAAGGTTTCAACAGGTTATCCGTTGGCGGAAGAATGTATATGGTAACGAAAAGAAAAGAATGGTACAAGAATAAGCTGAAATCAATATTTGGTGGAGTTAGGATTTGGGAGCTAAATGGCTATTTTGTTTTCATGTCAATTAAGAAATCACGCACATATGCAAAAGCAAAGAAGATGTAACTAACAATGAGTTGCATGCTTTACCTTGACAAGACCCGCCAAAGGTTTGCAAGTTTTTCAAAGAGTGCAGTGGCAGATCACCTCAGACAACTGCTGCCCCGCTACGGTAAGAGCAACTAGCCCGAAGGGGCATGTTTCCAGGCGGACTGATAGTGTATGACATGATCATGATAGACAAGGCGGGGAATATCATGTGTGCCCGAAGAGAAAGAACGCGTCAAATGAAAGAAGAGCTTGCCAGAATGAAAGACCTCATTCACGAGGCATAGGTGGACATGGCTATTCGCCTATGTGACATTGGGTCATACTGGATAACCCCGAGCACTTTGAGCCATCGTTCCGGTGAGTGAGAGTGCTCGGGGTTATCCAGTATGACCTAATGTCACATAGGCGAATAGCCATGTCCACCTATGTCTCGTGAATGAGGTCTTTCATTCTGGCAAGCTCTTCTTTC
>DUTM01000012.1 GCA_012842085.1 Mycobacteriales bacterium | reverse complement strand
GGGTTAGTTCGTACTTGGGCGTCGGCTACATGGCGTTGGACGAGTTGTGCGACCGCACCATGCCACGTGCGGAATTGAGTGCCAATAAACGCACAAATAGTCTCGTTGGACGCGGCTCACTAGACGGTACACCAGTGGTATTGATGAAGTCGCGCAGCTATATGAATGAGTCGGGCGGCCCGATTGCTGCCACCGCTAAATACTTCAATATTCCGCCGGAAAACATTATTGTGCTGCACGATGATTTGGATCTAGAGGAACACACTTTGAAGGTGAAGCGCGGGGGTGGCGAAGGTGGCCACAATGGTCTCAAATCCATGACCCGCCACCTCAGCACCAAGAACTACCTCCGTGTACGCATTGGTGTCGGGCGACCGCCCGGGCGAATGGATGCTGCTTCCTACGTTCTGAAACAACTGGGCGCACGCGACTGCGAAGAATACGGTGTCACCATCCAAGAGGCTGCCGATGCGGTAGAAATGCTGCTCGACAAAGGCCTAGCGGCAACCCAAAACCAGGTTCACACACACCATTAGCTGCGTTTTCGATTTTCGCCCCGTCCTGTACCAACACATTCCCTGAGGAAACTTTCTGTGAATAGTCCGCAACCAGCCCAGACTGAAGCCCGCCGGCGTCGCACTTTCGCCATCATTTCCCACCCGGACGCCGGTAAATCCACGCTGACCGAAGCGTTGGCACTGCACGCCCACGCGATTAATGAAGCCGGTGCGGTGCACGGTAAACAGGGCCGCAAAGCTACTGTTTCCGACTGGATGGACATGGAGAAAGAACGCGGCATTTCGGCCTCCTCCACCGCCCTACAGTTCGAATACTTGCCGAAGGGTTCCGCCGGACCGAATGGGGATGGCGAACCGTACGTGATTAACCTGGTTGACACTCCCGGACACTCCGACTTCTCGGAGGACACCTACCGTGTATTAACCGCTGTTGACGGCGCTCTCATGCTGGTAGACGCAGCAAAGGGGCTGGAGCCACAAACCTTAAAACTTTTCCGAGTCTGCAAATCTCGCGGGCTACCGATTATTACCGTGGTCAACAAATGGGACCGTCCCGGTAAGAACCCGCTCGAACTGTTGGATGAAATTGCCGACGAAATTGACCTCACCCCCACTCCCCTCTACTGGCCAGTCGGCATCGCCGGCGATTTCCACGGTTTGGCCGAACTGGATGAGGAAGGCCAGCCCCGCAAATATATTGAATTCACTCGCACTGCCGGTGGTTCCACCATTGCACCCGAAGAGCATTTCACCCCCGCGGAAGCTGCCGAGCGTCTTCCGGAAGACTGGACAACTGCGGAGGAGGAATCCATGCTGATGGCCGAAATGGGCCAGGTACATGACGATGAGCTTTTCCTCCACGGAGCCACCTCCCCCGTCATTTTTGCCTCCGCAAAACTGAATTTTGGGGTTCACCAAATTCTCAATAGTTTAGTGTCGCTGGCTCCGTCCCCTGCAGGACGGGACGACGTGGACGGCACCTTCCATGAATTAGCTGATGACTTTTCTGGGGTTGTTTTCAAAGTGCAGGCCGGTATGGATTCCGCACACCGCGACCGACTGGCCTTTATGCGGGTGGTGAGTGGTGAATTCGATCGGGGAATGATTGTGAAACATGCCCAAACCGATCGGCAGTTCGCCACCAAATATGCGTTGACTGTGTTTGGCCGAGATCGAGAAACCGTTGAAAAAGCCTATCCCGGCGATGTGATCGGCCTCGTCAATGCTTTGGGTCTGCGGCCAGGCGACACCCTGTATAAGGGGAAGAAAACCGAATACCCACCCATTCCGCAGTTCGCGCCCCAATTTTTCTCGACGCTGCGCGCCAAGTCGCTGTCCAAGTACAAACAGTTCCGTAAAGCTGTGGACGAGCTGGGGTCGGAAGGCGTCGTCCAGATTCTGACGAACGATCTGCGCGGCGAATCCTCCCCCGTTATGGCGGCTGTCGGTGTTCTGCAGTTCGAGGTTGTGCAGGCTCGGATGGAAGCCGAATATAACGTCGAGACAGTCATGGAGAATATTCCCTACACGGTGGCCCGGCGCACCGACCCAGAATCCGTCACTGAACTTAATCGCCAACGCGGGGTGGAAGTGTTCACCCGCCAGGATGGCGAACTTATTGCACTGGTGAGCGACAAATGGCGCCTGGATTACATCCAGAAGCAGTTACCGGATCTCACCTTGGAACCGCTTATTGCGGACTAGTGGATCCCCATCATCTTCTTGTCGATCCAGCGTCGTACCAGGAAGAAAATTCCACTAACCACCATGGTGGCAATACCCAAGATGAGGAAATAGATCTTGGTGGAATCCGGGTTGTCGACGTCGGTGAGCTGTGCGAGGGAGCCTGCTGCGGCGCTGCCGATCGCCACTGATAGGAAGAAGAGAGCCACCATTTGAGTGTGGAAAACTTTTGGCGCCAACTTGGTCGCCAGGGAGTTTCCGATCGGTGAGAGGCACAGTTCCCCAATGGTGGCCACCAACAGCAGCAGCACGACGGAAATGAAGGGCGCTTCCTGCATTCCAGCAAAGGGTACGAAAAGCAGGAAGGAAAGTCCGCAAAACAATACTCCGAGTGCGAATTTCAGGGATGATCGCGGTTGTTTCTCCCCCATTTTTTGCCAGAGTGCGGCGAATAGTGGCGCCAGCAGCACAATGAAAACTGGGTTAATGGACTGCACTACTGAGGGTGGCAGATCGTAGCCAAAGAAGTTGAGGTCCAGTCGACGGTCCGCGAATGCCGGCAAAATGGTGAATTGCTGTTGGTAGAGCGACCAGAAGATAGCTGACGCAATGAACAGTGGGATGAAGGCTATTACTCGGCTGCGCTCCACTTCCGTAATTTGTTTGCTGGTGAGCATCACGATGAACATGATGACGGCAACGATCGCTGTCACCACCACAATGGTGGTGGACAGGTCGTTGAGGCCAAGCAATCCGGAGGAGAAGACTCCCACAACCACTAAAAGGCCAATGAGGATTCCGACACTGGAAATAATCTTGTGCTTTTTGTCGAGGGGGTTGGGGACGGTGGATCCTGTCTTCCCGATCGAGTATTTGTGCAGGATCAGGTATTGCATGAGGCCGATGAACATGCCGATGGCAGCGAGTGCGAAAGCCCAGTGGAATCCTCCATACCGGTGTACGAAACCAGTGAGGATGGGGCCGAAGAACGCACCGATGTTGATGCCCATGTAGTAGATGGAGAATCCGGCGTCTTGGCGAGGATCGTTCTCGTCGTAGAGATCCCCCAAGATAGTAAGTGACGACGCTTTCAGTGTGCCCGCACCGACAGCCACACAAACAAGGCCCACTACGAGACCGCTCAGGCCTGGCAGTACCGCCAAGGCAAGGTGCCCCAGAATAATGATGACTCCAGCCCCGATAAGGCTTTTAGCTGGCCCAAACCACCTGTCTGATACCCAGGAGCCCATAATGGATGCGAGGTAGACCAGCCCACCATAAGCACCAACGATGGAGTAGGCGACTTCCTTGGGATAGCCCAAGCCCCCGACCGTCACCGAATAGTAAATGTAGTACGTGAGGATGGCTTGCATCCCATAGAAGCTGAAACGCTCCCACATTTCCAAGCCGAAGAGATTTGCGAGCCCGAAGGGGTGTCCAAAGAAGGTGCGCTTCGTGGTGGTCTGCTGCTTGTTCATGGCTGCCTTCATGCTAAGTAGGGCGGTACCCGACGTTGTCAGGTACCGCCCCTAGTCACGTTTCTATAAAAACATTATAGGAAGTGGGCGCGCAGTTCGTCCCCATCTTTGGGACTGTAAAGTGCCGGCGGAATATCCAGCACGCTGCGGGCTCCAGTCTCCCCAGCGGCAGCCATACGGCTGCAAGCACGCGCGGTGGCCACCAACATGGCACCCGTGAATTCGGGGTTGGCGTCTAGCGCCAGGTTGAAGGAGTAAACCTGGTTGGTTCCTTCACTGGTTTCACCGGAGCGGATGACACGCCCACCGTGCGGCATGGCGGAGTGGTCGCGTTGGAGTTCCTCTGCGCTAATGAAGTGCACGGTGGTGTCGTAGTCAGCAAAGTAGCCGGGCATGGTGACGATGGCTTCTTCGATTGCGGCTTGGTCCGCGCCTTCTTCGGCGACAACAAAGCATTCCCGGAGATGCTTGTCGCGGGTCTCCAATTCGGGTTGTTCTCCCGCAAGAATACGGTCCACTACGGATTGCACCGGGACGGTGTACTGCTTGGCGTCTTGCACTCCGGGGATTCGACGGATGGCGTCGGAGTGTCCTTGGCTGACGCCGCGACCCCAGAAAGTGTAGGTGCTGCCATGGGGCAGGATTGCTTCCGACAGTACGCGGTTGATGGAGAAGAGGCCCGGGTCCCATCCGGAGGAAATGACGGCCAGGTGGCCTGCTGCGCTAGCATGCTTGTTCATGGTGGCGTAGTAGTCGGGGATGTGCGAGTGGTTATCGAATGAGTCGACAGTGTTGAAGAGTTTTACTGTCTCTGGTCCCTGTTGATCGAGGTCCGTTGCTGAACCACCACAGTTGATGCAAACATCTACCTGGCCCACATAGTCGGCCATGTCGGAGACGCTGGCTACTTTTCCAGAAACAGTGTCTAAGCTGTCGGGTTCGCGACGGGTAAAAATGGTGACCATTTCCAGGTCATCAGATGCCAGAATGGCCTTCTCGGCACCACGTCCGAGGTTTCCGTAACCATTAATTGCTACGCGAATAGGGGTGTTAGACACAAGTAGCTCCTTTGCGGGTAGTTGACGAAAAGTATTCTAAACCTTATTTAGCGCGACTCCAATGTTTTTTTATCAACTTCTGCGAGAGTCGCAGGTGTCCAGTCTTTGGTTGGTTTTTTCTCGATAAGCCTTGCACGAACACCAGTTTGGAAATCTTCGCGATGGCAGAGGTATTGCGCCCCCATACTGAATTCGTTATCAATTGCAGCGCGCACTGTGGGGGCAAAATTACCGCGCTCGACAACCAAAAAAGTCCCTTCGAGTGCAGTCGGACTGGATAATCGTATGGCGGACAAGGCATCTCGAGCCCAGTCGCCGTAGTGGTTGGTGCGCAGGCCGATTTCCAGTCTTTGGATCATTTCTGCCACCGAGGGAGCCGAAAAAACTTCGTCAATTTTAAGGATTCGGTCACTGATTTGGCCCTTCGGTGCCCCGTTAGCTTGACCAGGGAGCTGCGCCTGTGCAGAAAGATAGTCAATAATAGCGGTGGCCGCTTCCCCCCGGGGATAGTCGAGGGACAGTAGTTCCTCTTGCACACGCGGCAGTTGTTCACTGGGAATAAAGTAGTCCGCCAGGCCAGTCCACACCGCGTCGGTGGCGTTGAGCCACACACCGGTAAGCGCAATATAGTGGCCTAAGAATTTGTCGGCTTGGCCGCCGTCTCCCCACAGCCGGGGAAGCACCCAACTCATTCCCGCGTCGGTGCAGAACCCCAGGACTACCTCCGGCATGCTCATGAGTGCGTTCTCGGTAACGACCATGTGTTTGCCATTGGCGGTTATTCCCAGTCCACCCCCGATGCAATATCCGTCAACCAAAGAAATATACGGTTTGGGGAATTCTGCGATCCGGGCGCACAGGTCGTATTCGATGGCGAAGAATTTTTCGGCCTTTTCGGACTTTCCGTTCGCGTAATAGTGCGCAAGTTTACGCACATTGCCGCCCGAGCAGAAAGATTTGGGGTGCGTGGACGTCACCAGCACATAGTCCACCATGTCATCATTTTCGGCGCTATCTAAGGCCAGTCGGAAGGCTCTTGCGATCCCCTCGTCCACAGCATTGAGGGTGTCTGGGTCATTGAGTTGCAGATGCAAGCAGTGTCCATTTTTGGTGACCACCACCCGGGGATCGGGTTGGTCGAGGGAATCATGGGCGATGCTAGTAAGACTCATGCTCGTACTTTCTGTGCGAAAGTTGGTTCACCCTAGTCTAGACGCAAGTCGGGGGTGACGGCTTCTGGTCGGGTACGGGAGGCCGCTACAATCCCAAAAATACCGTACAGAAGTGGGATGGCGCAGTACGCCAGAATGGCCGTCAGCATGCCTTGCCCCACCAGGGCACCGAAGAAAACCCCGCCTAATGCGAGAGAAGTGGAGGTGCCGATTTGTTCCGACATGGAAAGTGCACTGGAGTTCCAGCCGATTCGGGAAGGCTCGGACATGGAGAGCAACATAACGGAAGCAAGCGGGTAGGCAACACCAATACCAAAACCTGCTACCGCCCAGCACAGCACCGGGACAATAAGCGGGATAGTGGGTTCAACGAGGGTCGTCGCCCCCGCAATACCAACAATGACAAGCACCATTCCGGCGGTCAAAAACTTGGGACGCAGTTGTTCATCCACAATTTTGGTTTGCAGTGCCGAGGCTATAGCCCAGGTGATGGCGCCTGAGGCCACCACAAGCCCGGCTTTAGTGGGGCTCAATCCTCGGAAAGTCTGCCCCATGAGGGGGATATAAACCTCGAATGCGAAATAGGTTCCGGCCAAAAAGAGGCGGGAGGATACTAGCGCCGGCAGGCCGCGGCCCAAAATGAGGGCATGTGGTGGCAGCAGCTGCCGGGAGGCCGCAAGGGTAAGCGCCAGCAACGCCACAACCCCAACGATTGCCCACGTGAGATGACCATCCTTCACCGTCTCCCCCACTGGCTGAATGGCTCCCACCGCGCAAGCAATAAGAACGGCACGGAACATCCGTCCCCGCCATTCCTGCATGGACATATTGTCTGTGGCGGCGCCGCCTTCAGTGGCGAAACCGGGATAAAGAATAATACTGGCGATAACCATGATGGGTGCTACGCCCCAAAAGGCCCACCGCCAACCAACGGTATCTACCAGGATGCCGGCGACAATTGGCCCCAAGAGGGCAGGCAGTATCCAGCCGACTGCGGTCAGGGAAAACATCTTGGCATGCAGATGTTTGGGAAGTTCGCGCCCCACAATGACGTAAACAGAAACGTTGATGAGCCCGATACCTAAGCCTTGAATGGCCCGTCCGATCAGGAAGAGCGCCATTGTGTGGGCAGAGCCGGCAGCTACCAAGCCGATGACACAACTTACGACACCGGTGTAGAGCGGAGCTTTGGGGCCTTTCTGGTCGCCCCACGGGCCCGCCAACACTATGCCCAGAATAGACACTGCAATAGTGACTGAGAATCCGGCAGAATACCAGGAAAGGCTGTTGAGATCCCGCACAATTGTGGGCATGGTGACAGAGACCGCGACTACCTCAAAGCCGGAAGCGATGATGAGTAGTACGCCGCCTAGAGTGATCCATTTGTGACGACCGGTGAGTAGCCCGTCTACTCGATCATCTCGGCTTTCTCCATCCCTTCCATCTCGGCTTTCTCTATTTGTTGTTGAATGTCTTTGAGGGTGCGGTCCAGCTCAGCCAGTTTCTCGGTATCGACAGGCAATTGTTCCGCCGTGTCCGCTAACTGTTGATGTATCTTCTGCTCCTGATTATGGAGCTTTTCCATGGTGCGTTCCAGTCGGCGCACATCTTTCCGGAGTTCTCGCTCTTCTGCCGAGCCTCGCACAATACCTCCGGCAGTGTAGCGATCTTGAGCTTCGTCACTGGCGTCAGCTGCTTCTGCCCCCAGTTGGGTGGCTTGCTGGTGAGTGGAATCTTTCACCAGCTCACTGCGGCGCTCAATATATTGCTGCACGCCCCGCGGCAGGTGGGTGAGTTTTCCATCCCCGAACAGTGCCCAGGCGGAGTCGCAGACGCGCTCAATAAGGTAACGGTCGTGGGAGACCACCACCATGGTTCCTGCCCATTGGTCAAGGAGATCCTCGAGCTGCTGCAGGGTGTCGATATCCAGGTCGTTGGTGGGCTCATCCAGCAGCAAAACGTTGGGCTCATCCATCAGGATGCGGGTGAGTTGCAGGCGTCGGCGCTCCCCACCGGAGAGGTCTTTAACTGGGGTGCGCTGGCGTTTCGGTACGAAACCAAGGCGTTCCAGCAGCTGGGAGGCGGAATAGTCGCGTTTGCCTATTCGCACATTATTGGCGACATCTTCCACTGCCTGCAGCACGGTACGGTCTGTGGGAAGATCATCCAGTTCTTGGGTGAGCCAACCGATCTGCACCGTCGGTCCCTCCACGCGGCGACCTCCCTCCAAACGGTAGTCTCCGGCGATGGCCCGCAGCAGCGTTGTTTTGCCAGAACCGTTCACCCCCACGAGCCCTATCCGCTCGCCCGGCGCAAGCTGCCAATTGAGGTGCTCAATGAGTACTTCCCCACTGGGGCTCACCAATTTGCCGTCGAAAAAATCAATAACTGTTTTTCCGAGACGTTTAGTTGAGAAGGCCATTAGTTCGGCCTTGTCGCGCGGTTCGGGCACATCCGCAATAAGTTCTTCGGCCGCTTCAATGCGGTAGCGCGGTTTGGAGGTGCGGGCGGGGGCTCCGCGGCGCAACCAGGCGAGTTCTTTGCGCATCAGGTTTTGGCGGCGCTGCTCCGCCACTGCTTCTTGGCGGGCGCGCTCTGCTCGCGCAAAAACCCAGTCGTTGTAGCCGCCTTCGTACATGTCCACTTGTCCGTCGTGGACCTCCCAGGTTTGGTCGGCGACGGTGTCTAAAAACCAGCGGTCGTGGGTGACGACTAGCAGTGCGCACTTGCGGTTCAGCAGGTGGTTAGCCAACCATTGCACGCCTTCCACGTCCAAATGGTTGGTGGGTTCGTCCAGTACGAGAAGGTCAAGGTCTTGTACTAGTGCGGCCGCGATTGCTACCCGGCGGCGTTCTCCCCCGGAAAGTTGGTCCACGGGGGTGTGGAGGCCGAGTTCCCCAATGCCGATCCCTGCCATGGTGGAGCGGATTCGTGCATCGGATGCCCATTCGTAACTGTCAGTGTGGTTGTGGGCGAGGA
The DNA here is from genome assembly GCA_012842085.1 of Mycobacteriales bacterium. Classification (GTDB taxonomy): domain Bacteria; phylum Actinomycetota; class Actinomycetes; order Mycobacteriales; family Mycobacteriaceae; genus Lawsonella. Next base: position 4,269 of record DUTM01000012.1, on the reverse strand, counting down.
TGGCTTCCCCGACGGTAGCTCCGGCAGGTAGTGGGGAGCGCTGGGTGACGACTGCGGATCGGAGATCTGTGCGGCGGGCTACACGTCCACTATCGGGTTCTTGGAGACCCGTAAGAATCTCTAGAAGGGTGGTTTTGCCACCGCCGTTGAGTCCCACTATGCCGATGCGGTCGCCCGCATTGACACCCAGGGATACGTTTTCCAGTAAGGGTTTCAGCCCATAGGAAAAGGATACGTTTTCACAACTTATGAGGTTGATTGGAGGAGCTCCAGCCACGCGTTATTCTGCCTCGTCTTCTAGTACTACACCTGGCACGGGCCCGCTGGCATGACGCACGGTCTTGCATACTCCGGCGCCGGCTAGCTCAGCGGATACCGATAACACGCTGTCTGAGTCGGCACAGAGGAAAGCGCAGGTGGGGCCAGAGCCAGATACGATGCCTCCGAGGGCACCTGCTTCCATACCTGCACGCAGAGTATAACGAAGTTCTGGATAGAGGCTAAGAGCGGCAGCTTGCAGATCATTATCCAGATGTTGCGCAATTGCGCTGATGTCGCCACTGGCTAGGGCGGTGAGCAGTCCATCTGGAGAGGTGTTTCCAGTGGCCGGATGTTTGCCTTGGAGGCGATCATATTCGCGAAAGACTGCGGGGGTGGAAAGCCCCTCTTTGGCAATGGCGATAACAAAGTGCAGGGTGGTTCTGTTCAACACGGGGAGTAGCTGTTCTCCCCGTCCGGTGCCGAGGGCGGTGCCGCCGGTAATACAGAACGGCACATCTGAACCCAGTGCGAGGGCCATCTCAAGTAGGGTGTCGCGGTCTAGATCGGCTTGAAAATACTCGTTGCACGCTACCAGTGCGGCTGCCGCATCTGCGGATCCGCCTGCCATTCCTCCTGCAACGGGAATAGTTTTGTCAATGTGGATGTGGACTGCGGGGTATGCGTTGCAGTGCTCTGCCACCATTTCGGCGGCTTGCCAGGCAAGGTTGGTTTCATCGGTGGGGACCATTTCCGCATTTTCACCAGACACAGTGAGGTGCAAATGGTCCGATGTGGATACCGTGACTTTGTCGCGCAGAGAAAGTGCACAAAAAACGGTGGTGAGTTCGTGGTAGCCGTCGGCACGGAGATCTTCCACACCCAGGTGCAAATTGACTTTCCCAGGGGCAGAGGCGGTGACGGATGGTCGAACTACAGTTAGCACACCATAAGAATACTACGCAGCGGCCATGTTAGCCGGTCAACTACGAGCCAGCCGCACGTAATCCGCGGTGGAGAGTTTTTCGCCCCGCAGTGTCGGATCGATTCCCGCTGCTTGTAGTCTTTCTGCCGCGGTATCGCCGTCACCCGCCCACTGTTTCAGGGCAGCTCGCAATGTTTTGCGACGTTGAGCGAAGGCTGCGTCCACAACCCGCCACACATCGTCGTGAAGCTGCTGGTCGAAAGGATCCCACTGTGCGTCGGTGGTGTAAGCATCGATCCGCACGAGCCCCGAGTCCACATTTGGGGCTGGCCAAAAAACATTCCGCCCAATGGATCCCGCTTTGCTGACGGTGCCATAAAACCCGGCTTTAACACTCGGGACACCGTAAGTTTTGGAGCCTGGTTGTGCGGCCAACCGGTCGGCAACTTCCGCCTGCACCATCACCAAAGTGGTGGTAATGCTGGGCACTATCTCCAAAATATGCAGCAGCACCGGAACAGCAACGTTGTAGGGTAGGTTCGCCACCAATGCGGTGGGAGGGGTGTCGGAGGCGGCTGCTATCTGTTCCGCCGTCACCTGCAACGCATCGGCTGCGATGATCTGTAGCTGCGAATTGGGGGCATGCCGCGCAAAGGTGTGCGGCAGCTCGGCAGCCAGCGCCGGATCAATTTCGATGGCGGTGACCTTGGCCCCCACTTCTGCCAACGCCAGGGTGAGGGATCCCAACCCTGGACCGATTTCCAGAACTGTTTGCTCTGGTTGGATATCCGCAGCAGCAACAATACGGCGCACCGTATTGGGGTCGATGACGAAGTTTTGCCCCAACTTTTTGGTGGGACGAATGTCGAGTTTGTCCGCCAGTTCCCTAATCTCGGGTGCGGTCAACAATGTAACCTCATCCCGGGTGGTGCTATTTTCCTCCATATGCTGCTGCTTCGTGCGTTCTAGCGCAGCCCCATACTGGCGGTACAGGCTGGCCAAGCTCCCCAGCCTTGGGTGGCGCGCACCCTCTCGGCCACTGTGATCTGTTCGCCAGGGCTGGCCAGATCTGCACGGGGAGCAAATTCTCGGCCACCGCGGGCCTCCCAGGTGCCTTGGCTGAACTGCAGACCACCGTAGTAGCCGTTACCAGTGTTGATGCTCCAGTTTCCGCCGGATTCGCACTGGGCCAGCTGCTGCCAGACGGCGCTAATGGGCTTCGTTCCCACTTTCACCGTGGCAGGTTTGGCCCTATAAAGAATGTCTTTTTCGAGAACCTCGCGTTTCACAACTTTGCCACGCTTGTCGAAAATGATGCGTTCTTTAATGGTGGCTTTGCCCGGCACGCCCTTCTTGATAACAGTGCGCAGACCCTCCAGTTTGCTGGGGTCATCAATGCGTTTCTCACCCGGTTTGAGGGTGAGTGGACGGCTCTTAATCATGTCGCCTTGGCGAACGACCTTGATCTTCATTTTGTGTTTGAGTGGGGTGTCCGGATCCGGGGTCACTTTGTCGGTGTCGCGGAGTGGAGTGCCCAGTTTCGCGAGAGCTTCCCGCACGGTAAAAGCACCCACCCAGATGCGAGCATTCTTTTTACCGAAATCCCGCAAGTTGATGAGCCGCGGGGCAATGGCTTCCGTTGTCATTCCCTCTATCGGGATCGTGGATTCCGGATCGGCTTTTACGCCATAGTCCTCTAGCCCCGGAATCTCCTTGAGGGCCTCATCAATCACGTAATTCGTGGTTTTGAGTTTCACCATCACCACATTGGAAGCAACTTTCTCGACCTTCAGCTTCGGATTCTTTTTGGCTGCTGCTTCGAGTTTGGTGATGCGTTTTTTGGGTGGGTTAATAACCTTCAGGTTGAAGGAGCGCTGCTCCTGGAAAACAATTTCGGTGCTCTTGTCGAGTTTGGTGTCGGGCGCTGGTATCACCAGGTCACCTGGCTCAATTTCTTTCCCAAGATCGTGGAGGGCACCTTCCACTGTTTGGGTAAAGGTGCCGAAGGTGATTTTTTCGCCGTCAACCACTGCATTCACACTGTGGTGGGCGACGTGGCTGACACTGGCGGTCGCGATGATAGCTACCAAGAGTAGACCAAGGATGCCCCTCCAAACGGGGTGCCAACTGTGTCCGATATGTGGGGTTTTCGTGGAGCTACTCATTTAGCATCTCCTCCGTTAATCTTTGGGATACGGGATTGCGTAGACGGCGGATGCATTGCGCGTGGTGAGCGCTGCGAACTCGGCGGGATCCATGTCGAGTTCTTCCGCTAGTCGGTAGGCAGTATATGCAACATATTGTGGCTCGTTTCGATTCCCGCGAAACGGCTCGGGCATCAAATATGGTGCATCCGTTTCTACCATCATCAGGTCCCGAGGATAGTATTTTACAACTTCCCGCAGCTCATTGTTGGCTTTAAATGTAGTCGCTCCGCCAAAGGTTACATAAAAACTACGGCGAGCGCATTCTTTCGCAAAATCCAATGTACTGGAAAAACAGTGGATAATGGTGCGTTCGGGGGCACCAACTTCGTCCAATATTGCCAGCGTGTCGGCATCCGCATCGCGATTATGAACCATAAGTGGCTTGTCGAGTTGTTTCGCCAGATCAATATGCCAGCGGAAAAGGTCGTGCTGTACCTCTTTCGGGGCAATGTTTTCGGGGTCGGCTTTAATCCAGTAGTAGTCCAGACCCGTTTCCCCGATGGCTACCACCCGGGGGTGCGCAGCCAATTCCGCCAGACGCTCTTTCCCGTCCTCCCCGATGCGATGCGCATCCATGGGGTGTTGAGCAAGTGCCGCATACACATTGGGGTGCGCCTCCGCCGCCATAATGGCGTCATCCAGGCGATCTTCTGCACACCCGACAGTGATTATGCGCACCACTCCCACAGCCTCGGCGCGTTCCACAATCTCCACCACCGAAGCCGGGTCCTTTCCTCCACAGGAATCAAGATGCGTGTGTGCATCAACCTGTTCCTGCCGAACCTCTCTTCCCACTCGTTGATGCACACACGCATCTTGATTCCTGTGGAGGAAAGGACCCGGCTTCGGTGGTGGAGATTGTGGAACGCGCCGAGGCTG
>DUTM01000122.1 GCA_012842085.1 Mycobacteriales bacterium | reverse complement strand
CAGTAAGAAATCTACTGTCTGTTCTAGGATAGGTTATAAGTTTCTTTTCGTATAAACTTTGGGCATAGTCTAGGGTCTGCTTTGCACTATAGCCAAAATACTTATTACACTCTCTTTGAAGTGTTGTTAAATCATAAAGCTTATCTGGTCTTGTTATTTTTCTTTTCTTCTCTACTTCCTTTATTTCAAGGTATTCAGGGATAGATAGTAAAAGTTTTTCTGCTTTTTCATTTTCATTGATCCTTGATGTTTCTAGGTCAATATCTTGTCCACTTATCTGGACTGTAAAATACTTTTCTTTTTCAAAATTTCTTATGGCCTTATCCCTAGCTACTACCATTGCAAGGGTTGGTGTTTGTACCCTACCAACTGAATAATTATTATTGTAAAGGCAAGAGTAATACCTGGAAAGATTCATTCCAACTAGCCAATCTGCTTGACTCCTTGCTAGTGCTGACTGATACAAGTTTTCATACTCTCTTCCATCTTTAAGATTATTAAAACCTTCTTTTATGGCCCTATCTTCCATGGATGAAATCCAAAGTCTTTTAACAGGTTTTTTGCACCTTGCCTGATTATAGACCAGTCTAAAAATAAGCTCTCCTTCCCTTGCAGCATCACAAGCATTTATTACTTCTCTGACATTCTTATCTGTTAGTAGTTTTTCTAAAATACCATATTGTTTCTTAGTGTATTTTGAAACTTCATATTTATATTCTTTAGGAAAGATAGGAAGATCTTCTATATTCCATTTTCTATATTTTTCATCATAACTTTCAGGATTATTCATTCTAATAAGATGTCCTACACACCAGCTTACAATATAATTATTTCCCTCCATATATCCATCTTTTCTTCTTTTAGCTCCTAATACTTTGGCTATAGTCATTGCTACACTGGGCTTTTCTGCTATTACTAATTTCAAAATATCTCCTCCCTTTAATTTTTGGACAAAAAAATAGCGACCCAGATATATTTACTTATCTGAGCCGCTATCATCTATCTATTTATCTTTCTACCAGGACTGATTAGGGTATTTAAGGGTAAATGTATATATAATTTTCATCTTGCCTTGGGTACTCTCATCATATTTAGCAGTTTTTGTCTTTAGATTAAACTCCCATCCCCTATGAACCTTCTTAAAATCCTTATAATCTACATCTTCAGTTTCTCTTATATATTGGCCATTTCTTTTTATTACACGAGTAAATCTCATCTTCATTCCTGTCATATCAATATCTTCCCCATCATCATAGGTCTTTTTATCAGGTAGGCTTACTAATTTTTCAGGATACCATTGATTAACCTTGACGCCTTCTGGAAGTTCCATATCTTTTAAATTGTTCTTATCCTTTTCTTTTTCAAGGCTTTCCTTTAAATCTCTTATATCATTTTCAAGACTTTCAAATTTCTCCCTATATTTCTCATTGTCTTTTACCAGCTTATCCTTCTCTTTATTTAGCTTATAAATTTTGTCATCAAGCTTATTTATTTCATAATTTAGCTTCTCCTTGTCCTTGCTTGATTGGTTTTTTTGATTTCTAAGTTCTTCTTCTATATCTGCTTTTGCTTTTTTTAAGGCTTCTATCTCCTTGTTCACTTTATCTAATTCTTTTCTTAAATCCTCTTCAAGTAAGTCCTTATCCCTAGCTAATTGTTCAATTTTATCCTCTAGGTTCTCAATACTATCCCTTAACTCATCTCTTTCTGCCTTAGAGCCTTCTATTTCCTTTTCAAGTTGGTCTTCTATTTCCTCTTTTTCTTTGTCTAATTGATCTATCTTGTCATTAAGGTCAGAGACTTTATTATCAAGTTCTTCTTTGTCTTTCTCATGCTCAGCCCTTTCTTGCTCTAGCCTGTCCTCAAGCTCTTTAATCTTATTATTAAGCTCTTCCTCTACTAGATCCTTTTCCCTTCTTAAGTCCTCAATATTTTTGTCTAATTCAGCAATATTATTTTCTAATTCTTCCTTGTCTTTCTCAGTTTTAGTTATTATATCTTCTAATTCTCTTTCAAGATTTTCCCTTGCTTCATTTAGTTTGTCAGTTTCTTCTTTTAAATCATCTATCTCTTTTTCAAGAGCTTTTTTATCTTCTTCTGATTTTTCCTTCTCATCTGCTAGTTCTTCTTCCAGTCTATCTTTAGCTTTTTCAAGTTCATCAATCTTATCTTTTAGGTGATCTATTTCTTCATTAAGTTCTTCCTTGTCTTTGGCAGCCTGGTCTCTTTCTTCTGCAAGTTCTTGTTCTAGATCTTCCCTTGCCTTATCTAATTCGTCAATCCTATTATTTAAGTCTTCTAATTCTTTTTCTAGTTTTTCTTTTTCAATCTTATCCTTTATTTCATTAGTTAGATCCTCAAATACATCTTCCAAATCATCTGTTTCACTATCTTTAAATTTATCCTTATCACTAGCCACATCCTTAAGGAATTCTTTGGCCTGTTCATTACAATCCACTGCTACTGTATAGATATCAAGAACATCTATATTATCGCTTTTTGCAAGGTTAGCTTCAGCTAAAGCACAAAACTTGCCCTTGGCAGCTGTTGTATCTTGTCCAACTCTATCATAATAAAAGCTTCCTTCAAGAACCTTTTTATTGTTATTCATGTAGTCATCAAGATCAATTTTGGGTTCATAAATACGGTTTGCCTCTCCATCTGAAAGAAGGACTATAATTTTTTTATCTCCTGTAGATTTTTTAAATATCATCCTTGCTTCATGAATTCCCCCTTGTGTAAAGGTCATATCTTTTGCAACAAGCCCATCAACAACATTAAATAATTTGCTCTTATCTTTTTTCTGGAAAAAATCTGTTCCATCATTTTTATGATGTTTTACATCAGAAGCAAAGCTAATAAGTGCTATATTGGTGTTTATATTATGAGATTCTTGTTCCTTCCATATAGCTTCTGCCATATCCTTGGCTGACTTTTTTGCCTTTGTCATCTTAGTCCCACTCATTGATCCTGAAATATCAACTACAATAACCATATCAACTTCATAAGAAAACCTATCACCCTTATCATTTGCTAATACAGGGCTTGCTAACCCCAATATTATAGCAAGGCTTAGTAGGCCTGCTAGAATTTTATTAAATAATCCTGTTTTTTTACCCATTATATTAAATCCTCCTTTGTGTATTCTTTTTCCTCATCTTCTTCATAATTTTCTTCCGTCTTTGAACTAAAGAAATCATCATCTGGGATTTCATCATCTTCAAAATCTTCAAATCCACTGTCATTAGATTTTATAACCTTAAAGTAATAACCAGCTCCTCCTACTCCCGCTACTATAAGTAGAACAATTAAAAAAGAACCCTTAGAATCTTCTTTCTTGGGTTCTTCTGCTTCAGGCTCTGGTTCTTCTTTTTTTACAACTTCTTTTTTAGGTTCTTCCTTTACCTTATTCATCCCACTCCTTTCCTGGTCTTGCTCAATCATATTAAGCAAATCTTGCTCAGATACTTCTGTTAAAAGCTGAACATTTGAATCTGGCTCATCGTGATTAATAATCAGGTGAAACACCTTGCCGCTCTTTGTTTGAAAGGTAAGAAATTCTCTTGCATCAGCCTTGGGTCTTTCACCTACTCTGCCACTAGTGTCTATAAGATCTTCAATTTCGCTCCTCCTTGGATATTCCCTATTATCTGAACCTACAGACTCTGTGATAGTTCCTCTGGCTTGGCTTGGATCTGTTGGCTCATAAGGATTTTCCTTAGGAATAACAATTTCTTTATCAGTTTCATCTCCTCTCTCTGGCTTATTTACATCAATAAGAAATCCATTCCCTGTTTCTGCTGGATTTGGCAATGGCTTATTAACATCTACAGTGATATTGTCTTCCTTATCTCTTATTGGCTCTGGGCTGTTGACTTCTATTACAAACTCTCTTTCAAGCTCTCCACCTGAGTCTGAAGCAAAAGCCATAGCCTCAGATCCTATCCCTATAATAAATAGTAAGGCTAAGGCCAATAATGATCTTTTGATATTTTTTTTCTTAATATTCTTTTTCATAGGTCATATTCTCCTTTTCAATTTCATTAAATATTCTATTTTCATTTTTTCTTTCCTTGTCTTTTTCAGTAAAAATCTTTACTGCATCTAGAAGATTAATTTTTTGTTCATAGCATATGGTCATTATTTCTTGTCCAGCTATTTCTTCCTCTTCTAACCTTAAGAGTTCTAGTTCTTCTTCACTCTTTTTAATTTGTTCTTTAAGCTTTTCTTGGTCTTTTTTTATTTTCTTATATCTGTTTTCTGTTTTTTTATCCATCCCTTAAACCTCCTTCCATTAATAAGGGAATCCCCATCTTGCACTACTACCATAGTAGGCAATCCAGTCTGAAAGCTTGGTATCTTTTACAATACCAATGTTCTCTCTTATAATCCCATTTCCAACATAAATACCAACATGGCCATATTTTTTACCTGCCTCAGTATGGTTATGAGTAGGTACAGCTACCATCATACCTGGCCTAAGAGCTGATAAGTCACTGCTGTTACAGTACCAATAATATTGGTCATTTGCATTTCCTCCTGGTCTTGGAAAACCAGCATTTACATAGACATTGCTTACCCAGGCTGCACAATAACCACCTCCTGCAGTAGGTGTCCTATAGGCTGCTAATACAAGAGCCTTTTCCTTATCTGATAAATCAGGATTATTTACAAGTTCACCAATTATAGTGCTATCTGGAATAACAGGAGTAATACCACTACCACCAAAATACTCCTCCATATTTCCCCCTGTTTCAAGAAGACCTTCATAATGGGCAAGATTTTCATCATAGCCTGCAAATTCTTCCCTTGCAACTGTATCTAGCTCCTTTTTAGTAACTGTTACCTTTAGGATATACCAGTCATAAGGCTCCATTACACAATACATATCTTCTCCACTTCCATAACAAACCTGCCTATATCTGGTTTCAACAATAGTTTCATAATCAACCTTATACATCTTGTTAAATAGGTTTTGCAATTCGCCACTTAGACTAGATACATAGGTAATCTCTCCATGTTTGGCAGTAATGAAGCTTAAAAGCTCATGGATGTCATGTCCTACATCGGTATCTCCCCCTACTCGGTACTCATCATAACCTGGATAATAGCTTTCTATATTGGCAAGTTCATCCGCTAATTCATACTCAAGCTTAGTAAACTCACTATTTATATCTGCTAAAGTCTCTTCACCTGACAAATATGTGGTACTCATAATTTGGCTAGTTACAGATGATATTCCAGCTAGAAAAAAGGTTGAAACCTGGCTCAAGGTCATAAAACCTATAATGGCTATAGCAAGAAGAATAAGGATTCTTCTAATATTTCTTCTTATTAGTTGGGAAGTTCCTTTAAGAATATTCTCCATTCCCTTTTTAAGCCTCTCCTTGAAGCCTATTGCGATATTATGCTCTTCATATATTTTCTTTTTCATCTGCCTTCTTTTAAGCAGTTTCTTATAGGCAGTCTTTTTTTGAAAATCTTTTTGATCCTTAAGACCCTTGATTTCAGTCCTGTATTCAGCCCTTGCAAGGTTCTTCTCGTGCTTAATTTCCAGTTTTCTTTCAAGTTTTACAGGGTTTCTTCTTTGCCTTTGAAGCTTGTTTTGGGCCTGTCTTGTCATGCTTGCACCAAGATAAAGACCCTTTTGGCTTGCATCAACTGCAACATTTTCATCACTTCCTGACCTTAAATACTCAGATGCCATATAGCTGGTTCCTGAAATTCCTCCTACTAACCTGCCTAATTTGTCGTACTTGGGCTTATTATAAAGTTTACTAAGCTTTTTATCTTCTTGGATTAGCTTGCTTTTTCTTTTTCTATATTGCTTTTCTGCCCTTCCACTAAGCCCTTTAGCTTGGCTTGAAACTTTTTCTTTTTTTTCATCTGCCCCAGGTCCTTTAAGGTCTTTAATATCATCCGTAGTTAACTTTCCATTCTTGTTTTTTACTTCTTTTTGCTTGCTATAAATAATTTTCTTTTTTAAGTGACCCTTAGCTTGTCCTTGGGAATAAGGTTTCAAATTTCCTGAATCAGATTTATGGTCGCTATAGTCTTCTTCATGGCTTTCTCCCCCTGATTCATCTAAGGCACTAGTAACCTTTGCTTCCTCTTTAAATAAGGATTCTTCATTTGTATTTTTTTCTAGCTTTTCAATTCTAATATCCTTGTTCTTCAGATTTACTTTTTGTTTTTTCTTATTAACTAGATCTTTATTGCTAGATTCAAAAACCTCTAAAAGCTTGTAATCACCCTTTTCCCCTTCCTTGCTCTTATAGGTTTTAATATTTTCCTTCTTAGTTTCCTCACCTGTTTTTAGCCTTAATTTACTCTCCTTTTTTATAATTGAATCTTGGAATTTATCTTTCTCATGAACCCTCTTATCAAGATAGTTACTAATCTTCTTCCTATTACCAATATCAAGCTTTCTATTTTCTCTTATGGAGCCTTTTGTTTCCTTACTATCTGTAGTTAATTTACTGACCGCCTCATCTTTTAAAAGTTCTTTACTCTCTTTTTCAGTAAATTTATGCTTACTTTCCCTTATGGTAGACTCAATCTTTCTTTCTTTTAACTCCTCTAGATTTTTATTATTTATTTTAAGCTTGGTCGGAATAATAGATTCTGTTTTGTATTTCTCATCAGCTAAATCCTCTATACGATTTGGCTCCATAGGGATTTTATAATCTTCTTTTGACATATGCTTTTCTATTTGTTTTTGGGATGAGGAAAGCCCACCTTTTTTAGCAGTGGGCTTAAGCTCTTTATCAAAATTATCTAGCTTAGATTCTTTTTTTATTATGCTTTCCTGAAATCTTTCACCTTCCTTGGTTCTTTTATCCTGATAATCCTTTTCCTTTTTTCGATTAGCTATATCAAAGTTTTTTCTCCTTTTTCCTTTATTCTTATCCTTCATTTTCTTCCACTTCCTCTGGTTTGGTGGTCATCTTCTGATACAGGATAGTATCTTTAGGGAACTTGTCAACAAAGGGAACTATAGTATTTCCAAAGAATAAAAGCCCCTCTCCTGCATTAGAATTTGTTACATAGTTTAATTGAAAAGGAGAAATTTTAAGTTTCTTGGCTAGGATTTCCCTGTCTCCAGAAGCTTGATTAAGCATAAGGACAAAGTCTGTATTATCAAAGATATTTTCAATTTCAGCACTTACTAATAAATCTTTTACGTTTTGAGTTATACCTGTTGGAACTCCTCCCCACTTTCTAAATCTTTTCCATATTTCAACTGAATATTGGGCAGTCTGCTGGTCCTTTAAAAGTAGGTGAAACTCATCAATATAGTATCTTGTTGCCCTATTTGATCCCCTGTTTGAAGAAACCTTGTTCCATACCTGGTCTTGTATAACTAACATTCCTATTTTCTTTAGTTGGTTTCCCAATTCCTTAATATCAAAGCATATAAGCTTTTTATTAAGGTCTACATTACTTCTATTATTAAATACGTTTAAAGAACCAGTAACATAGATTTCCATTTCTGTAGCTAGCTTTCTTCCTACACTTTCTTCTTGCTCCTGTAGAAGCTTATAAAGGTCGCTTAGTATAGGCATATTTTCAGGTCTAGGGTCTGCAAAATAATCCTTATATATTTTAGGTAGACACCTATCTATTACAGATTTTTCGGCTGCAGTTAGACCACTACCACCTACAACAAGCTCAAGCATACTCATTATAAAGTTGGCCTTATCCTTAAGTGGTGCATCCCCATCTCCATAATTCATATTAATATCAAGAGGATTTAAATAGTCCTTAGACTTAGCTGAAATTTTAATAACCTCACCATTAAACTGTTTTACAAGACTTCCATACTCACCCTCTGGATCTGTTATTATTACATCATCATCTGTAACTAAAATAGTATTTGCCATTTCCCTTTTGGCTGCAAAGGATTTACCAGAGCCTGGTGTTCCTAGAATAAGGCCATTAGGATTTTTTAATTTTTTCCTGTCCGCCATTATAAGATTATGTGAAAGAGAGTTAAGTCCATAATATAGGCTGGTACTTGAACTCATGAAAAGTTCTTCTGTTGTAAATGGCATAAATACAGCAGTTGATGAAGAAGTTAATTGTCTCTTTATTTCAATCTTATTTACTCCTAGGGGAAGGACAGACATAAAACCTTGCTCTTGCTGGTGGTCTAGTCTTTTTAAGGCACAGTTGTTACGATTACATATGGAAGATATTTGGGCTATGGTATTGTCTAGCTTTTCCTTGCTCTTACTTAAATTCATTATAGTAAAGGTTACATAAAACATTCTTTCATCCCTAGATTGTAGGTCAGTTAGTAGATTTTTTATATCACTACCATAAACATTTAAATCTGATGGAATAATATCCATATCATAACCAGATCTAATTGCCTTTTTTTGTTCCTCAATTATCATTTTTTGAAGGTCTGTATTCTTCCTTTTTACCAGTTTTATAGCCTCTATTTGGTCTATAGCATGAATATGAAGGCTCACATACATATTATCTTCAATAGAAAGAATTTCTGATAAAAACCTATCTGAAAGTTCACTTGCTAAGATTTGAAAATGGCTTAAGCTGCAGATATAGTTTCCCATCTGCATATACTTTGGGCTCATAAATTTAAAGGTATTGGGTCTTACTAGGCTCCTTGTATCTCTTTTTTCAAGGCCATATCCATCATATTTAAAACTCTTATCAGGATTTAACATATCATGTAATAGCTTTAATCTTTCTACACCAACTAAGGTTTCAGCCCTTACTCCCATGCTTTTTAAGTTTGATAGGACATCAATCTCAATCCTTTCAAGAACTGGTTTTGCCTGCTCATAGCTTTCTGTTCTTGTATTGACAACGATATACTTTGATTTTCTAAGTCCATTATTTCCCTTTGATAATTGATCCTTAAGCATTCCCCTAAATTCTTTTCTTATCTCATCAAAATCATCTCCCTTATCTGGTATTGTAATTGCATTTTCCATTTCCTTAATTCTTCCTACCTGGTTAACAAAACTTAATTGTAGCTCTGTTGTTGAATCAAAGGAATTTAAAAAGCCTGCAAACTGATTAAAGATAAGGTCTCTATCTTCTTCTAGGGCAAGCTGATAATTAATATCTTCATATTTTATAACTTTATTGTATTTTCCATCTCCAATATAACAAATACCATTCCTATACATCTTCTTATAGGGAATGGTATCTTCTATGGTAAATCTTTTATTTTCTTTCTTTAAAAAATCAAGGAATGAAGAGCTTTTTTTCTGGTTACTTTTTATTTTTTTTGTTTCCTTAGCTACTTTTTTTAGTTCCTTTTCCTTTTTTTGAAGTTTTTCTTCCTGCCTTTTTCTTTTTTCCAAATTTCTTTGCTGAATTCGATTTTTTCCCATTTATGCTTTGCTCCTCCTTCCTCATTTCTATAAATTTCTCTTTGCTAACCCTAATTTTAGGTTGATGTCTTTCGTGCAGATATATATATTTCAAATACTTCTCACATGAAAGTCCATCCTTTTCATAAAAAACCACAAAGAATATAGGGATAGTCACTAATATTAGTAAAAATACAGCCAGGTCATTACCAAGAGCATTTCTTGTTTTTAGGTATGTTGGAATACCTATAAGCCCTGCTACTGTAAATCCTATAAGCTGTCTTTTAGTAAGATTAAAGGCTACTTTAGTCTTAACATTACTTAAATCTTTTGGTATCTGAACATAAGCCAATTTTCATCACCTCACTACTTCCTTAGCTTTTATTCTATATTTCTTAATTTTTGCTGTCTTTTACTTCCTCTAGGCCATTATCTCTTGTTACTTTAATGGCTTCTCCACTTTTATTCTTCTTAAATTCACTAAGTTCTTCAAGATGGCCATAAATGATAGCAAGTTCATCTTCTATTTCATAAAATCTATCCTCAAATTCCTCATAGTCATCCATTCTTAAGTTAATCATGCTATTATGAGCCTTTGCCATTTCCTTTATAGACCTATTTAGGCTCCAGCTTTTCTTTTCAAGGTCTTCTAGTAACCCTTCTGTATAGTTAAGTCTTTGAGCAAGTTCATTAAACTTTCTTCTACTTTTTATACCGAGTACAAGAAGCCCTGCTCCTGCTAATGCAACACCTTTAGTTATATTTTTATTTTTTAAATCCAATTAACATCCTCCTCTATATTTTAGTGAGCATTCATTATGCTCTTTGCAATTGTTCCACTCTTTAACATCATAATTCCAAGAAGTACCGTATATCCAAGAACTCCGAATATGCTTTTATGAATATCTGTGGTTACATGAATTGTCTTCACAAGTACCGCATATATTCCAAGGCATATCATTAAGAGCAATCCTTGAAGTCCAAGTGCAAATAATCCCTTAATATAATTACTTCCAATCTGACCCCATTCCTTGTTTCCCATAGTTGCAAAAGGAATGGCTGATACTGAGCTGTACAAGCAAATTTCAATCATTCTTCCGTAAGTTATTACAGTAACTATGATTGATACCACCTGGATTGAAAGCTTCACTAGTGAAGTATCCATAGCTATCAGTATCAGATTCCATAAACTCTCATCCTTTAGATGTTCTACCATTGCGGCCACATCCATAGCATCAAGGGATGCACTTGTATTTACCACTCCCGCCGCCTTAGATACTAAATTCTGCGATACATCAAATACTGCCATCGAAAAAGTGAAAGCATTACTTACAAACCATACTGCTATCCACATCTTGATAATGTATTTAAAGAAGTCAAATGTATCTGTATCAGAGTGCATATTGTTTTTCTCCATGACCATGTTTATAAGTTCTATGCACAAGACGGCGGTTATGATAATTCCCGCTATGGGAATAACTACAGTGTCGTTAATATTCTTCACAAAGCTAAATACTTCTGCATTCCAGCCACTTGGTGTTTTTCCGACTTCTGTAGCTACAAGACTTACATTCTCATTTATATCTAAGAACATTGCTTCAAGGTTTGCTTGGATAATTCCGATAAAAATTTCCTGAAAAAATTCAGTTATCTTGTCGAAAAGTCCAAACATATTTTATCTACCTCTTTCTTAATTAAGTGTATTTGCAAGTAATGGTATAAGCTTAATCCCAATTAGAACAATGCCTCCACCTGCCATTAATTGCTTGATTCCTTGTGACTTTGCTCCAGGGTTATCATTCCCATAGCCCTCCATAAGGTTAATTACTCCCCATGCTCCTAAACCTGCACCAATTGCTGTAACTAAAGTTTGTAATACTGATATTCCCTCTGTAAAAAATGCCATATTATTTTTCCTCCTTATTTTCTTTTTCTATTTTATTCATATGTTTTACTATAAAATTCTTATATGACTTGTCATTGTTTCTTCTTTCTTTGATATATCCAAAGACATGGACAAGGTCTCCTGGCTTTAATTCCTTAGCTAGCTCAGACCATTCTCCATAGGCTGAACAATTTGTGTAATATCTTCTGCCATTTCTTTTCTCCACTAGGGAAAAGTTAGTTACATTTATGGTTTCGCCATCCCAGTCAAAAGAGGCTGTTTTTACCTCCCCTACTAGATTAGCTGTTACATTTTTCATATCTCTTTCTTTAAAATCTGCCATTCCTTAATCTCTACCTCCTATTTTCTTTTTTAAATAAAAAAAGCGACTGGACTTATTTCTTATCCAATCGCTAATATTGAACTAGTATTTTATTTAGTTGGACTTCTTACCCTTATCATCATATAATCACCTACAGTCTTGTTATTATTGACTCCTTACCTAGCCTTGCCTTACCTTTTCTTTTCATGTATTCTTCAATATCGAAGAAGTTCTTATCATCATAATCTTCTAGAAGCTTGTAATTTTTATGTTTTGTAATATCAAACTTATCTGATAGGAAGGGTCTTACACCCCTAAGCTGCATAATACACTTGCTTCCATCCATTACAAAAAGTTCATCCTTGGTCATAAGCTCCTTACCTGTCTTCTGATAGTTAAGGCCAAAGGACTTTTGATTACTTCTTGTTTCCGATGTGTTAAATAGGTCAATAGTTTCCTTGCCTAATGTTTCTGAAATCTCTTTTAAAGTACCATTCTCCTTTCCTCCTAAAAATAAGGTTGTATCACAGTTTCCTATTATGGTATCTGCATTATCCTTGTAAATTGCCTTTAGTTGGGATTGGGCCTGCAATACAATGCAAGCACTTATCTCCCTTGATCTTATTGTAGCTATAAGTTTTTCAAATTTAGGAATCAAGCCTATATTGGCAAACTCATCTAGAAGACACCTAACATGGATAGGCAGTCTTCCGCCATATACATCATCAGCCTTATCACAGAGTAGGTTAAACATCTGAGAATACATAAGTGATACAACAAAGTTAAATGTATCATCTGTATCTGAAATAATAACAAAAAGAGCAGTTTTTCTATCTCCTAAAGTGTCTAACTCCATCTCATCCTCACTCATTAAATCCCTAAGTTCCTTAATGTCAAAGGGGGCTAGCCTTGCACCACAGGATATTAAAATAGATTTTGCAGTCTTCCCAGCAGCTAGCTTATATTTACGATATTGCTTAACTGCAAAATGGTCTGGATTCTTTTCTTCTAAGGCTTCAAACATATAATCTACTGCATTTTTAAAATTCTCATCCTCCTCCCTAACCTCACTAGCATCTATCATGGCCAGTAGGGTTGTAAAGTTTTGTTCTTCTTTGGGTGTTTCATAAAAGATATAGCCAATTAAGGCTGTATAGTAAAGTCTTTCAGCTTTCACCCAAAAATCTTCTCCCGCCTTTTCCCCCTCTCCTTTTGTATTAGCTATAATAGTCTGGACCAATTTTAGAATATCTTTTTCACTTCTAAGGTAGGCAAAGGGATTGTATTTCATACTCTTTTTAAAGTTAATGGTATTTAGAGTTTTTATCTCATAACCATTCTTTTCTAGCATCTTGCCACACTCATGAAGTAGACTTCCTTTAGGGTCTGTTACTACATAACTTGAATGAAGCTGCATAAGATTTGGCTTTACAAAGAATCTAGTTTTTCCTGAACCTGATCCCCCTATTACAAGAACATTTTTATTTCTAGCATACTTAGGATTTTTTGGCCTACTATTCATGGTAATTCT
>DUTM01000028.1 GCA_012842085.1 Mycobacteriales bacterium | reverse complement strand
TGGGATATTTCATTCTTGATATTCTCCCACACAGTAGGAGCATTGGTTTTAAGCGCTTCCCACTTCTCGCTAATTGTTGACTTAATATTGCCCCATTTTTCGGAAGCTCCGGATACAAGGCTATCCCATCTGTCTTGGATGCTTGTTTTTATGTTCTCCCACACAGTAGGAGCATTGGTTTTAAGATTATTCCATTTTTCTTTTATCCCGGTCGTTATAGTGTTCCATGTTTCCCCTGCGTTGGTTTTAAGGTTATCCCACCTGGTCTGGATGCTAGTTTTGATATCTTCCCAAATCACCGGGGCATTAGTTTTAAGTTCCTCCCACTTTGTCTGAACATTTGTCTTAATACCCGTCCATATTTCGCCAGCCTTATCCTTAAAACTGCTCCACTTTTCTTGTACCCAGCCCGTAAAGTTGCCCCATTTAGTTTTTACACCTTCCCACAGGTTACCAGCCCATTCCCTGAAGCTGCCCCATTTCTCTTTTACACCTTCCCATAGATTGCCTGCCCCTTCTTTAACATCCCCCCATTTTTCTTTTAGTGTTGTCCATATTCCCCAGCTACTTACCCAGCTTGTGAAGCCGTTCCATTTCTCTTTTACACCTTCCCATAGATTGCCAGCTCCTTGCTTTATCCACTCCCAAAAGCCCTTTAGCGTTGGTTTCATTTCTTCAAGCTGCGCACTAATGTCAGGAATTTCAAACCTTGCTAAAAGTATGGGGCTTGATGATACAGAGCTTGGCGTTCCAGATGGCGGAGGTTTAGAAATACCCGACATAGGGGCGCAGCTTGAAGAAATGAAACCAACGCTAAAGGGCTTTTGGGAGTGGATAAAACAAGGTGCCGGTAACTTATGGGAAGGCGTAAAACAAAAATGGAGCGATTTTGCAAACTGGGTCAAAAGCTGGGCTGTTTGGGATTGGATAGGGCAAAAATGGCAAGCTTTAAAAGATGTAACAATAACAGTATGGAATGCAATAGCTACGACAATAAGCAATGTGTGGAATTGGCTATCAGGCCTTGTAAGCGAAATATTCGGCCCAATAGGGGAATTCATATCCACAACATGGAATAACCTGCTTGTAACGACTACTACCATATGGGATACTATCTGGACTACGCTAAGCACTATATGGAATGATTTATGGTCAACCGTCAACACTGTTTTTTGTAGCATATGGTCCTTTATATCTGAAACTTGGAATAATCTGTGGTCAACTGCATCTGAAGTATGGAATTCTATATGGACGTTCTTATCTGAGCTCTGGAATAACATATGGACAACTGCAAGTGATATATGGCAGATAATAGCTGATTTAATTACTGGTAAGATAGATTTACGAACAGCAGTAACGGAAATTTGGAACGAAATAAAGGACTTTTTTTCTGATACATGGGAAAGCATACAAACAACAGCTAGCGATATATGGGGAGCCATAGCAGGCTTTTTCTCTGACACATGGGAGGGCCTTAAAACAAGTGCCTCTGATATATGGGGCGAGATTAAGAGCTTCTTTTTCAATAGTTGGACCAATATCAGGGATTTTGGTATTAATATATGGGATACACTGCTGAACTTTTTCTTGAACCAGTGGCTGTTAATTCAGGGATTTGCAATAGCTATATGGACAGCAATAAAGGAATTCCTTGTAGGGAACTGGGAAGCTACGAAAGACGCCGCCAATAACATCTGGCAGGCTATAAAAAACTTTTTCAGCGGGACTTGGGAAAGTATAAAAACATCAGCAAAAGAAATCTGGACAGCAATTCTTGACTTCCTTGGCATCAACTGGGGGGAAACAAAGAAAAGGGCCTCGGAAATCTGGGGTAATGTTAAAACAATAATTACTGATAAGTGGAATGAGCTAAAAAATGCTGTTGGCCCAACTTGGAATGGGATAAAAACTGCTATCGCTGACAAGTGGCAAGAAATCAAAGATGATGCTTTTAGCTGGGGCAAAAATCTTATCAGTAGTTTTGTAGGCGGCATAAAAGATAGATTTAACTCAGTAAAGTCTACTCTAAAAAGTGTTGGTGAAACAGTTAAAGCTTTTCTCGGTTTCTCTTCTCCAACAAAAGAAGGACCTGGGCGTTTCGCTGACGAGTGGGCACCAAACCTGATGAATATGTTTGCCGAAGGATTAAACCAAAACATCCCCAAGGTGCGCAGTGCAGTGGATGAAGTTGCACAACAGCTAACAGGAATGACAGTGCAACCTACTGTACAGCAGTCTATCGTGCCTGCTACGACAACAACTGGAGATAGCGGTCTGGCTGATACCGTTGCCCAAGCCGTTTACCAGGCGATTATGGATGCTATAAGAATTTCTCAGGCTTCTTCATCGCAGAGCAGCGACGACAAAGAACTAGTGCTCAAAATCGACAATACGGTTTTGGCCCGGATGCAACTACCGGCTATTATCCGTGAAGGCCAACGCCAGGGCCTTAATCTTGTAGTAAGGCCGCAGGGGGTGTAGCGTATGCTAAACATAGCAGGAGTGTCAGTTAAGGCGCCGACGGACCTAAAGATTGGGCGGTTCGATTTGACGAAATCGGGCCGAACTGCCTCAGGGAAAATGGTGATGGATGTAATTGCGACAAAGCGCCGGGTGGACGTTATCTGGAAGATGCTTCCCGATGATGAACTGCAAAAGATCATTGACACCATAGCGGCTAACAAGCCGTTTTTTTCTTTGGAATACCCTGATGCAGGCGGGACAAAGACAATGACCTGTTACGCCGGCGATATCATTACCAGCCTGTGGCACACGAAAAACGGCGTCAGGTATTGGGAAGAAATATCTATCCCGTTTATAGAGCAGTGAGGTGGCGTAAATGTACCCCGTTTCGCAAGAGTTTAACGACAAAATGCGAGCTGACAGGCGGCAAGTGCTGGCGCGGGCCGTGATAGATTACACAGACCCTTTCATGGATCAGTCTCTAGAGATTTCAGCCAGCGAACAGGCAAACGTCAGCTATCCAGAGCAGACAGCGGATTCTGTACAAGAGGCAACACACAAATGGGCGTCACTTGACGGCAGTTGGGCGCTTGACGGCACATATGCCCTTGCACCTACGCCACAGGAGGCAGAAACAAAGCAGATGGGTTGGTGGGGAAAACAGCTTGCAGGAACAGTAGGT
>DUTM01000016.1 GCA_012842085.1 Mycobacteriales bacterium | reverse complement strand
TCCATAAGGGTATAATCCCCCCTTTACAATTTAGCAATTACAAATTTAATTGCCATTTTCTAAATACTAACATACCTCTTGAAGACTGTCAATAGCCCTAAATAAAAGTTTTGCCTCAATTGCGGTTTCTGCCATAGCGAAAACCCTTGAAATATAGCCTGGTACACACTTCTGACACACTACAGGGCAAATAACAGAAAAGGCCCGGGAAAGCTGCACACTCTCCCAGGCCGCAACCCTGACAAAGGGTTATTGTTCCAGAAGGGAAGCAAGCAGGTCTCCAACCTTGTCAGCGGCTTCCCTCTTCATTTTAGCCGTAACTCTGCTGTAAACGTCCATCGTGAAAGCCGATGAATGATGTCCCAGGGTCTCCTGTATCGTCTTTACGTCAACGCCACTTTCCAGGGCCAGGGTTGCAAATGTATGTCTTAGGCCGTGGAAGGTAACGTCAAGGCCGGCCTTCTTAATCAGCCGTTCAAACACCCTGGTAAAGGCCCTGGGGCAGATCGGTTCTCCCAGCTCGTTTGCAAATACCAGGTCCAGGCCCTTTTCATCATAAGCACCGCCGGCCATAAGCCGGTATTCAGCCTGCTTCTTTTTATGCTCCTTCAGCACCTGCACCACCGGCGGGGCCAGGTTGATCACCCTCTTTGATAGCGCAGTTTTCGGCTCCTGAAAGATCAACCCTTTGCCGGTTACCCTGACTAGCCCTTGGTTGATGGTCAGCTGGCCGGCTGCAAGGTCAAGGTCCCGCCAGCGAAGGCCCAGAATCTCGCCGCGCCTCATTCCGGTATTCAGCGCCAGGAAGTAGGCCGCGAAATGCTTTGAATCTTTGGCCGTAGCTAAAAAGATAGCCGCTTCAGCCACAGTTAAATATTTGATTTCCGGCTGCTCTTGCTTCGGCAGCTTCACCGCGCCGGCAGGGTTGATTGTAATCATGCCTTCCTTTCTGGCCTGCTCCAGGGCCGAATGAATAACGGTATGGATATACTTAACGCTTTTTGGAGATAGGCCGCCAGGCTTGCCGTCCAGCCGGCCACCCTTCAGCTTGTCATTGTAAAGCCTTTGGATATGCGCTGTCTGCAGCTGGGGCAGCCGTAGGTGGCCCAGGGCCGGTATGATATGCCCTTCCACCTGGTAGCGGTAGCTCTCCCAGGTCGTAGGCCGCAGGGAGGGCTTCATATAGACATTCAGCCAGGTGGTGAGCCATTCAGCCACCTTTATATTTTCAGGTTCCCGGTATGTCCCGGCTTGCACCTTCGGGGCTATCTCTGCCAGCTTCTGCTGGACCTCTTTTCGGGTCGCTCCGTAGAAATATTTCCGCTTCGGCTTGCCGGTCACGGGATTGTAGCCGATCTGGATTGAAGCCTGCCAGCGTCCGTCTTTTCGCTGGACAATAGATCCCTCACCAGCGCCGCGCCGCCGCTTCCTTACCTTTGCCTTTCCGTCTTTCGTGTTCACCGAAAAACCTCCTTGCTGCTCTTCCTCAAGCATTTTTTAGCCATGCAGATAACCCGCCGTTTTTCCTCCTGCCCTAGCTTCTCCAGGCTATGCAGCAGCTCAGTAAGTTCTTTTTTTGCGGCAAGTGCAGTCTGATACATATGACATTGGCTCCCGCTTTCATTTATTCGCCCTCCCTTTCTCACGCTTTCCTATGCTTTCTTATAGTTTATCTTTTAAGTCATAGCTTGTCAATATCTTTTATTGCTAATTAAGCGAAAGTGTGATAATTTATAAGAAAAAAGGAGAGGCAATAATGGAAAAACACTTTACACCCGAAGAAGTTGCCGAAAACCTTAAAGTTACCAGGAAAACAATTTATAACTGGATTCATGAAGGAAAACTCCAGGCCGTCAAGGTCGGTCACTTCTGGCGCATCAGCGAAACAGAACTTAAACGGCTTTTGAAAGGATAGCGGCCAAGGTAAAGGCTTTATCCCTCTGCTGTCATGTTCACCCTGCAAGCTCGGGTCCACTGGCAGAACGGCCCGCTCTCACTTATTCCAGCGGAATAAAGGCAAGTCTCACCTTTCAGGCCAGCACCAGGCCCGGCCACCATCCGGGCCAGTCTCCCCGTAGTTCGCGCAGCCTCCCTGACCAGCTTTCTTATTTTATTTTAACGATCATTCCCGCAGCTCCTTTCCCTTCGCCTCTTGATACTGTACCAAGGGGTCGCCTAAAAACCCTTGGTGTATAGCGGAATTTTCGGGCCTGACACACTTAATACACACTCACCAGCCCTCCGGTTTCTGCACCGGCCTGATAAAACTGCGCTTTTCGCCATACCAGCAGGCCAGGGCTGCGGCCAGCACCAGGTCATCATGAAC
>DUTM01000135.1 GCA_012842085.1 Mycobacteriales bacterium | reverse complement strand
TCCGCGCCTTCGTGCATATGGGCTGGGGCGGGCGGGAGAACGATCTCGGGAAGGTCCTGAGCCGGATCAGCCTCCAGCTCAGCCGCTGCCGACCATCGATGAAGAAGACATCCTGGTCAGCTCTGAGCTGGAGGCTGATCCGGCTCAGGACCTTCCCGAGATCGTTCTCCCGCCCGCCCCAGCCCATATGCACGAAGGCGCGGAAGTCGCCGTTGCCGGCTTTGGCGTCGCTGGCGCCTTTGCCGCTGCTGCCGCTGCCCAAGAAGGCATGCAGGTCACGGTTCTCGACCCGGCGTCCATGCCCGGCGCCATCGCCACCATCGGCCGCGTCCATTCCTATTATCATGGCCTGCCCGGCGGACTGCAAGATAAAGTCGACGAGCTGACAGACCAATGCGCAGCCCGCGTTTCCAGCCGCGTCCGCGGCTATCATCCCATGGCCAGAGCCGAAGTCCTGATGAAGGAGATGCTGGCTGACAACCGCTGCACCATCCTGCCGGAACATACGGTTTTCGGCGTCATCAAGGACGACAATCGAGTCTGCGCCCTGCTCAGCGCTGCCGACGACGGCTACCATGTCTTCCCCTGCCAGGCCGCTATCGACGCCACCGGCGATGGCGACGTGGCAGCCGCCGCCGGCGCACCGACTACCCTGGGCCGTGAAGGCGACAGCGCACCGCAGCCCTACAGTTACACCCCCAGCTTAATCCGTGAAGGCAATATCCTCCATCATCATAATTTCGATGCCGGCTGGGTTGATCCGACTGACACCACCGAATTCTCCCGAGGCCATTTTGATGGCCGTCGCACCATCCGCGATATGGGTCCCTTTACCCAGGAATCCCACTATTGCACTATTGGCTCTATCATCGGCCTGCGCGAAAGCCGTTTCCTGATCGGCCGCGAAAACATCAACTTTAACGACTTCATGGAGGGACGGGTTTGGGACGACGCCGTATGCAGCTCCAGCGCCCACCATGACAACCACGCCATGGACTATGCCGAAGAAAGCCGCTGGGCCTGGGAACATGTGATCATGTTCGGGCTTTGGCACTACGCCTGCCACGGTCAGATTCCATACGGCGCTCTCGTACCCCAAGAGGTCGACGGTCTCCTGGTCACTGGCCGCGCCATCGCGGTTGACCATGACCTGCACCAACTCGTCCGCATGCAGCGGGACATGCAGGTGCTCGGCGAAGTCAGCGGCGTCGCCGCTGCCGAAGCCATCAAAGGCAGCGTGATGGTCGCCGATGTCGATATCAAGACCCTGCAGAGCAACTTGGCCGAGCGCGGCGTCAAGCCCCTGGAACCGCGCAAGGCCATGGACTGCTCGACGACGGAACTGCTCGCCGCTCTGACCTGCGACGAGACGGACGACCACGCCAAAAAAATGCAGCGCGGCCTGGCTATGTGGCGGTTGAGCAAAATGAAAGGCGAGGCTGGCGCTTTCTGGCCTGGCTTCTTCCAGACAGCTACTGGGCAGGCGCGGTTCGCCGGCGCAGTAGCCGCCGCCTTGGGTGGCCATGATCTGCCT
>DUTM01000011.1 GCA_012842085.1 Mycobacteriales bacterium | reverse complement strand
TGGTTATAGCGGTAAGGGAACGCCCGGTCCCATTCCGAACCCGGAAGCTAAGCTTACCTGCGCTGATGGTACTGCACTCGGGAGGGTGTGGGAGAGTAAGACACTGCCGAACTAATATTCAGGAAGACCCTGAGGCTTGAGAATAGGATCTCGCCTCAGGGCCTTCTGCTATATACGCACAAATAAACCCCCACAGCAGTGTGCTGTGGGGGTTAACACTATAAAAGGTCAGACCAACTAATCCTCCACGACCAAAAGATCATTCGGAGTATTACGCACATCATCAAGACGCGGCAGCAACTGCTCCAACATATGCCACTCACTGCCCGGAATCCTGTTCCGTGCCTCCTTAACAACAGAACGATCTGGAGTACCCCACGCAATCGGCATAGGGGTCGCCAAATCCCACACTTTATGCTTGCGGCCAAACAGCTTCCTAGAGCCCGTCACCGCCACGCAAGGAACCTTCTCCCGCACATTACGGCGAATACCCGGCACACCCCGCACATCCCGCGCAGACAAAGCCCACACCGGATCCGCATCGTCATCCTTCGCAATATTCACCAGAGCCAACAAAGTAAGCCCATTCTCCCGCGAATCAGCAACCATCGCAGGCGCCAAATTGCTTGAGTGGAAAGACTTCTCAATAGAGCCAACACTAAGCGGGATCGCCACAATCATTACGCCAGCAATCGCCGTCAACACACACAAAATAATTACCAGAGTAGTATTAGCACCCCGGATATAAGCGAAATAAGTTCCGACACCCAAAAGCAGGGTCAAAATAAGTGCTGAGACCTGAGATCGACGTCGATCACCCACCAGTTCGTTGTACCGATTCGCATGTTCCTTATCAATAGGAAACTCAAAGGTGCGAGAAGGCATGAAAGTCCACCTCTCAAAAGGGTTTATGGGCTCAATAAAAAGTAAGTACTATTTCAGCAGATCTTCCGCATCCACAATACGATAGGCGTAGCCTTGCTCCGCCAAAAAACGTTGTCTATAAGCAGCATACGTCGTGTCTATAGTGTCCCGTGCAACAACAGAATAAAAATGGGCAGCCTTTCCGTCCTGCTTCGGGCGCAACAGCCGACCCAGTCGCTGTGCCTCCTCCTGCCTGGAGCGATATGTGCCCGACACCTGAACGGCTACCGATGCCTCTGGCAAGTCAATAGAAAAATTCGCAACCTTACTGACAACCAATGTGGAAATGTCGCCGTTCCGAAACGCCTCAAAAAGACGCTCGCGTTCCTTCGTACTCGTAGACCCCTGAATCAATGGCGCATCCAACTTGTTTGCCAAGCGCTCCAACTGGTCCAAGTAAGCGCCAATCACCAAACACCGCTGGCCCTTATTCTGCTCCAAAATACCCGCCACAATACGATCCTTGGATACCGCAGTAGCGCAGCGACGATACATTTCCTCCCGCTCAGCTGTCGCATAAGCCATCCGCTCATCCTCCGACAACGTCACCCGCACCTCGGTACATTCCGCAGAAGCAATCCACCCCTGAGCCTCCACCTCACGCCACGGCATATCGAAACGCTTCGGACCAATCAGCGTAAAAACATCCCCCTCGCGGCCATCCTCGCGCACCAAAGTAGCGGTAAGCCCTAACCGCCGCCGCGACTGCAGATCCGCAGTCAGACGGAAAACCGGTGCGGGAAGCAAATGCACCTCGTCATAAATAATGAGCCCCCAGTCGCGGGAATCAAACAGCTCCATCGACTTGTAAACACCGCGCGTCTTCCGCGTCACCACCTGATAAGTTGCGATAGTGACAGGACGGATTTCCTTCTTTTCCCCCGAATACTCACCAATCTCATCTTCAGTTAATGTGGTGCGCTGCAGCAGTTCTCGCTTCCACTGTCGACCAGCAACAGTGCTATTCACCAAAATTAAAGTAGTCTTTTGGGCTTTCGCCATCATCGTAATGCCGACCACTGTTTTGCCGGCGCCACACGGCAAAACCACAACCCCAGAGCCTCCCGCCCAGGCGGCGTCCGCAGCCCACTCCTGATAGTCGCGCGGCGCCCATTCGCCCTCCTTCTGGCTCAACTCCATCGGGTGGGATTCGCCGTCAACATAGCCAGCCAAGTCTTCCGCAGGCCACCCAACTTTAATGAGCTCCTGCTTCAAACGGCCCCGCTCGGACGGGTGCACAGCTACCGTATCGGCATCAATACGGTTCCCCAGCAGTGGGGCAATCTTCCGGTGGCGCAAAATTTCTGCAAGTACCGCAGAATCATTCGACTCCAACACCAGCCCATGCGCAGGGTGTTTAATAAGCTGCAAACGGCCATAGCGCTCCATTGTCTCCGCAATCCCAATCAACAGCGACTGTGGGATGGGGAAACGCGAATAACGCACCAAAGTGTCCACAACTTGTTCCGCATCGTGCCCGGCGGCGCGCGCATTCCAAAGCGCCAAAGGAGTAATACGGTAGGAATGAATATGTTCGGGAGCGCGTTCCAACTCAGCAAATGGCGCAATGGCTTGGCGTGCCTCATCCGCCAAAGGATGGTCAACCTCCAACAACATAGTGTTGTCGGACTGCACAATCAGTGGGCCATCATTCATAGGAACCAATCATCCTTCACAAATGTTGACTAGTCGTGGTTTTCGTTGTCTTTATTAATACTGCGGACAAAGCGGAGTTTGTGGAGAGCAAAACGGTAAGCGCGTTGCGTGCGGTTATCAAAGGCATCCAAACGGCCTGCCGACATACCAGTGGGCAGCACCCGTGCCTGGGCCTCAACCCCACTGCCTTTCACAAACCCAACAATTACCTCTTGTTTACGGTCAATGGCCTGGTCGAGGAATTTAATGAGTTCATCACCAGAATAGGTTTCGCCAGCCATCCTGTTGGTTTCCTCATTCGCACAAATCCTGCTCGCCATCTCCATGGCACGTTCCTCAGAAAGTCGTTTAAAACCGCTATTAGCTGTCTCACCAGCGACAACAGTGTAGCCATTAGAAAGGGTCGCGCGCGGCCGGTGACGGATCAGTGACACCACTTCGCCTTGCGTATTTTCGGCCGAAGGACTCATACCTGCATTCTGGAGGGCAGTCAGAAGTTCGCGTGGATACACCTGCGCAATAGCCACAGTAGGAGCCAGCATTCGCATGCCGCACTCCTCGGCCAGAGGTAAGGCCATCACACTGCGCACCAGCGTAGGATCCTCCGCGTGCAGCACAGAAAGCGCTGGCCCCACCCGCAAAGCACCATGCTTACGGGCACAATCTTCAATGAAATAGCTCAAGGATTGTGGCACCGGGGTGGCGGCCAATCCTGTCAGAAACTCAAGAATTTCTGATGCCGTCAGCCCCGTATCTAAACCGTGTCGGATGCTCTCTTGAGTGAAGCGGTAGACAGTCGCCAAACCGGGTGATTCTACGATCGCAATACGTCGCATGTGGTCCGCATTGTCCCCTGATAGGGGCCCCGGGGCAAGTGCCGTATAGTCATCTTGAATGTAAAGCGTATCAACAGGTTTCGGATATACCTCAGTAACCTGTTCCGCAAGTTTATCAGTATCATCTGCAAGTAACGCTTTCCCCACGGGGGTAATTACGCCATTGTGGATGACGCCAAGTGCTGCCGCAGAATAAATAAAGTCATGGAAATAGGAGCCGCCCCGCAAAAAAGTTTTCAGGGGGAAGCGCCACTTCGCCAAAGCTGCGATATCAGTAGTGTCGGCGTTTCTAACAGTGTCCGGCCACAGGGTTAGCAACTCCGCTAGAGAGTGCCTGACGGCCACGTGTTGGCTATCGGAGGCCTGCGGATGCAAACTCAATGCGCGCTCTTCGGGAGTGCCGGACCAGGGGCGCGGGCTTTCCCACCAGGCTTCCAGAAGGGGCTGCCACTGCCGAGGAGCGTCGAGGTTCAAAAATTGCTCGGTGACACTGGTGGTTGTCCACTCACCATCGTTCAGGAGACCTTCTTCAATAATTCCCAGCGCGGCAACTGCCTCGAGCGCGAAAATAAGGTTCGGCTGGGCGAGGCCCGTCTCATTTGCCAGGCGGCTAAGTTCACGCTGCCCAATACCTCCGTCTGCGAGTTCTTGGAGGGGCTGACGGTCAATAGCATCGATGAGTAGTTGCGCTTGGTGCAACACCAATGCGGCGGCTTCCGCTCCAGCATTTGTCGTTATCCGATCCATAAGGGATGCGCCTGCGGATGGCTTGTCAGCAGGCAACGGCAGCTCAAGCGGAGCAGAGTGGGCGGCGGCTTCAGAATTATGGAGCGCATCATAGACGTCTTCAGGAAGGATCACAGTGTCCTTCTCGGAAGCTTTTGCGGTGTCGCGCACTTCCACATGCAGTAAATCCTCCGCCACTAATTGGGCAATAGGATGGTTCTTTCTTTTCTCCTTTAAGGCAGTAGTTTTACCTCTTCTACCAGCATCTTTAAGGGTGTAAAGAATTTTTTTCTGCGGCTCTGGCAGTGTCGCAATAGTGTCTCGAAGGGAGGCGGCAGCACGCAGTGTCGACGCCGTGTAGTCGATGGGAAGATGGGGGAGCACCTCAGCTAGCCCCGGGGCGAGAGCGATGCTTTCGGGGGTGGGATTGAAAATAAGCGCGTAGCGGGTAAGGGGGTCGAGAATATCGGGATCAACATCATTGCGTTGTGCGGTCTTGTTTTCCGCAAGAGTGTACAGCGCATGCAGAAGTGGGCGGCGAATGTTGGAAAGTGCGCGCCGGTAGGAACGCTGTTGAGTGAGGCGGGTGGAGAGAACGACAAAACTAGTTGGGGGCGGGACAACAACATCTGGGCGCAGCTGCAGCAGGTCGCTAAGTTCTTCAGTGGAACGGTTACTGAGCCATTCGTCCCATGTGATTTCGGAATTTGTGTCCATTGTTCCAGGATACCGAAGTAAAAAATATGCAGCACAGGGGGGAGCTAGAAAAACAAAAAAGAACAGCCGCACAGTTTCCTGTGTGGCTGTCCTTTAACTGAGTTGGGAGGCAGTATTAACTGCCTAATTGTTAGCGCAGTTCGGAAAGTGGCTTAATGTTGAGCCGGTTTTCCTTTGTCTTCACCTCACGAGCTTCTGCGCGGGCTGCCATACGGTCTTGGCTGGCGCTGACCTTTGATTCAAGGCCATTTTCGCCCTCGACAGCCTGGGCAACGCTGCGGTTAAAAGCTTTGTAGCGGATGCTTACGCGGCGACCCAATTCGCTGTCGTTTTCTTTCGTAGACGTACGGACTGGCTCCAGCACCTTGCTGGTGTAGCCATTATTTACTTTGTCGATGTTTGCTTTAGCTTTATCCTCGTCGAATTCGGGGTTTGATTCGCCCATTTTTTCGACGGTGGTGGTTGCAGTTTCTGCAGCCTTGTACTGGATAAAGTTTTCTTCACGTTTCTTCCGAGCTTCTTCGCGCTTCTTCCGCTCGGCAGCTGCCTTGCGTTTGGCTGCGCGCTTCTTTTCGGCTTCCGTGGGAACGTTCCGGGGAGTGGCGGCGCTATTTAGTCCGAGAGCGGACGAGCAGCCGGGCCAGGCGCCCCAGCCTTGGGTGGCTAGGACTCGCTCTGCTACCGCAATTTGTTGTTCGCGGGTAGCTAGATCGGCACGGGGCGCGTATTGAGTTCCTCCGTGAGCTTCCCAAGTGCCCTGGCTGAACTGAAGTCCACCGTAATAGCCGTTACCGGTGTTGATGTGCCAGTTGCCGCCGGCTTCACACTGTGCGAGACGATCCCAGTCGGAATCAGGGGCGGCGTTGGCGGAAGGGGAAGAGAGAACACCCATTGCAAGAGCAGCTGCACCCGAGAGGGCGATCGTCGATACTGCCTTCGTGGCAGACTTGACGATGCTCAGCTGATCTTGTGCAGAATGTGCACCCATCAGTTTCCTTTTCTCAACAAAAGTCATCACTAACAATGTAAATGCGTGGCTCAACAAGGGTTTCGGTGAGACCACGCTATGTACTTACGGGATATGGAGTTGTTAGTGTCCCATCCTTGTTTGCTATTTACGGTTAGAGCTCCAGTTAGCCAGGGGAGGGGTGAAGACAACCTGTTTAACTGAGTAGTTCTAAAAAACTATGTAGATCAGAATACAGTTTTGTATCCGAACCGTCATCTAATCGTAACAATAAAAGTGTTTATTTTGGGTTATTTCACACGTTTTTTAATTAAAAGTGCTGCTACGCAGTGAATTAGGAAAATTAAAATAAATTAATAAAAATCCCACTATTCGGGAAATTATGAGAATTTTAGTTGGTTCAATGTTACTTCGCACGTTTTTTCGCACTGTTTTCGACAAACATATCTAGTCTTGCTGGAGTGCACTTCACTATTTAGAGGAACGCGTATTGCAGAGTGGCCAGTTATTCCGGTACACATTTAAGTTCGCAGACAGAACCGGTAAAATGGGCTAATCGTATGACGACATGGAGCGTACCTACACTTAAATGAGAAAGGCAGGTAAGCGCGAAGATGCCGAGCGGCAAAGTTAAATGGTACGACCCTGATAAGGGTTTCGGCTTCATCACTCAAGATGAAGGCGACGACGTATACGTACGCGCCTCAGTTTTGCCTGACGACGTTACCGAATTAAAACCAGGCCAGCGCGTAGAAATGGATATCGCAGCAGGCCGTCGCGGACCACAAGCTTTACGTATTGAACTAGTGGCACCTGCCCCTTCCGTGAGCGCAAATCAACGCCGTCAGCGAAGGGCAAACCGCCCCCGACACGGCCCAGATGAACTGCACGGGCTGATTGAAGACATGATCAATCTGATGGAGAACTCCATCCAGCCAGAACTCCGTAAAGGTCGTTACCCTGACCGTAAGACCGCACGCCATATTTCCGATATTGTGCGGGCAATTGCGCGAGATCTGTAATCTCTTAGAAAAGACCAGGTCCCAGCTTTCAGCGGGACATGAAACAATAGAACCGTGACTGATATTTCACCATCGCCCAAAAAACCTAATGCCTCCTCGCCCAGCAGCGCGGAGGACATCGCACGTCAAGCCATCGAAGATGTGCAGCCAGATAGTGCCGGAAAACTCCTAGGAATAACCTCCGAAGGGGAAGGCTCCTCTACCTATACTTTCGCTGCCCAAGTCCGCGGCTACCGCGGCTGGGAGTGGCAAGTCGTTATTTCTGGTGAAGACGCTAATCCCACGTTGAGTGAAGTCGCACTTATGCCGGGGGACGATGCCCTTTTGGCGCCTGCGTGGATTCCCTGGGAAGAACGACTCCAACCTGGCGACCTCGGCGATAACGATGTGCTGCCAGTGCAGGATGATGATCCCCGTCTCGTCCCCGGATATGTGGATTCGGGCGACGACGAACTAGATGACGCTGCTATGCCTATTGGATATGGGCGTGAACGGGTGTTGAGTGCGGAAGGTCGTGACGAGGCTGCTAGACGGTGGGCGAAAGGTGACTACGGTCCGCGCAGTAACCGTGCCAAGAAGGCTCCCGCACAATGCGCGAGCTGTGGTTTCTATTTGCCGCTCGCAGGTGCGTTGAAAGCTAGTTTCGGGGTGTGCGCCAATAAGCTTTCCGCAGACGGGCACGTTGTCCATGCTGAATATGGCTGTGGTGCCCATTCCAGCGTGAAGCCGGATTATTCGGACTCGGAGCCGGCAGACATGTATTTTGATGATTCAGAATACGAGATTGTGGGGCGCCGCAAAAATAAGCGCAACAAAGACGATGAGCAGGAAAGCTCTGCTAACTAGAGCGTTGTTTGTTTGAGGGGCTGCTTGTTTGGGCCTGCTCAGTCAACATCGACGATAACTTCGTCGTATTCGGCGTCCCCATTTCGACGAACATCCGGAAGTGATGTTTGTGCAGTTTTTTTGCCGCGTCGAACCGCGTTGCGCTGCCAGGCAAAAACGCCATAGAGGGCAGCCCCAAAAATTAGGCCGCAGATGGCAGTCCACATGATCAGGCCGTAGTCCTTCATCACGAGCGACACAATTAGCACAACTACCCAGGCACCAGTACCGGCACCAATAACCGGACGCGGGTCAATTAAGCCAGCGGGAAGAGTGGGTATTGTCCGTTTCGCCATGAGTTCACGTACCTAGTCTGTTTATCCTTACCCTCCAAGATTACCTAAATATGGCCTGCTAGCGAATAACATAGTTTTCTATGGTGCAGATTATTTCCATCCCAAATGCCGCAGATGAACGTATCGCCAAATTCCGCAATCTTAACGATGCCGAAAAACGTCGCGATCACCAGGGGCCTGACGGCATTGTGATCGGTGAGGGAGCGCTCGTCATCGACCGAATGCTGAACTCCTATTGCCCTCCAACCGAGTTTTTGGGAACCACCGAGGGGCTGAGTCGGCTCGAGGCCATGCCGGATTACGAATGTCTAGCACCGGACACACCCTTCTATCTCACTTCGGAGGATGTTATTTCGGAGTGTGTGGGTTTCGCTTTTAATCGTCATATTTTTGCACTTGCCCCGCGGCCCCAGACCCGCACATTGGATGAAGTTTTGGCGCATGAACCCACCACCATCGTTGCACTGGAGGGTCTGAACGACCACGCCAATATTGGTTCCATTTTCCGGAACGCAGCCGCCCTTGGGGTGGGAGCAGTACTTATGGGTGGCGGTTGTGCGGATCCGCTTTATCGCCGTTCTGTGCGCGTATCAATGGGACACGTTTTGCGGATCCCCTACACCATTTGTGAAGGCAACTTCTCCACCTGGCAAGAGCCAGCGTTTCAGCGGTTGCGGGGACGCGGGATACACAATTATCGCTCTTACACCCGCTGCGGATGCGAAACTGTTGGCTGATGTGGCCCACGCCGAGAAAGTGGTTTTCCTGGTGGGTGCGGAGGGACCCGGTTTGCGCCGGAAAACAATGGCATTAGCAGATGTGCGGGCACAGATCCCCATGGCTTCGGGGGTCGATTCCTTGAATGTTGCTACATCCGCTGCAGTAGCTTTTTATGAGCGCGTCCGTTAGCCGGAGGGTGTAAAACTAGACCGAGGGATACTCTTCGTCGTCATCGGCGTGCAGCATATCGCTGGCAAGTTCGCGATGACCATGCTCCTCTTCGTAGGCGTCCTCGTACTCGGACTCATAGTCAGGATCCTCGTCCTCCATCTTGTCGCCAAACCACCAGCGTTTGAAGCGAGTCCACAATCCTGGCTTTTTCTCCTGCTCAACTTCAGCAGCTGCAGCGTCGTCATCATCCACGACTTCCCCGGAAGCTTCCTCAATTTCCGCAGCCGTCAGTTCGTCCGCGTCAATTCCTTTCCCAAGCTTCCTGGGCTGGCTGGGGTCGAAGTCTTCATGATCGGGCGGCACAATACGGTCCATGGGCTTGGTTTCGGGACGCCCATCAAGGGCGAAACCATCCACATTGAGCTCTAAGTGCTCTGCGCTAGGGGAGAACCCCATCCATTTGGTGTACATGGTGAGCAGAATGTCGCCCGGTAGGAACGGGAGCGGAATTGCGAAGGGGTCTTCGAATTCGGGAGTGTTGTGGTTCGGGAATTCACCAGACCAGTAGGGGCCTTCAGCTGGATCCGGCAAGCCGATAGTTTCCTCAATATTGGTGGCAGTGGCGGTGAAAGCGCGAACTAAGCGGTCCTCATGCCAGTGGGCGAATCCCGCAAATTCTCCGTTGCGGCCGTCTGCGAAAGCATAAACATGGGTAGCTGCTTCGGGTTGTACCCACTTGGGAACCAATTGGGACATGGTGGTGACGGGAATAGCGGCCGTCTGGACCACGGTGACGCCCGGATATGTACCGACGTAGATCTCCTCCTGGCCGGCTGGCACAGAACGAGTTAGTGGAAAACTACCCAAAGGCGTGAGTGGTTTATCCGGGAATAGGCCTTTCGCCAACCGTTGGGCATACCGGTAGTCAGACTCCGGGTTGGTCGCCAAAAGGGAGTGTGCGTCCGGTGCGGACACAAACCAGATGGTGACGACTGCTCTGTCACGCGATTTACTCATTGTGCTGTCCTCGAACACCTAGAAGAACGTCTTCCCAGGAAGGCATTGCTGGTTTCTTGTTGCGGCCACGACGCTTGCGCGGTTTATCTTCCTCGTCTTCGGCCTGCTTAGCGTCGCCGGTACCGGCCTCGGTAGCACCTGCTTTGGTACGAGGTGCATGGGCAAGTGGGGCAATCTTGGGGACGCCCGGAGGAGGTTCTTCAATGACCGACAAGTGTAGTTGCTCAGCAGCAGCGAAAGCTTCGGTGGTGCGCTGCGTGGCATCTTCCGGCGTGTCTTCGGGAACTCCGCGCACCGGCTCATCCATGGTAGGTGCGGTAACGTCCTCCATGTTTACTGTCACGGTATCAACATAACCGGGGGTGCGGCGATGAGCCGAGCCTGGTCGGCTGCTGTCGGGAATGCCGGCGGCATCACGTTGGGCGGCAGCCGCAAGGTGCAGGCGCGCTTCTTTGGAGGTTTGTGACTTGCGGAGCCGTGCTTCTCCCAGGTTGGAGATGGTTGCTACTTGCCGGGGGCGCCGCAACCCATATTCCGGGTCTGTGATGTCGGTGGCAGCATCGTCTAGGGGGCTGGTGACGGCATAGGAGCGGTCCTGCTGAAAACGCCAGTGGGCAGTATTGTCGGCGCGTCCATCTTGCCAGCGGAGTTCAATAATCCAGTGGCCTTCGGGAGTTTTCCAGGAATCCCAACTGGCCTCGGAGTAGGCAATCCCACGGGTGCTGAGCCCAGTATTGACGGCCATCTCGAGTGATGTTTCACTCGGACCGTTGGCCAGCATGGGATGGGATTTTTGGGCACGGCGCACCATGTTGGCGCGTTCCATGAGAATGGGGCGAGCGAGATTCTCGAGACGGTTACGTTGCAACCCGGAGCGTTCTCGTAGTTCTTCGGGGGACGCACCACCGCGGATAAGCTCCTGAATTTCGGAGGGATGCATCTTGGGTGAGGAATCTCGGGCTTCCTCCTCTGGCGGTGTTAACTCGCCTTCTGCGGCTGCCCGCAGTTTGTCATCCGCAGCTACCCAGAACTCTTCTTCGGTTGTGGGGTCGCTGAGGATAACTTTCTCGTCCTCAGAGTCGAATCTGGTTACATGTAGTTCACGCACCAGGCTTCACCTCCCACTTGTGGTTACATCTCTAACACAACTTTAGCGGACGTGGTGTGTCTAAGTGCGGAAGCCACAGCGAAAAACCGTGGTAAAACCAGATTATCCGGTTTCACCACGGTTCTTTTTCACGTTTATGTAGTTGTTGCGCGGGGCGCAGACTTAGAGGCGCTCCACCACGTAGTCGATGCATTCCGTCAGTTTGCTGATATCTTCGGGCTCGACAGCGGGGAACATGCCGATACGGAGCTGGTTGCGACCGAGCTTGCGGTACGGTTCGGTATCCAAAATTCCGTTGGCACGCAGCACCTTGGCCACGGTAGCGGCATCCACATCGTCATTGAAGTCGATGGTGCCGACAACCAGGGAACGTGCCTGCGGGTCAGCGACGAACGGTTCGGCGAACTCGCTCTTTTCTGCCCATTCGTAGAGGCGGCTGGAGGAGTCGGTGGTGCGGCCAACAGTAAAGTCCAGCCCGCCGTTCTCGTTCATCCAGTTCACCTGGTTGGCCATCATCAACAGGGTGGCGACAGCCGGGGTGTTGTAGGTCTGGTTCTTGCGGGAGTTGTTGAGGGCTGTCTTCAGATCCAGGAATCCGGGGATGAAGCGGTCGGAGGCGGAGATCTCCTCAACGCGCTCAATTGCGGCTGGGCTCATCACAGCGAGCCACAGGCCACCATCTGCTGCGTAGCACTTCTGCGGGGAGAAGTAGTAGCAGTCTGCTTGGGAGATATCTACCGGTAGTCCGCCAGAGCCAGAGGTCGCATCAATAGCGATGAGGGCATCGTCTGCACCGGCGGGACGCTCCACTGCCAGCATGGCGCCAGTGGATGTTTCGTTGTGTGCCCATCCGATGAGGTCACAGCTCGGGTCGGAGACAGGGGTGGGAACGGTGCCTGGTTCGGCGTCGACAATGACGGGATCTTGCAGCCAGGGTGCCTTCTTGGAGGCGGTGGCGAACTTGTTGGAGAATTCGCCGAAGGTGAGGTTGAGGGAGCGTTCCCGGATAAGCCCGAAAGTGGCAGCATCCCAAAAAGCGGTAGCGCCACCAATGCCGACGAGGACTTCATAGCCGTCAGGTGCCTGGAAAAGCTCGATAAGCCCTTCTTGGATTTCTTTAACAACATTCTTTACTGCCGGTTGACGGTGGCTCGTTCCCATAATGGAGGTACCGGGGTTTAGCAGATAGTCGAGTTGTTCGCTACGAACCTTAGAAGGCCCACATCCAAAGCGGCCATCGGAGGGGAGGAGATTATCAGGGATTGTGATATTCGGTTCGTTCATCAAGCTTCCTTTTCGAGGATGGGGATGTGTGCTCCTATAACGCCAAGCTGTGGCTGACGGTTTGGCAACCGGTTCGAGCCCAATGCCTGTAACGGGGAGGCAGACGCCCCCAGTCTAGTCTTTCTCCGCCCGCAACTGTTAGTTGAGCCGTAGACTGAAGGTACTAAAGAACGCGCCGTCTCTCCGAAAGTAGGTAAGCATGGCTACTGCCCGTAACGAACATGAAGAAGTACTGGAGCCGTTAGGTAAAGTCGCTGGACTTACTGCGGATTTACGTGATGAAATTGCGCAAAGTATCCAGTCGGGACGCTCCCTGGTTTTGCACAACAAGAATTACGTGGCGCTCATTGACCGACGGGGTGCGGCACTTCAAGGCCTGTGGTGGAGAGACAAAGAGGATGCGACGGCGCTTCCCTTGGCGGAACCGTACGGGCAAGAAAGCCCCTACACCTGTGGGCAAACATTAGTACCGTGGCCCAACCGGATTGAGGACGCACATTTTATTTTCCGTAACACCCTCGTCCACCTGGAGATGACGGAACCGGACCTGGACAACGCGATCCATGGACTGGCCACTGACGTTGTGTGGACCGTTTCGGAAAGAGCAGCCGACAACTCCTTCGCAACTTTGCTGTATTCCCATTCGCCTGCCAGTGGCACCGGCTGGCCATGGGAGTTTATTGCTTCTGTCCGTTATGAAGTGACAGCGGAAGGCCTGGTGGTTTCCGCTGGTGTGGAGAATAAGTCCCGTTCGGCTATGCCATGGGGATATGGTGCGCATCCTTATATCACGGCGGGTGGTGCAGACCTTGACGAGAGCACCCTGTTGGCGCAAGTGGATGATTGGTGGGTGACGACGGACCGGAATCTTCCCACCGGAGAAATGCATCCTGTGGGGGAGGGAACTCCGGAAATTAACCGGCAATGCCTCATGAAAGATGTGTGGTTCGACACACCTTTTACGGTTTCTACGCTTGCCCCAATCCACGACGGTTGGCAAGAGTTAGCACGCCTCACAGCAGAGGTTGACGACAATAAAAAACTTGCTGTAGTGATGGAAGCAGACGGGGAATTCCCGTGGCTGCAGATTTTCACAACCGGCGAGAAAACGGTTCCTTTCCCAGGTAAAGGGCGAGCTTTGGCAGTTGAGCCCATGACTTGCCCACCCAATGCAATGGTGAGCGGACAGGACGTCATTGTGGTGGAACCAGGTTTGGGGTGGACTGGGAAATGGCGTCTGCGGGCAGACGCTTGAGACTGGGGAATGTAAAATTTTATAGTGCTGTTTAAGGACTCCGTAACATAACGGAAAAATTTCTAAGGGATCATGTAAAGGTGACAATGTTTTAGAATAGGAAAAGCCCTGTTCTTAAACTGGCTTCGGCTGGCTTTCTGAAACACCATCTGGAACCAGTCGACGAGGAAAGGAATACGCGTGTCTCGAGAGAACGTCAATGAAACAGCAAAGTTGGTGCTACCCAACGGGCAAGAAATTGACCTCCCAGTTGCGCATTCCACGGATGGCTATGACGGGGTTGAACTCGGCAAGCTGCTGTCCGAGACTGGATTCATCACCCTGGATAACGGTTTCGTCAACACCGGTTCCGTCAAATCCCAGATCACCTTCATCGATGGCGATGAAGGCGTGCTGCGGTATCGCGGCTACTCCATCGAAGAGTTAGCAGAAAAATCAACCTTCATGGAGGTTGCTTACCTGCTGATGCACGGCGAGCTGCCAGATTTCACCCAACTTGAAGAGTTCCGGATGGGTATCAAATACAACACGGAGCTGGATTGGGACTTCCGCAAAATCTATGAAGCCATTCCCCGCGATGGCCACCCCATGCCTTCTATCGCTGGTGCCATCAACCTGCTCAGCAACTACAACCAGAGTTGCTTAGACCCGCACGATCCGGAACAGGTGGAGAAAGCCACCCAGGTCATTATGGGACAAGTTCCGATGATCATCGCGGATATTTACCGTCGTCTGCACGGCATGGCACCCATGTATCCCCGCCACGAATACACGTTGGTGGAGAACTTCCTGCGCATGATGTTCGGATCACCTTCCCAAGAGTACGAGCTGGATCCGGAACTCGTACACACGATGGAAGTGCTGCTTATTCTGCACGCTGACCATGAGCAGAACTGTTCCACCTCCACCGTCCGAACAGTTGGTTCTGCCAATGCAAACCTGTTTGTTTCTGTCGCTGCAGGTGTAGATGCCCTGTACGGTCCCCTCCACGGTGGCGCCAACCAGGCGGTACTGGAAATGCTTGAAAATATCCGTGACAACGGCGGTGACGCTGACAAGTTCATGGAGAAGGTGAAGAACAAGGAGGACGGCGTCCGACTGATGGGCTTCGGACACCGCGTCTACAAGAACTACGATCCGCGTGCCGCCATTGTGAAGAAGCACGCCCACCGTGTCATTGACATGCTGGGAGGCGACGAACTTCTTGACATCGCACTGGAGCTGGAGGATCGCGCCCTCAACGACGACTACTTTGTGGAGCGTCGCCTCTACCCGAACGTTGACTTCTACACGGGGCTCATTTACCGTGCTATCGGTTTCCCCACCGACATGTTTACCCCGCTTTTCTCCTTCGGCCGCCTCCCCGGATGGATCGCTCACTGGCGTGAACAGAACGCTGATCCGCGCTCCAAGATTTTCCGACCCCGCCAGGTCTACCAAGGAGAAACCGAGCGCACCTACATTCCGCTCGAAGAACGTCAGTAGTAAGTACGCTCGGTCTCGTTATTGTGAGCCGTTGCCCTATGGCGTCTTTGCCTTAGGAGGCTTTCGGCTTGTATATCAACTTCTGCACCTCTGCGTACGGCAAGTGGTGCTCTGTTACTGGTTTGCCGTTAAGGTAGTCGTTCACCAGGGTCCACGCCTTCGGGCTGTGCTGGACGTAGACACCGTGGTCGCCGCCGGCCACCGTCACGAAGTAGGCGTTCAGTAGGGAAGCCAATGCAGCGCCCTCCACATAAACAGTCTGCGTGTCCTTCAGCGACTGCAACACCAGCGGCCGCCACTTCAGGTTCTTGTTAGCCACCGGAACTGGTTTAGTTGTGGGCGGGAAGAGCGCACACATCACACCAGACGTCGTCAACCGCTTATTAATCTCGAACATGTCCTGTCCGGAGAAATGCCCAGTGACCACACCCGGCAGGTTAAGTACCTTCGGGGGCACTGCGTTCTCGTTACAGACCACAGCGAGGAACACCAGTCCACTTGTAGCCAGAGCCGGCAGCTCTTCGGTCTCATAGAGGCTGGTATCAATATCGCGGTGCTGCATATAGTAGGCGATCTTGGGCCAGTTGCGCCGGGAGGTGTAACCAGAGGATGTTACCGTCGCCAGGTCGGTGCCTTCCTTAGCAGCAAACGGGGGCACTAGCCAGGCCTGCAGCATGCGGGTGAAACGGTCCACAACGGGGCGGCCGGCGTTATAAGCCTGCAGATACTCTTCGGCGCGTTCCTGGTAGGCAGGAGGCACGTCACCGATCTGGGCCGGTGGGGCGGTAATGCGGGGAGTACCCGGGCCGCCCATCTCCTCATTCACAATGTTGTACCACTTGGTGTACACCTTGAGCGGCGTGTCTCCCAGGTGGTAAATATCGTTGTGTTCGGCGATGAACTCGAACATCTCGTACATGCGTTCCCGCTGCGAATCGGCTTGCGCCTCGAAGCCGCGGTACCACACCCAGTCCGGATCAATGCCGGAGTCCAGTACGAAACGTCCAGTGTGCTCGGGGAAGAGAGACAGATACACCGCACCCAGGTAGGTGCCGTAGGAGGCACCGTAGTAGTGGATGACGTCTTCACCTAAATATTGGCGCGCCATATCGAAGTCGCGGGCCGTGTTTTCGGTGTTGACGGTGCGGAAATAGGTGAGGAATTTGTCCACGCACTCTTTCGTAATCTCAGGCCCGTCAGCCTCTTCTTGGGGCTGCGGCTCGGAGAAGAGAGACTTCACATCACCCAAAAAACCGGTGAGTGAATCCCGGGCGTCGTCCACCACGCCCGCCGGTTTCTCCAATCCTTCCCGCTCTGCTTTTTCTTTATCCTTTTGGGCCTGCTTTTCGTCATCGGCAATGACCTCTGAGACAAGGTCATAGGCCTGCTCCTCTGTCACACAAGGCAACAGAGCGGTAGCGCTCACCAGGCCGCGGGGCTGCACAGCAATCAGGTCATAGTCTTTCCACAGGTCTTTCGCAGCACCCATATCGACTATCCAGTTCCACAGGTCCAGCGCAAGACCACCAGGTCCACCGGGGTTCGTAAAAATAACTCCCTTACTCTTGCCCTGCGCTTTCATGCGCGACATGGTGAGAGTGATCTTTTCTCTGTGTGGTTGGGAGTAATCCATAGGAACCTGGAAGGTTGCACACTCAGTGGGATATTCCTCCATAATGTTCGCGTTTTTGGGGCACGGCCCCCACTGCAACGGATCACCCGGAGCTGCTGCCGCCTTGGCAGGGGTGAACGGGGCAGTAATCAGTCCCGCAACGAGTGCGAGGCCACCAACAATTCCATAGAACCGGCGAACTCTGCGCGAGCGGCTATGCAAAGTTCCACGTCTCGACGATTCAGCCATTATTTACCTTTCGGGGTGTACACCATTTCGGGAATGGTGGAGTACGGGACGTAGGAGATCGTGATGGCCGCCCCATAGTAGTAATCATTAATTGCTTTCCACATCATCGGATTGTGGCGCACGTACACACCGTGGTCGCCACCCTCCGCCTGGATGAAGTATGCGTTCACTTTCTTCGCTAAGGCAGGGCCCTGCACATACGGGGTCTGCGTGTCGCGGAAGGATTGGATAACGACAGGACGCACATCCAAGTTCTTGTTTTCAACCTTCACCGGAGTGGTCGTCCGGGGGAAAGTAATGCACTGCAGGCCGGAGGCCACCGCGCGGTCCTTAATTTCGAACCAGTCTGCGCCGGTCGCTAAACCTGTCAACACTTTTACCCCCTGCAGAGGCTGCGCTTTCGCAACATTTTCGTTGCAGGTGACGGCCAGGAACGTGTTGGTGCTGTAGAGGTTTTCCCGCTCCTCTTCCGGAGTTTGCTCCTGCGGATCGGGATGTTTGATGTAGTGCGCCACGCGTGGCCAGAGAGCACGGCTGGTGAAGGCTCGACCCGTCAACTCCCAGAGGTTGTGCATGGGGCCAATCTTGGGTGGTACGGTCCAGTTTTTAATCATCCGTTCGAAGCGGGCAGCTGCCGGGGTGAGTGCATTTTTGGCGGAAAGGTATTCTTCGGCGAGCTCCTTGAACACTGGGGGAACATCACCAATCTGGGCAGGCGGAGGTGTCATCCGCGGGGTGAGTGGCCCTCCCATTTCCTGTTCAATGACGCGATACCAGCTGGTGTAAGCCTTCAGCGGCATATCTCCCAAGTGGTAGAGATCGTCGCGGGCCGCGAAAAACTCAAACATTTCGTACATGCGCTTCCGCTGCCACTCGCCTTGTAAGGAGAACGCGTCAAACCAGATACGGTCCGGGTCCACCGCCGAGTCCAACACGAAACGTCCCGTCTGTTTCGGGAAGAGGGACAGGTAAACCGCGCCCAAGTAGGTGCCGTAGGAACCACCAAAGTAGTGGATTTTTTCTTCACCCAGGAATTTGCGAGCAGTGTCGAAGTCGCGTGCCGTGTTTTCAGTGTTCACGGTCTTGAAATATTCGTTGAACTCCGAAAGGCACTTCTTGTTCTTTTCGCGTTCTTCCTTAGTCGCATCTACGGCAAGATCCGGGCAGGGCGCGAGGGGAGTGGCGTTCACCAGACCACGGGGCTGCACAGAGATGAGGTCGAAACTGGGACGGAGGGCTTTCGCAGGTCCTCTTTCCACCAGCCCCGCCCACATGTTGAGGGCGTGGCCGCCGGGGCCGCCCGGGTTCACAAAGATAACTCCCTTGGAGGGGCCGGTCGCTTTAATCCGCGACATCATGATGGTGATCTTTTTCCCATCCGGTTTTTGGTAGTCCATGGGAGCTT
This sequence comes from Mycobacteriales bacterium, assembly GCA_012842085.1. GTDB lineage: Bacteria > Actinomycetota > Actinomycetes > Mycobacteriales > Mycobacteriaceae > Lawsonella. The sequence continues at coordinate 45,904 of DUTM01000011.1, read as the reverse complement.
TAAATAAAGCACACTCGGCGCCGTCGGAATCACGGAATCCCGCACTCTGCGGACAGGGGCCCCATTGGAGAGGATCTCCCGGTTGAGCCGCAGCTTGCGGTGCATTTATGGGCGATGTGAGAAGGCCTGTAATAAGCGCTGCGGTGGCTACAAAACTAACTTTTTTGTGAGCTGTGAAAAAAGATCTCATGGTGCTCCCTCGGAATAACGTGAACTATTTCCACTTTACCGGTGAAGTGGGGCTAGCGAGGCCGCATTGAGACGACGATATCGAACGGTTTTACAGTAAGAACCGAGCCGTCATAACTCACTTCGTGTCCCCGCAAGGAGCGCAGCGTAGAGGTGTCCGTCAAGCTGTTATTAAGTGGGATTTGGACGGGAGCGTCACCCACATTCGCGGCGAAAAGGAGACCGTTGCGCAGGAGAGCCACAGCGCCGTCACCGCGCCAAATAATTTGGGCAGGGCTAAGTATCGGAACATCACTCGTGTGGTTGGCGGGAGGTGCCAGTTCGCCACTCATTGCCCGCAGCCGCCACTGCACCATGGTGGCGACTGCGGGAAGACGCTGCATGCAGGAAAATTCGGCGGGCGCCGGGCGGAACGGGTTGATGGCACAGTGTGGTTCTTTCACGTAACCGCCGGGGGTCATCGGAGAGGGGGCATCCCGTTCGGTGAAAGCGTAACCGGTGTAGAGGAACGGGCCGCCGTGGTCGGTGGCCAGCATTAAAAGATTGGCGAAGTAGAAGCGCCACCCGTTGGTGTAGTTGAGCAGGTCGGGGACGTCACGTTCCAAATCGTGGTTGGTGACGATGGGAACAGCATGTGACCTCCCAATGAGGCCACGTTCCGAGCCGGCAGAAAATAGTGCAGGCAGATCCTGGTATTTCAGGGCATCTGCAACGACCCCTGCGAAAGCAAAGTCGAAGACCCTGCCGGTGTCCAAATATTCCTCAGGTTTAATGGTCTCCCCAATACCGGGGATGACCTCCTGCACCACGAATTTGTCTGCGGGTACTTTGTCGAGAATTTTGGCGACATCAGCTGCCGCAATATGTTTGGCAGCATCGATACGAAAGCCCGCGACTCCCAGATTGAGCAGGTCCTGCAGATAGCTGTTCAGCTGCCCTAAAACATGCGGTGAGGAGGTGTTGAGGTCGGGGAGAGCGAGGGCATCACATTCCTGCACTTGGCCCCGATCTTGGTAGCTGCGCATGACGCCATCGGGGGTGAAGGTGCAGTGGTGGAAATCCTGGTAGCTGTAGCGGCCCGGACCTGGGTAGTTGTACTGGCTAAAAGTGGTTCCGTCTATACCTGTGTAGGGAGGGATGACGGGAGACATGTGGTTCATGACGGCGTCGGCGATGATGTCGACTCCGTGCCGCCCACATTCTTGGACCATGGCCGCAAATTCTTCGCGGCTACCAAGTTTGGAGTTCAGTTTATAGCTGACGGGAGCGTAAGAGCTGGTCCACGTGGGGATATTGAGGTTTTCGTGGGGAGGGCTAATGAGTACTCTGCGAATACCCATGGTGCCCAATGTGTTTCGGCATTCTTGGGCGACAGCCGTCCACGGCCACTGAAACATTTGGATTCCCACGTCGCGGAATTCTTTCGCCGACAGGGAGTTTCCATTTTGTGGTTCAAATCTCTTTTCCGAATGCTCGCTGGTAGTGAACCACCATGTCATGCCGATAATAAGCCCAAGAACAGCGATTACCGAGGTCACCGCATAGGCAATGAACATGGGAAGGGGGGTTATCTTGTCCCTTAAAGAACCCTGCATATATCCAGAATACGGAAATTTCTATGGATTGAGAGTGTTTTTTCTTGAGTCTCGTTACTATTTAGCTATGACGAATAACCTTAAAAATGTTATCCCAGAATTGATCCTGACCGACGGAACGCTTATACCCCAACTAGGTTTTGGCCTTTATAAAGTCCCCGCCGACGAGGCTTATCGGGTTGTGTCGGAGGCATTAGAAGTCGGATACCGGCATTTTGACACCGCCGCTCTTTACGGCAATGAACAAGAAGTGGGTGCCGCTATCCGGGATTCTGGTATTCCCCGTGAGGATATTTACGTCACCACCAAGCTGTGGAACACCTCTCATGGCCGTGACGAAGCCCGCGATGCTTTCCACGCCAGTATGGACCGCCTTGACTTCGACTATGTTGATCTTTACCTCATCCACTGGCCACAGCCTGCCGTCAACAAGTATCGCGAAACGTGGGAAACCATGATTGAACTCCGCGATGCTGGCCATATTCGCAGCATTGGAGTGTCCAACTTTACCGAAAACACCCTGCACGACCTGGTGCGCGACACGGGAGTTGCTCCCTCCCTCAACCAGATTGAACTCCATCCTGAGTTTTCGCAGCAGGACATGCGGGATGTGCACCGTAGTCTGGGTGTTCGCACCTCTGCGTGGAGTCCGCTCGGGCGCGGCACAGTTCTGGGAGATAATGTACTCCAGGAGATTGCCGACAAGTACGGCAAAACTCCTGCTCAGGTTGTTATTCGTTGGCATATTCAGTTAACTAATGTGGTTATTCCGAAGACCACACATCGCGACCGTATGGAAGAAAATTTTGATGTCTTCGACTTTGTTCTGGATGACGAAGACATGGAAAAAATTACCAATATGGACAAACCGGACGGTCGGATGAGTCGGGATCCGGCTGACTTTAACGGAGACCTGTAGACTAAAAGCAATAAGCTTTATTCCTAATCTGGGAGGTTTCCTTACGTGGATACCACAGTTGAATTTCGTGTCGATGGGAAAGAAACAAATCCCGATGGCACCAAGCGTCCTATCTTGGTAGAGATTTTTAGTGATGCAAAGATTGCGAAACTCACGCTGCGGATCCCCGAGCACCGTAACGCTTTAAACGCTGAGCTGTGTCGAGGAATCCAACTGGCGGTTGAACGCTGTAGCCACGAAGGCGTCCGGTCCCTCGTTATAACAGGCGCGGGTGAAGCATTCTGTGCGGGTGCCGACCTTACTGGTGGTGTTTTCTCATCTGGTTTTGCGAACCAAAATATCGCCATGTTGCGCACTCTGGAACGCGCCAAGATGATTATCATCGCCTATGTCAACGGTGCCGCTATTGGAAGTGGCGCCCAGCTCGCGATGGCCTGCGACCTGCGGGTAGCGTCGGAAGACGCCTATTTTGCGCTTCCGGTTGTGAAGATGGGCTTCGCACTGGATAACTGGTCTATTCGTCGTCTGGAATCACTTGTGGGAGGCGGGTTCGCCCGCGGCATTCTCTACACGGGTGACCTTTTCAGTGCGCAAGATTCTGCCAAGCACGGGTTGGTCAACAAACTCGGTGACTCCAACGATGCACTGGCCTGGGCTCAGGAGATAGCCACCTATGCGCCACTTACGTTGAACCACTTGAAGCAGGTCTTCAACAACGATCTGGCGCAGGAGAAGCCCACCCCAATGCAGGCAGCTGCCGCAAAGACAGCCTGGATTAGCGAGGACCTTAAAGAAGCACGACGCGCCTACGTTGAGGGTCGTCGTCCACAATTCCGCGGAATTTAAAAACGTACTGCACACTACCTAGTTAAGGGGTCTAGCCCGAAAGCTAGGCCCCTTAACTTATGGTGCGATGGTGCTGTTCCTAGTGCTAGTGGCGCTAAAAGTTCTACTAGTCTTTGAATTTTGGCTGCGCGTGCTGGGTGGGCTCGTTGTTCACTTCCGGCTGGTTGTCGGTAGTTTCCTTGAGTGCCCGGCGCGCTGCTCGCCGTGCCGCCCGAATACCCCGCAGAGCACGTTTGGTGCGGCCGATTACTTCGTGGTGGAAGAAACGCGGGTGACGGCGGTCGTACAGCCAGTGAGGATCCGTCACCATCCGCGCAATAGCAAGGCCGGCGCCAATTGCGGCCACCACCAGGAATGCGTCGAAGAAGTAGGTGAGGGAGCGCCCCAGATCCCCCGTGTTCAGGTAGTAGATGAAGCGGTACATTGCGGCACCGGGAATCATAATCACAGAGCTGGGAACTGACAGGGTGATGCGCGGAATTCGGTTCAACGGGGCGACCACACTCGCCACCAGTCCGATCATGAGCGCGGCAATAAACGCGGCTGCCTGGATGGGGATATCCAAGCCCACAATTGCGTCATCGGAGAGCACAAATTTCAGCAGGTTGGCGGTGGCGCCAATAGCGCCGGCCAATAGTGCCATCCGGCGGGAGCAGTTGAAGAGAATAGCGAAACCGAAGATACCGCAGAAGGAGGCCACCCAAATAAACAGCGGCCACCACTCAGCTCCAAACCGTTCAATATAGGGGTTTGCGACCTGGGGGAGCGGCGCCAAACCGGTCACCAGGGATACCAACCAGACGGCGGAGGTGGCGGCGGCCAAAAGTGAAATCGTGTAGGTGAAGCGCTGAATACCGGCATTAATGTCTAATTTCGCCAAGTCCAGGAAAGCAGTGAACATGGGAAAGCCGGGGATCAGGAAGAGCACCGCTGCTACGAAACCGGCGGTTACCGGCGCGAACCCAGCATTGGCCGAGCTCATAATGAAGCCCGGAAAGACCTGCTCAGCTATGGTGTAGCAACCCAGGTAGATAAGGCAGGCGACAGTACCGGAGAGTGCCGCCACACCGAGTTGGTTAATGCCACGGTGGGCGAGGGTGCGGCGCACCAGCTGGCCAAAGAAGGCACCAATGAGTACGAAAAGCAGAGTTTCTGGTGGGAACTTATTGAGGACTGCGAATGCGGCGCAGGCGAACCCAGCCGCCAGGGGGTTGAAGAAGGCGTTGTAGCGTGTTTTCACAAACTTGACGACATCGTCGATGCGCCTGTTGAGCTCAGCGTTTGTGATCCCGTCGCTAATGTCGCGGGAGATGGTTTCCAGGGCTTCAATGCGGGAGGCGTTGACGCCAATTGCGGGCGCTTCGCTGACGAGGGTGCGGTAGTCGTCATCCAGGTAAGCGGTGGCCGTGATGTTGGTGAGTGTTACGGAGGCATCAAAGCGTTTTATGCCAAGTGCGTAGGCGGCGCGCTGCATAGCACGTTTTACACGGTAACCACCGGTACCTGCCGCCAAAAGCAGGGATCCGAGGCGGATGACGGTGGTGGTGCGTTCCTCGAACGTGGCGGGGTCGTTGAGCGCTGCGTGGCCGCTTACGTCTGCATCTTCAACCGCAGGGTCATGGGAGTTAGTGTCTTTAGAAGGTTTCGGGTCTGCTTGTCCGGAGGGTTCTTTACTCACACTCTTATTATGTCCCTTCAAGGTCAAAAGGTGGAAGTCTGTACCTTTTTCACTTCTGTACACAACCTTTTTTGGCAGTAACCCTCGTATTTCGGGAGTCTGCCAATTAGGCTCAAATGCAGTTGAAAGTTATACGAAGCTTTCTTTCCCTAAAGGAGACGCCGGTGGCAGACGAAGTTGCTTCCACAACCGAGGCTGCACTCATTTCCGATGAAGAGGTCTATACCTCCAAGGAAGGTCTCACCCCGCAGCAGGTGGAAGAGAAGCGTGTCGCTGGCTACGGGAATAATGTAAAAATCCAGGTTGGGCGCAGTACCGGCGAAATTATTCGCGCCAACGTGTTTACCCGCATTAACGCCATGCTGGGTGTTCTTTTCATTATTGTGCTGTCCACCGGATCCATCATCAACTCTGCGTTTGGTCTGCTCATTATTGCCAACGCGGGTATTGGTATTGTGCAAGAGCTGCGTGCGAAGCGGACACTGGAGCGGCTTTCCATCGTGGGGCGCGCCAAACCAACCGTCCGGCGCAGCAATGATGCGGGTGATTCCGAGGAGCAGACTATTCCCCCCGAAGAGTTGGTTGAAGGGGACCTTGTTGTTCTCTCTTCGGGGGAGCAAATCCTGGTTGATGGGGAGGTGCGGGACGCCCGCAGTCTTACCGTCGACGAATCCCTTCTGACTGGCGAAAACGATCCTGTCTATAAGGAAGCTGGAGATGTTGTCCTCTCCGGTAGTTTCGTTGTCGCTGGTAGTGGTGTTTACCAAGCTACCCGCGTGGGGAAAGAGGCGTACGCCAATAAGCTTGCGGAAGAGGCTTCCGCTTTTAGTCTCACCAATTCGCAGCTCATGACCGGCATTAACCGAATCTTGCGGGTTATCACCTGGCTGCTTATCCCCACCGGAATACTGACCATCTACACGCAGCTTTTCCAAACAGGGAAGCCACTGCGGGAGTCTATCCTGGCGATGGCTGCGGCGTTGGTGCCTATGGTTCCAGAAGGCCTGGTCCTTATGACCTCCATTGCTTTCGCTTTGGGTGTGGTGCGGCTGGGCGAGAAGCAGTGCCTGGTGCAAGAACTGCCCGCTATTGAGGGCCTGGCACGGGTCGACGTGGTGTGTACGGATAAGACCGGCACCCTCACCGACAATACGATGCAGATGACGGAAGTGCGGGCCCTGGGGGAGGGGATGCAAGCGCCGGAAGTGTTGCGGGCTATGGCAGCCTGGGATGAGCATCCCAACGACTCGATGCGCGCCATTCTGGAATGGACACAACACTACTTTGCTGTGGAGGGCGAAGGAGAGGCAGACACTCCTGTCTGGGAGCAGACCGGAATGGTGCCTTTCTCCTCCGACAAGAAATGGTCCGGAATGAGTTTTGGAGACCATGGACACTGGATCCTGGGTGCTCCCGATGTGCTAACCGATCCGGGAACGTCCGCCGCGCAGCAAGCTCAAGAAGCCGGCTCTACGGGACGCCGCATTATGTTGCTGGCGCAGGCTCACAAACCGGTGGAGGAGTTGGCTGATGTTGCTGCCGCGGATTTTGTGGCAGCAGGCGACGTCACCCCCTATGCTTTGATTATTTTGGAGCAGTCTATTCGCCCCGATGCTGCCGACACCCTGCAGTATTTCCACGATGAGAATGTGGAAGTGAAGGTGGTGTCGGGAGACAATGCGCAATCAGTCGGCGCGGTTGCCCAGTCCCTCGGGATGGAGGGAGCCGAGAACCCCTACGATGCCCGTGAACTTCCCGAACTGCCGGAGAACGCGTTTGCTGAAACTGTTTCCACCATGGGCAATAGGGTGATATCGAAAGACCCAGAAGCGTTGGCTTTAGCCCGCCAAGAACCGGTAATGAACTTCGCTCGTGACGTCGAGCACCACACTGTTTTTGGGCGGGTTACGCCAGAGCAAAAACGGTTCATGGTGGGTGCCCTGCAGCAGTCGGGGCACACTGTCGCCATGACCGGTGATGGCGTCAACGACGTTCTCGCCCTTAAACGTGCCGATATTGGTGTTGCCATGGGGTCTGGTTCTTCTGCGGCGCGCTCGGTGGCGCAGATTGTGTTGCTGGACAATAAGTTCGCCACGCTGCCTTCCGTGGTGGCGGAGGGGCGCCGTGTCATTGGCAATATTGAGCGTGTCGCGAACCTTTTCCTGACCAAGACGGTTTACTCCGTGGCGCTCGCAATTTTGGTGATCTTGATGCAGGTGCCATTCCCCTTCCAACCCATTCACGTCACCATCACCGGCTGGTTCACCATCGGTATTCCAGCGTTTTTGCTGTCACTGGCACCGAACCGTTCGAGAGCGAAAGACGGGTTTGTCAGTAGGGTGCTGCGGCTAGCGGTGCCCTCCGGGATTATTGTGTCTGCAGTGACGTTCTGCACCTACCTGTATTTGCGGCACCTTACTGGGGGAGCGCTGGAGGCCAGCATGCAGGTGTCCACCGCTACTCTTGCCTCCCTCATTATTTCTGCCACCTGGGTGCTGTGTGTGGTGGCGCGGCCGTTGAACTGGTGGAAGGTGCTGCTGGTGGGGATGTCGGCAGCGATGTATCCGCTTATTTTCCTGCTGCCGTGGACATCCCAGCTGTTCTTCCTGGATGCCGGGAATTGGGACTTGATGAAGTGGGGGCTTTTTGCGGGAGTCTGTGGTGCCGTGATGATTGAGACCCTGTGGTGGATTACCGGGTCTATGCGGGACGAGAAACAGTTTGTGTGGATGCGGACCCGCAACCGCTATATGGACGAGTTGGCGGAGCAACGGCGGGAAGAGTCGGCACGGGTTCGAGCTAACGGCTAGTCGTTTCCAGAGTTCTAGTATGTTTCTACTAGAGTTAGAGACGTTAAAACGCCGGCCCCAGTAGCTCAGGGGATAGAGCACTTCTCTCCTAAAGAAGGTGTCGTAGGTTCGAGTCCTATCTGGGGCGCTTTTTCCGAAGGTGTCTATTGCATGCGCTGAAAGGAACTGATGGAAGAGCCCACTGTTGTGATGCACATGGAACGGCGCTTGGGCCGCATCGCCGGTACGGTTCCCAGCTCCCGTCATGCTGCCTGGACGGTGGTCAGTTCGGATGTTCCGAAGCGTATTGCGTCCCGGATGCCTGTTTCTTTTAAATCACAGCGTCTTTCTGCAGTGTGGACGGTGGGACTGAGCTTTGGGGCGTTGAAGTCTCCCCAAACGGGCCACACTTTGCGTATGGAGTTTTTTACGCTCTGCGACCGGTATGACAGGTTTGAGGCGGAGCGCGTGATGGGGGCTGTGGCAGAAGCCGTGGATGCCTCCAGGACACCTATTCTGCGTGGGCAAGTAATTGGTCCGCTGCCTCCCGAAGCTGGTGTTTATGCCATGTATGCGACCATGCCTCGCATGTTTGATACGAACTTTGCTACTTGTGAAACAGAGTATGGTCCGGTGGCGGTGGTGTGGTTGCTGCCGATTGGCCCATCGGAGGAGAAATACATTCTGGATGAGGGCTGGAAGAAGTTTGAGCGGATATTGTTCCGCCGACTGGATATTGATCCGGCCGATTGGGGCCGCGCACCTGTGTGCTGACCTGGTGATGGGTTGTGCCGCTCATGAGCTAACTAAAAGAGCCCCTGCTTGAAGCAGGAGCCCTTTTTATTGTGTGCGATCACTTAAGTATCCATGCGGAAGAATTTGTTGGGAATGAACAGGTAGTCTTCCCCAAAGGTCGAATAGTTCACATAGTTTCCGCTCTTGGTTTTGCCAATTGTGCGGATAAAGGGCCGCAGTTTGGCGATACCAACGCATCCTTCCACACGAAGTGCAAGGCCGGATAACCGAACCTGGTTTACACCCGGGCTGTACTTCAAAATGAAGAAAGGAATTTCCTGGAGGCGACCCATTTGATAAGTCTGCTTCACATCCGGTTTAGTGTTTGGATTGGCTTTTATGCCTCCCCTGAATTTAGAAGAGGTTGAGATCGTCTCCTTAACACCTAATGTTGTCTCTATTTGAGGTTTAGCATTCTCAGCTGCGGCTAGTGCGGCAGCAGGTGCTGCCGCACCCTCTGTAGCGCCGGCTACCGCTGCAGCGGTAGCAATGTCCGTTGCAGTCTCTGCAGTCTGCTTAATGAAATCTGTTACAAATTTGGTGTCCCCTGTTACTGAAACTTGACCGTTGACAGTCAGTTTCGTGCCAGAGTTCGCATAGACCTTAACCGAGGTGTTTCCGATGCCAACTTGGCAGCCGAATTGCACCCCGGCGTAGTAGTACGCCTTGGCAAACTTTTGGTAGGCGATCTTGTTCTTTACCTCGATGGTGATGTCGGCATTGCGATCTACGCCGAAAAGAGGCGAAGAGTTGTAGAAGCCACTGCGTACTAAACGGTGATAGACCTTACCTTTTTCAGGGTTCGTATAGGTTTTGGCCATTTCATCGAATGGGGTATACCGCTGTAGTGCGGGGGGAAGGAGCGGTCCGACTATCGGATTATCTGCGGGGATTGCTTGCGCCGGGCTAGCCAGTCCTATTGTGAGAGCTCCAACAAGTCCCATTCCTAAAAGGGTTTGGAAGGGTTTTCTCATTTTTGACCTCTCCGAGAATTTGAGTTGTTGCGTTCTGTGCGGCTCTCGGCACGCTGCTTTTCAAATTCTGTATCTAGTTGAGTTTTGTACTCGCGAGCAGGTGCGATGTGAGATTCAATATTCTGCTGCTTATTTTCGCGATCTTTCTTAAGACGGGTTTGCGGAAGAATAGTTGACATCCAGCGCACATCGCCGTGGATGGTGAACTTAAGTCCCTCAATCTGGTCGGTAGTGCCGTCGCCATAGGGACTGGTAAGCGTCTCAATATTGGGTTTACCTAGTTCAGCCAAGTCTTTCTTAACTTTTTCTTCTTCGGTCTCAGGCTCGTCTTTTTCTTCCGGTTTTTCAGTAGAAAAACGATCCAAGTTTGAGTCTCCGATACCTTTAATTTTTTCGTCAGGCTCGACAGAATCAAGTTTCAGCGCTTTGTTTTCTACACGCTTGAGTTTTTCCGTGGCCTCAGCAAACTTGATTTGTGGAGGACGTGGAATGCGTGTTTTTTTGACTCTTTCTGCATCCGAAGTCTTCTGCTTGAAGTGTCCGGGTATGCTTGCACCGTCAACAAATTCGACATAGGAACGCAGCGAGACATTTCCCGGGCATCCATCAAAATAGAGATGTAGGTCCTGGAAGTCGGTCCACGTTGTTTTGTTACCTTCAAACCGATAGGTGGCTAGCGGGACTTTATGGATTCGACCGGGACGGACAGTGGTCCAGTAGTCGATTTTTGTGGAAAAACTGAACCCGGAGCTGAAACCAATACCTAAGCCGCCGCCAAGGAGATTAAGTTCTGTGTCAGAAGATTTGTCTTTTTGGGACCGACTAGTCGTGGTATCTGTATCATGGCCGAACCCAAAATACGGTGAAAATGGATTCACCTTCATCGGGAATTGAGCTTTCAACTTAATCGGCGATGAGGCGTCAATCTGACAGCCAATGAGGTAACCGGTAGTAAGTGTGTGCTCGGATTTTGGTAGGGCGCCTTCAACTTCTGCAATTCCCTGCATGCTGACATGCACTTCGTGGGAAAACAGATTAGTTGTAAGGGGAGTTCTCCGGAAAATGTGCTCGTTAAGTTTCTTTAGTGTTACCGACATACCGTCTTCTGTGGTGACGGTTTTTTCTACGTCAGGAACGCTGTAGCTATGACGAGAACCGACGATTGTGTCGTCAATGACTTCAGAAAATGTTCTTTGTTTGTCATCGTTAGGGGAAGCACTAGCTACTGCGCTGGTCACCCCCACACTGAGAGCAACCATCACAGATAGTGCAGTAAAAGCACGTTTCATGTGAGGATCCAATGACTAGATACCAATGGGAGACTGGGGAGCAACTCGATTAGAAGCGAGTGACTCTACCCCAAGTGGTGATCTTGGAATCTTCAATAGGTGCTTTGGTCCAAAGAGTGACGAAGGAACGGACAGATGCGAAGCCGAAGCAGCCGTCGATATTGATGGGCTCACCAACGTAGCGAAGAGCGCCCTTATTTCCTTTAATATCTTTTTCTGCAACCAGGAAGGTCAGGATTTGCCCCGGGCGAACAGTGAACATGGCGTCGAGGCCGAGAGGTACCTCTAAACCAGCGTTGGGTCGGAGAGTACTGGTGGCTCCAATACCACCGACTTCTGCGCTTTTTTCGCCGAAGCCGACTGTAGGTGTGCCATTCAAGGAGTTCTCCAGTTCGACTCCAGTGGACAGGCGGGGTGCGCGGTACACGAGGGTAACACCGTCGGAGACGTCAACCATGCAGCCGATCTGGTAACCAATCATGATGTGAGCATCAACATCTTTGCCCTTAGCACCCTTGATGGTGGCGACACCCTTGGTGTCGAGGAAAGTCTGGTGGGAGAAGATGGAAAGGTTATCGGGTAGCTTCACGTCGAATTGTTCGGCCGTACGCTTAATGGTCAGGGTGAGACCATCTTCAGTCGTGGTGGTGTAGTTTGCACCGGCCTTGTGGACGGGGACAGCAGCGGCAGTGCCAGCGAGAGTTGCAGCTAGGGTCATTGTGGCAATGGCGGAAGCAGCTACGCGACGAAGCTTCATTACAGGGAACTCCTTGAAAACAATAACTCCGGTTTGGAGGCTTACATGCCTAGTAAACACCTATTTTTGTGGCTTTCAAAACCTCTCAAAATGGGGAAAATCGTGTAAAAATACGGCGAAATCGCGCTTACTTTTTCGTGTTTATTTCCGATTATTATGAGAAAACTGAGAAAAAAGAATGGTGTAAACCTTCTTAATCGAGCTAGTTTGCCAGGTTATTTGCCTAAAAGTGCAGTTCAGATTGAATATCCAGCAATATAATAAAAAAATATAGTTTAACAAAAAGCGGGTGGTTATAAGTTACAGATAAACAAAAACTGTAAATTGAACCCGTGTATTAAATCGATTAAATCACAAAGTTGTCACTGTTGCCAAAGGTGAATTGTGACTATTATCATTCAAGATATATGGGATTGCTCACTGTAGGTAACTTGCAGTTCACCTGGAGTTTAAGCTATGGGGCCGTTGGTAGGCGGTGAACCGATAGCGAATTCCACTTCGAGACGTGTGCCAAGGCTCCGCAGATACTTGCTCCCACTCAAGCTCAGACAGGCTCGGAGCTGGTGTGTCTCCATCGGGCACTTGTATATCCAGCTCAGTAACTTCACAGCGATCCGCATAGGGCAGAAACAGGTCATAAATATGGGAGCCACCCATCACCCACGCAGACTCAGCATCAGCAACCGCAGCTAAGGCCTCTTCGGCCGAATGCACAACCACTGCACCGTCAGCCGCCCAGTCTTGAGAGCGCGTCAGCACAATATTGGTCCGCCCTGGAAGCGGCCGAAACCGAGGATTAAGGGAATCCCAGGTGCGTCGACCCATAATGACAGGATGGGACAGCGTTACTTCCTTAAAATGGCGTAGATCCTCCGGAACATGCCAGGGCATAGCTCCATCTCGCCCAATCCAGCCATCTTGGGACTGTGCCCAAATCATTCCCAACATCATTAAACAGCGACCGGCGCCTTAATAGTGGGGTGGTGCTGGTAATCCACAACCTCGATATCGTCGAACTCGTAGTCGAAAATACTGTCTGCCTTATGCAGTTTGAGAGTCGGGTAGGGGTACGGCTCGCGCGACAGCTGCTCCGTCACCTGCTCCACATGATTGTTGTAGATGTGGCAATCCCCGCCAGTCCAAATAAAGTCCCCGACCTCGAGACCGGCCTGCTGCGCCATCATATGAGTGAGCAGGGCATAGCTTGCAATATTAAAAGGCACACCAAGGAAAAGATCCGCCGAGCGCTGGTACAGCTGGCAGCTTAGCTTCCCGTCAGCTACATAGAACTGGAAAAAAGCATGGCACGGGTAGAGAGCCATCTTGGGAAGCTCCGACACGTTCCAAGCCGACACAATAATGCGGCGCGAATCAGGATCATTCTTAATAAGATCCAGGGCGGCGCTTATCTGGTCAATGGTCTCCTCATTGGGGGCGGGCCAAGAGCGCCACTGAGCACCGTAAACCGGACCCAAGTCGCCGTCCTCAGCGGCCCACTCATCCCAAATGGTTACCCCTCTTTCCTGCAGCCATTTAGCGTTGGTGTTTCCTTGCAGGAACCACAACAGCTCATAAATGATGGACTTCAGGTGGACGCGCTTGGTCGTGATGAGGGGAAAACCTTCACTAAGGTCGTAACGCAGCTGCGCCCCAAAGACGCTCCTCGTACCGGTTCCAGTACGGTCATCTTTTGGAGTCCCATGCTCAAGAACGTGACGAAGAAGGTCTTCGTAGGGCGTTGGAATCATGCTTCGTTAGCCTCGAATTCTGCAACAGCTTTAAGAATGTCGCCAGCAATTTCTTTGCGGCAAATAACAAGGTCCGGCAGCCAGGTGTCTTCCTGGTTGTAGACCAGGGGTGAACCGTCAAGACGTGAACAGTGCAGTCCCGCAGCCTGGCACACACCCACTGGTGCAGCCGAGTCCCATTCATGCTGTCCACCCGAGTGAATGTAGGCATCGGCGTCACCCAGCAGCACCGACATGCTCTTGGCGCCAGCCGACCCCATCGGTACGAGCTCCGCGTCAAGTTTTTCTGCTACGTAGTCGGAGCAGGCGGCAGGACGGGTGCGGGAGACTGCAATCTTGTTAGACAAGGGGCCGCCAACCGCGCGCACGTTGTCGGAGCGCCACACTCGGTGAGCATCCGGCATAGCTACAGCGGCAGCGACAGGAGTGTTGTTTTCCACGAGAGAAACATGCACAGCCCAGTCCAGGCGGCCAGTGGAAAATTCCCGCGTTCCATCGAGAGGGTCGATAATCCACACGCGGTCGTGTTTAAGTCGTTCTTCGGGATCGTCGGGGGCCTCTTCGGAGAGCACACCATCATCGGGGCGATGCTCTTTCAGAACTGTAGCAATCCAGGTCTGAGCAAGCTCGTCACCACATGCACCAAGTTCTTTTCCACGAACTAATCCACCGGAGCGAATACCTTTCAGAATGGCGCCCGCACCAGCAGCGATGCGGTAAGCAAGAGTTACGTCATCAAGTTTCAAAGTCATGCTTAATTCCTTTGGTAGCTTATTCCACAGTTTAGTGAGACTTTCGGGTCAAGGGGGTTATTTATCGCCACCAGCCTCCCGCATTTTGCGGTACAAGCCAATGAGGTGCGAGGTGGAGGAATCGACACCAGCAGGGGTGGTGCCAGCAGCATCGTCACCCGCATCGGAGGGAAGTTCAGTCTCCCCGGTGATGTATGGGAGAAGGTCGCCAGCTTGCTTCTTGCCCAGCTCAACGCCCCACTGGTCGTAGGGGTTGACGGCATAAACCATGCCCTGAACAAAAACAATGTGTTCGTAAAGGGCGATGAGGGAGCCCACAACCTCGGGGGTGAGACTGTCGGCCAGAATGGAAGTGGTGGGACGGTTACCCGGCATAACCTTATGGTTCACAATGTCTACCGGAGTACCTTCAGCGGCAATCTCCGCTTCGGTCTTGCCAAAAGCAAGCACTTTTGTCTGAGCGAAGAAGTTGCTCATGAGCAGATCGTGCATGGAGCCGGAGCCGTCTGCAGTGGGGAGGTCATCAAGTGGTTCTGCCACTGCAATAAAATCGGCTGGCACCAGGCGGGTGCCCTGGTGGAGAAGCTGGTAGAAGGCGTGCTGTCCGTTGGTGCCCGGTTCACCCCAGTAGATTTCGCCGGTGGAGACGGTGACGGGAGTGCCATCGGTGCGGACGGACTTGCCGTTCGACTCCATGGTGAGCTGCTGCAGGTAGGCCGGGAAACGGCTGAGATCCTGCACGTAGGGGAGTACCGCTTTGGAGTCAGCATCGAAGAGAGTGGAGTCGGAGTACCACACCCCCAACATGCCCATTAGGACGGGGACGTTTTCGGCAAGCGGAGCGCTGCGGAAGTGCTCGTCCATTACGTGGAAGCCCTCCAGGAAACGCATAAAGGTGGAGTATCCCACAACCGCCATAACAGAAAGTCCGATAGCGGAATCGACGGAGTAGCGTCCACCCACCCAGTCCCAGAAGGGGAACATGTTGTTGGTGTCGATACCGAACTCGGCGACCTTTTCGTGGTTAGTGGAGACTGCTACGAAGTGTTTGGCGATAGCGTCCTCGGAAACTTCGTCTCCAGTAATGTCTGCCAGTCCCGCAACTAGCCAGCGCCGGGCAGCAGCCGCGTTGGTCATGGTTTCCTGGGTGGTGAAAGTCTTGGAGGCGACGATGAAGAGGGTTTCTTCGGGGTTGAGGTCGGCGGTCTTAGCGACCATATCTGCCGGGTCAACGTTGGAGACATAGCGGGCGCTGATATCACTATCTGCATAGTGCCGCAGAGCCAGGTCAACCATGACAGGGCCCAGATCGGAGCCGCCGATACCAATGTTGACGACGGTCTTAATCTTTTTCCCGGTGTAGCCCTTCCACTCGCCGCTGCGCAGCTTGTCCGTGAAGACATGCATCCGGTCAAGCACTTCGTGGACATCGCCGACTACATCTTGCCCCTCAACAATAAGTTCAGTTTCGCGGGGGAGGCGCAAAGCCGTGTGGAGTACGGCGCGATCCTCGGTGCAGTTAATGTGCTCACCGGTGAACATCGCTTCCCGCTTGCCGGGGACATCTGCTGCCTCTGCGACTGCCACCAGTTTGTCGATCGTTTCGCGGGTAATGCGGTTTTTAGACAGATCGACAGTAAGGTTGCCAACCCGGTAAACCAGTTCGGTGCCGCGTTGCGGATCCTCCTGGAAGATCTCGCGAAGGTGTAGATCTTTTACGTCTTGGAAGTGGGTCTGTAGGTCTTTCCAAGCATCGGTGGTGGTGATGTCAATGGGTGCAGAGCCAGCCATGGCTTATCTCCATATCTGTAGGGTCCGGGATAGTAGGTTTATCTTGATCGAAACAGAACTAGGTTACATGCTTAAATCTATTAGCCGAGTGGCCCGCGGCCAAGGCGCAGAAGCAAAAGTGCCAACTGGTGGCCTTCTTTTCCGAGAGGATTAAATCGCTCGATAACTTTTAGTTCCCGATTGTGCACTAAACGGGGACCACCGCTCTTTTTTCGGGTCTTCCCAATAAGTTGCGAAATTTCTGTCCGTCGTTGAATTGCTTCCAAGATTTCTTTATCTAGACGGTCAATTTCGAGCCGCAACTCATTAATCTGAGCAGCACTAAGAGCGTCGTCAGTACCTGTAGGATCACCATCTTGGGGTGCTGCGGGGGAAGTAGAGTCATCAGAGTTAGATTTAAGATCAGCCATGGCCACTATTATTCCACGAACCTTAACTTCGTGGCCTGTCACAACCGGTTGGTATAGTGCGACACACATTCCAGTACATTAGATAGCGATATGAGCGATAATAATTTTTCCAAAGGCGACACAATGCACGACTCTCCAAACTCTCCGGACGGTCTCTTTGAGGTTGCCCCATCCCCCGAGGTTCCAGCTGCTCCCGGCCGGAAAAAGGCTGATCCTGCCGCTCTTTTAGAGGACCTCAACCCTCAGCAGCGGGAAGCCGTCCAACATAGTGGCACCCCCTTGCTTATTGTGGCGGGTGCAGGGTCGGGCAAGACGACCGTGCTGACGCGTCGCATCGCTTACGTATTGGCCACTCAACCGATTCGAGCCTCCCAAATTCTGGCTATTACATTTACCAACAAAGCCGCCGCTGAGATGCGGGAGAGAGTCGCCAAAACCGTTGGTAAAGAAGCCGACTATATGTGGGTGTCGACATTCCACTCCATGTGTGTCCGGATATTGCGGGCGCAGTCTGCCCACTTGGGTGAGGTCAATAGCAACTTCACTATTTATGATTCCGACGACTCGCGCCGCCTGCTGAAAATGATTGCCCAGGATATGAACCTGGACAGCAAGAAATTCGCGCCCCGAGCATTGGCTAATCGCATCTCTCACTGGAAAAACGAACTTATCGAGCCGGCGGATGCAGCGGAGGATGTGCGTCCCGGACATCCGGACAAAACCATGGCGGAGGTTTATGCGGAATACCAGGTTCGACTGCGAGCAGCTAACGCCTTCGACTTCGATGACCTAATTGTGGAAACCGTCACCCTCCTTACTTCCCATCCAGCTATCGCCGAGTATTACCAGCGTCGTTTCCGGCATGTACTGGTGGACGAGTATCAAGACACCAACCATGCCCAGTATCGGCTCATTAAAGCGTTGGTAGGGGACGGCTCCAACGATATTCCACCCGCTGAATTGTGTGTGGTGGGAGACGCTGACCAGTCTATTTATGCTTTCCGCGGCGCAACTATTCGCAATATTGTGGAATTCGAACGGGATTTTACGAACGCCAAAACTATCCTGTTGGAACAAAACTACCGTTCGACGCAGAACATTCTGTCTGCCGCCAACGCTGTTATTGACCACAACGAGGACCGCCGCAAAAAGAAGTTGTGGACGGCAGCTGGTGACGGTGCTCTTATTGGCCTTTATGTCGCCGATAATGAGCATGATGAAGCTCGGTTCATCGCGGAAGAGATAGACAAGCTTTCCGATAAAGACATCAAGTATTCAGACATCGCAGTTTTTTACCGCACAAATAACGGCTCCCGGCCAGTGGAAGACGCTTTCATCCGTACCGGATTGCCCTACAAAGTTGTCGGAGGAACACGGTTCTACGAACGCGCCGAAGTCCGCGATATTGTGGCTTATCTGCGAGTTTTGGAGAACCCAGACGATACCGTCAGTATGCGGAGAATTATTAACACCCCGCGGCGCGGAATCGGTGATCGAGCCCAAAGCTGTGTGTCGGTCTATGCGGAACAAAACAATGTTTCGTTCTGGGATGCGCTGCAGGTTGCTGTGAAGGGCGAGGTGCCGTTCCTCAATACCAGGGCGGAAAATTCGATTCGCAGTTTTGTGAAGCTTATTAACGAATTGCGCGAACAGCTAGCAGGTAATGGCCATAGTGCGGGTGAAGATTCGGTACCGGATCTTGGGGAAATAGTTGAAGCCGTCATTGAAAAGTCTGGCTATGGAGACAAGCTAAAAGGCTCCAACGATCCACAGGATCAGTCCCGACTGGACAATATTCATGAATTGGTATCGGTGGCACACGAATTCTCTGCCGATGCCGCTTCACTACGTGCCTTGGCGGACAGCTTGCACGCCAATACAGAAGATGAAGATACCGAACTGGATACCCAAACCGCTGAAGAAGGCACGGAGGGTTTAGCGGAACCAGGTTCGCTTGCAGCCTTCCTGGAGCGGGTGTCGTTGGTCGCTGACACCGACCAGATCCCTGACGAAGGGGAGGGCGTCATCACTCTTATGACGCTGCACTCTGCGAAAGGACTCGAGTTCCCCGTTGTCTTTGTTACTGGGTGGGAAGATGGACAATTCCCGCACATGCGTTCCCTGGGGGATCCCGAAGAGCTGGCCGAAGAAAGACGGCTCGCTTATGTGGGGATCACGCGTGCACAGCAGAAACTCTATTTAAGCCGTACCGTTGTGCGATCCAGCTGGGGGCAACCCCAGTCGCAGCCGCAATCGCGGTTCTTAGACGAGATTCCGGACGAGCTCATAGATGTGTTGCGGGAAGAACCCGTATTTGCGGGTGAGGATGACGATGACTTCTATTCATATGGATCGTCCCGTCGTTCTTGGGACAACAAATCTTGGGGTGGTTCCCGCAAGAGCCACGGCGGTAGTGGTCGCTATGGGGATGTGCAGAAGCGGTGGGGTAGTGCAAGCAGCGCGTTTTCCAACAAGAGTCCTCGCACATCCGGCAGCTCCATGAAGAAGCCAGCTTTAGTGTTGGATCCGGGTGATCGAGTAGTGCACGACAAGTATGGCCTTGGAAAGGTGCTGGAAGTTAGTGGGAGCGGTATCAAAGCAACTGCAACCATTGATTTCGGCTCAGCAGGTGTTGTGCGACTGATGCTGATCGGAAGCGTTCCGATGGAGAAGCTGTAAAAGTTGGGGAAGATTTAGAAGTTCCCCTAAATGATTAATGAGGAGTCAAACGACTCCTCATTATTTATGCTTTTATGCGGTTGAATCCTAGAAGTGCAGTCCGAAGCGGGCGAGCCACTGTAGAGGATCAACTTTACGCTTGCCGTCAGGCCAGATTTCGAAGTGCAAGTGGGTGCCAGTAGAGAACCCTGCGGAACCCATACCAGCGATGGTTTGTCCGGCCTTCACCTTTTCTCCAGCGGAGACGTAGATGTTGTACATGTGGCCGTAGACGGAGATGGCACCGTTGTTGTGGCGCACGCGCACCCAGTTGCCGTATCCAGCGGCGGGGCCAGCCTCAATAACTACGCCGTCAGCAATGGCGTGGATGGGGGTGTTGGGAGCGTTAGCAATATCAATGCCGCCGTGGAAAGTTCCCCAACGAGGGCCAAAACCAGAAGTCATGATGCCGACTGCGGGAAGTACGACAGTAGGCTGGCGGGAAGCCAGATCAGCAGCGGCACGACGTGCTTTAGCTGCATTGGCAACCTGCATCTGGCTAGAGAAGCCGTTCCAGGATTGATCCTGAACGTTTACGACAACAGGAGTAAGGGAGGAATCTTCACCAACAATGCTGCCGGCAAGTTCAACAGATTCACTCCGGACGTTGCTGGAAGTTTCAGCAGCGAGAGCAGTGGTGACGCCAGCCGTGGCCATTGCGCCAGTCGCAAGGGCAACCGCAACAGTTCCGCCAGAAATAGGCTTAACCGGCGCGCGATGCTTGCCGAGATGCAAATTCTTTTCTGCACCATCTGCACGAGTCTCGCTCACAGGCAACCTCTGCTTTCCACCGGTCCGCCTATTGCAGGCGTGACCTATTTGTTATCGAACGTTTATAAGACTAATTGAGCTACGGGTTTGAAACAAGCTGTTTTCGATATCCAAAGGACTTAATTTCGTTATTTGTTTGTTATTTTCTGCCCGGATTGTGAGATTTAAATCCAGAATATCGATAAAAGTGCAGTTCAGAACGATTTTACTGAGCGGTAAAGGCATTTTTGGGTCTCTTAAAACTGCTAAAAATTACCCTAATTCGGGGGTATATGCTTTACGGTTTCGGCATTTTGTTTCGCCGCAAGTGAATTGGATGAAGTTGTGACGTTCGCCGCAGGAGAATATTAAAAAAATTTACAAATTCCGTAGAAAAGCGGTTTATAACGAAAATGTTGCAGCAACATTTATTTGAGACTTCTTTTATAACAAATTAAATTCACCGTATTCGGCCTCGAGAAGAGTCTTTGGAGAAGAGCAATAGAAAATAAGTCCGTAGATATCTGTACTTTCCCCCTCGATCAAAGTGCTAAAGGTCACAAATAACCGTAGAATCGCAATCAGTTGTTCTCTCAGAGAAATTTCGTTTGTTCCAAAACATGTAGAGAGTTGTCAACAGTACATGGATCTTTACGAGCATCAAGCCAAAAAACTTTTCGCCCGATACGGCGTCCCTACTGTGCAAGGTAGCGTTGTCTACAATTCCGAACAGGCTGCTGGCGCAGTAGCCGACATGGAATTCCCAGTTGTTGTCAAAGCCCAAGTGAAGGTAGGCGGACGGGGCAAAGCAGGTGGCGTCAAGCTTGCACACAACCTGCAAGAACTCAATCAGTACACCAATGAGATTTTGGGGATGGACATTAAAAGTCACCGGGTACGGAGACTGTTGGTTGATCCCGGTGTTGATATCGCCGAAGAGTACTACCTTTCTTTCCTGCTCGATCGATCAAACCGTGGCTACTTAGCTATGTGTTCCGTATCGGGGGGTATGGATATCGAGCAGGTAGCAAAAGATACACCCGAGTTGTTGGCCAAAATACCTATTAACCCAGTCGATGGGTTAACCCGTGAGTGCGCTCTTGAGATCGTAAAGAAGGGACAACTTCCGGAAGAAATCCAAGATAAAGCAGCATCAGTCGTGCAACAGCTCTATGAGGTCATGATTGATGCCGATGCCACGCTAGTGGAAGTTAACCCGCTAGTGCGGACTACTGACGATGAAATTCTCGCCATCGACGGGAAAGTTACCCTCGACAACAACTCCGAGTTCCGGCATCTGTCACTTTTCGACGAGTTTAGAGACGACTCCGGTGCTGACTTCCGTGAAATCGCGGCCAAAAAAGTTGGTCTCAACTATGTGAAACTCGACGGCAATGTCGGCATCATCGGAAACGGTGCGGGTCTGGTCATGTCAACCTTGGACGTGGTGGCCTACGCCGGAGAGAAATATGGTGACATCAAACCCGCTAACTTCCTCGATATTGGAGGCGGGGCGTCTGCTGAAGTGATGGAGGCTGGCCTTCGCATCATCATGGATGATCCGGATGTGGAAGCAATCTTTGTGAACGTGTTCGGTGGAATCACTTCCTGCGTAGAAGTAGCCAGCGGCATTGTGAAAGCACTCCAATCCCTGGGGGACAGCGCCGAAAAACCGATCGTCATCCGTATCGACGGAAATGCCGTTGAAGAGGGACGAAAGGTTATTGAAGAAGCTAACCTACCGTACATCACCACCGCAGCTCGCATGGATGAGGGCGCACGCATGGTGGCACGCATTACGGCTGACCGTCTTGGATTGTCCAACAGCGAGGGAGAATAAATATGTCCATCTTCGTTAACAAAGACAGCCGAGTTATCGTCCAAGGAATGACCGGACGGGAAGGCATGCGCCACACCGCTCGCATGCTCGCTGGAGGCACCAAGATTGTAGGGGGCGTCAACCCCAACAAAGCTGGCACCGAAGTATATTTCGATAATGTCGATAAAAAGATCCCGGTTTTTGGCACAGTGAAAGAGGCCATCCGGGAGACTGACGCTAATGTCTCCGTTATTTTTGTGCCGGCACGTTTCACCAAATCCGCCATGCTGGAAGCCATCGAGGCAGAAATACCAGTACTAGTGACCATCACTGAAGGCCTCCCCGTGCACGACGCCGCCCTTGCGTGGGCGTTCAATGTGCAAAAAGGCCAGCACACACGCATGATCGGGCCTAACTGCCCAGGTATCGTCACCCCCGGTGAATGCAATGTGGGAATTACTCCGGATGGGATTACCCAACAAGGTCCTATTGGTCTTGTTTCCAAATCCGGAACCCTTACCTACCAACTCATGGCAGATGTGCATGACATAGGTATCTCTACGGCACTAGGCATCGGAGGAGACCCCATCCCTGGTACCACCCATATTGATGCACTGCAGGCGTTTGAGGACGACCCGGACACGGAACTGATCGTTATGATTGGTGAAATCGGTGGTGACGCGGAAGAACAAGCGGCGCAGTATATTAAAGAAAACATCACCAAACCTGTGGTGGGTTATGTGGCCGGCTTTACTGCCCCTGAAGGAAAAACGATGGGGCATGCGGGAGCAATTATTTCCGGCTCGGCCGGCACCGCCCAGGCAAAGAAAGCAGCGTTGGAAGCCGCAGGCGTAAAAGTTGGTAAAACCCCGGCAGAAACCGCGCGCTTGGCCCGAGAAACCTATCTAAGCTTGCATAATGGTTAAGGAGTAGTCTGCGGAGAGGAGCTAAGTTGAAAAATAAATTGGCTAATCTCCGCTCCGTTGCGCCTGCCCGAAAAAATGTCATCCTGCCGGCGCTACTACCACCTGTCGCACTTTTCGTTCTCGGAATGTTGTTGTGCGCCAGTATGCTCGCCGCAACTGACACCGAAGGAATCTATTGGTGGCCCTATAGTGTGAGCTTTTGGCTCATAGTGCACCAAGTTCCCTTCTACGGAATAGGGCCTACGGGCTATTTAACAGTTGTGGGATTGCTGCCCCTATTACCCACGATCGGCTACATTGCCCTCTTGGCACTAGCCGCCCGTACCTTTACCAGTGACGAACGTCCGGAAGATACACAGCTCTACGCAGCTATAGCCATCATCACTCCGCTTCTCATAGCACTGCTCAGTTGGGTGACCTTGCGGGCGTCAGCTTCTGAAATCTTTGTGCAAGCACCCAGCCCGATAGCGCTTTTCGGTTTTGTTCTGGGGACTACCCTTATTGGGCTTTTTGCAGGGCTCCGGTCGCGAACCCTTCACATCATTCCTTATGCGAAGGAGACTTTCCCCAGCTGGGGGACCGAAGGTTTTCGGATAGTGGGGAGACTGGCAGCACTGCTGCTTTTCTTCGGATCGGTTGCCGCCTTTGTTTCCCTTTTGGTGCACTGGGATCTTCTGGGCGACGTTCTTATGTATGGCACAACGGCTGCCGGGATCCTCAGTTTCGGTTTTCTTACCTTGCTATATCTTCCCAATATGGCGATTGCCGGAGCGATAATACTGTCCGGGGGTGGACTCCGCATTGGCACTACCCACGCCAGCCTGTACTCCACGAATATTTCGGAACTGCCGGCACTTCCCGCCTTTGCTGCGTTGCCACAAGGTGAAGCGCAATGGTGGTGGCTCCTTTTCTTGGTGGTACCCATTATCTCCACCATTCTCGCCACTAAAGATGTGCATGGAGAAACCTTCCCGGATCGCATTAAAGCGATTCTTTTCAGCGCGATAACCACGGCAAGTCTTTTTGCGCTGGGCGCCTGGGTGGCCGGAGGCAGCATTGGGGTTATGGGACGGGTTAGTATGTCGGAGGCGCTGATCGGGTTGGTTTTAGCGGTGTGGATCTTGGTGATCGGCACAGCTACTGTGTTCTCCACGGCAGGACCCCATGCAGAAAGTTGGGACACCTACCGGAAGCGGCGTGCCGCGCAACGCAAAGCCGATCGTGCTGCTGCCGCGGAAGAAACATCTGCCGCAGAAGAAACGCCTGACGTAGAAGAAGCCGAAGAGGGCAGAAGCAACGGAAGAAGCAGCGGTTGACGGTGCTGAAAGTGTTGATTCTGCTGTGGACGATACGGAAAATTCGGAAGAAGCCACCGACACACCCGAGGAAGATGCCACGGATGCCTCCGACGATGAACCGGAGCAGAATCCTGAAAAGGCAGATAGGGAAACACCGGATGACGGACTAGACTAGACGTCATCCACTAGTCATATGTTGGAAGGTTCAGTGTGGACTCATCTGATGAAGCTGCCCCACTGCGGGTAGTTGTTTTAGTGTCGGGAATCGGCTCACTTATGGGGGCCATCATAGACGCAACACATCAACCAGATTATCCCGCTGAAGTAGTCGCGGTCGGAGCGGACCGGCCCTGTGAGGCTCTCGGTAAAGCAGAAGCAGAGGGGATTCCCACCTTCCTCTGTGACTTTGCGCAATACTCTAACCGCGCCGAGTGGGACGAGGCCCTCACAGAAGCCGTCAACCACTACTCTCCAGACCTCGTAGTCTCCGCTGGATTTATGCGCATCACCGGACCTCGTATGGTGCATCAATTTAAAGGTCGTTTCATCAACACACACCCCGCGTTGCTGCCCTCTTTTATGGGCGCACATGCGGTCGAAGAAGCACTTGCCTACGGGGTGAAATACACCGGTTCCTCCATCCACCTTATTGATGAAGGCATGGATACGGGGCCTTTGCTAGCTCAAGAACCAGTGCCGGTTATGCCAGACGATACAGTGGAAACGTTGCATGATCGCATCAAAGTTGTGGAGCGCCGTCTCCTGTGCGACCTCATTGCAGATATCGCAGAAAACGGTACAGATGCTCGCGTCACCCGCAAAACAGAAAAGAAAAGGGATTAAAAGTGTCAGATAATCGCAAGCCCATCAAGCGCGCCCTTGTGAGCGTTTACGACAAGACCGGTCTTGAGGAACTCGCGAAGGGCCTCCACGCCGCTGGTGTCGAAATTGTGTCTACCGGCTCCACCGCAGGACGCATCAAAGATGCCGGAGTGCCGGTAACAGCGGTTGACGAACTTACCGGCTTCCCCGAATGCCTGGAAGGCCGCGTCAAGACCCTCCATCCGCGCGTTCACGCCGGTATCTTGGCCGATACCCGCAAGCCGGAACACCTGGAGCAGCTGAAAGAACTTGAGGTTGACCTGTTCCAGCTCGTCGTGGTGAACCTTTACCCCTTCGCAGAAACTGTAGCCTCCGGGGCAGACTTTGACGCCTGCGTCGAACAGATCGACATTGGCGGCCCTTCCATGGTGCGTGCCGCTGCCAAAAACCATCCCTCTGTCGCGGTGGTGACGGATCCGGCTCGTTACGATGCGGTACTGAAAGCGCTTGACGAGGGTGGCTTCTCGCTGCAAGAACGCACCGAATTGGCGGCTGAAGCATTCCAGCACACCGCTTCCTACGATGTTGCTGTCGCCACGTGGTTCGCCGAGCAACTAGGAGAGCGTGCCGCTGCGGCCAGTGACGATGAAGACGTTAAGCGCGAAGCAGAGTTCCCGGTATGGAAGGGAGCTACCTTCGAACGCGGAGACGTGTTGCGCTACGGTGAAAACCCCCACCAGTCTGCGGCACTCTACCTGGACAATGCCCACCCGGGTATTGCTCAAGCTAAACAGCTACACGGTAAAGCCATGAGCTACAACAACTACATGGATGCGGATGCTGCCTGGCGTTCCGCCTACGACCATGAAGACAGCTGTGTGGCCGTTATCAAACACGCCAACCCCTGCGGCATCGCCATCTCAAACGACTCCGTGGCAGACGCCTACCGGAAGGCACACGCCTGCGACCCGGTTTCCGCCTTCGGTGGCATCATCGCCTCCAATGTGGAGGTTTCCTGCGAGATGGCAGAAGAGGTCAGCAAGGTTTTCACCGAAGCTATCCTCGCCCCCTCCTATGAGGACGGTGCTGTCGAGATTCTCTCCCAGAAGAAGAACCTGCGTATTCTTCTGGTCGAAGATTACGAATCCCCATACTACGATTACCGCCAGGTCAGCGGTGGTGTCCTCCTCATGGAGCGAGACCGCGTAGATGTGGACGGTGACTACGCCAAGAATTGGGAACTGGCTGCCGGTGAAGCCGCAGACGAGGAAACCCTCAAGGATCTCGAATTCGCTTGGCGCACCTGTCGCTCCGTCAAATCCAATGCGATTCTTTTGGCTAAAGGCGGCGCCACAGTGGGCGTCGGAATGGGACAGGTTAACCGCGTCGACTCGGCTCGACTCGCCGTCCAGCGGGCTGAGGATCGTGTCAAGGGAGCCGTCGCGGCCTCCGACGCTTTCTTCCCCTTCGCTGACGGATTCGAAGTTCTGGCCGAGGCTGGTGTCAAGGCTGTTGTCCAGCCTGGTGGATCCATCCGTGACAAGGAAGTTATTGAAGCTGCAGAGAAGGCCGGCGTCACCATGTACCTCACTGGTTGCCGCCACTTCGCCCACTAATAATTAACTGAAACTAACAGTGGGGCGCTCCCGAAACGGAGCGCCCCACTTTATTGTTTGCACATAATACTGGCCAGCTAGGGTTTGTAACTACTGTCTAACTACCTACTAGGCGGGCAATAGTAAAAATGAGATGAGCAGTATGGCGGGCATCGACAATAGCGTCGAAATCATATTGGCGTCACGTGCCAAATATCTCGCAGTGTTGTAGCGGGTAGCAAAAATGTAGACGTTCACTGCTGTGGGCAGCGCCGCGAAAACAGTGACGCCGAAAAGCATTTGGGGATCCAGGTTGAGCACAAAGTTGCCGAACATCCAGGCGATGAGCGGCATGACCACAACTTTTAGCAGCACCGCCAGCCCCACATCCCGGCGCGGGGAGACCCCTTTTTGCAGAAGGTTAACGCCGAAGAGCGAGTGGCCAAATCCCACCAGACCGGCGGGCACCGCGGCTTGGCCAAGCAGATGCAGCGGCTGGCCAATGACAGTGGGGGGAGTCCACTGCGCGAGTGCTGCAAAAAGTCCCGCAAAACCAAAAACCACCATCGGGTTTTTAAGCGGTTGGATGAGGCGCTTCCACAACGGTTCCTTTTGCTGTTGCAGTACCAGCTGGTCCAGAATCGACAGCGCAACAGGGCACAGCAGAATTGTTTGGAACAGCAAAATAGGGACGAAGGCGGTGGAATCGTGAATCACGTAGAGAGCAATGGGGATGCCTAAGTTAGCAGAGTTCACGTAACCTGCCGCTAAACCCCCAATGACTAATTCCGGGGCACTGCGTTTGAGCCAAAGTCGAGCAATCACAACGAAGATCAGAGTTGCCGACAGGTTAGCTACCACTGCAACCGTAAGGTGAGCCGAAAATACTGCTTTTAGGTCGGATTTCACCATGGTGTCGAAGAGCAGTGCAGGGGTGGCAATCCAGAAACAAAAGTTGTTTAAGCCTTGGGCATTCTCTTCCGATAGGGCACCGGTGCGAGCCAGCAGGTATCCCACCAAAATGACGACACCGATAATGCCGAAGCCTTGAAACACTGCCAGCATGCGGTTGTCCTTTCCGTGGGTGGGTGACTCGGTGCTATGGAATATCCGAACTCTAGTCTAGGTGTATGAGCAGTTCGGGGAAAAAGTTCTAAATAGAATCTGGGCCGCACCCGTTGGAGGTGCGGCCCAGATGTGCTGTTTATGCGTTGTCAGTTCCCGCCGGTTTAGCGGCTGGCAAACGGAAGAAGAGCCATTTCGCGGGCGTTCTTCACGGCAGCGGCAACTTCGCGTTGCTGCTGCGGGGTGAGACCGGTTACGCGACGGCTGCGAATCTTGCCGCGGTCAGAAATGAACTGACGAAGCAGGTTGATGTCTTTGTAATCAACGTGTTCAACACCAGCTGCGACGAGCGGGTTCTTCTTATTACGACGACCCTGCTCGGGGCGGTGTTTTCTCATATTATTGCGCTTAGCCATGAATTACCTCACCAGCTCGACTTGCTGACGCCAGGCAGCTCACCTTTGTGAGCCATCTCGCGTAGACGGACACGGGACACACCGAACTTACGCAGGTAGCCACGGGGACGACCATCGTGGGAGTCGCGGTTGCGGACTCGCACCGGGCTGGCGTCGCGGGGCTGACGCTGGAGTTCAGCTTGCGCCTCCATGCGCTCTTCATCAGAAGAGTTCGGGGAGGAAATAATGCGCTTCAGCTCTTGACGGCGTTCCGCGTAGCGGGCAACTATAGCTTTGCGCTGCTCATTCTTGGCGATTTTGGACTTCTTAGCCATTCTTATCGCTCCTCGCGGAAATCAACGTGTTTGCGGACGACCGGATCGTACTTCTTCATGACGAGACGGTCCGGGTTGTTACGGCGGTTCTTACGAGTGACGTAAGTGTAGCCGGTGCCCGCGGTGGACTTCATTTTAACAATTGGACGATCTTGACTACGGGCCATTAGATACGCTCTCCCTGTGCTCGTAAACGTGCCACAACAGACTCAATGCCATCACGGTCGATGACTTTGATGCCCTTAGTGGAAACGTTAAGGGTGACGTAACGATCCTCCGAGGGGAGGTAGTAACGACGCCGTTGAATGTTTGGGCTCCACCGACGGCTAGTGCGCCGGTGTGAGTGCGAGACGCTCTTGCCGAAATTCGGCTTGCGTCCCGTTACTTGGCAATGCGCCGACATGGCGTTCTTTCTCCTTCCGCCCAGTCTTGTCGGAATCCGATGGACGGTCGGAGTATCCGGGATGGGCGCTGACATACGTATAGACAACAGCAGACGTCTACAATACTCGGAAACACCCCATTTTGGCAATTTGGCTATTCCCGGCAGGGGTAATGCGCTTATCGGGAATGAGCAGCAATTTTATCTGTCTTGGGAAAAGCTCCAGGTCATCGTTATACTAAACAAGTCGCACAACGTTAGATGCTGCCGATTTCATTCCTAGGCTGTTAACTAGTATTATTGTGCAGTCGCACTTTTTCGAAGGCATCTTCGTTATGTGCAAGATCTCGCGCGAAAAGAATTCGCCGCATCGCTGAAAGCCCCGCAGTAGCGCAGCGGCTACAGCGCCACAAAACCACAACTAGCTTTAAAAGGGACGATTATGAAGAAGGATATTCACCCCGATTACCATCCGGTGGTCTTCCAAGATGCGAGCACTGGAACCAAATTCCTGACTCGCTCGACCGTGACCTCCGACCGCACAATTGAATGGGAAGACGGCAACACCTACCCATTGCTCGTGGTGGATGTTACTTCCGAGTCCCACCCGTTCTGGACTGGTGCGCAGCGTGTTATGGACACCGCCGGCCGCGTGGAGAAGTTCCAGCGTCGCTACGGTAACCGTATTCCGCGCCGTAAGGCCAAGAACAACAAGTAGTTCGCGCCCCATCTATTAAGTAAGGACCTGCACAATGGCAACTCCTAAGTTCCGTAAGTCTCGCGCGAACACCCATTCGCGCCGTTCCCAGTGGAAGGCCCGCAACGTGGCCCTCGACAACGTCAAAATTGACGGCCAGGATACTGCTATCCCGCGTCGTCTCGTGAAGGCAGCTAAGCTCGGCCTTGTTGATCTCGACTAAATAAATTAGGCGAGCTTCCTAATAAGAGCTTAAATCGATCCCTAAAAATTAAGAGCCACAATCTTCGGATTGTGGCTCTTAATTTTTATCTATAATCGCAGCTTGTTGCGATATTGCCACGTAATCTGCTGGTTAAACTTTTGCTGGTGGAAAACCGTAATCCAAGAACATTCCGTATGGAATGATAAGAATCGAGAGTTATTTCTTTATTAGGAAGTACTAGATTTATGAAGATTTTGGTTGTCGACGACGATGAGGCTGTGCGCGAATCCCTCCGTCGGTCGCTTACTTTTAATGGATATACGGTCATCCTCGCAGAAGATGGCGAACAAGCATTAGATATTATTGGACGGCAACGTTTAGACGGCATGATTCTCGATGTCATGATGCCGAAAATGGATGGTCTGCAGGTGTGCCGCGAGCTTCGAAACCGCGGCGATGATTTACCAATACTTATTCTTACTGCCCGCGATGCAATTTCTGAACGTGTAGCAGGTTTAGACGCGGGAGCCGACGATTACCTTCCCAAACCTTTCGCATTAGAAGAACTACTGGCACGTCTGCGTTCTTTACTACGGCGAACTGGCCGGGATAACCAGGTAGAAGAAGCGGAAAGTCTCACTTTTGCCGATCTATCCCTCAACCCAGTCACCCGCGAAGTTTATCGGGGCGAGCGTTCCATTTCCCTTACCCGAACCGAGTTCGCCTTGTTGGAGCTCCTTATCTCCAACCCGCGGCGAGTTCTCAGCCGTAATCGGATTCTGGAAGAAGTGTGGGGCTACTCGTTCCCCACGTCTGGTAATGCGCTAGAAGTATATATTGGTTACCTTCGCCGCAAGACCGAAGCTGACGGGGAAGAACGCCTCATCCATACAGTCAGGGGCGTTGGCTACGTCATGCGGGACAATAAAGGCTAATTTTCCTTATTACGCACAAGCGCACGTTTTTCACGCAGAGTAATTACATGGATGCACAAAAGAGCAACCGGAAGCGCTCTAGCTGGACTAATCGCCAGGTAGAGCGCGCTCTGGAAGTTATTCAAGCGAAGGGTGCTCCTCCACTGGTTTACCGGCTCAAAATGAGCTGGCTCATTGGGCTGCTTTCTGCCGCCATGGTTTTTGTTGCTATTGCGGTGGCATCGGGAGTCGGCTACGGGGTGGCGTCCAATTCGCTCATGCAAAGCTCTGAAGTTGCGTTGGAAGACCAGGCGAACACACTGCTGGCCGACGAAGGATTTATCAAAAACCTGAAAGCCGATCCTAAAGAAGACCGCCTGCGCACCTCTTCGCTGCGTAGCCCCGGGCTCTACATGATGGTGGCCCGTCCCGATCCGACCTCCCAAAATCCCGATGCTGTCCAGATCAAACTGGGATCGGACCATATTACGTTAGAGCAGGAAGACATTGACGTTATTTATGGCCGCAGTTCCTTCTCACAGCGGCAGGCCAGAAGTCGTCTTGTCCTCACCACTGCGACCGGTGTGGAGGACTGGTCCCTGGTGTTGGTGCAGGACTTAGCTGCACTTCGCTCCATGACCAGCCACATGGCAGTAGTCTTCGTTATCGTCGCTGGCATCGGTGCACTCATTGCGCTTATGGCGGGGTGGGCAGTAGCGCGCACCAGTTTGGTGCCGGTGCAGGTGCTGATTGAAGGAACTGAGCGCATTGCAGAAACGGATGACCTTACGCCGTTGCCTGTATATGGCTCCGACGAAATGACTCATCTTACGGAATCTTTCAACGACATGCTGCGGTCCCTACAAGAATCGCGAGTCCGACAAAGCCAACTGGTCGCTGACGCCGGCCACGAACTAAAAACTCCGCTGACCAGTTTGCGCACCAATATTGAGTTGTTGATGATGGCCTCCCGCAGCACCCAAGCGATGATCAGTGACGAAGATACTGCGGACTTGGAGCGCGACGTTCTGGGACAGTTGGAAGAACTCACCACGCTGGTCACAGACCTGGTTGATCTAGCGCGGGAGGATGCTTCCGAAGCCGTGTATGAGCCACTCGGAGTGGGTGACATTTTAGACGGCGTGATCGACCGCGTGGAACGCCGCCGTAGTGACGTCAACTTCCAATACGACCTTATTGACTGGTATCTGATGGGAGATCACCGCGGACTGTCCAGAGCTTTCCTGAACATTCTGGACAACGCTGCAAAGTGGAGTCCCCAAGGTGGTACCGTCCGCATGCAGATGCGCCAAATTGCCCGCAATAGAGTTTCTATCAGCGTTCATGATGAAGGACCCGGGATACCCGAAAAAGATAGAGAATTGGTGTTCGAACGTTTCTATCGATCCGTCGAATCACGCTCCATGCCCGGGTCAGGACTAGGGTTGGCCATCGTGAAACAGGTTATGGAATCCCATGGGGGGTCAGTACGCGCCATAAGGTCGCCGTATGGGGGAGCCTGCATGGTTCTGGAGCTGCCGGGTGGCCCAGATCTAGATGACGAGACCTCAACTGATATTGTTTAACAGCACTAACTACAGCAGAATAATGTTCACAGGAACTTTCAAGCTGACACTTCACTAATCCCCAGTAAACCCAGACAGGCTGGTAATTATGAGTTATAGCGCGCCTTATCCTCCTAATTTTTCTGCTCCCTACCCTCCTGGAGCAGGTTCCAACGGCTTCCCCGTTGAAGAAAAAAAGAAGAAAAAATCACGTTGGGTACTTCCTGTCACTATCGTGGTTGTTGCTCTTCTAGCAGCACTTTTGGGAGGATTTTTAGGTGTAAAAACGGCTACCGATGGTAATGATGGTTACACCAACGTGTTGGAAGCTCCCATCACTCCCTCAGATCCTGACAATAAGAAACCCGCGCCTGTGGGATCTGTCCAAGCGGTAGCTGAAAAAGTATTGCCCTCCGTGGTGTCCATTCAGGTGGGCGCTGGTGGCCGCCAGACTGGTTTCGGATCGGGAGTTATTCTTTCCGAAGATGGCCTCATTATGACCAACGCGCACGTGGTGAATAACGCTACCGATATCGCCATCGTCACCAACGAAAACCGGATTGTGCAGGCCCGTCTGGTCGGCATCGACCCGGTCTCCGATATTGCGGTCGTAAAAGCTCGCGTGAATTCCGGACTGCAGCCCATCGAATTAGGCTCGTCCGCCAACCTCGCAGTTGGTCAGCCGGTTGTCGCCGTTGGTGCTCCACTGGGACTGTCTGGAACCGTCACCTCCGGCATTATTTCTGCACTGAACCGTCCCGTTCATGTTGCTGACCGCAGTGGACGGGGCAGCGACACCGTTATGAACGCTATCCAAACGGATGCTGCCATTAACCCCGGAAACTCCGGTGGTGCACTGGTCGACATGAATGGTCGCCTCATCGGCATCAACTCAGCAATCATCACGCTGGGCGGCATGGAAAACCCCTTCGGAATGGAATCACCCGGCGGAAACATTGGTCTAGGTTTTGCCATTCCGGTTAATCAGGCACACCGCATTGCTAAGCAACTGGCGGAGGGAAAGACCGTCCGACACCCCGTCATTGGCGTCAAAGTTATTCCCTCTGCAGATCCTTTGGGTTCTGAAATTGTGAGTGTGGTTTCCGGCAGTGCTGCAGATAAAGCTGGCCTCCGTGCTGGACAGGTCATCGTCAAAGTGGATGGACGCGCTTTGGACCCCGTTGATGGACTGGTCGCATACGTTCGCTCGAAGGCGCCGGGCGACGTCATTAAAGTGACTGTGCAGTCTAAAGGCGGCGGTAACCAAAAGACTGTTGACGTAACAGTTGGCGCTGCC
Source organism: Mycobacteriales bacterium (assembly GCA_012842085.1). Classification (GTDB taxonomy): domain Bacteria; phylum Actinomycetota; class Actinomycetes; order Mycobacteriales; family Mycobacteriaceae; genus Lawsonella. Next base: position 12,589 of record DUTM01000011.1, on the reverse strand, counting down.
AGGAACTAGAGTTGAAAGTATGAGTGTTATGGAGAATTCGTTTGTCCGCGCTGGCCGCGCGCTAGCAGTCATTACCGATGATCACGGCGGTGAAGAAGTTAACGCGCTTGCCACGATCGTGAACGAGCTGCTGGAAGAAGAAGGATTTCTGGTTGACGGCGTAGTGGTCGTTTCTAATGACCAGGACGAAATTCGGAAAGCACTAGAAACTGGTGTTGTCGGGGGAGTCGATCTCCTCGTCACCATCGGCGGCGTTGGTTTGAGCCCACGGGACCAAACTCCGGAAGCAACGAAGCCCCTCATCGACCGGCCCCTACCCGGGTTGGCGGAAGCACTCCGTTCCTCCGGATTGGCTGCAGGCGCACAAGACGCTTGCCTGTCGCGTGGAAAAGTGGGAGTATCTGGCTCCACATTGGTGGCGAACCTTGCCAAGTCTCGTTCCGCAGTGCGTGACGGCATGGCAACACTATTGCCCTTGGCGCGCTACGTTATTGAAGAAATTTCGAGCCTAGATTTTTAATGGATAAACCAGGCAAGAAAAAGGTTGATCCCCGCACGTTGGCGCGGGTCTTCGGAGAGAGCGTCACCTCCCTCAGTAAAGACGAGTGTGGTGACGCAGCAGCGGAGCGCCAATCCCGCAAAAATTGGGAGAATTGGCTAAACGACCAAAAACCGCCGCACTACAACTACTAACACTCATCCAACTTCATGGTTAGCGCAGCAGCAGGGAAGCAGAATGGTTTTCCGGCAGCTGCGCTAACTTATAGGCGCATTGTTGCGGCATCGCGACAATGACACTGCCCGTACTGTCCGCAGAAACCTGTTGAATAACCGCGTTTTCGCATAATACGCGTGGGCGGGACTTGCCATCGGCGGCCGAGCTCACAACCTCTGCGTGTGTTCCGGGGCTGGCGGCAGCACCGGTAGGGCTGTGCATACTTACGGCGCGCCAACCGGTCGGCAACTGCAGCCGGTTGAGCCGGGCGCGGGTAAGTATTTCACCTTTCGCAACGTCACCCACTGCAAGCGCATGGGATAGCTCGGTTTTCTCGATGCCCGCGTTGTCAGGAACGAATTGTTGGGGAACTGACACCCACTCGATATTGTCTGCGAAAGCTTCCCCGGCGGTGAGAGCGACGGTGGTGCGGGCAACGGTGACGGTATCGGGGTGGGTTCCTGAAAAAACAAATAGTGCACCTGCGAGGAGTGCGGCACCAAGCGCCCCTAGCACTTTTATTTGTTGACGTCGGGTTGCGTGCTGCCACCAACGAGAAAGACGAGGTACCCGAGGGGAAAGGGCATCGTTAGGTGTTGCTAGTGTTGGGAGCTCCTTGGTCGCGGGAGTTAATTCAGAGGAGGCAGCTAATATTTCTTCACGACGAGACATGCCTCAACCATAAAAAGGAAGGCACAACTCACAGTCTGAAAGTAGTCCCACAAAGGAAGTTATCCACAGCTAGCGACAACTGCGGATAACGCTGGAAGAACTACTTGTTCATGTTGCTGTTGCGAGAATCCGTCCGGTAAAAACCTTGACCCTTGAACGTGACGCCCACATTCCCGAAAACTTTACGCAGGGGGCCTCCACACTGGGGGCATTCAGTGAGGGCATCATCGGAGAAGCTTTGGTGAATATCAAAAGCGTGTCCGCAGTTTTTGCAAGTGTATGAATAAGTGGGCATGGCTTCTATTATGCGTCAGAGTTAGTACAAAAATATATTTGGGTGGGGGTAACAACCATGTCGAGACGTTCGTCATGGTCTTCCAGCGGAATATTATCCAGCACTTCGTGGTCGTAAACAACTCCCACCAGCAGGGGCATGCGGAGCAGCTCCCCAGCCTGCAACTGGGCGCGCAAACGTGCAAGAGTCCGGTCGTAGAAGCCAGCACCGCGACCCAACCTTCCCCCGTGTTTGTCGACAGCCGTTGCCGGAATAAACATCACGTCCACCCCCGGAGCTGAAGTGAATAGTTGGGGAGTGGAGGAGGCTGGTTCGGGAATGCGGTAGCGTCCCGGAACCATGGCTGCGGCACCCTCATATTTGCCCCATTCAAGGATGCCGCCCTCCTTACTGAGGGGCAGAAAAAGTTGCCTGCCTTGGCTGGAAATTGCATCCAGCCAATCAAAATTTCCAGGCTCGGCGCCATGGGGGCTGTAAGCACATAGTCGGGACGCCTGGTGCTTTTCCAGGATGCGCAGTGACTGCGTGATGAGACCTGCCGTCAACTCCGCATTTATGCTGCTGGAGTTGTTATTAAAGGTGTTGTTGCGGATGGTGAGAGCCCGTTGGCGAAGCAGTTTTTTGTCGTGCTTATAGCCTTCCAGAACGTCGTTTTGCGGAAGATAGTTGCTATTCACGGGGCTTTCCGAAACCTTCCAAGTGGACACTAAACAGTGTTGCAAGTCGTTCATCTAAGTTTATGCCACTAGGCTGTAGTTATGTCTAATAACGAAAAGACCCGCGGTGTGTTCCAAACAGCAATCATTCCCGCCGCTGGCCTGGGTACCCGTTTTCTCCCCGTAACGAAGACGGTCCCGAAGGAACTCCTCCCGGTTGTCTCCACCCCCGGCATTGAAATTATTGCCGGTGAAGCCGCCGAAGCTGGTGCTGATCGTCTAGTCATCGTCACCTCCGACCGCAAAACCGGAGTGATGGCTTACTTCAATGAAGATCCAGTGCTGGAGACGGCTTTGGAAAAGCAAGGCAAAGAAGTCATGCTGCATCGGGTGCGACGGGCACCGGGCCTGATCAAGGTGGAATCTGCGTTGCAGGAGAAGCCTCTCGGACTGGGACACGCTATTAGTGTTGCGGAAGATCACCTCACTGAGGACGAAGACTGTGTCGCCGTGCTTTTGCCGGATGATGTAGTTATGCCCACCGGCGTCCTCGAAGAGATGGAAGAGGTGCGCAACCGATTCGGAGGCACAGTTCTGTGCGCCTGCGAAGTACCGGGTGAAGAAATTTCCGCATACGGTGTTTTTGATGTCGAACCCACTGGTGATCCAGCTGATGAAGGTCGGGTCATGCGGGTGAAGGGCATGGTGGAGAAACCAGATCCAGAGGATGCTCCCAGCAATTTTGCGGCTGTGGGACGGTACATTCTGGATCGCTCCATTTTTGGAGCATTGCAGCGGATCGAACCGGGTGCTGGAGGCGAATTGCAACTAACTGATGCAATTGCCCTACAAGTGGAAGAGGGGCTTCCCACCCATGTTGTGGTTCATCACGGTGTGCGCCACGATCTAGGCAACCCGGGCGGGTTTATTCGCGCATCCGTAGATTTTGCACTTCAAGATGAAACGTACGGATCGGACCTACGCGAGTGGTTAAAGGATAGACTGAAACAAGACGTCGATGGATGACATCGATAGCGACACGCACAATAATTGCGGATTGCAAGCTATCCTCTCCACGGCTTGCGGGACGCGTAAATTTCGTTCACAACTCGGAGGAGTGGAATGCGTTCTGTTGAAGAACAGCAGGCTTTGGTGACCGCCTCTGCCGTCGCACCCAACCCAGTTCGGGTTTCGATTCGCGATGCTCTCGGCCTACTTTGTGCTGAAGAAGTGGAAACAACTGCCCCCTTACCTGGATTCGACCAAGCTGCCATTGACGGCTTCGCAGTTCGCGCAGTTGACGTCAAACATGCCCCCTCGTCTAGCGACAGCACGCCCTCTCAGGTGAGTCTGCCGGTGGTGGGAGATATTTCTGCAGGATCCCGCATGCACACTCGCTTGCAACCCAAACAAACAGTGCGGGTTTTCACCGGTGCCGCGATGCCTGCTTTAGCCGATGCGGTAGTTCCCCTGGCGTGGACTGACAACGGTGAATCACGCGTAACCATCAAACGGCGCGTTAACTCGGGTGACTTTGTCCGCAAGATAGGAGATGACGTCACCCCCGGCGACATTGCGGTACATGCTGGCACGATCGTGGGTCCCGCCCAGGTTGGGTTGTTGGCTGCCGTGGGACGGGAAAAAGTTCTTGTGCATCCGCGTCCCCGCGTATCCATTATTAGCGTCGGCAATGAGCTAGTGGATTTGGACCGCAAACCTGGCCAAGGCCAAGTCTATGACGTCGCCTCCTATGCACTATCTGCAGCTGCTGCTGATGCCGGTGCGGAAGTCCACCGGGTAGGCATTGTCTCCACCGAACCCCGTGCCTTCCGGGAGCTAGTAGAAACGCAGTTGCTGCGCTCAGAAATCGTAGTTATTGCAGGTGCCGTAGGCGGTATTGCTTCCGAGCATGTGCGCTCTGTTTTGAGCGACCTAGGTGAAGTGGAAGTGGAACGGGTAGCAATGCACCCAGGTTCCGTGCAAGGTTTCGGCCTATTAGGGGCAGACCAAATCCCCACCTTCCTGGCGCCCTCCAACGCCGCATCAGCATTGTTAGTCTTTGAACTGATGGTGCGCCCCATGATTCGTATTGCTCTGGGCAAACGCCACCCGATGCGCCGGGTTGTTCGCGCTCGCACCATCACCCCCGTCACCTCCATGAAGGGCCGCGCCGGATATTTGCGAGCACAACTTATGCGAGATGAGGCGACGGGAGAATACCTGGTGCAGGCGTTGGCCGGTGCCAATCCCTCCACCTCCCATTTGTTGGCGTCACTGTCCGAATCTAATGCTCTAATCGTGGTGCCGCCCGAATTAACTGAGGTTCGTACTGGTGAAGAAGTGGACGTGCTGTTCTTGGCGCAGAGGGGTTAACTGGTTTCAACCAGCTCCACTCACCCCGAGCCTGTTTACTAAGGCAGGGGAAGTAAATCTCCGTTTGCCACGTCGCAGCGACGGCGACGCTATTGTTGCTGCGCGTTTGCGCTCCCGCACGGATATTGCAGCCTGGGAACCCGATATTGGGGTGGAGGATCCTTGGGATGAGCTCACCGCCCGCCGCCAGTGGAAAGACCACTACAAGTGGCTGTGGAAGTCCTACCAATATGGCTATCTGGTTCCATTTGTGATTCAGCTGAATGGGGAGCCAGTGGGGCAGCTGATATTGACCAAGATTGAGCGCGGCCCGATAAATGGTGCCACGTTGGGTTATTGGGTGGATACTGCGGTGACTGGCCGGGGTGTTGCGACGGCTGCAGCAGCATTGGCGGTTGACTACGGGTGGCACCATCTAGATTTGCATCGTATTCAGGCGACTGTGCACCCCCGCAACGACGCTAGTAAAGCTGTGCTTGGGAAAATTGGTTTCCGGCACGAAGGTTTACTGCGTGGGTATTTCAAAATTAACGGCAAATATGAGGAGCACGAATTGTGGGCGGTGCTCCTGGAGGATTATCCGGCGGGTGCTGCGCACCGGATTGTGAGCGCGGGCAAAGCCTCCCACTGGGCGGACCGTATTTAGCTGATCTTATTTCGCGGCTGGTATTGAAACGTCTTGCGGCTAGCGCTCTTTGAGCAAACGCCTTTCTCTGCCCGTAAACCCTAAAATGTGTCTAGTGTTACTGGTGGGACTGGATTGAAATTTGTTGACTATGCTTGGGGTGTAACGATTATGGGTTTGCTGGCTTCTCTCGGTGTGTCAAAAATGATTCAGCATAAATGCTGGTTAACCTAGAAATTGAAGAGAACCGTTTTTTATTTATTGAGGGAGTGGTGACGCAATGACAAGCACTTGGCTGATTGTGCTCTTAGTTGTCGTATGGCTCCTAGTGTTGGTCCCCATGCTCGTTAATACCCGCGAGCCTATTCGTCGTACCTCGAAGGCATTCTCAGAAACTCGAGTGTTGCACCGCGGGGACAGTAAACGGCTCTCCCCTCGACGCGTTATCCGTCCACGCCCAGTTGATCAGGCCGATGACGCAGAATCTGAAGCCATTATCGAAGATGCTGATGGTTCCCAGGAAAGGAACATCACTATGGCCGCAAACACCCAGCAGGACTTCATCCAAGCGACACTGCCGTTTGAGGAAGAAGCTCCTGTCGCCGAAGATGCTATCACCGAAGAAATTCCTCTCACCTCCGACCTCATCTCGGAAAGCCTTGATGCTTACGAGGACACTGCAGAAGGTGCAGGACTGCAGGACGAATCTGAGGACGAAATCGTCGAAGAGGATGTTGAGGAAGATATTGTTGACGGTCTAGTCGACGATGTTGACGAATTCGTAGACGAGAACCTCGGCGATGACACCGACGTGACCGACAGGGTTGAAGAGGTCGTAGAGGTTGACGAAGCTGTAGAGACACTGCAGGAGGAAGAGGACCTGCAGGAAGGCGATGAGGAATCTTCTGCAGATACTGTGGATACCGCAGAAGCCGCAGATGGCGACTATGGGGTGGAAGCCGCCGAGGCCGTCGCCTATGCTGAGACAGCTTCTGAAGAGGAAGAGAAAAAGGAAGCATCCGGTTTAACAGGAGCTCTCGCGAGCATTATTGGCTCCTTCAAGAAGACGGATCGCAACATTCCAGAGCCTGCTCCGCAAATGTCGATGGATGCGGCTGATATTGCCTACGCGGAACGCCGCCGCGGCCGCGGAGTCTACGATCCTGTCGCAGACCAGAAGAACGCCCAAAAGCTTTATCGGCGCCGCCGCAACCTGTTTCTTTTCCTGTTGGTACTTCTCATTCCGGCCTTCACCACCGCAATTATTTACGGTGGCGCAGTATGGGTTGCGCCCGCTGTGAATGTGGTAATTATTGCGCTCTATCTGGCAGGACTGCGCAGCCAAGTACGCCTCGAAAAAGAGCTACGTGCGCGCCGCATGGCTCGACTCCGTCACGCCCGCCGGGAACGAGACGCATATGATGAACGCCGCGCAGAAGGTGTAGATACCAGTTTCCGAGGCCAGTACTTGTTGGTCGACACGGATGATGGTGACCCGATCTTCGACCACCTCGACACCGAAAACTTTATGGCAGGCTACGTAGCTGAACACGCAGAAGAGTTCACCTACGACGAAAACGGCTATCTCCGTGACCGTTTCGGCAAGGTGCATCTCAACCCCGATAATTACCCAGCAGGCACATTCGGGGAGAGGCCGATACCCGAAGAGGAAGTGGGCGCGTACCACCAGGTGCCGCAAACCGAGTACCACTACCAGGAAGACGAGAGGGTCGAGTACTACGACCCCTATTCTGGCGGTGAATACACCGGCGGACGGAGCGTCGACTACTGGGATGACGCCGAAGCAGCCGGCTCAGTTCGACAGTTCCGGATCTCCCCGGATGACGACTACCGAAACGTTGGATAGAAACGTCCGCTAAAACGATTTTTTGGATACTCTCACTCGCTGGTACAGTGAGTGAAGCCTGGGGCTATAGCGCAGTTGGTAGCGCGTCTCGTTCGCATCGAGAAGGTCAGGGGTTCGATTCCCCTTAGCTCCACCACTACACACGGCTGAGACCAAGCGTCTCGGCCGTTTTTACTATTGAAAGTTTCCCCGCCTACGTTCCACGATGTCGCCCATATCGTCGGCTACGATGACATTATGCTCAATAAACCCTGGCTCCAAGACGCGGCGCTTTTACTGCTTCGTATTGTCTCCGCAGTTGTACTCGGATTTCAGGGTTACCGTATCTTTTTCGTCCACGGCCTGGACTCCAGCGCACATGCATTCGATGTTTGGGGCATGCCTTGGGCCCTAGGCTCCGCCGTTATTATCGGCGTCGTTTTGCTCCTAGGCGCGGTCACCGTCGGTATCGGAATCCTGACACCCCTGATGGCGGCTCTCGCACTGCTCACCGAGGTCTACTACACTTTCTTCCTCATCGTTGGCGGGAACCAGCCGGGCTCGAGCTCCCAAGTGCAAATGCAGTTCCTTATTATCGCCGTGCTGTTAGCATTAATCGTTTTTGGTGCGGGGCGCGCCTCCGCCGACAGTTTCCTCAATCGGCGCAGCTAGCGGCTGGAGAATTAGCGGCTCAGCACAAGTAGGGAAGTGCTTTACCAAGTGGGGAGCCAGTGCTGATATTTCCACAGTCCCGGAGTAATGGGGGTGCCTAACACAATGGGCAGAATCCACACGAAGTTAGCCACCACAAGCCCCATATACACAGACACAATTACGCGCCCAAGCCGCAGATCCTGCCCCCAGCGGGCAAACCATTTACGGAAGCGGTTGGCGGAGGCGGGAGGGGTCGCCGGCACCCAACCATCCAATTCTGCTAGCGCCATCCCCAAACCCATGCACAAAAACGGGACAATGGCGGAAGCGTAGAAGAAATACATTTGCCGATCCCACGTCAACAACCAGGGGATCCAGGCAGCCGCATATCCACTCAACACCACCACATAGCGCGGATCATGGTGGCGGAACACTTTCCACAGTGCCCACATCAGCATGAAGACGCCGGCCCACCAGATCATGCTGGTGCCCAGCAAAAGGATCGCCTGCACACAGCCATCGGGGCCACATGTGCCTTGCGGGGTGGCCTCAAAAAAGTAGAGCAGCGGTTTCAGGTTGATGAGCCAATCCCAGGGCTTCGATTCCCACGGATGCTCGTAGCCAGCACTGGTTGTGAGCGACGAGTGAAACTCCAACATCTGCTGGTGGTAGTACCACAGTGCCCGGAAGGGCGACGGAACCCAGCTGAAAAAGCCTTCGGCTGGCACTTCATTGCCAACCACGTGCCGGTAGACGCCAGTCTCAGAGCGCAGCCACGCCCACCAACTAGAGAAATACACCAGCAAGGGAAGCGCCGCGAGGGAACCCAAAGCCGGAAGCAGGTCCCGCCGGATAGTACCCACCCAGGGGCGGGAGACGCGGTAGCGGCGGCGCAAGGCCACATCCCACATCACGCTCAGCACCCCAAAAACAGCAACAAAGTAAAGCCCCGACCATTTCACGGCAATGGAGAGCCCCAGCAAAATTCCCGCAGTAAAACGCCACCAACGGAATCCCCAGCGCGGACCAAACGGCGAAATATAGGTGCGCCCCTCCCGCAGCGTCACCAACATCCGGTCCTCCACCTGGTCCTTATCTTTCAGAAGGCTCAGGAGCGCACCCAACACAAAAGTGATGAGGAAAATGTCGAGCAGACCCGTGCGGGACACCACCGTGAACATGCCTTCGCACACCATAAGCAGGCCCGCAAGTGCAGCCGCATAGGTGGAGCCCGTCAACCGCCGCGTAATCCGCACCACCAAAATGATGCAAATAACTCCTGCGAGGGCGCTGGCTGCTCGCCACCCCAATGGGTTGTATCCGAATAGCGCCTCCGAAAGAGCAATGATCTGTTTCCCCAAAGGCGGATGCACCACGAGGCCGTAGCCAGGATTGTCCTCCACCCCCTGGTTGAAGAGCATCTGCCACGCCTGCGGCACGTAATGTTTCTCGTCGAAGACGGGGGTTCCCACATCGGTGGCATCTTTAAGACCAATGAAGCGGGTGAAAAAACCGAGTATTGCCAGGAAAGCGGTAACATACCAGCCTCGAATAGTATCGGTGGCTTGGGGACGGCGAGGCCAAACCTCACCAGCCGCCACCACCTGATCCTTCACGGCGCGTCCGATGCGGCGGGGGGTATCTACCCGTGGACTCAACCGCGGTATCCGCATCCCAACTTGGTGGCGCGGCAAATAGGCAGAACCACGTTTCTGGTTGGTTTTCTGGGCAGCGCCGGAAGCCGTGCCGTTACCCTCTGCAACGTCACGGGAGGCGGACTCGGATGTGCTAGCTGCCACGTGCTTGATCCTACCTAATAGCGGCAGCTCCCTGGGGCTTGTACACTGGTGTGCGTGGGAATTGAGAAACAAACAGGCACTTTATATCTGGCTGCGACACCTTTAGGAAACCTGGGCGACGCTACGCCGCGGCTGCGGGACGCACTCCAGAACGCCGATATTGTGGCGGCCGAAGATACCCGCCGCACCGTGCAACTCGCCCACGATCTGGGTGTCACCATTGGTGGCAAGATTCTTTCCCACTACGACCACAACGAACGCGCCCGCGCGCCCCAGCTGCTGGAATTTCTGCAACAGGGGATGACGGTGCTGGTGGTCTCTGATGCTGGTATGCCCACCGTCTCCGATCCCGGCTACCGAATTGTGTCCCTGGCAGCAGCGGCAGGAATCCCCGTCACCTGCCTGCCGGGAGCATCCGCACCCCTCACCGCACTAGCGATCTCTGGTATTGGCACCGATCGCTTCGCCTTCGACGGTTTCCCGCCGCGCAAACCCGGACCGCAACGCCAATGGTGGGAAAGCTTGCGTACCGAGCCGCGCACCGTCATCTTCTTTGAATCCACCCACCGCATTGCCGACACGTTGGCCCTGGGCGCAGAAATCTTGGGGGAGCGGGACGCTGCAGTGTGCCGCGAACTCACCAAAACCTACGAAGAATGCCGCCGCGGAACTCTCCCGGAACTTGCGGAATGGGCACAGGATGGGGTGCGTGGCGAAATCACGGTTGTGGTTGCGCCGGGCGAGGAAACAGCAGCCAGTGAAGATCCCGCAGATCTGGTGGGGGATGTGCAGGCACTAGTGGCCGACGGCATGCGGATGAAGGATGCCTGCGGTGAAGTTGCGAAACGTACTGGTGTTTCCAAACGGGATCTTTACGAAGCAGTAATTGCCGCACGCTAGCCTAAAATAGGTGTAACTGTCGCTAGCCACCTAGAATGAATGTCATGAGTATCCCTGTTCTTACTGCTGTTGCTTGGCCGTACGCTAATGGACCCCGCCACATTGGGCACGTTTCCGGATTCGGTGTCCCCTCCGACGTGTTTGCCCGGTACCAGCGAATGTCGGGAAATGATGTCCTCATGATTTCCGGCACCGACGAGCATGGAACTCCACTCCTCGTGCAAGCCGACAAAGAAGGCATGAATGTGCACGACCTGGCCGACCGCTACAATCGCGTCATCGTGGATGACCTTGCCGGCCTGGGACTCTCCTACGATCTTTTCACCCGCACCACCACCCGCAACCACTACGCCGTGGTGCAGGAAATGTTCCGCAACGTCGCCAAGAACGGATACCTTGTCACCAAGAAAACCGTTGGCGCCATCAGCCCCTCCAGTGGCCGTACCCTCCCGGACCGCTACATCGAAGGCACCTGCCCCATTTGTGACTACGACGGTGCTCGGGGTGACCAGTGCGACAACTGCGGTAACCAACTGGATCCCGCAGACCTCATCAACCCGGTGTCGAAAGTAAACGGCGAAACTCCCAAGTTTGTGGAGACCGAACACTGGTTCCTGGATCTGCCTGCGCTGGCAGACGCCCTGGGGGACTGGCTCCGGGGACGCAAAGACTGGCGTCCCAACGTTCTTAAATTCTCGCTCAACCTGCTGGATGATATTCGGCCCCGCGCCATGAGCCGCGACATCGACTGGGGTATTCCCATCCCCGTCGAGGGCTGGCAAGACCGCAAAGATAAGCGCCTCTATGTGTGGTTTGATGCCGTCATCGGCTACCTTTCCGCCTCCATTGAATGGGCCTACCGCATTGGTGAACCGGACGCCTGGCGCAAATGGTGGAACAACCCAGAAGCGCTGAGCTACTACTTCATGGGCAAAGACAACATCACTTTCCACTCCCAGATTTGGCCCGCTGAACTGCTTGGATACAACGGCGAGGGAGCTAAAGGCGGAGAGGAAAGCATGCTGGGAGAGCTGCAGCTGCCCACCGAGGTCGTCTCTTCCGAATATCTCACCATGTCCGGCTCCAAGTTCTCCTCCTCGCGTGGCGTTGTTATCTACGTGAAGGACTTCCTGAAAGAGTTCGGCCCCGACGCGCTCCGCTACTTTATTGCAGCTGCCGGCCCCGAAAACCAGGACACGGACTTCACCTGGGATGAATACGTCCGCCGCACCAACCAAGAACTCGCCAACGAGTGGGGCAACCTCGTCAACCGCACCGTTTCTATGGCACACAAGAATTTCGGCAAGATTCCCACCCCCGGAACCCTGACCGATGCGGATATGGAGCTACGGAAACGGGCTGAGGAAGCCTTCGATGTGGTGGGTAAGAACCTGCATCGGGCACGCTTCAAGGCCGGCATTAGTGAAGCTATGCGCTACGTTGCGGATGCCAACCGCTATATTGCGGCGCAGGCACCCTGGCAGATTGCGAAAACAGTGAAGGCCGGTGGGCCGGACGCTGCTGAAGCTGAAGAGCGTTTGGGCACCGTGCTGCACACTGCACTGCAGGCGGTGCAGGACGCCAACACTATGATGACCCCGTTCATGCCACATGCCTCACAGCAGATTTTCGAAACCTTGGGTGGTGACGGAATCTGGGCGGCACAGCCGGAAATTCATGAGGTTGTGGACGACATGCCCGTCAACCCCGTCGGGGTGGGCGTCCCAGAAGCGGGCCGTAGCTATCCGGTGATTATGGGCGACTACGAGGTTGAACAAGCCAAGTGGGAACGTCAGGACATTACCCCCGGCACTCCACTTTCCAAGCCGAAGCCGGTGTTCCAGAAGCTGGATCCGGAGTTGGGAGAAACCGGTCCCGAATGGGCACCCATTAACAACGACTAATCTGACCCCACTACCGTCACCACAGCACGATCACCACACTGCAAAGGAGTAGCCACCACCTATGGGTAAAAAACGGCGTGAACCTGTTCCTGCCGAACCTCACAGGAATCAAGATGCGTGTGTGCATCAACGAGTGGGAAGAGAGGTTCG
>DUTM01000094.1 GCA_012842085.1 Mycobacteriales bacterium | reverse complement strand
TGCTGGTTCAGTAGTCTCTCAAATGAGTGGTAATCCATATTGGACTATTATCTTGCTGACAGTTGCAGGCGGTTGTATAGGGTTCTTGGTTTTCAACTTACCACCTGCAAAGACTTTCATGGGAGACTGTGGCAGCTTATATCTAGGCTACATATTTGGGCTTGCAACATATCGGCTTGGTTTCTTGACTTTGCGGCCTACAAGAAGTGTGTTTGGATGGTTGCTTATCATGGCTGTACCGATTTGTGATACGGCGTTTGCAATTGTGCGTCGAACTCTAGGTCGATCCGGGGTCCTATTAGGTGATCGGCGTCACATATATGATAGGTTGTGTCATTGCCTAGACGGCGACGTCCTAAAGACAGATTTAGTCATATGGTGTATGACAGCAACACTCGGTTTGCTGGGTATCTGTATCATACACAATCTGGATTCATACTGGCCCCCTGTTGTAGTTATTATTACATACATTGGCTTGTTTTACATTGGAAAAGCTTTGGGCTGCCTTAGTTCCGATTAGAGGTTGTCCAAAAAGGCTTATGTTAGCTAGTATATGGTCGCATTGTCTACTTCCTAACGAGGCCTTACTCGCCTTCATTGACAACGTCAATTGCTTTCAAGGTAGGTCGGAGAGTATCATGTGTTTTACGTGCCTGATCTTTTATTTCATGAATGTTTCAGGAAGACATTGGTACGAGATCATGAGCCTAGGATGATAGGCGACGATGGTGTTACGATTGGGGTTACGTGTACATTTTAGATAATGGTGGTATGCGTGGTGATGGGACGGATACTTGAACGTGGAAGATAGTGCATTTTGCACGGTTGCGCTGTAGAGACAGCGAACGAGGATGGCATACGGAGCTTTGATTTGCACTTAGTAGGGAGGTAAGGGCCGTCAAAGGAATCATGCAATTTCAGTTCATCCTGACCGAGAATACGACCTATGAGATACTGGTCTGTTCGCATGGCAGCCGGAGTCATGACTACGAGCTGATTGATCACGTAAATCGTGTTCTCGGGTACGGCACAAATGAGAGTGTAAAAGAGAAACCACTATTCCTGTCTGCTAATCAAAGTGCCACACATTATCGATAAATGTGATGTTTGGTGCGAGTAATGCATAGATGCCGATGGATTGTATTTCAACCGCGTCCAGTATTTTATCGTAGGGGGTGGGAGACCGAATGCATTTATTCAAGCGAATTTCCTGTTTACTTAGTTCAAGTCTTACAGTAATGAATGATTGCGCCCGAAAACCTCTTTATGCTATGCTGATTGAAATTATTAAGCTTTGGTTTCGCGATGGCGCTAGACCCGCGCACTACTTTTCATATCCTCTGTACAGAAGAGATTCGCCTGCTAACATTTACGCCTATGTTGGCGGGAAGAACATTGGGCAGGTGTATGACCGGATTAACGATCCTCTTTGGACGTCAGTTCTAAACAACAAGATCTCATTTGACCTCTTTTTCAGGCAAATGGATATTAGGTTGGCGAGACAAGTAGGCTTCAACATAAGAAACCAGTTCTTCATCGGCGATGATGTTATACGGGTTTCTGACAGACAGCAACTACTGACTGTGCTTAAGTTGCTAGTAAGCAACTCATCCGTTGCCTCAATCTTCGGTAAACCGACAGGTGGAATGCAGGGCAGAGGATGCTTTAAATTTGACTTGCCAAATATCTCTGAACTTCTTGCAAAGAGGGGAAGCGAACTGCCTAAAGGTGATTATGTGTATCAGGAGGTAATTGATCAACACCCCAAGATGGCAGAGCTTCATTCCTCTTCAGTAAACACCCTACGCATCGACACGTATAGAACGGACGAAGGAGAGGTCGGTGTGATGTCTGCATTTGCTAGAATGGGCGCGGGCAAAAGTTGCATTGACAATGCGTCGGCGGGAGGATGCTTTGTTGGGGTAAATTTGGAGCAAGGCACACTCATGCGAAGGGGATACACTATGCCTAAATATGGATTTTCTAATCTGGAGCGCCATCCTGACACGGGGGTAGTGTTTGACGGTTTCGTAATTCCTTTCTTTCAGGAGGCCATCATGGTTGCCAAGCGGGCTGCGAAAATGATCCCGGTGAGTGCTGTGGGATGGGATATAGCCATTAGCCGTGACGGTCCTATTCTTATCGAGGGAAATGCACCTTATCACGCTGGCCTGTCGGAGATGGTGTATGGCGGATACTGGAGAAATCCGGTATTTCGGCGTTTGATAGCAGATCATGCACCAGAAATGATTAGCATAGGTAGGCATTTTGATGAGACCGACCTAGGTGTTTTTGGCAAGCTTAAAATGTAGCGTTCCGGAACCTAATTTTTATAGCACCCCGGATCCAGTTTTAGCAATTGATGGTAGAGTGTTTTAGCCGCCAGCTGGTTCCGGTAAAGATTAGTAAATGACTGTGATGTACAAGCCTGTCAATAATAGCGCTGGTCATTTTCTCATCGTAGAACACCCTATTCCACTTGCTAAAGTCAATATTTGTCGTAATGATAATGCTTTTGGTTTCGTAGCATTCCGAAATGATTTGGAAAAGGAGCTGTATCCCTTCTTTTTCAAACGCGATGTACCCCCACTCATCACAGATTAACAAATCGCATTTTCGAATCTGTTTGAATAACTTAAGGAGTAATTTTCAAGTGTCTTAATCACATCAAAGTTAGCCGTTTTTAGGAGCCTTTTTTTCCGTGTCATCTCCCGGTTCTTTAACTCCTGTTGTAACAGCTTAAGCAGAAATTCCTCATGGGTTTGGGCTTGGATATCTTTATACCCCTCGTAGAAGCCTTGGCCGATTCTTAGTTTCTTGCAGCAGGTTTTAATTAGGGTCTCCATTTACCGCCCACCTCCTAGAAGTGCATCGTAGACGGTAATATCAGGATAATACCCTTTAGGTTCCGGAACTTTTTCCGGAAGTGTAATATCCATAATTTCAATGGGATCTGAAGTTAACCGCGTGTAAATAGCCCAAAGGCTGTCTTGATCATACACATCACTGTTAATTGCTTCTTGAAATGTATCTATGGCCCGTTCTAAGCTGCCCTCTTGGGCTACTTTTGCCAACAGCTTTAATGCCGCTTTCTTTTCTAAAAGTGAACATCGGTTGAAAAATTCCTGAATAGGTGATGGCAATTGGTTAAAGAACTCCGTATATTTTAATGCCCTAGGCCTTTTTGCCATAAGTGTCAAATAGGGAGGCCATTTCATAGATTCCTTTTGCCTGCCATAAAGTCTGTCGTGGGCTACTACCTCTTGGTATTCTTGATTCATTATAATGACTTCACCGGCAGTGGCTTTTACCCAGACCTCTTGGCCTGCTAAAGACGGTGAGGATGAATACAGGCCGTTATCGAATTTCACCTTACCATATTTATCGGCTTTTGCAGGTTCTAGCTTGTACACCTCAAACTGTACTTCAGGTAAAGGATTCATAGATGCCTTATCTATTTCAAAGAGCTCTATTATGTCTTTACCCTTTTTATAATGCTTTCTTTGCATATCTTTATCGCAACGCTTAAGCAGTTCTTTATTAAACTCCCGGATATCGTTAAAGCTAGGGACCGGTACCAGCATATTCCGCCTGTGATATCCTACTTTCACCTCGATATTGCCCTTTTCATGCCCACTATCGAGGTTGCAAAAATTAGAGAAAAACCCATGATGCAGCATAAATCTCTTGA